>MGMS01000001.1 GCA_001796515.1 Chloroflexi bacterium RBG_13_51_36
TGCCGCCATGAGGCGCTGACTCGCTTTTTTGCCCGTGCCCTGGGTATTGACCAGGAGACTGCCGAAGAAGATGCCTGCAAGGTTGAGCATGTCATCGGTCCCCTGAGCATGGAGAGACTGTCAAAATTTGTGGAGTTCATCGAGGCCTGTCCATTGGGGAAAGCTAATTTTCCGAGCAGGTATGAGTACTACTTGGAACACGGAGAGCTCCCTCAGGATTGCTCGAAAAGGGGTTTGAAGAAGAGGAAATAGGCCAAACAAGAGAAGGCAAAAAAATTTGGAATGTGTGAGTTAGATGAGACTAACTTTTGAAGATAGAGGATAGACTATGATCATGCATCAAAACAATCAGCTGACCCTGGCCGAGATGAAAACCGGACAGACGGGCACTGTGGTCGGAGTCCTGGGAGGACACGGCTTGATTCGGCGTCTGGACGGCCTGGGTATCAGGCCAGGAAAAAAAGTGACCAAACTGAGTTCGACGCTATTCCATGGCCCGGTTATTCTCAGGGCGGATAGTACGCAGGTGGCTGTCGGCTTTGGCATGGCCAGAAAGATAATAGTTGAACTAGATAAATATCTACCGCGAACTCCCTGACATGATGCGTATCCTGCTTGTGGGTAATCCCAATGTGGGCAAAAGCGCCCTTTTTTCTCGACTGACGGGAACACACATTATCGCTTCCAACTATCCCGGCACGACCGTGGGGTTCACGAAAGGGTATCTGAAGCTAGGGCAAGAACAGGCTGAGGTCATTGACGTCCCCGGCAGCTATACTCTTGAACCAAGTTCCAGGGCGGAAGAGGTCACTGTGGAAATGCTCAGAGAAGGAGACGTGGTTATCAATGTCGTCGACGCCACCAATTTGGAGAGAAATCTCAATCTGACTTTACAGTTGCTGGAAAGACAGACTCCAGTAATAGTCGCCCTCAATTTGTGGGATGACACCCGGCACCGCGGGATAAGCATAGATGTGGCCAAATTGGAGGAGCTTCTCGGAGTGCCCGTTGTCCCCACAGCAGGCATTACCGGGCAGGGAATCAGGGAGTTGGTTGGGCGTCTTCCCGAGGCGAGGGTACCCAGAAACGCTCGCATTTATGCCAATAGCGATGAACGGTGGTTGAAGGTGGGTGACATCGTGAGCCAGGTGCAATCGTTGAGCCATCGCCACCATACCTGGTACGAGCGTCTGGAGGATGCCAGCAGCCATCCGGTCGGCGGGATAATCATCGCCCTGCTTGTCCTTTTTGCCACGTTCTGGTTTGTGCGGTTCGTCGGTGAGGGAATAATCGGCTACATAGCTGAGCCTATCTTCGAAGGGCTGTGGACACCGGTGCTAATGAAATTGAGTCTGGCTTTGGGAGGAGGAGGGTTTTTGCACAACGTCTTGATAGGTGAACTTGTCGGCGGGGGAATTGACTATTCTCAGTCCTTCGGCTTGCTCAGCACGGGACTCTATATTCCTCTGGGTGCCGTGTTGCCCTATATCATTGCTTTTTACCTGGTATTGGGAATACTTGAAGATGTCGGCTATCTGCCCCGCCTGGCGGTGTTGATGGACGCCATAATGCACCGGTTGGGGCTCCACGGTTATGCCATCATCCCCACTATTCTGGGCTTTGGATGTAACGTGCCCGGCATCATGGCAACCCGTATTCTGGAGAGCCGTAAACAGAGGTTTATTGCCTCGACCTTGATTTCTATCGGCGTTCCCTGCGCTGCCTTGCAGGCTATGATAATCGGAGTGGTGGGGAAGCAGGGCGTGGCATACGTGGCTATGGTTTACGGGAGCCTGTTCATATCGTGGGTTGTTATAGGGCTCATCCTTAATCGTGCTGTCAGAGGATTCAACCCGGAACTCCTGGTGGAAATTCCACCCTATCGCCTGCCGCCGTGGCGGGTCGTCGGCCAAAAGCTCTGGCTAAGGGTCTCAGGCTTTATTAGAGAAGCTTTGCCAATAGTGCTCGGCACCGTGCTGGTGGTAAACATCCTATACACTTTAGGAGTCTTCCGTGCCATTGCCGACATCGCCGCCCCGGTATTGACCGGGCTGTGGGGGTTGCCCAAGGAGACAATCGCACCCCTCGTTATTGGCTTTCTACGTAAGGACGCGGCTATGGGCATGCTGGCTTCCTTAGGCCTGACTGCCAGGCAACTGGTTATCAGCAGCACGGTCTTGGCTATGTTTTTCCCCTGTGTAGCTACCTTTGTGATATTGGCCCGGGAACTGGGCGTAAGAGACCTCTTCAAGGCTATTGGCGTAATGCTGGTTGCAGTACTGATAATGGGTAGCTTACAGAACCTGATTCTCTAGGCCGAGATTCACAGGCTCATCCAACAGACAGAAGCTCTCTCAGAATCTGCGAAATGTCTTTGACAGCCAGCCTGCCATCCAGGTTTTCGGCCTTCACGGCATCCGTGAGCATCGTTAGACAACTGGGACAGGTGACTGCTAACGTGTCGGCTCCGGTATCGTAAGCTTCTCTGACCCTGATCCGTGCCGGGCTATCCGCGCTGCCCGCCAGAAGGTCGGTAACGAAATTGCCACTGCCGCCGCCACAGCAAAAAGCATCTTTCCTGTTCCGTGCCATCTCCACCAGATCAATGCCGGGAATACTCTGCAATATCTGCCTTGGCTCGTCATAGATGTTGTTATAACGCCCCAGGAAGCAGGGGTCGTGGTAAGTAACCTTTGCTTTAAGTTGTGAGGGTTTTATCTTGTTGTTCTTAACAAAATCATTCAGGATTTGGGTGTAGTGGTACACCTCGAAGTTTCCACCCGATACCGGGTAGACGTTCTTCATAATGTTGTAGGAATGCGGGCAAAGCGTAATCACCTTACTGACGCCAAGCTCTTTGAATTTCTGGTTGTTTTTCTCGACTAGGTTCTGAAAGAGTCCCGTCTCACCCAGCATGTATATCTCATTGCCGCAGCACTCTTCCTCTTCGCCGAGTATCCCGAAGGAAACCCCGGAGGCGTTTAAGATATCCACCAGGCTCCTGGCCATTTTCTGTCCGTTTTCGTCGTACGAGCCCAGACAGCCGACATACAGGAGATACTCGTCTCCTGCCTTATACTTTTTCGTTCCGTTCGCCCAGGCAGCCCTGTCGCTCCTGAGCTGCTTGAAAGGATTTCCATAGCTATAGACAGCTTCGAAAAAGCGTGCCACACGGGGCGGTATCTTCCCTTTCTCGACCATATCGCTCCTGGCTCCAACAATCCAGTCAACAATATCAGGAGCGAACTTCATGGGACATTGCTCGGTGCAGTTCTTGCAGGTCGTGCAGGCGTAAAGGATTTCAGCGAAGTGCTCCGACCATTCGATTTCGCCCTTCAGCCAGGCATAAATAAGCCAGAGCCGTCCGCCGGTGGAGTAGCTATCAAACCTGAACCTTCTGTAGGAGGGACAATTAAAGCTCGAGTAGTCGGTGGGAAACTTGCAGTACCCGCACCTGAAACATCTATGGATCTGGCTGACATATTTCTGCATCATTTCACCTCCCAGTTTCCAGGGTTCATGATTCCGTTGGGGTCCAGGAGCTGCTTTATCTTCTTCATAAGGGCAAGTGTATTCGGGTCCATCCTGTCCATGAGCAGCTTCTGTTCGTAAATGTCTGCCTTCCAGAGCACGCCGCCTTCCTCCAGGGCGAATTTGCTGCACTCGTCCAGAGCCTCTTTAGCTCTGACCATCTCGTCAGCATTGGCTCTACTAAAGGAAAAGGAGAATGAGAACATCATGCAGTGCCCGGCGCCGATGAGCCGGGTGGCGGATGAATAGAAGACATTATATTTTGCAGCCACCTCCTCCAGTTTCTTAATGAAAGCCGGAAATTTCTCAATCGGGGTTATAGGCCCGGCATATTGAAATCCACCCCCTTTCGACACATCAGCGAACCGGCATGTGTCTTTGGAGGGCATTGACATCAGAGGGGCTTTCATGTCCGGCGAGAGGCTCAAGAACCCTACGTCCCGGTTTTCAAAGTGCTCCCAGATGGAATCCCAGACCATCTTGCGCTTAAACTCCATTTCTTCATCGGAATCGCCGGTTATGTAAGGCGTTACCCAGAAAGTTCCCCTGAATCTCAAAGGCAGCGGTTGAGCCGACACCACCACGTCTTCTATCATCTCGGTGTGGCTGAGCTTCAGCATAATGTCCGGGATCAGCTCGGACTTATCTGTCAGGAAGACCATCACATCCCTCATCTTCTTGCAGGGGTAGAGCTTCAGTCCCAACTTGGTGATTATGCCTGTGGTGCCGAACCAGCCCAGAAATAGTCCGGACAAATCTGGCAACGGCGCTCCCTTCGAGAACCAGTATGAAGATACCGAACACGAACCGATGCGGCAGAGTTCCCCCGTGGGCAGGATCACTTCCAGGCCGGAGACCATGTCGGAGTTGAACCCGTGCTGCTGCGACAGTCGCCCCTGCCCGTGGATTACCGCGTTGGCGACTATCGTGGCTATCGGTGGAGCGTCGGGTATGCTGTGCCGTAGGCGTGGGTGGTGTTTCTGCAAATAGCTCTTTAGCACACCGTGTGTAACGCCGGCTTCAACGACGACATATCTGGCTTTCTCATTTACCTCCAGGATCCTGTCCATCCGCTTCATATCCAGTACAATGCCTCCTCGCTGAGGGATAACCAGACCGGTCAATGCCAGACCTGACCCTTTGGGAACAAGTGGCATCTTCTCCTTGTTTGCCAGCTTTACTATTTCCTGCACCTCCTCAGTCGTTTCGGGCATTACCACAAAGTCGGGTTCATGCGGGGGCATGAGGCCCCCGTCTCTGGCATAGAAATAGCGCTCCTCCTTCCGGTCGGAGACGAAATCCTTCCCAACTATCTTAACCAACGAATCGTATAAGGTACTGGTAATGGCCATAATCACACCTCCACGGCTAATTCAGGCAGCCTCAACGCTTGCTCTTCGCCTATGCCAAGTTTACACAGGTCAATCATGTGTATCGGCTTTATGCCTTGCTTGACAACCTTATGCGCTAGCGAGTCCCAGCAAGCCGGACAATTGAACACGCAGTACTCCGCGCCAGACTTCGCCATATCGTCTATGTTTCTCTTCTGAACATCGTCGGCCAGCGCCGGTCCCTTCTCCATTCTGAAAATCTCGGCGCAGCACAGGGCACTTTCTTTGTCATACTTCCGCTTGACCCGCTCTACCCCAAACAGCCCGAATATTTCATCCACATAGTGGTCTGTCTCGGGGCACAGGCGGGCTGAACAGTTTCTCTGGTAGGCGGCTTTAACATTGAGCGGTTTGATCTGGTCTTTGAGCTCCTTTAGCCTGCCATACAGATACTCATAGTAGTGAATGGGCTTGAATGGTATGTCTATACCGTAAGCGGGTGCCAGCGATGTGAAGGTGCCATAACATTCGTCATGCAGACATACAAGCTCTTTGACTCCCTGGTTCTTAATATTCTCGACTATCCCGGGCAGCCTGTCCTTTATTACTGATGCTCTTGCGTAATGCAGATAAACAGCATTGCAGAAAAACTCCTGGCCGAAGATTACAGACCAGGCGATGCCGTCGAAAAGCTTCCCTTTGACCAGTGTGTTGAAGTGGGGCAAAAAGCAGTACGATAGTGCCTTTTCCTCAACTTTGCCCACTATGAATTTACCCACCGGCTGACACTGGTTAACCCACATTGTGACGGTCGGCCTCGGCGCTGGTAGTATCCCTTTCTTTTCCTGTTGCTCGACAATCAAGTAGAACGGATGGTTCCCATATGGGCAGTATTCCTCACAGGCATAACATGTGGTGCATGCCTCCTGCACAGACGAATCCTCACCGTTGATTACTTTCTGCCATTCCTTCTTCGCTTTGTCTTTGTCCTTGAAATCCATGTACTGGCATTTGGTAAGGCAACTGATGGTTTTGCACCTGGCACATTTTGTCCTGTCAAATTTCAATTCGGGCAATGGCATGTCCCTCCCTTCAATTCTATATATATGCTGCTCAGAATCAGCCGAGTTTGCGTAATTCGGCTCTCAACACCTTGCCTAAAATGTTCCTGGGCAAGGACTTCATAAATTGCACCTTCTTTGGCCGCTTGAAGGTAGGTAAGCAGTCTTTGCAGTAGGCGATCAGTTCCTCTTCGTTTACACATTTCTCCGGCTTTATGACGACGAAAGCTTTTATCTCTTCTCCGTACACGGCATCTGGGACGCCCACCACTCCCGCTTCTGTGACTGCTGGATGCTGCAGAAGGACCTCCTCAACTTCCATCGGTGATACGTTCTCTCCCCCTCTGATGATGATATCCTTCTTGCGGCCGGTGATGTAGAAATAGCCATCCTCATCCACATAACCTATATCGCCGGTATGAAGCCATCCGCCTTTGATGGTTTTGGCTGTTTCGTCTGGCAGGTTCCAGTAGCCTTTCATCAGTGTGGGCCCCTTGACTACTATCTCGCCCTGCTGTCCCGGTAGAAGCTCCTGCCCTTTCTCGTCGAAAACTTTGATTGTGTTGCATTTCAGCAGGCACTTACCAATGGAGCCGTACTTTGGTGGAAGGTCGCCTGGCTGCCCTGTAGTGGTGGCTCCTGATTCGGTCAGGCCCCACCCCTCTCGAATATCCACTCCCACCTTTTCCCTCCATCTCAGGGCCACTTCTACGGGCAACGGTGCTGCCCCACACTGGCAGTCCTCAAGCGAGCTCAAGTCATACTCATCCAGCTCGGGGGATTCTAATATCTGGATATACATTGTAGGGACCGCTGCCATTTGAGTAACCCGGAATCTCTCAATGGCTTTCAGGGTCTCTTCGACATTCCACCACCGCAGCAGAATCGTTTTCCCACCTACGAAGTTACTGGTGTTGCTGAAGGCAATACCATAAGAGTGCGACAAAGGCAGCACCCCCAGGCTGACCATGGCTCGGTTCACACCGGAAACCCGTTGACTAGCCTCGTTGAAGTGTAGTGTTTTCGGATCAAGCGCGCAACTATTAAACTGCAGAGTTGTGGACCTGTGCACCAGAATATATTCATAGAAGAATAACGCATTGATATAGAGCGAGTAATGCGTGTGCATCACTCCTTTGGGCGGTCCTGTGGTGCCGGCGGTGTACATCAGAGCGGCGATATCACCATTATCGGTCTCGGCAACCGCCAATTGATCGTAAGTACTTGACATAATATCACAATACGGAATAGTTCCTGGAACATCATCCCCGTCTGCGAGAATCACGTGCTGCAAATTCGGCGTTTGCCTTTGCGCCTCTAGTACCCGGCCGACAAAATCCGGGCTAGTGAGAATGACTTTGGCACCGCAGTCACGGTATATGTAGGCGGCCTCATCGGGCCGTAACAGGGGATTCAGGGGGACGGCGACAGCAGCTATCTTGTATATGGCAGGAAAGGCAGAAAGCACCACCGGACTGTTGGGCATTTGTACTGCCACCCGGTCTCCTTTGTTTATGCCGAGTCTCTTGAGTGCATTCCCCAGCAGGTTGGCGCTGCGACTTATCTCGACATTTGTGTACCATCTTCCTTCAAAATAGAGGGCTTCGTATTCGCCGAACCTCTTGACGTTATCCTCTATGCCACTGCCAATGTTCATAATACGTCCCTCCCAATTTGGTATTTTACTATATTTCACTGCTCAGGATTTAACTGTCTTTCGTCAGCTGATAATGACGAGAAGATCATCGTTATCGGGTCATTTTCAACGTTGTCAAGGTTTGACATCACGCAGTTTTTGTGCCATAGTCTCTTGTTCCCAGAAGCTCGCGTGAGGAGGTCAATCGATGGTCGGCATAAAGTCTTATGGAGCCTACATCCCGCGGTATCGAATGAATCACAATACTCTCTTTATGGCTGTTGCGTTTTTGGGGTCTTTTCCAGCGCCCGGTGAGAATGCGGTTGCCAATCATGATGAAGATGCTCTCACCATGGCGGTAGCCGCGGGAATTGATTGTTTGAGTAGTGTAAAACGGGAGATGGTTGATGGCCTGTATCTTGCTACCACCAGTCAACCTTATATGGTGAGGCAAAATTCAGCCCTGGTAGCTACCGCTCTTGATTTGCGGTCTAGTATAAGGACTGCAGATTTCATTGGCTCCACGAAATCAGGGACCACTGCGCTCCTTTCGGCCCTGGACACAGTAAAGGGAGAGACGTCAGGCAATGTTCTCATCTGTGCTTCTGACTGCCGGTTGAGCAAACCGGGCAGTCCTCAAGAGTCTCTCTACGGAGATGGCGCTGCGTCGCTTCTTGTTGGCAGTGATGCGTGTATCCCGGTCTGTACGCACGAGAGCACGGGGCCATAGCCAAGAGGTTGGGCGCTGACCCTGCTCAGCTTCAGGATACGTTGCTTAGCACAGTCGGTGATACTGGCTCAGCTTCACCTTTGATGATGTTAGTGGCGGCATTGGAGGATGCCAAGCCCGGCGACAAAATACTGGTCGCCAGCTTTGGAAATGGCGGCGACGCAATGTTCTTCCAGGTGACCGAGAAGATAAAGAATGTGGCTGACAAGAGGGCAGTGAAGAAACACGTCGCTGCCAAAAAGGATCTTGCCAGCTATGAGAAGTATCTTGCCTTCAGAAATTTGGCACCGATGGACTTGGGTATGCGTGGCGAGATAAGCATTAAGACGCCGATGTCGGCGTTGTTCAGGGAAAGGAAAGTAATTCTGTCTCTTTGTGGTTCGAAATGCAAGAAGTGCGGGACGCCGCAATATCCATATCAAAGAGTATGTGTCAATCCTGATTGCGGAGCCATTGACCAGATGGAAGATTATCGCTTTTCGGACAAGAAAGCCGTCATATTTACTTATACCGGCGATAATCTGGCCGCCAGTATTGACCCACCTTCGATATATGGCCTGGTGGATTTTGATGGTGGCGGCAGGTTCTGGTTTGATTTCACCGATTGTGATCTGGATTCGGTCAAAGTAGGCATGCCTGTTGAGATGACCTTCCGCAGGCGATATGTTGATGAGCCAAGCGGTGTTCACGGTTATTCATGGAAGGCAGCGCCTATACGTGCCTGACTGCGGTACGCGATAACAAGATTTACGGAGGGATCAAGAATGGCAGAAGGTATCAAAGACAAAGTCGCTATCATAGGGATGGGTTGCACCAAGTTTGGAGAGTTATGGGATAAGAGCGCCGAAGACCTCATGGTGGATGCTTTCAAGGAATGTATGGAGGACGCGGGCATAGAAAAGAAGGACATCAACGCGGCCTGGTTTGGCGTGCACTTTGAGGAACAGAGTGTAGGAAAAGGGGCCACATCTCTGGCTTTAGCATTGAAGTTGCCCTTTATTCCTGTGACCAGGACGGAAAACTTTTGTGCCACTGCCACGGAAGCTTTCAGGGGGGCATGCTACGGTGTAGCGTCGGGAGCTTATGACATTGCTCTGGCTCTGGGTGTCGAAAAGCTCAAAGACACGGGATATGGCGGGCTTCCCGGTGGCCCTAGTCTTATGGGGACAAAAAATGCACTGATTATGCCTAAATTGACCGCCCCCGGGGCTTTTGCCATGATGGCGACCAGATACTTTGCCGTATATGGTCTCAAGCCGGAGGAAGGCAAGAGAATGCTGGCCAAGGTGTCAGTTAAAAGCCATTACAACGGAGCCCGGAACCCGAAGGCACATTTGCGCCGCGAAGTAACCGAGGAACAGATAATAAATGCGCCCATCATTGCCTGGCCATTGGGGCTTTTCGACTGCTGTGGAGTCAGTGATGGTTCAGCGGCTGCAATTGTAACCAGAGCCGACATGGCCAAGAAGTTTCGACCAGACCCCGTATATGTCAAGGCACTACAGGTGGCTTTAAGTTCAGGCGAGGAATTAATGTATACCAAATGGGATGGGGCTCATGTTGAGACCACTTATCGCGCTGGCAAGCAAGCTTATAAAGAGGCTGGAGTAAAGAATCCACGTGAAGAGATAAGCATGGCTGAGGTGCACGATTGCTTCTCCATAACTGAGGCAGTGACCATGGAGGACCTGCAATTCAGCCCCAGGGGAAAAGTCAAGGAAGACATCGAGGCCGGCCGTTTCAACCATGATGGCCCGCAGCCCATTCAGCCCGACGGTGGATTGAAGTGCTTCGGACATCCTATCGGGGCGTCTGGTCTCCGGATGATATACGAGATGTACAAACAATTGCAGGGCAAAGTCCAGTTACCGGAACGACAGCTCAAGAATCCTAAGCTGGGGCTGACCCACAATCTAGGCGGTTTTCCACCCATGAACATCGTTAGTATTGCTATCGTAGGATCGTAGAAGCAAATGAATCAGGGAGGCTAGCTATGGCTAATGGCAGTCTGATTACAGAGGAATTGCGTAAGCTGATAGGTGTGACCCTGGACACTATCGTTTTCAAGGTCGAAGAAGGGGCAATCCAGAGGTATGGACAGGCTATAGGCGATCCAAACCCTCTATATAATGATCCGGACTTTGCCAGAAAAACCAAGTATGGACGGTTGATAGCTCCTCCCGGTTTCACTGGTTGGCCAGTCAAAGTTGGGCGTCCTACGGAGAAACTGTTCGCATTTCTGGTAAAAGCTGGAGCGCCTCCGAGGATTCTCGACGGAGGTATTGAGTTCGAATTTGTTGAACCCATTGGTGCTGGTGATGTCTTGACTGCCACGACTAAGATTGCCAAGGTGGGCGAACGCGAAACCAGACTGGGCAAGACCATGTTCACCACAGCAGAGGTCACTTTTGTGAACCAGAAGGGCAACGTTGTACTGAGAAGCTGGGCAACGATAATCCAGTTCTAGTTTTTGAACTACTTTGTTTTGGGAGGAAAGATGGCTAAACAAGTTTGCTATGAGGACGTTGAGCTGGGCACTGAGGTAACACCATTGGCGAAGATCGCTACAACTCGTATGTTGGTCCAATGGGCAGGGGCATCGGGGGATTTCAATCCTCTACATTATGATGAAGATTTCGCTAAGGCTATGGGCGTGGGTGCTCCTATTGTACATGGCGCACTTAAGCGTGCTTGGTTGGGACAATTGATGACTGATTGGATTGGAGAGGATGGGAGACTCAAGAAACTGTCCTGCCAGTACCGCGGAATGGATTATCCCCGGAAAATGAAGACGATGGAAGAGCCTCGTGACGGCGAAACCTGGTGGTGTAAAGGCAAAGTGATCAAGAAATATGAAGAAGGTGGCGAGCATCTTGTTGAGTGCGAGATTTGGGTGGAGAATGGAAAGGGAGACAGGACGACGCCTGGCTCGGCTCTGGTCGCCTTACCCGCACGAAAGAAGAAATAAGCTAGAGTATTGGTTTTGACAGTTGCTTAGAAGCGGTTTCTAGGAATAGTGAATCAAGCCCGTGTTATTGATAGAACGAATCTCAAGGAGGTGAAAAATGGGAAGACTAGATGGAAAGGTGGCGGTTATCACAGGGGCGGCTCGCGGCATAGGTAAAGCCGATGCTCTGTTGTTTGCCAAAGAAGGTGCGGCTGTTTTTGTGAGTGATATTGATGAGGCGCCGCTTATGGAGGCAGTCAAGGAAATTGCAGCTACTGGAGGCAAAGCCGATGGCTGCGCTGGCGATGTGACTAAGCTGGAGGACTGCCAGAAGGTTATGGACAAAGCAGTCGAAAAATTTGGCAAGATAGATATTTTGGTGAATAATGCCGGACTTACGAGGGACGCTTTGATAAATAGGATGACGGATGCTCAGTGGGATATATGTGTTGATATTAGTCTCAAGGGGACCTTTAACTGTATCAGAGCAGCTTCGAAGTATATGATGAAGGCGGGACACAATGGCAGAATAGTTAACGTAGCTTCGGTAGCGGGACTGATGGGAAACGTCGGGCAGATCAATTACTCTGCCGCTAAGTCAGGTCTCATCGGGTTGAGCAAAACCGTAGCCAGGGAGTGGGGACGCTTTGGTATTACCTGCAATGTGATTGCCTACGGATTTGTAGATACACGGTTGACCAGAGAAAAAGAAACACAGCAGGAACAGGTAGCTGGCGAAGCAGTGGGTATCCCAAAGAAGGTAAGGGATATGATGCTCCTTCAAGTTAAGCCGATGACGCCTGAAGATGCTGCGAAGCCTGTTCTATTCCTGGCTTCAGATGATGCTGCTTTTATTACGGGACAGGTGCTGAACGTTTCCTCTGGGATTTATATGTAGGTGTAGGGGTTTGACTCCCTCGTGACCAAGTCTTTACGGGGTATGATCTGTCGCCTATTTGGAAATCGGGAAAGAACATATGAGGAGTTCGACAATGGGAAAGAGGCTTGCAGGTAAAGTAGCTATCGTCACCGGGGCCGGACGAGGCATTGGTCGAGGAGAAGCCATGGCCTTGGCCTCGGAAGGGGCCAAAGTAGTGGTAAATGATCTGGGGGGTGCTGTTGATGGTTCCGGGGCAGCGCGTTCACCAGCGGATGAGGTGGTGGCAGAGATTAAGAAACTGGGCGGAGAGGCAGTGGCTGACTATGACTCAGTGGCCACTATGCAGGGTGGCGAGAACATTGTAAAGACTGCCGTGGACAATTTTGGGAAGGTCGATATACTGGTCAACAATGCGGGAATTCTGCGTGATAGGATGTTGTTCAATATGAGCGAAGAGGACTGGGATATAGTGCTCAAGGTGCATTTGTATGGTCATTTCCATACCATTAGGGCGGTGAGTCCCTTCTTCCGCCAGCAGATGTGCGGACGAATCATAAATACATCATCTGTGGCAGGGCTCAATGCTACCACTTATGGGCAGGCTAACTACGGTGCAGCCAAGGAGGGGATCGTTGGCTTAACGAGAAAAGTGGCGCGGGATATGGGCCGGTATGGTGTGACGTGTAATTGTATTCGGCCTAACGCCGGTACCCGGCTTACCCTCAGCGATGAAATGAAAAAGGCTCGGCCGGAAGCTATGGCCAGGTTTGACCAAATGAAGCCTGAAGATATCGCTCCTCTAGTGGTATGGCTCGCTTCTAATGATGCTGCTAACGTCAACGGGCGGGCATTCTATGTAGAAAGAGGCCGAATTGGGCTCTATTCAGAGCCCGTACTGGAGAAGCAACTGGTTAAGGCTGGCGGATGGACGATTGATGAGCTATTCATGTTCATGCCGGTGGCCATGACCAAGGATTTGGTCAACCCAGACCCGCCCCGGTCCAAGTAATGGCTCGGTGTATGCTGCCGTCGGTTTCTCGGCTGGTTGCCTGAAAGTCTGAACAGTAACGGTTATCACTATGACTTGGTCTATGTAATGTGCCTCGTTGTCTGAGTTATCGCTCGCGGTGTAATGAGGGGAGATATGCAATCCTCCACTGATTGGTTTTCGGGAAAGTAAAATGGACTTTAGACTGGGCGAAAAAGAACTGGCATTGAAGGAAGAAATTCGCAAGTTTGCCAAAGCCGAGCTACCTCCGGATTTGGTGCGCAACACCGTAATTGACGGCGAATTCAGGGATTTCGACTTCGAAATATCCATGTCCCGAAAACTGGCCCGGAGGGGCTGGCTCGTTATGAGCTGGCCAGAGAAGTATGGCGGACGTGATGCCTCTCTCCTGGAGCAAACAATATACGAGATGGAGATAGCCTACTGGGGAATACCAGGGGCATGGATGGGCATAAGCGGGATACAATGGGTAGGCCCTTGCTTGATGATGTTCGGTACCGAAGAGCAAAGAGGAAAGTATTTGCCCTTAATTGCATCGGGCGAAAAAGATGGTGTCTGGTGCACTGGTTACAGTGAACCAAATGCCGGCTCAGACTTCGCCAATATTCGGACTCGAGCGGTGAGGGATGGGGATGACTATATAATAAATGGACAAAAGGTGTGGACAAGTGCTGCTCACCGGGCAAGATGGTGCTGGCTGGCTGTCAGAACAGCCCCCAATGCCACTAAGAAACATCAGGGAATCAGTATCTTCATTGTGGACATGAAGAGCCCAGGTGTCACAGTTAATCCCATTTTGAACTATTACGGGCGACATCACTTTAATGAAGTGTTCTTCGATAATGTGAGAGTGCCAGCTTCCAACCTGGTGGGAGAGGAAAATAGAGGCTGGTATTATCTTATGCAGTCACTGGCTTTTGAGCGACGCAGCATAGCGCCTACCACCTATGGTAGTCTAAAGAGGATTCTAGAAGAGCTGGCCAAGTATGCTGGTCAAACCGAGTATGAAGGCCAACCACTGTCTAAGAACCCTGTGGTTCGTGCCAAGCTAGCTGACCTCGCTATCAACCTGGAGGCGCTGAAGATGTTCGCCTTTCAACTTGCTTGGCGTATAAGTCAAGGTCAAATTCCTATCTATGAGTCCTCCAGAAACAAGATAATGGGTGACGATTTGATGAAACAGGGGGCTATCACTGGGGCTGAGATTCTGGGGATATATTCTCAGGTTGACCCGGATTCCGAGTGGGCCAAACTCAATGGCGCCATACAGGGAGCGTATCTGGGATTTCCCGGTCAGGCGATTGCTGCAGGCACCGCTGAAATCGAAAAAAGTATTATCGGACAGTTTAGATTGGGATTACCCAAATCATATTAGAGTCTCTTAGAGTGGATATTTTAGAGCGTTATTATGAATTTTAGTTTTACCGAAGAGCAGGACATGCTACGGATTTCGGCCAGAGATTTCCTGGCCAAGGAATGTCCCAAAGCTAAAGTCAGGGAGATGGCCAGGGACGAAAGGGGCTATGACCCACAGATGTGGCGTAGTATGGCAGAACTGGGCTGGATGGGGCTCATCTTTCCGGAAGAATACGGAGGCACGAATGCCAGCTTTATGGATCTGGTCATCTTGATGGAGGAGATGGGAAGGAATATCGTGCCGGGTCCTTTCTTCTCCACCATCGCCCTTTGTGCTCTGCCACTACTTGAATATGGAAGCAGTGGGCAAAAAACTAAATTTCTGCCGCAAATCGTTCAGGGCGAGGGTATTTGGACTTTTGCTCTGGTCGAGTCATCAGGCAAATATGAAGCTTCTGGGATAAAGCTTGGTGCTGTACTGAAGGGGACAAACCATGTTCTTCAGGGCTACAAGCTTTTTGTTACCGATGCCCATGTCGCTGATCATATCGTGGTAGCGGGCAGGACCGGAGAAGGCAAGAGACCGGAAGACGGCATCACACTGTTCATTGTTGATGTTAGAGCATCCAATGTGAAAATAGAGGAAATCCCGACCATAGGCGGTGACAGGCAATTCAAAGTCAGCTTTGATAGCGTGGTGGTGCCTGGAGACGATATTCTGGGCAAAATAGGCGATGGCTGGGCTATAGTGGACTTAGTATTACAGCGGGCGGCCGTGCTGAAGTGCGCTGAGATGTCCGGAGCGTGTCAGGCTGTCTTGGACATGACAGGTAGCTATGCCAAGGAACGAATTCAGTTCGACCGGCCGATAGGCTCTTTTCAAGCGATACAGCACAAATTGGCTGACATGCTGATCGATGTGGAGGCGGTTCAGTATTTACTCTATCAAGCAGCCTGGGGAATAAGCATTGGTTCACCATCGCCGTGGCAGATTTCAGCAGCCAAAGCTAAGGCCAATGAAGCCTACCAGCGAATTTGCATTGAGGCCATTGCTGCCCATGGGGCCATCGGATATACCATGGACCATGATGTCGGCCTCTACTACCGGCGTGTGAAGGCGGCACAGTTCGCTGCCGGCGATACTGACTTGCACAGGGAAGTGGTAGTCACTGAACTGGGGCTTTAGTTTTGCCAGATGAGGAGGCTCGTTGACCGGATGAATTGCGATGCCTTCTCCCTTGTGATGCTTGCACAGGATCTGGTTGATGAGCCAAATATTCTAGCTATTGAGTATAGTTTCAATCATCAGTATACGTCTATTGATCATGTCGCCCGTGGGTTACGTTGAGAGAAACTTGCAGAATATACTGCTGTGTGCTACGATGCGGATAGCCAGAGGTCTTGACAAAATTAGATCATGATGTTATACTTACCAGTTTGCGTTATGTTCCCTTTCTCTATTTGGTCTGGTTATCCTAAGTTTTTCCAGTTAATGCCTTCAAGAAATTGTTTTGAAGAATCAGAGTCGTTTTTTCTATGCTTAAGCACAAGTCGCTGAAGTCTTTCGCCGAATTGCCCGAGACTTTAGAAATACCCGACCTTATTCAGGTCCAGCTTGATTCCTTTCGCTGGTTTCAAGAGGAAGGTTTGCGGGAGCTGTTTGAGGAAATATCACCAATTCAAGATTACACGGGCACCAGGCTGGAATTACATTTCGTCGATTATGAGTTTCGAGAACCACTCCACTCTATTCCCGAGTGTCTTGAACGAGGTCTGACCTATTCCTCTCCGATTCACGTCACTGCACAACTGGTGGTTAAAGAAACGGGGGAGATCAAGCAACAGGAATTATACTTCAGCGATTTCCCCTTAATGACCGATGCCGGCACTTTCATCATTTCCGGAGTGGAGCGGGTGGTGGTCAATCAGTTGACTCGTTTTCCTGGAGTTTATTTCACGCTGGAAAGAGACCCTTCCAGTGGGCGGGAATTATGTGTTGCCAAGCTTGTTGCCGAGCACGGGGCGTGGCTTGACTTTGACACTTCTAATCGAGACGTAATCTCGGTCAAAGTGAGTGGTAAACGGAAGATACCGGTTACGACCTTGCTACGTGCCATAGGCTTTGAAGACAATGAGACATTGGTTTCTCTTTTTCAAGATATAGACAACTCGCCCGAGCATGCTTTCATCCGCTCTACAATAGACCGAGACCCTCTGGTGAAAAGTAAAGCTGAGGCTCTGTTAGATATCTACAGGAAACTATCTTCTGGCGAAGCTCCCAGTCTTAGCAGTGCTCAAGCCTTGCTGAACAATTTCCTGTTTAACCCTCGCCGTTATAGCTTGGGCAAGGTTGGTCGCTACAAGCTCAACAAGAAGCTAGGCCTAAGTATCCCCGGAAATTGCACTGGCTTGACCTCTGAAGACTTGGTGCAAATAGTCCGCCGTATTATTTCGGTCAACCTTGGCAATGAAACTCCCGATGACATCGACCATCTAGGCAATCGAAGGGCCCAGGCGGTAGGTTTTCTGATACAAAAACAGTTTCGCATTGGCTTGCTGAGACTGGAAAGAGCTATCAAAGAGCGGATGAGTATTCTTGGTCCGGAGGCGGCAACACCTGCCGCTCTGATAAACATTCGCCCTGTAGCAGTTGCTGTGAGGGAGTTCTTTGGTCGGTCGCAGCTATCTCAATTCATGGATCAGACCAATCCGCTAGCTGAGCTAACTCACAAGCGCCGTCTTTCTGCTATGGGGCCGGGAGGCCTCTCGAGGAAACAGGCTGGATTTGAAGTCCGCGATGTACATCATTCTCATTACGGTAGGATTTGTCCTATAGAAACGCCCGAGGGGCCAAATATCGGTCTTATTGGCTCTCTCGCCACTTACGCTTCAGTCAATGAATTTGGTTTCATAGAAACGCCATATCTCAGAGTTGTCCACGATGTTCCCAATACTGTGAAAGAGTTGGTGGGAAGGACGGTCTGGGAAGATACAAGAAGTAAGGGCAAACTTATGGCCAAAGCTGGAACATTAATCACGAAAACACTAGCTCAAAAATTATCTTCTCTTCGGACTCGGAATATCAAGGTAATTCCTTTTGTTTCCAGTGAGATGGTCTACCTGACCGCCGACGAAGAAGGTCAATACGCCATCGCCCAAGCCAATGCTCCTCTTAATGAAAGGAATGAGTTCACTTATGACAAAGTTGAGGTCAAGAGAGGAGACAGATATTTCAAGGAATCAATAGACAGGGTAAGCTTCATTGATGTTTCACCAAAACAGCTGTTTAGCATAGCTGCCTGTCTTATTCCCTTTCTTGAGCATGATGATGCTAACCGGGCTTTGATGGGCTGCAATATGCAACGGCAAGCGGTGCCATTATTACGCCCGGAGTGTCCTCTGGTGGCCACGGGTATGGAAAAAGAGGTGGCCAAATATAGTGGGCAGGCGCTATTTGCCTCTGATGATGGTGTGGTTACTTCGGCAACGGGCTCACAAATCGTGATCAGAAACAAGAAAGGCAAAGAGTACGTGTTCAATTTGATGAAGTTTGCCAGGACTAACCAAGGGACGTGTATCAATCAGCGTCCTATTGTGAGCAAAGGCGACAAGGTTAAGAAGGGGCAGGTGTTGGTAGATAGTTTTTCTCTAGATAGCGGGTCCCTAGCTCTAGGACAAAATGTCATTTGTGCCTTTATGAGCTGGGAAGGATACAACTTTGAAGATGCCATTATTATCAGCAAGAGACTGGTCAAGGATGATGCCTATACTTCCGTTCACATTGAAAAATATGAGATAGAGGAGCGTGATACCAAGCTCGGTCCTGAAGAAATCACCAGGGATATACCCAATGTAAGCGAAGAAAGCCTGTCCAACCTTGATGAAATAGGTATTGTACGTGTTGGAGCTGAGGTGAAGCCCAACGATATCTTAGTCGGGAAGATTACTCCCAAGGGTGAGACTGAACCTTCAGCAGAAGAGAAGTTGCTAAGAGCTATTTTTGGTGAAAAGACGCGGGAGGTGAAGGATAGCTCTCTCAGGATGCCGTCAGGAGAGTGGGGCAGGGTGATCAGGACTATAATCTTTTCTCGTGAAAACCATGACGAACTACCTGCTGGAGTGAACAAACTTATACAGGCATGGGTTGCTCAGAAGCGCAAAATCTCAGTGGGAGACAAGATGTCAGGGAGGCACGGCAATAAAGGAGTGATTTCCATCGTATTGCCGGAGGAAGATATGCCATTCCTGCCAGATGGCACGCCTGTGGATATTGTCCTTAATCCTCTAGGCGTTCCCTCCCGTATGAATATTGGGCAGGTTTTGGAGGCCCATTTGGGATGGGCAGCGCAGACGCTGGGTTTTGAGGCGGTTAATCCCATTTTTGACGGTGCCGATTCCCTGACCATTGAGGATGCCCTGGCGAAGACTTGGATAGCTTGGAAGGCAGGCGCTGTCGACTTCAGCCCTGAAGACCCCGGGAATGCCCGGACCGATCTGGAAAAGGTCGGAGAATGGCTGTCCAGTCGTGGTTTTGATGCCTCAAAAATAATGAGTGATGGGAATAAAGGCGCGGCAAGAGAAGCTGCTCTCTGTCTGTGGCTTGAAGAACTGGGCATGGGTGATAATGACCAGCTTAGAGCTCTTAGTGATGAAGATTTAGAGCAGCTAGCACGGAAAGTCTATAAAGAGCGAAGGCTTTATCCTCCCACTTTTGGGAAAATGGAACTTCGAGACGGTAGAACCGGCAAACTGTTCGACAAACCAGTGACTGTGGGCAATATATACATGATGAAACTGATTCATCTTGTTGGGGATAAGGTACATGCTCGTTCCACTGGTCCATATTCGCTCATCACTCAGCAGCCACTGGGAGGGAAAGCTCAATTTGGTGGTCAGAGATTTGGAGAGATGGAGGTGTGGGCATTGGAGGGGCACGGCGCCGCGCATACACTCCAAGAAATGCTTACCATAAAATCAGACGATGTGATGGGACGGGCTAAAGCTTACGAGTCTCTTGTTAAAGGCGAAGATATTCAACAACTTGGTATTCCGGAATCGACCAAGGTTTTATTCATGGAGCTACGTAGTTTAGGTTTTGCCGTCGAACTACTTAGCGAGGGGGAAAATGTCTCAATTTGATGGCATTAATGGTATCCGAATCAGTCTTGCTTCACCGGAACAAATCAGGAGCTGGTCTCATGGTGAAGTAACTAAGGCGGAGACGATCAACTACCGTACTTTGAAGCCAGAAAGAGATGGTCTATTTTGTGAAAAGATTTTCGGCCCTGTCAAAGACTTTGAATGCCACTGTGGGAAATACAAAAAGGCGAGGTACAAGGGAGTTATCTGTGACAAGTGTGGTGTTGAAGTAGCTCATTCCAGTGTCCGGCGGGAACGCACAGGACATATAGAGCTGGCTGCGCCAGTTACCCATATCTGGTTTGTCAAGCTAGTACCTAGTAGGCTCGGGCTGCTGCTTGATCTTTCTCCACGGGAGTTGGAGAACGTCATTTATTTTGCTCGGTATATAGTCATCTCTGTGGACAAGGATACCAAGGAGAAAAAGCTTCACAAAATTGAGGATGAGGGGAATCGAAAAATTGCTGAGCAAGAAGAACGCCTGAACAAGAAAATCGAGGAATTGGAGGCCGCGGATGTGGAAGAAGAGGCTAAGATACAACAGGTAAATGAGCTTCGTGCTAGATTTGTAGAAAAGAGGGAGAAGCTTGGAGAAGAACTGAAGACGAGCATTGCAGAGCTAGAAGGTCTTCAGCCGCTGAAATTACTTAACGAAGAAGGATACAGGAGACTCAAAGATAAGTACGGTGATATTTTTGAAGCTGGTATGGGAGCTGAGGCTATTCTACAAGTCTTGAAACAGATTGATGTGGATGCTTTGCACCAGGAGCTTCGTGACCAGGTCCGTAGCACCTCGGGAGGGTACCGCAAAAGGGTCAGTCAACGGCTACAACTGGTTGAAGCCTTTAAGCTCAGTGGCAACAAGCCCGAGTGGGTGGTTTTGACTGTGCTTCCTGTACTGCCTCCGGCGCTTCGCCCTATAGTCCAGTTGGATGGTGGTCGCTTTGTTATTAGCGATCTTAACGACCTCTATAGGAGAGTGATTAATCGCAACAATCGTCTCCGCCGTCTTATGAAACTAGGTGCGCCGGAAATAATCATCCGAAATGAGAAACGCATGTTACAGGAGGCCGTTGATGCTCTTATCGACAATGGACGAAGAGGACGCGCAGTTGTTACTGGTAATAAGCACGCCTTGAAATCTCTTGCTGATATTCTTAAGGGGAAACAAGGGCGGTTTCGGCAAAATCTTCTCGGTAAGCGGGTAGACTACAGCGGTCGCTCGGTCATCGTCGTTGGTCCCAAACTCAAACTCCATCAGTGTGGTTTGCCGCGCTATGTTGCTTTAGAGTTGTTCAAGCCTTCAGTTATGCACAAACTGATAGCGAATGGGTATGCCAATAACCTGAAGAGTGCCCGGCGCCTGGTGGAAAAAGGTAGCCCTGAGGTTTGGGATGCACTGTATGAAGTAGTTAAGGAGCGTCCTGTATTGCTTAATCGTGCTCCCACTCTGCATCGGCTTAGCATTCAAGCCTTTGAACCCGTGTTAATCGATGGCGATGCCTTCCAGCTCCACCCATTGGTTTGCACTGCCTTTAATGCCGACTTCGATGGTGACCAGATGGCGGTTCATGTGCCATTGTCCAGGGCTGCGGTTAAGGAAGCCAGGGAGCACATGCTTAGTCCTTATAATATGTTGCTACCGAGTTCTGGTGAGCCTGCTACAACACCCACCCTGGATATGGTTCTGGGCTGCTATTATCTCACCATTTCCAAGGCTGGAGCCAGAGGGGAAGGAAAGTCTTTCAGCAGTTTTGACGAGGCCAAGTTAGCCTACGAACTGGGTATTATCGAGCTCGGTGCCGAAATCCTTGTGCGAGATCCTTCGCTTCGTTCAGATGGGGGACAGATAAATACTACCGTGGGTAGAATCATATTCAATGACGCTTTGCCCCCACAGCTTCGATTCTGCAACAAAACGGCAGACAAAGCTTCTTTGAGGGCGCTGGTCTCTAATTGCGTTGACCTATTGGGCAATGAGAGTGCTGCTGGAGTCCTCGATAGGCTTAAGGAATTGGGGTTTGACTATGCTACAAAGTCGGGCATTTCCATTGCTATGAATGATATTGAAGAGCCTCCTGAGAGGGTCAGGCTTCTCAAGGAATCCGACGAAAAGGTCAGCCTCATTGAGGATCAATTCAACCGTGGCTTGATTACTGAGGATGAGAAATATGAAAACACAGTTCAAGTGTGGATGGAGGCTTCAGATAAGGTTGCCGAAAATATATCCCGTACGCTGGATCCTTATGGCAGCGTTTATATGATGGCTACATCGGGTGCCAAAGGTAATATTTCTCAGATTAGACAAATGGCGGGGATGCGCGGGCTGATGACCGACCCCTCGGGGAGAATAATAGATTTTCCCATCAAGTCGAGTCTGCGCGATGGGCTGACACCCATGGAGTATTTCATTTCCACCCATGGCGCTCGTAAAGGGCTAGCTGATACTGCCTTGAGGACATCAGACAGCGGCTATCTCACCAGGCGCCTTGTCGATATAGCTCAGGATGTCATTGTAACTGAGACGGATTGTGGTACCGCCGACGGGGTCTGGATATCCAGGGAAACTACCGATGTATCTCTTCCCCCGTTTGAGAACCGGATTACTGGTTACTCAGCGGCTACCCCTATTGTTGACCCGACTACAAATGAAATCATCGTCGATCGTAACGAGGAGATTAGCGAAGACAAAGTGCGACGAATTACGGGGACTGATATTACTCGGGTACATGTGCGGTCGCCTCTTACTTGCCGGTCCCGATTTGGCGTCTGTCAAAACTGCTATGGAAGGGACTTGGGGAAGAAGAAATTGGTGAAGATTGGCACTGCGGTAGGAGTCATTGCTGCGCAGAGCATCGGTGAGCCTGGAACTCAACTTACCCTGCGCACGTTCCATACGGGGGGTGTGGTAGGTGTTGATATCACCACCGGACTGCCTCGTGTAGAAGAGCTTTTCGAGGCTAGAACGCCAGATGGCAGTGCCATCATCTCTGAGATTGATGGTGCTGTTGAAGTGACTCACAACGATGGAACAAGCACAATCAAGGTGATTAGCTCTGAATTCTATTTGGATGAATACACCATGCCGCCAGGAGCGGAGCTGGCCGTAACTGATGGGCAATCGATAGATGCCGGGAGCGTCCTATTCTCTCTGCCGGAGAAAAAAACCAGCAAGAAACTGCCTGCTGTTAGCCGTGGTGCAGCAGGAAAATCTTCATCTGTAGCAGCTAGAGTAACTGGTCAAGTTGTCATTGAGCGTGATCGCGTTTCTGTCAGGTACGAAGAGAGGGAAGAGAGGGAATACAGTGTCACTCGAGGTACATATTTGCTTGTTCAGTCAGGAGACAAGGTCAGAGCGGGTGACAGGCTCACCAGAGGTCCCGTCGACCCTCACGATATCTTGCGCATTACAGGGAAGGACGCAGTCCAGCAGTATCTGATTGACGAAATACAGAAAGTATATCGCACGCAAGGGGTAACCATACATGATAAACATATTGCTGTGATTGTTCGGCAAATGTTGAGCAACGTGAGAATTGTTTCCTCGGGAGATACGAAACTTCTGCCCGGCGAGTTGGTTAATCGATTTGACTACGAAGACATAAATGGCAAGGTGTTGGCTGAGGGCGGTGAGCCGGCAACGGCTCAAGCTGCTTTTCTCGGGATTACCAGAGCTAGCTTAAGCAAGGACAGTTGGCTGGCAGCTGCTTCTTTCCAGGAAACCGGCCGTGTTCTTGTCGATGCCGCTATCAAAGGCAAGGTGGACGGGCTTCGTGGTCTCAAGGAGAATGTCATTCTCGGCAAGCTCATCCCATCGCGGGTTCTTTATTCAGGTGCTGATGAGGAGAAAGACTTAAAGGCAGCAGGACCTGATGAAAAGGGGGCTGCGCCTTTAGAATTAGAGAGCCAGCAAGATGTCCCCGTCCCCGATTGAGTCGGGGCAAAGGTTAGCGATGCGGCTTGTCTCAGGTAGAATAGCAACCGAGGATAGTCTTATTGACTCTGACCTTCGTCCCAGACGCCTCAGCGAATTCATAGGTCAAGAGAAAATCAAAGATAACCTGAGAATAGCTATTCTCGCTGCTCAGAAAAGAGGCGAGCCGCTAGACCACGCTATTCTCTATGGTTCTCCTGGTCTGGGCAAGACCACCCTTGCCTACATTATCGCTGCTGAGATGGGGGTTGACATCAAAGTCAGTTCCGGGCCGGCGATAGAACGCACCGGCGATTTGGCAGCCATCCTCACCAATCTGCATAAAGGGGACATCCTTTTCATCGATGAGATACACAGGCTTAGCCATACGATTGAAGAAAAACTCTATCCGGCAATGGAAGATTTCGTTTTTGACATCTTCTTGGGAAAAGGTCCAGCTGCTAGGAACCTACGGTTGAATTTGCCGCACTTCACTTTGATTGGGGCTACGACGCGCTTGTCTCTACTGAGTCCTCCCCTCCGCGACAGATTTGGGGTACCGTATCATCTTGATTTCTACGACGAAGCAGCAATACAGGCGATCTTGGAAAGATCAGCAACTATCCTTAAGGTGAAAGCAGAGAAAGAGGGGCTTGTCCCGATTGCCCAGCGTGCTAGGGGTACCCCTCGGGTAGCCAATCGTCTCTTAAAGAGAATAAGAGACTACGTTCAGGTGATGGCAGACGGAGTAGTGACCAAGGAAGCAGCTCTGGAAGGACTTTTAAAGCTGGAGATAGATTCTGCGGGTCTGGATGACGTAGACCACAAAGTGTTGCATACAATAATCGACAAATTCGATGGTGGGCCTGTAGGCCTGGACACCATTGCTGCTTCTATCAACGAGGATGCTGATACTATTATGGATGTTTATGAGCCATATCTTCTTCAGTTAGGTTTTCTGGAACGGACGCCTCGCGGCAGAGTAGCAGCCAGGCTTGCTTATGAACATCTAGGACTGCCCTACAACCGGGCACCCAAGGCCGTGGATGCTCGAGAGTCCCAACCTGACTTGTGGAGTCAGAAACAGAGTTAGTATTTGGTCATTTACACTTAAACACATAAGTGTTTAGTCTTTGAAGTCCCAAGCACTAAATCCCGAGAAAATTCAAATCGCCAATTTCAACAGCCGAGACGGGTTCGGATATTTGAGATTCGAACTTCGAACTTGTTCGGGGTTCTGGATTGTCCGTCCCTGCAGCGGAGGCTATTCGTAGGCTCTGGCTTGCATCCAAAGTGGGATGGCAAAGGCGGACAAAGAAAAGAGCAACAGCAGCCACCCCCAGGATCCGATGCTCCCCCCGCTCGCGGCAATTACCGCGGATAGGACCACAAGCGGCGGAATCAGTAGACTGATAATCTTATACCTGCGCTGCTTGAGGCGGATGAAGGCGACAGTTGCAGCTGCTAAGGCAACAAAGCTAATAACTATCCACAGCGCATTTGATTGTAACCTCGCTGCCCAGTCACTTGCTAGAAGCTCATTTCCTTTGCCCAAGGATGAAAACCAGGTGAATGTCACAAGCATAGGGGCTATCATCAGTGATGCGTATAGCCAATCTCGCCTTGCAGTTTGTCTCACTATATGGATAAAGACAAAAAGAGCCAGAGGGATATAGATGAGCGCCGCTATCCATCCCCAACCTTCGGGGAGCGAAAGCAGCAGTATACCACTGACTACTACTGGCAGCAGATAGTACCCTAGCCAGGGGAAAAGCCATATTGGCTTGCCTCGAAGCCAACCATAGATTGCTATGCCCACCGTTAGTGTCAATATAATTGATGCGTAGACTATGTTTTGCCAGTAATATGAAGTGAAGAGCAAAGCAACGAGAAGGTGGGGGGAGGCGCTTAGAAGTGCCTCCTTCCAGCTACCTTGAGCGTGCGTTTCATAGATCTGCTCGGCAATTAATTCGGGAGAGCCTAGAGATTGTACCGCGATTTTGCTCGCTTCCTCCCTGCTGAGCCCCTTCTCTTCTAGCTCCCGAATTCTATCTTCCAGATGCGCGCGAAGTTCCTGAGCCACGCCGTCTCTTATAGTATGGTCAATCTTGAGGCTAGACTTAAATCTGTTTAGATAATGGCTTATGCTACTCACTATACTGGCCTTATGTCGTTTCCGGTTGTATAACTGATTTAACTGCCGTAGAGAAGTCCTGCCATGTAGCGAGCCGTTTAGCTAGAACCTGCTGTCCTCTTTCAGTTATATAGTAATAACGTCTTTGCTGTCCATTGGGCAGTATCTGCCATTTACCGCTGATGAGATTGTCTCGCTCGAGCCGATGGAGAGCAGGGTAAAGAGTGCCTTCTTTGAACTGAAAATACCCATTACTCCTCTTCTCCAGTTCCTTTACTATCTGGTATCCATACGTAGGCTCTCGACTAATCAAGCACAGCAGCAACGAATCGGTATTTCCCTTCAATAGCTCACGCCCGTAGTTCATTCTTACACCTCATTCAGTATGCTACCACTTTCACTATAGCATCGGGCACTAGGAGTGTCAATACCGGTGGCAATAGTGGTCTGGCTACAGTTGTCGCAGGGAGCTCCGGTCGCTAAAATATCATTTCAGGAGAATACATCACGGCAAAAAGGACTGTTATTCTGTTAGAATTAGGAGTTAGGATATGGGTGCCTTTGAGGATTTTGTTGAAGTAGTAAAGAAGACCGAGACTATGCAAGCCTTGTTCCAGAGCTTGGAGAGAGAGCCGGCTAAGCTCCTGGCTGCTCTTTGCCGAGAGTATGAAGTGACCCACAAAGCGGTTCCTGACCATCACCTTAATTTGAGCGGGTACTTTGGCGAGGCAATTTTGCGGGCATTGGTATCGGCAAATCTAATCACCAGGGAGCGAGAAGACAGGTTTGCTCTTTATGGCTACAAGCCGACTGAATTGGGGCTTAAGTATTACAAGGCCATGCTTGACGAGAAGAACATCTAGTGCATAACCTCATCGATACACATGCTCATCTCGACGAACTGAAGAATCTCGATTTGGCACTCGAGGAAGCTGAGAAAGTCGGCATTGTTGCCATAGTGGCTGTCGGATCAGACCACCAATCGAACATAAAAACGTTGGAGATATCACAGGAACATCGCCATTTTGTCTATCCTGCTTTGGGTTTGCATCCCTGGAAACTGGCTAATCTGGGGACTTCTCAGATAGATGATAGTCTGCGGTCTATTGAGCGAAATATTGGTGCGGCCGTGGCTGTTGGCGAAATAGGTTTGGACTATGACAAAAGGGTATTGAAGGTAGCGTCTAAAGGATTACAGCAAGAAGTTCTAGGTAGGCTTCTGAATATAGCTAAGGAATGTGATAAGCCCGCAATAATTCACAGTAGATATGCCTGGAAAGATGCACTGCACTTGATTCAGGATGTCGGCGTAGATAAGGCCGTTTTTCACTGGTTCACTGGCTTTTCCAGTGTTCTTAGGGATATAATTAACGGCGGCTATTTTGTTTCAGCCACGCCGGCTGCTGAGTATCATGAAGAGCATAGAAGGGCAGTCAAAGAAGCGCCTTTGCACAGGTTACTTCTGGAGACAGATTGCCCTGTCACTTATGGAAGGGCAGCACGGTATGAGTCTCAGCCCGCCGATGTCCTGAGAAGCATGAAGGCTGTGTCCCAGCTTGTAGGAATTGATGAAGCTACAATTGCGGAACAGACAACGAGAAATGCCATTAACTTCTTTTCTTTGGACATAGAATTTGAGCAAGGAGGTCAAACCCATGATACAACCGATAGTCGGTGAGGACAGTTTCAAGAAAACAGTTTTACAGGCGAAGTCGCCGGTTTTGGTAGATTTCTGGGCGCAATGGTGCGGCCCTTGCCGCGCTACTGCTCCTATTCTGGAGGAATTGGCGAAAGACTACACCGGCAAAATAGACTTCGCCAAAGTGGACGTGGATGCCAATGGTCCCTTGGCCGCCAAGTACGGAATAGCTTCCATTCCTACTATGATTGTATTCAAAGGCGGTCAACCTGTTCAGCAAGTTATCGGCTACAAGCCCAAGAAAGAACTCCAGAAGGTATTAGACGGCGTTCTTGAAGGGTGAAATACACGCTAGCTCGTAGCAAAGAAGTCGCGGATGAAGTCGAATTCCGCAGGCAGAAGTGCCAATAGCAGGGGAAATCCATCCATCAAGAATCTGGCTAGTCCCGATCGACTGATAACTGCCTCCGCGCCTGGGTAATACGTGAGTACAATAGCAAGAACAGCAGCGCATATCAGGCCTCCTATGAACACCCCAAGAATAAAGCCCACAAGTCTATCCAGCCAGCCAAGCATGGCAAAATGAACCAGCTTGGCTATAAGCCAGCCAACTACACCAGCTACAAGCAAAGTAGCCAACAAGATGATGACGTAGGCGGCTATGTGGGCCCCAGTACCGCCGGCGGGAAAAAGCGCTGCCGCAAGGTTGTCGTAGTAACGCCCGGCTAAAACTATGCCAGCTATTAACCCGGCAATGCCGAATACTGTCCTGATGATTCCTTGCCGCAAGCCTGCCAGACCCAGCAAAACTGCCACGACTACTATGACAATGTCTAACCAATTCATTGCTCACCCCTCCAATCCTTCATTGTATCATACATAACCGACTACTCGCTCGATGTTCTTTTTGACCTCAT
>MGMS01000002.1 GCA_001796515.1 Chloroflexi bacterium RBG_13_51_36
CCATATATGAAGTAGTGCCCACATCAGCCTGGACATATACCAAATACTAGGCTCAAATCATAGTCTGGACAAGTGGAAATCTGTGGTAGCCAGGACTTTATCCCCTCATAGGCGCCGGTCGCGACAAGGTAAAGGAATGCTAAGCGTCCTTTACTTTGACATCCGGAAAAGCAACTTTGAAGGGAACTTCCTTCTTGTATAGCGAGTGATACAGAGATACGGCTTCGTCTATTTCTAAGGGGGCGATTTTCCCCGTTTCAACTGGCAACAGTGTTTGATATTGGGCGAAGAAATTACCATTCGGCGTTCTGAATAGGAATGTATTACGGCCGCCTTGCTCACAGCTATAACCGTTCCAGTATGCGTCATGCGCTATTAGCGTGGCTGTATTTGTGCGATATCGCTTACCTGCGACAACCCAGTCCATGTCTAGTGGTTGCATCGGTTCACCTCCAGTTATGCTTTTGGCCCAGCCCATAACGGCAGTGCTCGAGCCCCATCACCATCCTCCTATATTATACCTCAAGAACGCGTTTTGTTGCTGCGCTACAGCTCACTTTCACCCGCTAGCTTCAAATCAAAACTCCGAAGTTGGCGTCACCTCTGCGTCAGACTGTTGCAGGCTGTGGTTTTGCCGACAAGTACTTGTGCCGTCAGACGATTCATGAATTTGACCTCTCTCCCAGTTAACTATAGAATAGATTTGGGCGAGTAAACCGGGTGACCGCCCTGGATTCAATCTGCCCAGGGAGGAAAGTCCGAGCTCCACCGAGCAGGGTGCTGGGTAACACCCAGGAGGGGAGACCCTATGGAAAGTGCCACAGAAACACACCGCCAGCGGCTGGTTTAGCCAGCGCGGGCAAGGGTGAAATGGCGAGGTAAGAGCTCACCAGCAACCAGGAGACTGGTTGGCTGGACAAACCCCATCCGGAGCAAGACCAAATAAGAGGGCCAAACTACCCAGAGTCTTACGGCTCCGGGATAAGTTTAAGGTGCTCGGCCGAGACCCTCGGGTTGGTCGCTTGACCTTGATGGTAACATCAAGGCTAGATGGATGGTCACCGCTCCGGCATGGTCGGAGTACAGAACTCGGCTTACAGGTTTACTCGTCCAGAAATTTTCTTCGGGCCGATATGTGGTGAAGGACAAGGATGAGACTCAAGCCTTGACCGAGGGACTATCCAAGGAAAGAACAAGGGTGAGGACAACAGCCCAGCGGCCATAGACAGGTTTGTTAAATCTGCATCCTGACCATTAGAATGACGATATATGGATGACGTATCCCCCCAGCTCAGGGATTTTATTCTTTTTTGCGCCCAGAGGCGGACCCCAGACTGGCCAGCTATTTACGATGAAATGACTAGAGTGGCCGGAGTAAAATTGTTCCGGGGATTGGGCTACAAAGACCTGAAGCAGATGGGTCTATCTTTCTCACTGTCTGGCATGGACAAAACCATCCAATTGGTGAAACAAGTCACCTCCCAAAATGGCCAATAGGAAGTGTTTTGCAGTCCTTCACCTCAAGGAGGCTTGTATGCGGATAGCCGTACTTGCTGACACCCATGTAGACAAGCTCGAATACCTCCCTAAGAAGGTAATTGTTGCCCTCTCCACAGTAGATTTGGTAATCCACGCTGGAGACTTCACCGATGTACAGCTACTCGATGGGTTGAGACAATTAAGGGAGGTGAAGGCAGTCCAGGGTAATATGGATTCAAGAGAGATAAAGACTGTACTCCCGATCAAGGAAATTGTCGAAATTGAAAACAAGCGAATCGGCATAACACACGGCTCGGGCGGTCCTTGGGGAATAGAAGAGAGAGTCAGGAGGACCTTTGAATCAGACCGGATTGACATCATCGTCTATGGCCATTCTCACCGCTCCCAAAACAAAGTCATCAAGGACATCCTCCTTTTCAATCCCGGAAAGGCGACAGACTCTTTTGGCATTCTTACGATTGATGCGGAAGCCCAAGGGGAAATAATCAGCTCTCGATGACAGTCAACTACCGTCTTATCACGATGGAACTGTAGCCTACTACTCGCGACAAATCGCCACTTGTGTCTCCACTGGTGGCATATTTCAACAGACGTGCCTTCTGGGCTTTCATTTCCTTGGCGGCGACAATGGCTGCAGCCACCGGCCCATAACCACACATAGTACAATTGAGGCTCTCACAGCGCTTATACAACTCTTCCTCATCAAGTGCAAGTATGGCCTCTATCACAGAGCCATCCGTTTCCATAGCTACACGATGGGGTTCATAGTGTGTGAAATCGCTACTGGCAATAATCACTATGTCATTGCCTGCCAGGGAAATAGCTTTGCCCACCATCCGCGCTGTTTCTATGTCTTGAGCCAGCATAGTTATGGGCACAATCTTCACCTTCTTGTAAAGGTATTGCAGCCAAGGTAATTGCACTTCGATACTGTGCTCATGCATATGGGCTGCCTCGTCTGCTTTGATTACTTCACCCAGAAGCGCTTGGGCGACTTTCTTGTCTATCCCTACTTCACCTAAGGGCGTGCTCCAGCTAGCGCCCGCCCATAGAGAGACCGAAGGTCCATAGCCAGTGTGGTTGGGACCAAGTATCACTGCGGTATCAAACACTCCATCCTCAGCAAGTTCCTTATAGGCGTGCGCCGCCACTGGTCCCGAGTAATAATAGCCAGCATGTGGTGCAACGATTGCCACAATCTCCCTCAGTCCTTTGCCATTCACCCGGGGTATGGCTCCAGGTCCGAGCTCATGCTTGTAACACCACTCAATTTGTTCTTCCAATTCCTTGGCAGCGCCAGCATAAAACATGCCGGCAACAGCAGATTTCCTTATCCTCATTGAAATGCCCTCAAAACCAGGATTGCTCTTTAGTCTCCTTTCGTCCTCTTCCCGGTCTTTTTCTCGACCTCCTCGATTTCTGACTCGGCCTGTTCTTTGCTTTCTTCCGCAGGTTTCTCATAGCCCGACTTGGCCTGGTCGCGGAGCCAGCGACGCAGTTCGTCCAGAGCGGGCGGGAAAATACTGAATACCTCTACATCCGAAGGGAATTGTACTGAATGTCCCTCTCTAATGAATAAAAGGCCAGCCTCATCGTCTTTGAGCGTCTCGTCTATCTTTCTAGCCATAAACTCATTTCGTTTCTTTATCGCTTCAACGTAGAATTCGGAGACTCTACTCGCCACCTTGTCGCTCATAAAGCCAAGCGTCAGGCATCTCTGCCAGTCCATGGCTTCTTCAAACAACTCCCTTTCTTCAATTGCCTCAAAGACAGCGCCATTGTCACACTGAGTCTTGGCAATTCGATAGCTGCTTGGGTTAAGCCCCTCCACGGCCTTCATTCCATCGACCCCGGATTGAAAGACTGATTCGTGATAGACCCGTATCACCTTTCCAATCTTTGACGTCAAATTGGTCAGTTGTTCTGCCACTTGCTGCCAATAACGATCACATCTTGCTTTGTATTCATCAGGAGCTCCCTCGCCAGAATATACAATAGGGACAAGATAAAGCTTCTTCCCATGCTTGAAGTGCTTAACTTCAAGCCTCTCTATTTTGCCTAACTGCTCTGACACGGATATTCAGCCCACAGAAAAGACGCCTTCAAAGCCCCGCGAGACTCTATATCGAGATCAGCCCAACCACGAAAGAACAGCACAGACTTTTCATAAGTACTAATGCTCACCTTCTTGCTCTTCTTTTCCCCAGTTCTGCATCAGCTTCTTGATTCTCTGAGCAAGTCTGGGATCTTCCTTGAGCCGCTGAGTAAATACAGGGCAGCTCTGAAGAACCATCTCCTGACTCATGGAGGCCACGCTTTCCATGATCTGGTCTAGTTCACCTTTGGCTTGCTCAGGCAAATTTGCCCCCTGCATCGCTATCCGAAACTGCGCGATATCTTCAATGCTAACTTGAACTGGAGTCAGGCAGTTCTTATACCAAGGACATTCCTTACACTTGATGAGCGCCGTCACTTCATCTAGAATATCACCCATTTCTTGATCCTCCTGGTCAACACAATTGTAGCATCTTCCCTTGGTATAGAGGTAATTAGATTGCAGTCACACCGGAAAGAAGACTCGGCATGACGAGAAGTGTATGGGCAATCATGGCATGCTTCCCACTTCACCCTTGTTTTACTAATCGAATCTCTTGTGTTATAATCAATGCACGCCAGTGACAGCAGGTACCCTGGGGGTTTAAAGAGTTTGCCTGCCCAGGCCTGAGTTAACCCTGTGTCCACTGGCACAGGGATTTTTTGTTATAGACTTGCACTCCCATGACGAGAGGAGTCAGAAGAAGGCAAAGAATATGTTAAAAGAAAAAAAAGTGCAAATAGTGAGCAATCTGGTGGATGATTTGTCCCGCAGCAATATTATCATCGCTACCAACTATCAAGGCCTGCTTGCCAAACAAATGGCTGATTTGCGTGATGCTCTGGCGAAAGCAGGTATCGGGTATCATGTGGTCAAGAACACCCTCGTCTACCGCGCCGCTGACCAGGCAGGCAAGCCACATTTGAGGGATATAGTCGAGGGTCCTGTGGCTCTGGCCTTCGGATATGATGATGCAGTTAATACAGTCAAGACTCTTAACCAACATGTCAAATCCTCGGCATTGTCTCTGCAGATTAGAGGAGGATTATTAGGAGACCGAATTTTGCTCCCAGAGCAACTGACAATCCTGGCTAGTTTGCCACCTAGGGAAGTCCTCATCTCCAGATTGCTCGGGCAACTGCAAGCCCCCGTGGTAACTTTACATAACCTTCTCAGCTTTCCCTTGCGGGGGCTTTTGACCGTATTACAGAACAGGGCTCAGACCATTGGTAAATAACGAAGGAGGAAATCATGTCACCAGAAGAAGTCGAGAAAGAAGCCAAGGAAGTTGAGGTAAAGAAAACCTCCAGGGCAAAGAAGGAAGTCAAGGAAGAGGAGGCAAAGGACGCTCCAACAGCAAAGAAAGAGACCAAAGTCTTGACCAAGGAGCAAATCATTGCTGCCATCAAGAGTATGACAGTGCTGGATCTATCTGATCTGGTCAAAACACTCGAGGATGAATTTGGAGTTAGCGCTGCCCCGGTGGCAGTAGCAGCGGCAGCGTCCCCAACAGCTGCTCCTGGCAAGCCGGCCGAAGCAGCCGCGGCGGAGGAAAAGACGGAATTCACCGTCACCCTGAAGAGCTTTGGCGAGAAGAAGATTGAGGTTATCAAGGCAGTACGTGAGGTAACCACTCTAGGATTAAAGCAAGCCAAGGACCTGGTAGAAGCTGCTCCACAGGTAGTAAAAGAAGGCATCCCCAAGGAAGAGGCCGACACAATAAAGCAGAAACTGGAAGCTGCCGGAGCGACCGTAGAGATTAAGTAGGGTTAACACAAGATTCCCGAATTCTTGAGGGGGGAGGTGAGGCAATATGTCTCAGGCCAGTTACCAGGTTATCCTAGGGTTGGGAGGATTTTTCGTCCTCTTGGGTATTATTTTCATTCTCGGGAACAGAAGAGAAAAGAGGAAATACTACAATTCGATTCTGCTAACCCAAAGAGATATCAAGGAGACCATAACCCACGAACATGAGCGTTTCTGGCTGCAGGCCTGGAAAATAGGAGGCTGGATTTCGCTTATCGTCGGCATTGTACTGCTGATCATTGGCGGGATTCTGTGGTCTGTTCCACGTTAAGCTTCTTCTGGAACAGGAAATGTTTTGCTGATTAACTCTGAGCACCCAGTTTATCGGTGACCTCCTGAATTGACACTTTGCCGCCAGACAAAACCATTTTCAGCGCGTCATCAACTGATATATTAGTCCGGATAACATCACTTTCCCTTACAATCTCTAAATAGCCAGATGTCGGATTGGGGGATGTCGGTATAAACACGTTGAGCAGCTTTTCACCGGACTCGATTCGTGATTCATTCGTTACAAAACCTATGGCTCTCATACCCTGTTTGGGGAATTCCACGAGGACCACCTGTAGAAATCCGCCCTCTCGAGGAGTGGCGAACGCTTCCATGATTTGCTTGATCCCCGTGTAGACATATCGAAACATGGGCACTCTAGCTAGTAGAGATTCCCCGTAACGAATAAGTCTCTTCCCGATAAGGCTAGTCGCTACGAGTCCGGTCAGGTAGATTAGCAGTACCATAATGCCAAATCCCAGGCCAGGAATAGTGCGCCCCAACAGCGACTGGGCGACAGGCTGGGCTATGTTGTCGATATAGTTGAAGAGCCAGACCAGTATCAATATGGCAATAATAATCGGCACGACAACGAGAATCCCTGCGCCGAACTGCGCTCTTAATTTCCTGCCTACCTGACTCGGAGATATTCTCTTGTTATGCTTCATTGCCCTGACCTCCTCGAAAATACATTCTCAGTGGTAATAATACTAAAAGTATCTTAGTGAAGAAAAAGACTACTTCGTGCCTCACGGCTTGGTGCTGGCATACGCTGCTTCTGGCTTGGCTCGTATAACCGGCAGGTTTTAGGCCTAGATTATTTCCTTATGACGGTACTGCAGAGCTTCAGCCATATGATGTGTCTTGATAATATCGCTATTCTCTAAATCGGCAATGGTGCGGGAAAGTTTGAGGATGCGGTGGAAGGCGCGGCCGGTGAGATGAAGCTGCTTCATGGCGGCGCGGAGCAGGTTCTGGGCCGCTGGTTCGACCGTGCAGAATTCCTTCACTTCCTTGGGCGTCATATCGGCATTACACTTCAGCTTGGTGGCTCGAAACCGTTCAACCTGTACCTCGTGTGCTGACTTAACTCTCGCCCTGACTTTGTCCGAGCTTTCTCCAATCTTATCCTCGGTGAGTTTCTCGTAGTCAATATGTGGAACATCAACGAAGATATCAATACGATCCAGTAATGGGCCGCTTATTCTTTTGTGATAGCGAGAGATTTCCCCTGACGAGCATTTGCACTCCTTAAATGGATCGCCATAGTATCCACATGGACAGGGATTCATAGCAGCGACCAGCATGAAGCTGGCAGGGAAGGTAACACTCCCGTGAGCACGGCTCACGGTAATTGTCCTGTCCTCTATGGGTTGGCGTAGCGATTCCAGCGTGATGTGCCCGAACTCAGGGAATTCGTCCAGGAAAAGCACCCCGTGGTGTCCCAAGCTTATCTCCCCGGGCCTCGGCCATTGTCCCCCTCCCACCAATCCAGCGTGAGAGATGGTATAGTGAGGGGAGCGAAAAGGACGCTCTACCACAACCGGTGTGTCTTGCGGCAGCAACCCACAGACGCTGTAGATCTTAGTTACTTCGATAGCTTCCTCCATCGTCAACAGGGGGAGTATCGAGGGCAAAGAACGAGCCAGCATAGTCTTGCCGCTACCCGGCGGGCCACACATAAGAATGTTGTGTCTTCCGGCCGCAGCTATCTCCAGAGCTCTTTTGGCGTGTTCCTGGCCTTTTATGTAACTGAGGTCAAAAGCGTAGCTGGGGCGAAATTCCTGCTCCCAATTTGGCTTGCTATGATACTCGGAGATGACCGCCTCGCCTTGAAGGTGAACAACCAGCTGCGCCAACGATTCTGCAGGAAATATGTGTATATTGTCTATTAGAGACGCCTCTCTAGCATCGTCATAAGGCACAAATACAGTAGATAAGCCTTTATCACGAGCTAAGGCCACCATGGGTAATATCCCATGAGTATGGCGTAGCTTGCCGTCCAGAGAGAGTTCCCCCAGAAAGATACTGTGGGATAGGTCGGTGTTTAACTGTCCTGAGCTAACCAGTATGCCTATGGCCATGGGTAAGTCGTAGGCAGGGCCTTCTTTTTTCAAGTCGGCTGGAGCAAGGTTGACGGTGATACGTCTGCTAGGGAACTTATAGTAGGAATTCCTTACGGCTGACCTCACCCTTTCCCTAGCTTCCTGAACTGCCTTGTCGGGTAGTCCCACGATGGTGAAAGAAGGTAAGCCTGGTGACAAATCTACTTCCACTTCCACCACGGCTCCGTCCAGACCCACCACAGCAGCACTCTTTGCCTTCGCTAACATCTTGACAAGACTCCCTTCGCCTGAATCTGACTCATCCTCTTCCTCTTACGAAATATTCAATCCTTCTCACTAGCTCTCCGTTCTCTTCCCCGGACAACATAAGGTTGCTCTCCAGCTGCGGCTCTTGGCAAAGTCTGACTCCCATCGCACTCCCCAAATTTGATTTCATATTATATACTATCTTCCCATCTGCTGCGGTGTAAAATAGTTGTCGCCTGTTTATGAGGAGTTAATCGATGAAGAACTGGGAGCAAGACCTTTCACCAATCGCCAGAGAGAGATTAGCCAAGATTGGTGAGTTGACTCAAGAAGAAAAAGAGAAGACGGCCGATTCCGAGAAGATAGACTCTCTACTCTCGGAATTCTATCAAGGCCAGATTGACCCGGAGAATTTGTGGAAGAGGCTAAAGGAAGCGGGCAAGCCATCCCTTCTAAAGGAAGCCCAGGTGAGACTGCTGGATTCGCTCAGTTTTGGGAGTACTCCAGCCGAGTTACAAAGGAAAAGGGACGGGATTCTAGCCATAGAGACCCTGAAGCAAGAACAAAACACTCCTACAATTGAGCTAAATCTGAAGCGGATAGGCGACCTGCAGAAGAGATATAGAGCGGAAATAGAGCAATCCTACAATGGCATAAAAGCCGAAGTCGAGAGAAATCCCCGACTAAGGATGAGGCAAGTCCAGCAAGGACAAGGCACCATGATGGTTCAGCTCAGTGTTGATGAGGCGATAAAACAGCTTCCTCAATGGCGAGACTTTCTGTCGAACCAACAAGAAAGATACAGTCAAGAATTTGCCACAGTGATAGAGAGCCTAAAAAGAGACCTAAAGCAGGGCTAAAGCCTGTCCCAAAAACTTTTCCGCCTCATCTGATGATCGCCTCAACACACTCCATCTCCACGACATCAACGTGGACAACCGCCCGCTCAGTCCCCCTTTTGCGGCGCTCTGAGTAGATTAATCAGCACAACCAGCATGTCATCAGACTACAAGATCGGTAGGTATCTGGCAAGCTCATAGTCGGTAACATGGATGCGATAGCGATCCCATTCAATCTTCTTATTCTCGATAAAAGCATTGAAAACATGGTCGCCAAGGGCTTTCCGCACTTGCTCGCTCCTCTCAGTAAGCCGAATCGCTTCAAAGAGACTGGCTGGCAGACTACCTATCCCTCGTTCCTTCTTTTCATGATCGGACATGTGATAGACATTCGCCTCCACGGGTGCCGGTGCTTCCAATCCCTCCTCAATTCCTGCCAGTCCGGCGGCCAGCATCACGCTAAAACAAAGGTAGGGGTTACATGCTGGGTCAGGAGAACGGAGCTCGAATCTGGTCGCATCTTCCTTGCCCGGCTTGTATTCCGGCACTCTAATCAGGTCGGAGCGGTTGCGTGTCGCCCAGGAGATATACACCGGCGCCTCCCAGCCTGGCACCAGCCTCTTAAAGGAATTAACCCACTGATTGGTGACCGTGGTAAACTCGGGCGCATATTTCAGAAGCCCAGCAAGGAAGCTTAAAGCTGTTTTAGAGAGATGATACTTCCCATTCTTATCAAAAAAAGCATTGCGCTCGCCCTTGAATAGCGACTGGTGCACGTGCATCCCACTACCATTGATGCCGAAGACCGGCTTGGGCATAAAAGTGGCATAGACTCCGTGCCTCAGAGCTATTTCCTTGACCACAATGCGATAGGTCATCACATTATCAGCCATAGTCAGGGCATCGGTATAGCGCATGTCTATTTCGTGCTGACTGGTGGCGACCTCATGATGGGACTTATCAATACCAATGCCCATGGCCTCCAGTGCGATCACTGTCTCTCGCTTCAGGTCATGGGCCGCATCTGGCGGAGTCATATCGAAGTACCCGCCTTGGTCCAAACCCTCACAGCTTTTTGAGTCCTTAAAATAGAAGTACTCTAGCTCGGGGCCAACATAATAGGTGTAACCAAGATTCGCAGCTCGTTCCAGATTCTTTCTCAGTACAAATCTGGGATCGCCTTCAAAAGTCTGACCTCCCGGTTTCAAAATGTCGCAAAACATGCGGGCCACTGCCGTGTGCTCCCTAGGCATCCAGGGGAGTAGTTGAAAAGTGTCAGGGTCAGGCATAGCAACCATGTCGCTCTCATCAATACGGGCGAAACCTTGAATCGAGGAACCATCAAAACCCATTCCTTCTTCCAAGGTGGTCTCCAGCTCGTTTATGCCAATGGAAAGGCTCTTGAGGGAACCCAAAATGTCGGTAAACCACAGCCAGACGAATCTTACATCATGCTCCTTTGCCATCTTTAGAACATATTGTTTTGCTTCTTCTCTGCTTTTCTTGTCCGTCATGCTTTTCCTCCTTGTTTTGTATATTATATCAAGCTTTTTCTGTTTCTTTATGAGTTACACTTTGCCCTCTCTATCATTGGGTCAAATAGCATTGTCGCCCTCTTCGCCGGTCCTGACACGCACCGCATTCTCGACGGGCAGAACGAAGAGCTTGCCGTCGCCCATTTCTCCGGTTCTTGCTGCTGTAGTAATGGCATTCAGTATTTTGGCGAGGTCGTCGTCCAGGACGACTACCTCAATCTTAGTCTTGGGCAGCAAGTCTACTTTGTATTCGCCCACTCGCCACTGCAGCCTGAGACCTCCCTGTCTGCCTCGGCCACTCACTTCACTGGCCGTCATACCGAAATAACCACTAGCCTCAAGTGCTGCCTTCACGGCATCTAACTTCTCCTGCCGGATAATCGCCTCTACCAACTTCATCGCAGCGCGCCTCCGTAGGCCCTTTCGCCATGTTGCGAAATGTCTAGCCCCACAGTTTCCTCTGTGGCGCTGACTCTCAGCCCCATGGTAGCTTTCAACATTCTCGCCAGTCCCCAAGAGACTCCAAAAGAATACCCTCCAACAGCAGCCACCGAAGCCAGTTGTTTCAAAACCTGTATCCCATTTCCATAAATCGCACCGTCAGCTCCGCTGGGATTTACAATGACGGTCGCAAGAATGCCGGTAGCGAAAGCCCCCCAAATTCCCCCCATCCCGTGGCAAGCGAATACATCTAGAGATTCATCCACCCTGTTTGCCCTGCTTCTCCAGATCATCACTTGATAGGAGAGTATCGAAGCTATGGCTCCTATCGGAATGCCAGCCAATGGATGTACGAAGCCAGCAGCCGGCGTGATGGCCACCAATCCCACCACAGCACCGGTAGCAGCGCCAAGCATTGACGGTTTACGATTAACCCAGGAAAGAATCATCCAGGTTAAGGCAGCAGATGCAGCAGAGGTGTTGGTAGCCACGAAGGCGCTGGATGCCAAGCCTCCTGAGGTAAGGGCACTGCCGGCATTGAAACCGAACCAGCCAAACCAGAGCAATCCAGCGCCAAGCACCACCATGGGTATATTGTTCGGTTCCATGGACTCCCTTTCCTTGAATCCTTTGCGTGGCCCCAGTACTAGGGCTAGAGCCAGTGCCGAAACACCAGCATTTACATGAACTACGGTGCCACCGGCGAAGTCCAGGGCCCCCAGCTTAGCCAGCCAGCCGCCGGAGCCCCACACCCAGTGTGCCACCGGGCAGTAGACCAGAGTCAACCACAAGGCAGAAAACATGAGCAGGGCACTGAATTTCATTCGCTCAACCACGGCCCCCGTGATTAAAGCTACCGTAATTATGGCAAACATGGCCTGAAAGGCCATGAAAGCTAGATGGGGAACAGTGGTGGCATACACAGACGAGGGGTCCTGTCCTACATTTCTGAGGACGAGCCAGTCGAGGCCGCCGATGATACCACCTTTGTCCGGGCCAAAGCCTAAGCTATAACCGTAAAGGACCCAGAGGACAGATACCACGGCAATGATGGCGAAACTCATCATCATAGTAGCAAGAAGGTTTTTTCTTCTCACCATGCCGCCGTAGAACAGAGCCAGGCCCGGCACCATAAGCCATACCAGTGCTGTGGATATCAACACCCAGGCAGTGTCACCAGTATCAATAGGCATTTGAAATCCCATTTCTAAACATTATCTTTCTCATGGCTACTTTCGACGGGGCGACTCGCTTTGTCTTCGTTGGTTTCATTGCTCTTCTCTTCCTCAGCACATCCGTTCTCAGCAAGCTTCTGACCAGACATAGCTTTGACCAAATGAGGTGATAAGCCTCTCCACAGTTCTATGATTTGGTTCTTGTCCATGCGCTTTCTTGACCAAAGCATAGAACTCCTATGTTTCCACAATGTTACAAACAAGTTAAATGTTTGTTACATGTTGACAAAATAGTTCGACGCTGCTAAGATGTAGTAGGCAAACGGTTACCGACGTACGTTAGATAATTGAGAAAGACTTGGGGCATTAAGCATGAAAAGAGTGTATGTCAAAGAAGAGGCCTGCATCGGTTGCGGACTGTGTCAAGTTTATTGCCAGCTAGAGCATTCTCAATCTAAGGACCTGATCAAAGCATTTAAAAAGGAGACTCCGCGTCCTTTACCTCGTGTGCATGTCGAGAGAAATGTAGAAGTTTCTTTTCCGATTCAATGTCGCCACTGCACTGAGCCCTGGTGTGTCTATTCTTGTCTTACAGGTGCGATGCACAAAGAGTCCATAAGTGATGAGGTTGTGGTCGATATGGAAAAGTGTATTGGCTGCTGGACATGCATAGTAGCCTGCCCTTGCGGGGCGCTTAGTCGCGACCTGGACAGCAAGACTGTTATCAAATGCGACCTTTGCCCGGGACGGGAGATACCTGCCTGCGTAATTAATTGTCCTAACGAAGCGCTTGTGCTGAGCGCAGATGAGAAAAGGGAATGACATGGCCAAAGTTATCAGCATAATCGACTACGGTGCAGGTAATCTGCGCAGCGTCGCTAACGCCATTAAGAAGTTGGGGTACCAACCGATGATAACAAGCGACTCCCGCGAAGTGCTTGATTCTGCTGCAGTGATCCTCCCTGGTGTTGGCGCTGCTGCCGATACTATTAGTAGCCTGAATAAATTAGGTATGACCGACGTTATTCGGCAACTGATACAACGACAACGACCATTATTTGCTATTTGCGTGGGACTGCAAATACTGCTTTCAGGAACTGAAGAAGGAGGCTGGTATGAGTGCCTAAAGGTAATTCCTGGAAAGGTAAAGAAATTGCCTCCCGGATTCAAAATCCCGCACATAGGTTGGAATCAGGTGAAACAGAGAGTTAGCCACTCCATCTTTGAGGGCATACCAGATGAAGCGAATTTTTACTTCGTTCACAGCTTCTATGCTGAGCCCGAAGATATGTCGGTTGTGGCCGGCACTACAAGCTATGGTGTGTCTATGTGCAGTATGGTAATCAAGGATAACCTGATTGCAGCTCAGTTTCACCCTGAGAAAAGTGGTGAGCATGGACTGAGGATGTATGCAAACTTCTTGAAACTGGCGTTAAATGGGAGATAAGACGTGCAAACAAAGTATCTTATTATAGGAAATTCGGCTGGCGGCATTGGGGCTGCCGAAGCCATACGTCAGGTAGACAAGGAGAGTGCGCTGACCATCGTTTCCGAAGAACCTTATCCAGCCTATTCACGCCCTCTTATCTCAAAATATCTAGCGGGAGAACGAACATTCGAAGAGATACTATTCCGTCCCGTCAACTTCTATGAACAGAATAATATTACTCTTCTTCCAGGCAAGAAGGTGACACACCTGGAGCTAGATGCCCAGACTGCGTGGTCGGAAGATGGCACGCAGATTGCCTGGGACAAGCTCCTGCTCGCCGTAGGAGGCAACCCCATCTTCCCTAAGATTAAAGGAAGTGATAAGAGAGGTGTTTTTACCTTCACCAACCTTGATGATGCCAAGGCGGTTGACAGATTCCTGGGCAGCGCCAGAAAGGCAGTGGTCATTGGCGGCGGGCTCATCGGAATTAGCGTAACCGAAGCCCTGGTGAAGCGAGGATTTGATGTAGTAGTAGTGGAAATGAAACATAGAATATTGAATACCATCCTCGACCAACGGGCATCCTTAATGGCGGAAGAAGTCCTAAAACAAGCCGGTGTGGAAATCGTTGCAGGTCATACTGTGGTTGAAATCAATGGAAGAGAAACGGCGGAAGGAGTCACCCTGGATAATGGGGAGACAATGACTTGCGATTTAGTGTTGGTGGCTATCGGAGTGTCACCACGCTCGGAGCTGGCATTAGATACCAAATTAGAAGTGAACAGGGGCATAGTAGTGGATCGCCATTTAGCTACAAATCACCCTGATGTTTACGCCTGTGGGGATGTGGTTGAAGCATATGATTTTGTGTACGAGGATAACAGACTCATCCCTATTTGGCCCAACGCCTATATCGGAGGCAGGATCGCCGGATTTAACATGGCTGGCATTCCTACCAAATATCCCGGCGGCACTGCCATGAATTCACTCAACTATTTTGGAATTGACATCGTGTCGGCAGGAATGCCGACGGCACCTAATAACGATGACTACGAGGTTATGAGCAAGCAAGAGACGAGTACATACCAGAAGGTCATATTGAAAGACAACTTCATAGCGGGAATGATATCCGTGGGAAATATTGAGAAATCGGGCATCATTTTCGGTCTCATGAGGGACAAAATCAATGTGGAAAGCTTCAAGCAATCGCTCCTGGCAGACAATTTCGGGCTGGCCTTTTTCCCCCAGGCGTTGTGGCGAGAGCGGTTGGAAGCACCGCCAGGATTGCTTCTCCAGAGCGTTCCGTCTATTCAGACTGGAGAGAAAACTTTTGTTGGAGAATAACTATCTTGTTGAGTAGGCTAAGCCGTTGAAAGAATTAGGCAGGATAAACAACTTTTATCAAGATGATAAGGTAATGGATGCCTGTTCCATCTTTGGAATGATGGATACTGCTGGGAGGCGGTTTTCAGGTAAGAAGGTAGTAGAAGCTATCGCTAACATGCATGCTCGGGGCAACGGTCTGGGCGGTGGATTTGCTGTCTATGGCTTATACCCCAAATATGCTAATTGCTACGCCTTCCACTTAATGTATTTGAGTCGCGCAGGGCAAGCCAGAGTAGAAGACTTCCTCAGGCAAAAATTCCACATGATTTACGCTGAAGAAGTGCCCACTAGGCCGATTCCAGCTATAGTGAACCCTCCCTTGGTATGGCGTTATTTCCTCGAAGTGAAAAGCGAGGGAACTTGTGGCCAGCGAGAAGATGACTATATTGTAGATAGAGTTATGGAAATCAATACCAAGATAGAAGGTGCCTTCGTCTTCTCTAGCGGCAAAAATATGGGAGTATTCAAGGGAGTGGGTTATCCCGAGGAGATAGCAGAATATTTCTGTCTGGAGCAGTATGAAGGTTACCTCTGGACAGCCCACGGCAGGTTTCCAACCAATACTCCTGGCTGGTGGGGTGGAGCACATCCCTTTAATGTCCTGGACTGGACTGTAGTTCATAACGGTGAAATCTCATCTTACGGGATAAACCGACGGCATCTGGAGCAATTCGGCTACAACTGCACTATGCAGACCGATACTGAAGTGATAGCCTATGCCGTTGACCTTCTGATACGCAGACATGGCCTTCCGGTAGAGATGGCCGCTAGGATATTGGCACCTCCCTTTTGGAGTCAGATAGAGCGTTGCTCCCCAGAAAAGCAAAAAATTCCCCGGACGTTGCGCCAAGTGTATGGCAATCTTCTGTTAAATGGGCCTTTCACTGTGATCATTGCTCATCAGGGGGAGATGATTGGCCTTACCGACAGGGTCAGGTTACGTCCTCTGACCGTAGGAGTGGAAGGATCTGTGCTCTACCTTTCTTCGGAAGAATCGGCGATCCGTCTTGTTTGCCCGGACCTTGACAGAACCTGGATTCCCATAGGTGGTGAGCCTATCATTGGCAGTTTGGAGAGACCATTTGAGCCTGCCGTGACTGCGAGGGGTACAAGCGACATGGCAATCTCTAATAGAGGATATGCAAAGATTAGCAAGTAGAAGGTGTAAGCAAATGTTGACCAAAAGGATTATCCCTTGTCTGGATGTCACTCAAGGGAGAGTAGTCAAGGGTACTAGCTTCACTCATCTTCGGGATGCTGGCGACCCCGTGGAGCTGGCTGCTTTCTATTACAGAGAAGGCGCTGACGAGCTGGTCTTTTTAGACATCGGGGCTACTCCGGACGTGCGTGATATCATGATTGACATTGTCGAGCGGGTCTCCGAGCAGATTTTCATTCCCCTCACAGTTGGTGGAGGTTTGCGCAGCATCGAAGATATGCGACGCATGCTAAAGGCAGGGGCTGACAAAGTATCCATTAATACCGCTGTCGTGCAAAATCCCAAACTCATCACTGAAGGGGCAGAGAAATTTGGCAGTCAGTGTATCGTGGTGGCTATTGATGCCAAGCGACTAGAAAGTAGTGATGGTCATAAATGGGAGATCTGCACCCACGGGGGACGAAAGTCTGCTGGCATTGATGCCATCGGATGGGCTAAGCAAGCTGCATCTCTGGGGGCTGGAGAACTGCTCGTTACCAGTTGGGATGCTGATGGTCAGCGGATTGGATATGACTTGGAATTGACCCGAAGTATCAGCGAAGCAGTAACGGTGCCAGTCATCGCCAGCGGTGGTGCAGGCAATTTGGAGCATCTCTACGAGGCTTTGACCTTAGGCAAAGCTGATGCTGTCCTCGCGGCTACTATTTTTCACTACCAGATTAATTCCATCAGCGAGGCAAAAGACTACTTAGCTGCAAGAGGAATACCTATAAGAAAAGGATAAGATGAAAACCTATTTGCCGCCAAAATTCATAGCCGAGAGAGACGATTCTCGGTGTATTAGATGCGAGGTATGCGTCAACCAATGTACTTTTGATGTTCACTCTTATGATACTGAGGACGACGAAATAAGAAGCCGTGAAGAGAATTGCGTTGGCTGCCACCGTTGCGTCGTCTTTTGTCCCACCCAGGCTTTGACCGTTAGAAGGAGTCCGCTGGATTACAGAGAGAATTACAACTGGCGCCCTGAGATTATCGAAGATATTATCAAGCAGTCTGAGACCGGAGGCATGCTTCTCACCGGAATGGGTACTGACAAGTGTTACCCTATCTACTGGGACCATTTGGTCCTCAATGCCAGCCAGGTCACCAATCCTTCTATTGATCCTCTCCGCGAACCCATGGAATTGACCACCTACCTGGGGCGGAAGCTTGATAGAGTGGAGTTAGGCTCGGCGGGGCTTAAGACAGAGTTGGCTCCTCAGGTCAAGCTCGAGCTTCCTGTTATGTTTTCCGCCTTGTCCTATGGCGCAGTGAGTCTGAACGTGCAGGAATCCCTAGCCAGAGCCGCCACTGAGATGGGAACTCTGTGGAATACAGGTGAAGGGGGACTTCACCCCAAGCTTTACAGGTATGGAGATAACACCACTGTCCAGGTAGCTTCCGGGCGATTTGGCGTTCATGCACAATACCTTGATATAGCGAGGGTAGTTGAAATCAAAATTGGGCAGGGAGCTAAGCCCGGCATCGGTGGGCACCTTCCCGGAGAAAAAGTGAGTGTTGAGGTAGCCAGGATTCGCATGATACCCAGAGGGACTGATGCTTTGTCTCCAGCGCCGCAGCACGACATTTACTCCATTGAAGACCTGGCGCAGCTTGTCTATGCCTTGAAGGAAGCCACAGACTATGCCAAGCCAGTAGGAGTAAAGATAGCTGCTGTTCACAATTCAGCAGCTATCGCCAGCGGCATGGTACGGGCGGGAGCAGACATTATAGTCCTCGATGGCTTGCGAGGCGCCACAGGAGCAACGCCGAAGATCATCCGTGATAACGTCGGCATTCCCATTGAACTGGCCCTCGCCTCCGTGGATGACCGACTAAGACAAGAGGGCATCCGGAATCAAGCCTCCATCGTCATCGCAGGCGGAATCCGAAACAGCGGCGATGTGGCCAAAGCTATTGCCTTAGGTGCCGATGCCGTCTACATCGGAACTGCCGCTCTTGTCGCCCTGGGATGCACCATATGTCAACAGTGTCATACCGGCAAATGTGCCTGGGGCATCTGTACCTCGGATCTCCGGTTAACCAAGAGGGTTAACCCCGACATCGGAGCGAGGCGACTATCCAACCTTCTTCGCGGCTGGAGCCTTGAGCTTAAAGACATATTGGGCGGAATGGGTATCAACGCTTTGGAAAGCCTTCGTGGCAACCGCCTCCACCTCAGAGGCGTGGGGCTGACTGATACCGAGCTGGAGATTCTCGGAGTGAGGATGGCAGGGAGGTAGGATGTTCAAAGAAAGACCAAGCGAAATCTCAGTCTCTTCCTTGACTGGAGAAAGTGACATGACAAAAGTAGATGCCCGGGCTCTCTCCCATCGAGAACTCAATGCTAGACTCAGGGAACTGGTTTCCAGTGGAGTTCAGAGAATCGAGCTACACAACGTCTACGGCCAGAGATACATTGGCACAGACCTGGACAAGCCAGTCAAGATTGATATATTTGGCACTCCGGGTAATGATCTGGGAGCCTTCATGGATGGTCCCGGAATAACTGTCCATGGCAATGCCCAGGATGGCTGTGGGAACACCATGGATAATGGAGAAATCGTCATTCATGGTCATGCTGGGGATATCCTTGGACTATCAGCCAGGGGAGGCAAGATTTTTGTTAAAGAGGATGTTGGTTACCGGGCAGGCATTCACATGAAAGAATACCAAGACAAGAAGCCTACGGTGATCATTGGTGGCACAGCACAGGATTTTTTTGGTGAATATATGGCAGGTGGAATTCTAGTACTCCTGGGACTAAACCTCAAAGAAGGAGAGGGACACACGGCAAATTTCATTGGCACTGGTATGCACGGTGGCGTTATCTATATGAGAGGCGAGGTCCAAGAATTTCAACTGGGCAAAGAGGTAGGTGTCGCTGAATTGAATGAAAACGATTATTTGACTCTGGAGAAGCTCATAGGTGAGTTCACTTGTCACTTTGACTGTGCTGCCCAAGAGATATTAAAATGTAGATTTACCAAACTTTTCCCCCTTCACCTTCGTCCTTATGGCCGACTCTATGCTTACTAAACCAAATTAATAAACAAAGGAAGCTAGCTTTGCCTAGAGTGTTCATCATAGCCAATGAAATCGAACCAATAAGAAAACTGAGTGCGGACCTCGCTCAGAGGGGCCTTGATTGCCTGATTGTTCCCGGCAAGGATGGAGCAATCGAACAAATTGCTGGACAATCCTCCGCGGTGCTGCTGCTAGATGCAAATGAAGCTACAGTTGGTTCAGAGGCATGGGAACTAGTTCAAGGGATGAGGCGAGAGAAGAACATACATCTCATCATTCTAGTATCCAGAGACAGACTCAATGGCCTCGGTTCCAGTGACAGTATAGACGACTTCGTGGTCAAACCTTGGGAGGCAAGTGAGGTTGCAGCCAGGATAAAGCGGATTCTGAGGCAAAAAGGAGGTATGGATAGCGAAGATATAATTAGATGTGGCGACTTAGTCATAGATTCAGACAAGTGTGAGGTATCGCTTGGTGGCAAACCAATAATACTGACCTTCAAGGAGTACCAATTACTCAAATTCCTGGCAAGCAATAAAGGAAAAGTCTTTACCCGTGATGTTCTCCTGGATAAAGTTTGGGGCTGGGACTACTACGGCGGTGACAGAACAGTAGACGTGCACATCAGGAGACTGAGAAGCAAAATCGAAGACTCAACCCATACCTTCATCGACACCGTACGAAACATAGGATACAAGTTCAAGGACTTACCAACCTGCGCGAGAGTATCCTCCCAGATTCGAGATGTCACTTTACATAATACAGCAAGCTGGCCTAGCTAAATCTCAAACCACTTTTACTGCAGTTCCATAGGCTACCATCTCGGCGGCTCCGGACATCACCATGGAGGTTGCGAATCTAGTACATATCACGGCATTACCCCCCATCTTCTCGGCTTGCTCAACCATCCTCTGCAACGCCTCCTCTCGAGCTTGCGTCAGCATCACGGTGTAATCCGTGATTTCGCCGCCGACGATATTGCGCAAGCCAGCCATAACATCATGCCCCAAATTTCTGGCCCTGATAGTGCTGCCTCTGACCAAACCTAGTGTTTCGGTTATCGTCTTGCCCTCTATGTGTTCTGTGGTAACCACAATCATTTCTCCGCCTCCTTGAATTTTTCCTTCTCTTCTCTGGATGTTCGATGTCTTTCCCAACCCAGTGACGCCAAGACCATGATAAGCCCGACAGCTATAGCGGTGATGGCAATCTTAACAGGCAAGGGCAGTGATAAGAAAGCCAAGCGGAAGAACCAATAAACCCCCCAGCCTATCAAAATGCCCAGGCCAACTGCCAGCAAAACGCCGCCGATCTTCCTCACGTCATTCCTCCCTGAATTTGTTCGAGATGGGCAATCTCCTATCCCGCCCGAAGTCTCTGGGAGTTATCTTGATACCAGGCGCAGCCTGGCGGCGCTTATACTCGCTCCTGTCCACCAAACGAGCCACCCTTACGACCATGTCACGGTCAAAACCCATAGCTACGATCTGGTCAATCGCCAGGTCATCCTCCACATAAGCCTTCAGGATAGGGTCGAGTACTTCGTATGGGGGCAGGGTATCGGTGTCTTTCTGGTCAGGCCTCAGTTCAGCCGACGGCGCCTTAGCTAGAACACCAACCGGTATTAGCTCCTTTTTTCCTCGCTGATTTCTGTACTGCGCTAGCTTATAAACAACTGTTTTAGGCACGTCTTTGAGAGGGATAAATCCTCCAGCCATGTCCCCATAAATGGTTGTATAACCCGTGGCTGTTTCGCTTTTGTTGCTGCAAGCAAGCACCAACCATCCAAACTTGTTGGACAGGGCAAAAAGGATGTTCCCCCGGATCCTCGCTTGAATATTTTCCTCGGCGCTATCAGGACTGGTACCTTCGAAAGACCCAGCTAGTGTCTCCAAATAAGAGCTGAACGCCATTTCAATAGGTATGACACTAAAGTCTATGCCCAAGTTTCTTGCCAAGCCTTCAGCGTCTGATTTGCTGCCAGCCGATGAGTAGCGCGAAGGCATGGAAACGCCCACAACATTTTCAGGCCCCAGAGCATCCGCTGCTATGGCAGCTACCAGGCTTGAGTCAACTCCGCCAGATAAACCGATGACTACTCTCTCAAAGCCGTTCTTCCGCACGTAGTCTCTGGTGCCGAGAACGAGAGCATGGTAAATCTCAGCAGGTTCATCTAATAACCTTTCGACTTGTCTTGGCGGCAAAGAAGGCTTGGCATTCGCTAAGTGTTCACTTGACACCTTTATCCTGGTAGCTTCTTGCAGTTTATCCTTGACCCATGGCGTTTCCTTTCTCCGTCGAGGATCGTGTAACTGCGAGCGGAATACTGACTCCACATCCAAGTCAACCACAACAAAGTCTTCCTCAAACTGCTTGCCTCGGGCAATGACTTCTCCTTTTTCATTAATAATCAGACTATTGCCATCAAATACGAGCTCATCTTGCCCGCCAATCAAATTATTGTGGATAACGATAGCCATACTGTCTGACGCTCTGGTAGCTAGCATCCTCTCTCTGAAGAGACCTTTTCCGGCATGGTATGGAGAAGCGCTTATGTTAATCAGTACCTTTGCCCCAGCATAGGCCTGTACGAGTGCCGGCCCGGCTTCATACCACATATCTTCGCAGATAGTTATGCCCATGCCGACGCCATAAATGACAAAAACGGGACAGCCCACCCCTGCCTGAAAATACCTGTTTTCATCAAACACCCCATAGTTCGGTAAATAAAACTTGTGGTAAACGCCCACCAATTTCTTGTTGTAGAGCACCGCGGCAGCATTGTATGTGTCCCCATCGCTGTCAACAAAGCCCACCACTAGCGCTATATCTGCGCTGTGCTCTGTTATATCGTCAAGACATTCTTTGTTTTGTTTGATGAACTGTGGTTTGAGCAGCAAGTCTTCGGGGGGGTAGCCAGTTATGGCCAGTTCAGGGAAGGTGAGCAGGTCAACCCCCAGTGATTTTGCGCGGTCAATGGATTCCATTATCTTCCTGGTATTGCCGCTGAAGTCACCTACAGTGGAATTGATTTGGGCTACTGCAAACCTGATGTTATGCAACTTAACTCCCTCTGGCAAGAAATAGTATACCAAACCTCACTAATCATTTTCCGCAGTTTATGGAGACTGATACGGGACAGACCGTCCCCCTATTCAGACGCTCTCGGCCCAGTTCACAGCACGTTGTACAGTCGTGACGCCAATATCACGAGTGTCCTCTTCCAACTCATCTCCCTCGCGGTCATGGAAACCGGCCTTCACTGAGACCTCGCTCCGAAACAAGAGACTCACCTTTCTACGATTTCACAACGCGTACGGTTCTTCAAGGTGTTAGCTGACCACCTCGAAGGACCTCATCCCCATGATTGTGAGACAGTCTCTGGCTCACCATATTCAAGAAATAGCTATGAAACCTCAAGTCATCGGTGAACTCCGGGTGGAAAGCACAGGCCAGAAGCCGATTTTGTCTGATGGCGACGATGGTGCCATCGGGAAGACAAGACAGGGTTTCTATACCCGGCTCAACTTGTTCGATGATTGGTGCTCGAATGAAAATAGCATGGAATGGCTCCCTGCCCACAACCGGTATCTCCAAGTCTGCCTCAAAACTATCGATCTGGCTGCCAAAGGCGTTGCGCCTGACCTCCGCACGCATTAGATCCAGAGTCTCCATTTCATAATTCGAGACACTCCTGCAAAGTAAGACCATTCCGGCGCAGATTCCCCAAATAGGTACATCATCTCGAGCCATCTCTCTTATGCGCTGAATCAACCCAAAATTCTCCATGAGCCTCAGCATGGTGGTGCTTTCCCCACCGGGGATGATAAGCCCGTCTAACGTATTGAGTTCGTTAGGCAGGCGAACTGGAGGGGCCTCCACACCCAATTGTTGCAGCATGTCAATATGCTCTATGAACGTTCCCTGCAGAGCAAGAACCCCCACCCTCATATTTTGTAGATATCCTGTAGGTTTTTGAATCGATTTGCGATTCCTAAACTCAAAGTCGAAGCGCGAATTCAAGATATTATCCTTTGAGCCACGGTTCATAATACATCAGGTAGCGGAACCACACAAGCTCTTGTTGTGCTTGACAAGCGTGACGTAGTTCTGGTATTGTGGAAAACAGTTGCCTATTACCTAGAACGCCAGAATACTGCCGTGGGTTTCGAAACACAGGACGTAGAAAGAAAAACAATCGCTATCCTTAGGGTCCTTAGTCAATCCAGTGAGCCTGTTGGTGCTAGAGTCATTTCCCATAATCTTAAGGGGCAGGGCATCGAGTTAAGCGAACGAGCTGTTAGATACCACCTTAAGCTAATGGATGAACGCGGATTCACGGAGAATGCAGGAAGGGATGGGAGGTTGATTACGCGGCAAGGCCTCGAAGAACTGCAAAGTGCTTTAGTTAGCGATAAGGTTGGCTTTGTGGCTTCCAGAATTGAGCTTCTAGCCTATCAAACAGACTTCGACATAGACGAGCACCGAGGCAAGATCCCCGTCAACGTCTCCTTTTTCCCAGAGAGACAATTCAAGAAGGCTATCGAGGCTATGAAAGGAGCTTTTCAGGCTGGGATTTGCGTCAGTGAGCTTGTGGCTGTGGCTCACTGCGGTGAGAAATTGGGGGGGTTAATTATGCCCAGGGATAAAATGGGCCTAGCCACCGTTTGCAGCATCGTAGTCAACGGTGCATTGCTCAAAGCTGGTGTCCCGATGGACTCCAAATTTGGTGGTATTCTGCAAATCAAGAATCATGAACCCTTGCGATTCGTGGAGCTTATCCAATATTCAGGCTCGTCCTTAGATCCGTCAGTTATATACATTACTAGCAAGATGACTAGCGTCGGTCAGGTGGCCAAAAAAGGGGAGGGCAGGATTCTAGCCAATTTTCGAGAAATACCAGCTATGTGTCAACCCCTGGCGGAAAAGGTCGTTGCCGGATTGAAAGCAGCTAGTCTGGGTGGAGTGCTTGCGATTGGCGAGGTAAGCAAGTCTTTGTGCGAAGTTCCTGTGGAATTAAACAAGGTCGGCGTGATACTCACTGGTGGGCTTAACCCGGTGGCTGCTGCTGTCGAATGCGGCGTAGAAGTGGAAAACCGTGCCATGACCACCCTTATGGAATATCGAGACCTGACCAAATTCTGGGACCTATGAAATGAACGCAGTGAGAGTCATACCATGTTTGGATGTGAAGGATGGCAGGATAGTCAAGGGAGTCAACTTCGTGAATCTGAAAGATGTCAGGGATCCTGTGGCGGCAGCAGAAGCTTATTGCCGTGAGGGAGCTGATGAACTGGTATTCCTTGATATCTTCGCCACCCTGGAGAGCAGAAAAACGCGTTTTGAATGGGTGAAAAAGGTCTGTGAGGTAGTTACGGTTCCCTTCGCCGTGGGAGGTGGTATCGCTACCCTTGAGGACATGCAGACCCTGTTTGACCTGGGCGTAAACAAGGTCTCAGTCAATACCGCAGCTGTAAAGAACCCTGAGCTTATAGGAGAGGCTTCCGGAAGATTTGGCAGGCAGAAGCTCGTAGTTGCCATAGATGGACGGAAAAATCCGCCTGGAAGCGGCCTTCCGCGATTAGAGGTGGTAGTCAAGAGTGGCAACGAAGCTACAGGACTAAATATTGTTGAGTGGGCAAAGACGGCGGAGAAACTGGGGGCTGGGGAGATTCTCTTGACCAGTAAAGATGCGGACGGCACCAAGGCAGGCTATGATTTGGAGATGACCAGAGCCGTGGCTGAAGCAGTGAGCGTTCCAGTCACTGCCTCGGGAGGGGCAGGCAAGCTTGAGCACCTTTACCAAGCTGTGACGGTTGGTAAGGCATCAGCAGTCCTAGCCGCTTCTATCTTCCATTTCGGCGAAGTATCTATACCCGAGGCAAAACGATATCTAAAAGGGAAGGGAATACCAATAAGAATATAGCGAAGACGGAGGGAGGTTAGTTTATGACTACAGATGCAGGCGAGCAAGCGTTCAACAATGTCAGGAAATTGATTAATGATATTTGTGAACGGATGAATATCCCTGAGACATGTCGCATAAGATTGATGGAATGTGAGCGGGAGTTTACAGTTCATTTCCCGGTGAGGATGGATGATGGGAGGGCACAAGTTTTCACCGGCTTCAGGGTTGTTCACAACGATGGTCGGGGGCCCAGCAAGGGCGGGATCCGATACCATCCCGACGTCAACCTCGACGAAGTCAGAGCCTTAGCGGCCCTGATGAGTCTGAAGACCGCGGTGGTCAATATTCCCTATGGTGGTGCCAAGGGAGCCGTGATTTGCAATCCGAAGGCCATGTCCGAAAGCGAGCTTGAGAGGTTAACTCGCCGATACGCTTCCGAAATTGCGATTCTAATGGGTCCCGAAAGGGATATTCCCGCCCCTGACGTTGGTACCAACCCCCAGGTCATGGCCTGGATCATGGACACTTACAGCATGGGCAAGGGATATTCGGTGCCGGCAGTCGTCACCGGAAAGCCTCTCGAAATAGGTGGTAGTACCGGGAGGTTCGAAGCCACCGGTCGAGGGTGCATGGTCAGCGTCTTGCTGGCGGCCAAGCGTCTGGGTATAGATCCGCAAGAAGCAACTGTTGTGGTTCAAGGATGTGGAAATGTCGGGGCCATAACCGCTGATCTTCTGGCGAAGAAAGGTTGTCGCCTAATAGCGATAAGTGACTCTAGAGGCGGCGCTTATGATCCGGAGGGTTTGAACCTGGCAGACGCGTTCAACCACAAGAAACAGACGGGGTCCGTAATAGGCTCTAGGAATACGGAAAAGGTCACCAACGCTGAGCTTCTGGAACTGAAGTGTGATATCCTGGTAGTAGCAGCTCTTGAGCGTGCGCTTGTCAAGGCCAACGCCCCCTGCGTAAAGGCGAGGATAATCGTGGAAGGCGCCAACGCCCCGACTACGCCTGAAGCGGACAAAATCCTTCTTGATAAGGGCATATTCATTGTTCCCGACATACTGGCAAACGCGGGCGGAGTAGTAGTGTCGTACTTGGAGTGGGTGCAGGGTCTGCAGTCCTTCTACTGGAATGAGGCACAGGTCAACAACTACCTCGACGGCTTGATGACCGCTGCCTTCGACCAGGTCCTATGCATTGCCGAAGAGAAGAAAGCCGACATGAGAGCAGCAGCTTGTATGATTGCAGTGCAACGATTGGCAGCCGCTATGACAACCAGGGGTATATTCCCATAGGCCCGCCCTGACAGCTTGCCGAAAGTCGAAGGCGAACAGAAGCGGCCTCATCTTTAAAGTTAGGGGATGCACATGATGCATATGCATACCGATCGTTGTGACGCGGTATCCTCCAAGAAAGGCCGGAAGGAGCCTCACGGTGCTGAAGCTGACTCTCTGACATCGGTGAGGTCTCTATTAGGGAGTTGAGGGCCTACCTCAAGGCCAAAGGAGCGAACGCAAACAATGTGGGCAGCTTCCCAAAACCTGAAACAAAAAAGGAAATCAACAAGAAGGGAGATTAGAACTGTGAACCTAAGACGACCAAACGCCAATGAAGCAACAGGAACCGCCAATCGCTCACGGAGTATCGTGCCTATGTCCGGGATATGCACAACATGTCTTGATGGGTGCACCGGACGTTGCGAGGCTTGGTTGGCTTCTTTTCGAGGTCGAGAGGTTATCTATCCGGGACCTTATGGGGAGACAACCGCCGGTGCCGATAAGAACTATCCGGTCGATTATTCCCATCTCAATATTCAAGGCTATGCAATTGGAGCAAAGGGATTACCCAAAGGAATTGAAGCTGGCCCTGATACAGCCCTCTTCCCCAAAGTTGATACCGAGACAGAATATGGTTGGGCCAAAAAGGTCAAGATGCGGATACCTGTTTTCACGGGCGCATTGGGTTCCACAGAAATAGCCCGAAAGAACTGGGACCATTTTGCTGTTGGAGCTGCTATTTCCGGTATTACGGTAGTGTGTGGCGAGAACGTGTGCGGAATTGACCCGGGGCTTGAGCTAGATAGAAATGGCAGGATCAAGAAGTCGCCGGACATGGATCGTCGTATAGAAGTTTATAGGAAATACTACGAGGGCTACGGCGAGATTCTCATCCAGATGAATGTGGAAGACACGAGATTTGGCGTAGCTGAATACGTGCTCCAGAAGCACAACCTTGATACCATCGAGCTGAAATGGGGGCAAGGGGCAAAGTGTATTGGTGGTGAGATACGTATTGCTTCACTTGAAAGAGCCTTGGAGCTTAAGAAAAGAGGTTACATGATCACCCCTGATGCAGAGAGCTCCGACATTCAAGCGGCATACAAAGCGGGCGCGATCAAGGAATTTGAGCGCCATTCGCGCCTGGGCTTCGTTACTAAAGAGGCATTTCTACGAGAGGTGGAGCGTCTGCGCAAACTCGGATTCAAGAGAGTCACGCTCAAGACCGGAGCTTATTCTGCGGTAGAGCTTGCTATGGCGCTGCGCTACGGTTCGGAAGCGAAGATCGATCTTATTACAGTAGACGGTGCTCCTGGTGGAACCGGAATGAGCCCGTGGTCCATGATGAACGAGTGGGGCATCCCGACTTTCTACTTGGAAGCTCTCGCCCATCAGTTTGCTGAAAAACTGGCCAGCAAGGGATTGAGGGTTCCTGACCTAGCCGTGGCTGGCGGATTCTCTGAGGAGGCTGGTGTATTTAAGGCAATTGCCATGGGAGTCCCGTATGTAAAGGCAGTTTGCATGGGTAGGGCATTGATGATTCCAGGCATGGTTGGAAAGAATATCGGGCAATGGATCAAGGACAACGACCTGCCAAAGACAGTCTCTAAGTATGGTAACACTCCAGAGGAGATTTTTGTCACCTATGATACTCTGAAAAGCAAGTACGGTAAGGAAATTGAGAACATACCGCTCGGCGCAGTCGGCATATATACATTCTGCCAGAAGATCAAAATAGGGCTACAACAGCTGATGGCCGGCAGCAGGAACTTCAACCTTTCCACAGTCTCCCGCAAGGATCTCATGGCATTGACAGAAGAAGCGGCAAAGATTTCTGGCATTCCTTATATCATGGATGCTTGCAGGGAAGAGGCGGAGAATATCTTAGCTTAGAAAAGGAAGAATGTTGACACCACCCAATTACGGAATCCAGGTGGTTCTAAGTGCGTGCTATTCATGTATGGTTGCACATAATCCCTTGACCTCCAGTCAGGTAGCTCCTACCATATTCCTTTCTGTCGCACTTCTCGCCATTGGTACAGTCCTATATTCGAGACTCGGTTGGAAACTCGACTGACTAATCGACATCATCTTTCCTGCAAGGGGTTGGCAACCAGGTGGGATCCTTGACTGAGGCACTGGACCCGCAGGATAATAAGACATCTATTTTAGTTATTCCAGCATTCTGAGGAGCCAAGAAGATACATGTCTGCTGAAATCGATGTCGCCATCATCGGCGCTGGAGTGATTGGCTTGGCTACCGCTCGTGAAATCGCACAAAAAAAGAAACAGGCCTTTGTCTTTGAAAAAACCCGCACTTTTGGGCTCGAGACTAGTAGCAGGAATAGTGAAGTAATTCACGCCGGCATCTACTATCCTGAAGACTCCCTTAAGGCTAAGCTTTGTGTAGAAGGCAAAGACCTGCTTTATAGGCTTTGCAGCAAGCATAATATCGCCTACAAGAAGTCGAGCAAGATAATCGTGGCAACAGACGAAGACGAGATTAGCTGGCTCGAAGAGCTTTGCAGGCAAGGAAGAAAAAACGGCGTTGATGACTTGGTGCTCATTTCCCGGATGGAAGTGAAGAGACTCGAGCCATATGTGGAAGCCAGAGCTGGGCTGCTATCCCCATCTAGTGGAATTCTTGATTCTTACAGTTTGCTGAAGTTCCTTCACAGCCAAGCGAGGGAGAACGGAGCTCAGTTTGTCTTCGGCACGGAAGTCATCGGGATAGAATGGGCGGGTGGAAAGTACAGAGTCCGCATAAAGGACCGGGACGGGATTTCTGCTTTTGTTGCCCGTAACGTGGTGAACTGCGCTGGCTTATACTCTGACCACATAGCCCAACTTGCCGGCATAGATACAACTGAAGTAGGCTACAAGCTTCATTACTGCAAAGGCGAATACTTTAGTCTGGACTCAAAATATAGAAATCTCGTAAGCAGGCTAATCTATCCAGCCCCAGAGCAAGCTGGTCACGGAATTCATTTTAGACAGGGACTCGATGGCAGAGTGCTACTCGGGCCCAGCGCCTGCTACGTCGAAGAGATAGACTATACAGTCGACGAGACTCATAAGCAATACTTCTACGACTCAGCTAAGAAATTCCTTCCTTCTGTGGAATTCGGAGATCTAGCTCCCGAATCTGCTGGCATCAGGCCTAAGCTTCAGGGCCCAGGAGACAATTTCCGAGATTTCATAATTACACATGAAGAGAAGGCGGGCTTCCCTGGCCTCATAAATCTAATCGGGATAGAATCTCCGGGGCTCACTGCCTCCCTTGCGATTGCCAGATACGTGGGCAGAATGATGTCATAATTGGAGGCCTTCTTATGAGTTGGATAGGTGGTATCTTCACCAAGGTTAATACGGCCCACAGCGAACTCAGAAAGAAACGGGCCGTCATGATGGAGACGGCCTATCCTCCAGGTAAACCCTCGACTGTCGCTTATCATCACTGCATAATCTCCGTCTTCGATGATGCGCACAGGCAGATCCTCGCAGAGGTATCTCGCCCTAGCGAAGAAACACCTGCTGAACATGTCTATACAGATCATCAGAAAGGACTGACCTTGATGTACGACGGCCACCTTTATGGTTCCGAAGGCCAAATGGCCAAGCTTTCTCCTGCCCGGCACAGAGTGAATGAAACCACTGCCGCATCCTTGGCTCACTGGCTGGCAGAATTTCCCGGCAACCTGGAACAGAAGGTCAGGCAAGCACTAGCCGGCCTGGATGGGAATTATGCTCTGGCAATCAGTTATAACGACCAGATGGCCATATCGCGGGATTCTTTGGGTACCAAGCCACTGTACTTTGCCGAGAATGATGAGCTCTCTGCTTTCGCTTCCAACAAGAAACCTCTGTGGAAGATAGGTATGGACGAAGTCAGGCCCCTCAGGGCCGGCAGGCTCGCTGTTTTTGACGATGAAGAAATTAGCATAAGGAAGGCTTTGCCTTTCCACAAAAAGGAAATCGAGATAAACAACATGGCTCAAGCTGTGGACAACTATGAACAGACGCTCCATTCAGCAATGCTCAAAAGATTAGGCACAGCGAACCATGTACGCAGGGTAGGGCTGCTGCTATCCGGTGGAGTGGATAGTTGTCTGATAGCCAAGCTGGTATGCGACGCAGCTTCTGAATTCGGAATTGAGGCAATCGCATATACGGCTGGCTTACCTGATTCGCCGGATGTGAGCTTTGCTCGGGCATTTGCCAGAGAACTTGGCATCAAGCATAGGACGAAGATATTAAACATCGATAGCGTTGAAGAGTATATTCCCAAGGTCATTGAAGCAATTGAGGACAGTGATTTCGTGCAAGTGGAAACCGGCATCGGCCTCTATGCTGCAATAGACATGGCTAGCCAGGATGGCATTGAGATAGTGTTTTCTGGGCAAGGGCCCGATGAACTATGGGGAGGTTACAGCTGGTATCCAAACGTTTTAGCCAAAGATGGCCGTCAAGAACTTTGTCGCAGAATGTGGGACGATTTCAGCAGGGCAGATATAGAGACATTGGATAGAGAAAACAAGATAGCCATGGGGCACGGAGTTGAACTTCTCTTCCCTTATTTAGACACCGAGGTGGTAAATATAGCTATGAGTGTGCCATCTGAATTGAAAGTGATCTGCGGGGAAGACCGCCTGGGAAAACATCCACACCGTCAACTAGCTATCAAAATGGGCATCTCTGAGAGATATGCCAACAGAGAGAAGCTTGCTATACAGCATGGCACGGCAATTCATGGCGTATTAGACGATATAGCCAGAAGGAATGGATTTGACCCTGACTTGGTGAAAAACATCGATTACAGAAGCGAGAAGATTACCACTGCCAAACTGGGTAGTTCTGCCAGGTACGGTTATCGCTACACCGAGAAAAGACTCTGGCAAGTGCCTCAGCATATACAGCTTTTCTTTCACGTGCTGGCCTATAGGAAAGGCTTGCTCAATAAATCAATTAGAGATAGGGTAGGGTATTTCCTGGAAAAGGCTGGACATGCCTCCGACAGTAGTTGACATAATACTGCACACGTGCGCTTCTACTCTGGCTTAGCCAGGGGATGATATTTGCGGTGAGTCTCTTCAGCATACCTATCAGAGGCATGCACATAGCGGGTGGTGGTATCCAAAGATTCATGGCCCAGCAGGATTTGCAGAGCTGCCGGATTAGCGCCTTCTTCAGCCAGATAGGTAGCAAAACCATGTCTCAGGGAATGTGCCGAGGTGGGAACATTGATCCTTAATTTCTCGCGGTATCTCTTGATTCTATCCTGAAGGTAATTAGTAGAAATCCTTTTCCTCGATTTAGTGACGTTTCTGCCGGCATACGGGATAAAAAGGGCCGGACAATCATCCTGGCGAGTCGCCAAATACGCATCTACGTGTTGTTTGGCCCGTAGGGTTAAGTAAACGAAGCGTTGCTTTCTACCCTTGCCGGTAATGAAAATCCGCCCGGTATCATCGATTTGACTACGATTCAGGTTGCACAGTTCAGAGATGCGCATGCCAGTGGCAAACAACACCTCCAGCATGGCACGGTTTCTTAAAGCCGTTCTGACATTGGCTTCTAACGAACTCGGCGCTTCAATTAGTCTGACCAAATCCCCGAGATCAGCCACCTGAGGATGCTTTCTTCCCGCCTTAGTCAGCTTGATAGCCTCAGGCGGCACGGGACAAGGATAATCAATGTCAATTAAGTAGCGCAGGTAAGCTCTCAGTGCCGACAGCATACGGTTTATCGAGCGAGAATCAAGCTGTTTCTCGCTCTGCTTTACTTGACTCGCCGTTTTGCGGTCCCGCGAAACCAAATATGCTTTGTAGTAGGTGACAGCGCGCTTATCCACCTTATGAAATTCAATATTGCTTTCATCCAAGAAGTTGCTGAAGACACTCAAATCTCGCTCATAGTTGTAAATTGTCTCGGGAGAGTATTTGTTGGCCTGTAAATTTAATAAGAAATCGTCAACCTGCGGCAGCATCGAGGTTTCTCTTCACATATTTGGAACTGAGTGTAAGAAATATTATACTCAATCACATTATGCCTACAGGTGCATCCTTTGTCAACTCCTCGCTGACCGGGGTGCTTCATGGCCTGCATAGTGACTATGCGTCTTTCTGGTTCTCTCATTTTGTACCACCCTGCCCTCTACCGGAGTCATTGCAGGCCTCTCCTCTACTGTCATTCGAACGCCTGAAAGACGCGCGGCAATCTTATTACTACCTCCTACAGTGTTTCGGCCGACTCCATCCGCCTCCTAATGACAAGATAACGATGCCACTGAATCCTGGCCTGCCCAGGCATGATAAGCTATGGCTAAACTTCAAATCCACAAATAGTTGAGGTGACCAGAACCAGAATCCTCTGAACAGCAAGGGAATTTTCTGAATATCGAATTTCGACCGTTGACCACTGACTACCAACTTCTCTTCATCCGTGGCAGTCTCTGTCCTTGAAGCTGGCGAGCTCAATGAATTACAATCATGACATGACAAGCCAGTTGATCAGACAAAATGTGGCCAGATTGTTATCTGAACTCCCTGGGGGAGTCGAGGTGGTAGCAGCAGCAAAAAGGAGAACGCCTGCGGAAGTCTTGGAAGCTGTTCAGGCCGGAATACAAATCATTGGAGAAAATTATGTCAGGGAAGCCAAAGAGGCACATGAACTGGTGGGAAAGAGAGCGAAATGGCATTTTATTGGAACACTGCGAAAGCACGATGTCAGAAGAACGGCGCTGGAGATATTTGACATGATGGAAAGCGTCGATTCTCTGGAGATAGCCAGGGAAATTGATGAAAAATGTGCTCAAATTGGCAAGATAATGCCGATATTGATTGAAGTGAATAGTGGCAGAGAGCCCCAAAAATCAGGGGCGCTCCCTGAGAACACGGAACAAATAATAAGAGCAATATCCGGCCTCGAAAACATCAAGGTGATGGGGCTTATGACCATGGGACCGCGTTTTGGAAGCCCTGAAGATTTCAGGCCTTATTTTGCAGAGACAAGAAAGACATTTGAAAGAATTAAAGGGCTGAAGTCGCCCGATGTCGAGATGAGATATCTTTCCATGGGCATGACTGATTCCTATCAAATTGCCATAGAAGAGGGTGCCAATATAATCCGGATAGGCACCAAGATATTCGGCGAAAGAGACTAGCTGCGACAGTTAGCGTGCCTGATTTGTCCCCAGAGATGATGAGCTATCCTATCGAGGAGTTCGCCCATTCCCCATCCCTTGGCAGCAGAGATGAGAGCAAAGGCCTCGGTCGGCAACACAATTTCTCCCTCGAAGTAAGGGATAGTAGTCAATGCTTTCAACTCTGCCTCGCTTTTTAGAGCTAAGTCCAACTTGTTGAATACGGTGATTCTCGGTTTGCTTTCCAGATTTAGCTCAGCGAGTATCTTTTCCACTGTCAGGCACTGATTAGCAGCATTCTGGTGCGTTATGTCAACTATATGCAGCAGTAAATCGGCCTCGTCCAGCTCCTCTAAAGTGGCGCGGAAGGCGGCAATAATGGAAGGTGGAAGTTTGTGAATGAAGCCAACTGTGTCGGTGATGAGAAGCCGTCTCCCGGTGGGCAGGGTCAGCCGCCTGGTCACAGGGTCCAAGGTAGAAAAGAGTCTATTCTCCACATCCACACTGGCTTTGCTTAGAGTGTTGAACAAAGTGCTCTTGCCAGTGTTGGTATAGCCAACGAGAGCTACGATAGGTGTACCAGTCTCCTTACGATGTCTCCTATACAGTGCTCGCTGTTTTCTGACACTTTCGATTTTGTGTTGAAGGAGACTGATACGCCTACGGATGAGGCGACGGTCCGTCTCCAACTGGGATTCCCCAGGACCTCTCGTGCCAATACCGCCCCCAAGCCGCTCCAAGTGGCTCCATTGTCCGATGAGTCGAGGCAGAAGATACTGGTGCTGGGCCAGTTCGACCTGGAGTTTTCCTTCATGGGTTCGAGCTTTTCGGGCGAATATGTGTAAAATCAGAGCCGTGCGGTCAATGACTTTGACTGCCAATGCCTCTTCGAGATTCCTTTGCTGCCTTGGCGACAGTTCATCATCAAAGATCACTGTGTCATAATTGGTCTGCCCTTTAAGATTGATTAGCTCTTCAATTTTCCCCTTACCTATATAATGCGTAGGTGAAGGCGTATCCAGCTTCTGACTTAGCGTACCTACTATGTTAGCGCCTGCCGTTTTCGTCAGATGCGATAGCTCTTCTAGGGAATCAGTGATCGACCAATTATGGTCGTTGAGCCTGCTATCTACCCCGACCAAGAGTACTTGTTCTACTTTGGATTCAGTAGCAAAGAACCTCTGCTTTATATCCTTCTCCTGCGCCAGGTCAATAGACGATTCACACCCTCTTCCAGACGGTCGTCGGAAATGGTCAGGGAGAATCTGATGTAACCTTCTCCTTCTCTACCATAGCCAACCCCCGGGGTTACTGCTATCCCGACTTCTTCCAGCAATTTCTTGGCAAAATCGATAGATGCATATCCCTGGGGTGTCCTAGCCCAGATATAGAAGGTGGCCCTAGGTATCCTCGCGTCTATCCCTACCTCATCAAGGACTTTCACCAGCTTATCTCTGCGCCGCTGAAAAATACCATTGTGCTCAGCAATGTGATCCTGGGGCCCGCGTAGAGCTTCTACAGCAGCATATTGAATTGCCTGAGGAATCCCCGAATCCAAATTGGACTTAACCTTAAACAAGGCGTTCACCATATCAGCATTACCTACCACCATGCCTATTCTCCATCCTGTCATGTGGTAGGTCTTGGACAGGGAATGAAATTCCACACCTATCTTCTTTGCCTCGGGTATTTGCAGGAAGCTCGGTGGCTTGTAGCCATCGAAGGCGATTTCGGTATAAGGAGCATCATGGCAGACTGCTAAGCCGTGTCGCTGTGCAAAATGAACTGCTTCTTGAAAGAAATCTATGTCAGCCGTGCCGCCGGTGGGATTGTTGGGATAATTAAGCCACATTAGCTTTGCCTTATCGGCGACATCATCCGGGATGGCTTCAAAATCAGGCAAGAAATCATTTTCCTCTTTTAAAGGCATAAGGTAAGTCTCGCCGCCGGCTAATATAGTGCCCATGGAAAACGGTGGGTAGCCCGGGTCAGGGACTAAAACCAAATCACCGGGCTCGATGAAGCACAAAGCCATATGCCCAATCCCCTCCTTCGAGCCAACAAGCGGCAGGACTTCTTTAGCCGGATTCAGAGTGACTCCAAACCTCCTCTGATACCATTCAGCAATGGCTTGACGAAGTTCGAGCAGACCACCGGTTTCCGGGTAACGATGGTTTACAGGGTCATGTGCTGCCTGGCATAACTTCTCGATGATATGAGACGGCGTGGGCAAATCAGGATCACCTATACCAAAATTGATTATATCTCTCCCCTTGGCCTCAAGTTCAGCCACCTTCCGATTTATTTCCACGAAAAGATATGGAGGCAATTTGTTAAGTCTTTTGGCTAATTCCATCAGGTCCTTTCTTCAAGCCATTCCCCAGTGAACACCTCTTCCACCGGCCCGTTGAGCAACACCTCACCTGCCCTATTCCATGATACGGCCAAGGTCCCACCTTTCAGTATTATGTCGACTTGTCCGTCAACATAGTCCAATAACTGCGCAGCTACGGCTATCGCACAAGCGCCGCTGCCGCAGGCCAGGGTCTCCCCGACACCCCTCTCCCAAACCCTGGCTTCTATTTCTTCCCTGCTCAGGATCCTAGCTATCTCGAAATTGATCTTCTCAGGGAACATGGGATGTCTCTCCACTTTCGGTCCTATACTCGCTAAAGGAAAACCAGCGACCGGACGTGATAGAAAGCTCACGGCATGAGGATTACCCATGGACACAATGGCCAAAGTCAACTTCTTTCCGTTCATCACCAGAGGATAGTCCAGTACTGGTATTATGTCAACTTCCACTTTGGCAGGAATATGCTGCGGCCGGAACCGCGGCAAGCCCATATTTACCTCAGCCCGATTGACCTTATTTCCCGACATATAGACTGTGACCTGTCTTATGCCCGACAGAGTCTCTACCGACAGAGAGCGACTGCTTTCTTTTGCCCGCGACGACACTCTGACAGTCAACACTCTCTCCATAGCATACTTGGCAAAACATCTCAGGCCATTACCGGAAACCTCAGCCTCAGAACCGTCGGAATTGAAAAGACGCATCCTTAAATCAGCGCTGGTCGAATTCTGTGCCAGCATCAAGCCATCAGCTCCCACGCCAAAATGCCGGTCGCATATAGCTCTGGTCAATTCTCCCCAATCAGCTTTTGTTCGTTCTACGAGATCATCCACCAGGATGAAGTCATTACCGGTAGCCTGCAATTTCGAGAATTTCATGATATGAAGCCTTCTATGAGACCCTTCACTTTGTTCAGGGCGGCAACGCTGGCTTTTCCCTCTGTCTTGGTCACGTCAAACCAGTGAATTCTGTCATCACTGAGGCGAAACCAGGCATACTGACGACGCGCCAGTCTATGGGTCTCATATTTCATTCTATCAATAGCCTCAGGCAAAGTCATCTCGCTGCGAAGAAACTGGCTTATTTGCCTGTAACCTATTCCTGACATAGAAGGCAAAGAAGGGCCATAACCTTTCTTGAGTAGCTGTTCCACTTCTCCAACCAATCCCCTCTTTATCATTTCATCAACTCGCCAATCAATCCTCTCGTATAGGTCGCTTCTCTCCTGAGTTAAGCCGATGACCAGGATGGAGAAATCCGGCGCTTCTTTACGCTGCAATTGAGACGGCGGCTGGCCTGTCGAGTGATAGATTTCCAGGGCTCTTATGATGCGCCGGATGTTACTGGGATCGATCTTCTCTGCCGAGGAAGGGTCAATATTCTGCAATTCCCGATAAAGGCTCTGGCTATCTTCGTGCTCTGCTCTGGCTTCTAACCGGCATCTTAGCTCCTGGTCAGGCGGCACCTCAGGCATTTTCCATCCCTCCACCAACGACCACACATATAGGCCGCTGCCACCGACCAGTAATGGCAATTTGCCTTTCTTCCGAATGGCTTCCAGTGCCTCCATGGCTAGTTGGTGATACATAGCCAGGCTGAAGTCTTGGTCGGGGTCCAGTATATCGACAACATGGTGAGTTACCAGGGCTCTCTCAGCCAGGCTCGGCTTGTTGGTGCCGATATCCATATACCGATAGACCTGGCGGCTATCCGCGCTTATTATCTCCAGGGGAAAGTATTGAGCAAGACGCAGAGCGAGGTCACTTTTCCCTACAGCAGTGGGACCAACGATGGCAATCACCGGCTACTAACTACTTTGCTCTTCCTTTGATTTCGGCGGTTCTCTCGACAATACTCGTGAATTCCTCGGCATTGAGGCTGGCTCCGCCAACCAAGGCACCATCGATTTCGGGATGTGAAATAAACTCGGCAATGTTAGCACTGGTAACACTGCCGCCGTAAAGGATACGTATGTTCTGAGCTATGTTTTTGTTCCACAGCTTAGCCACCACATCACGAATAAACTGAATAGTCGCCGCTGCCTGTTTGCCGCTCGCCGCCTTCCCCGTGCCAATAGCCCAAACCGGCTCATAGGCTATCACCAAACCACTGACAGGCTCTATGCCATTCAAACCTGCCGTTACCTGCCTGCTTACCACTTCCTCTGTTTTACCAGTCTCATTCTCTTCAAGTCTCTCCCCAATACATAGGATGGGTTTAAGCCGGTTTGTCAGAGCTGTCTTTACCTTCTTGTTGACCACTTCATCGGTTTCCGCAAAATACCATCTCCGTTCAGAATGCCCCAGTATGACAAAGTCACATAACTCCCTCAGCATCAGCGGAGATACTTCACCGGTGTACGCCCCTTTAGTCTCAAAATACATATTCTGAGCACCGAGCCCAATGGATGAACTCTGAAGCATCATGCTCAAGCCAACCAACGATACAAATGGCGGACAGATTACCTTTTCCACTCCTTCTATCCTGTCCAGCTGTTCAAGCATCTCAAGAACAAGTCGTTCGGCTTCAGCCGCTGTGGTATTCATTTTCCAGTTGCCAGCAATAAAAGGAATCCGCATTTGATAACCTCCTCTTATTTCCTATCCAGCAGGACTTCCACGCCAGGCAGGGTAGCGCCCTCCAGAAACCTCAGACTGGCACCGCCCCCTGTCGAAACATGAGTCATCTTACCGGTCAATCCCATTTCCTGGACCACTTCAACAGAGGAGCCACCGCCAATTATAGTAGTGGCATCAAGGGTAGATAGAAAACTGGCTATGGCCCTGGTTCCCTGAGCAAATTGAGGCATTTCATAGATCCCCATAGGCCCATTCCACATGACGGTACGACATTTCTTTAGTCCATTCTGAAAAAGCGCAATAGATTTGGGACCGATATCTACGATGTGGCTGGCCACTGGTATATTGGTTGTTGGCACTACTCTGGTTGACGCTCCCGCTCTTATCTCCTCCGCCACAATCGCATCAATAGGGAGCAGAAAAGGCACCTTCCATTCCTTTGCCTCCTGCAACAATTTCTTGGCCAGTTCCAGTTTGTCATCTTCTACCAGAGAATGCCCTACCTCATATCCTTCTGCTTTTAGGAAAGTAGCGGCCATGCCACCACCAACCAGCAACATATCCACCCTTTTCAACATATTCTGCAGCAACTCCATTTTATCACTCACCTTAGCACCGCCTATAAGGCAGGCCGAGGGCCTCTCGGGATCATGCAAGAGCTTCTCCATGACTCTTAGCTCTTTGGTCATCAGAAACCCGGCCACCGCGGGCAAGTATTTAGCTACCCCCACTGTGGAGGCGTGAGCTCGATGAGCAGTGCCGAAGGCATCATTAACATAAATATCAGCCAGACCAGCCAGCTTCCGGGCAAAGCCGGCATCATTTTCCTCCTCTTCCGGATGAAAGCGCAGATTCTCCAAAACTAGGATGTCGCCCTCTTTGAGTTTCCCCGCTTTGCTTTCCACTTCCGGACCTGTACAATCTGATGCCGTGATGACAGGCAAGTCCACGAGTTCTGACAACCTCTGCGCTATTGGCGCCATCCGCAAGCTTTCAACTACTTTGCCTTTGGGGCGTCCTAAATGAGAGCAGATGATTACCCTGGCTTTGCGGGAAACAAGATATTTGATGGTAGGTAGCGAAGCGCGGATGCGGCTATCATCGCTGATCACGCCAGTATTTATATTTAGTGGGACATTGAAATCGACTCTGAGCAGAACTCGCTTGTCCTTGACGTCTATGTCTTCAACGGTCTTTTTCGGCATTTGCCCTCCTAGAAGTCGCGCTTCAATATGAAACAAGCTGTCTCTTTGAGTGGATCTTGCCTGGATGCCCCAAGCCCGGTAGCTTCGAGCTGTGCCAGAGCCCCTTGATAATATTGCTCAGCCAAATCCTCAGCATAATCCCTGGCGCCCAGCTGGTTCAAAATCTTCATGACCTCGGAGACGCCTTTGTCTCCGATAGGCTTTTGAGAATAAAGTCCCTCCAGTCTTTCTCTGGCCGTACCCTCACTATTCTGCAGTCCATAAACTACGGGCAGGGTCTTCTTTCTCTGAGAGATGTCGCCAGCAGATTTGCCAACCCTTTCCACTGTTCCCCAAATTCCCAATATGTCGTCGCAAATCTGGTAGGCTATGCCCAGCTGTCTGCCAAACAATCGGAAGAAGTTCACCAACTCACTGCCTTCGCTGCCCAAGTATGCCCCCAAAGAAGTCGATACGCCAAACAGAGCTGCTGTTTTTTTTGCTGCCATGTCAAGGTAATCCTTGACGGTTATGTCAAGGCGGTTCTCATAGTCGACGTCTAAGTATTGTCCGTCACAGAGCTCCAAACAAGCCCGGCTCAACATTTCAATGGAACTGACAATCTTCTCATCAGCTATTCCCTTCTCACTCAGCTTAAGTAGTGTCGAATAGGCCAAAGTGAACATGGCATCGCCGGCGTTTATCGCTTGGGACTCACCCCATAGTTTCCATACGGTTGGCCGGTGATGACGCTCATGACTGCCATCCTCGATATCGTCATGGATTAGAGAGAAATTGTGGACAAGTTCGACGGCTGCCGCGGCAGACATCACCCGCGACGTGTCGCCTCCCACCGCCTGGCAGCTGAGAATGCAAAGAGTAGAACGGATGAATTTCCCCGATTCTCTGCCGCAGGGATTCCCGTGCTCATCCTGCCAGCCCATATGATAGCGCAACAGGTTACGCAAAGATGGAAGACTGCTATCGATAGTATTCTCTAACTCAGCTCGCACCGCGTTGCGATAAGGTGCGAATGACTGGGGCAAGCTACATTTTGCTCCCATGGGAATGAGCCCATATTAACGGCTGGCAAAACAGATTGTCAACTAGGCGAGATCTGTGCCCTGCTGCCACAGCCTCTGTAAAAAGGGGCAAAGGTAATCATGGCTTACAAGATAACTGCCAGTAGGAAGCTTGATGAAAGTCCGTTTGCGCGCTATAATTACCAATTTGATATCAAGAGTACTAATCACAGGAGGTAATTAGATGAACTGCACTGTGTGCGGAAATCTGTTGATTTATGACAGGACTGTTTTTCATTGTTCCTGTGGCGTCTTCGTACACGCCTACTGTTGGAATGAGCATGTATTGCAGGCTCATCGCCCACCCTTTGAGATAGGTAAGGTCAATTTGGATGACGAATTCAAAGCCACAGAGAGCAGAAGAGAAGGACAGGCCTCCAGGGTTCAAATCCCGGCGGGGCAAGCTCTGGGAGAAGAAGCACCTCTTTCGGAGTAAAGGAGAATAGACATGCCCACTTATCAATATCGTTGTCTGAATTGTGACCAGCAATTCGAGCTCAAGCAGAGTTTTGCTGACAAGCCCGTAGCTGATTGTCCTGGCTGCCATGGAATCGCACGTCGCATCTTCTGTGCCGTCCCTATCATATTTAACGGGCCGGGCTTCTATGTAACTGATTCCCGCGAGGAAGGGAAGGGATCCAGACCCTTGGGGCTTGGGAAGAAAGACAACGGAGGCGGCAGGTCATGAAGTGTCCGGTTTGTGGCAAAGAAGCCAGAGTGCGCATTTACCGCTGCGCCAAATGTGCCGTTTATGTGCACCAGAAATGCTGGCGGAAGCATGTGGCACAGGCCCACAAAGACTAGCTCAGCTTTGTATTCTTGTTGTTCCAGCCCCATCATGCTCTACTTAATTTGGTTGTCGCTGTAGCTCAGCTGGACAGAGTGGCTGCCCTCTACCCTCTAATTCCAAGCGAGTTGTGTCAAACTGTCCCCTTACGTATGAATGGGAAGTATTACCTCAAACGTCACGCTACTTTCGAGACCCAGCACGCGCTCGAGTAGAGACCATGACTTCTCGAATCTTGACACGATATCTGGTCAGCGGGATTGACACGACTGTTCTCTCTTGAAACATTCAGGGCCATCAGTCTTGTCTCAAGGTGGATTATATCGATTCTCTAGTATTATGGTAACATACCTGCAAATCGGACTAATAAATCAATGGCAGAGGAGGGTGTTGACACTATGGAGAATAATCTTGAGGAAAAACGTCAGCCTGGTAAACCGCGAATCCTGATAGTGGGTGGAGTAGCCGGCGGGGCATCTTGCGCGGCGAGAGCGCGCAGGATGTCAGAGAAGGCGGAAATCATCATGTTTGAACGTGGCCCTTATGTCTCCTTTGCTAACTGCGGTTTGCCCTATTATGTGGGCGATGTCATAACCGACGAGAGTGACCTCCTTATCGCAACGCCGGAGCTTTTCAAAAGTAGATTCGATATCGAAGTGAGACTAGGGAGCGAAGTCCGGTCAATCGATAGAAAGAAGCATGAAATCGAGGTAAGGAATCGCCAAACCGGCAAAGTGTATCGGGAAGAATATGATGCCCTGGTGCTTGCTCCCGGAGCAACGCCAGTTCGGCCTTCTCTTTATGGCATCGACCTACCTGGCATATTCAGCCTGCGAACAATCCCAGATAGCCGTCAGATAAGGGAACGAATTGCCGAGAGGAAGGCAAAGCGGGCGGTTGTGGTCGGTGGGGGCTTCATCGGTCTGGAGACGACTGAGAACCTGGTCAGGCGTGGCCTCTCTGTCACCATAGTTGAGATGCTTGCACAGGTTATGCCGCCCGTCGATCCAGAGATGGCGGTGCCGATACAGGAACATCTGACTGCAAACGGTGTTTCCCTGCATCTGGGCGATGGTGTGGCCGGGTTCGAGCAAGATCATGAGGGAAACACGATTTCGGTAGTAACCAGGTCAGGAGGTCGATATATCTGCGACATGGTCCTGCTCGCTATAGGGGTCCGCCCGGAGATCACGCTTGCCAAGGAGGCTGACCTGGAGATAGGACGACTGGGTGGCATTCGCGTCGATGATCAAATGCGCACCAGCGACGAGCGAATATGGGCAGTGGGCGATGCAGTGGAGGTAAGGGATTTCGTTAGCGGCGAGTGGAGCCTCTTCCCACTGGCTGGCGTTGCTAATCGCCAGGGGCGAACTGCGGCAGACGTTGTCTTGGGCCGTGAAGCCACGTTCCGGGGAGTTCAGGGTACCATAGTGTGCAAAGTCTTCGATATTACGGTTGCGGCCACCGGCATGAGCGAGAAGAGTCTGAATCGATCCAAGCTCCACGACCAGGAAGGGCACTATGAGAAGATCTATCTGCACCCGGGCCACCATGTCAATTATTACCCTGGAGCAAAGCCGATAACCATGAAGCTGCTCTTTTCAACAAAAGACGGGAAAGTCTTGGGCGCGCAGGCTGTTGGTGAAGAAGGAGTCGAGAAACGCATAGATGTGATTGCCATGGCCATACAACAAAGGGCCACCGTTTTCGATCTGGAGGAAGCTGAGTTAGGCTATGCGCCTCAGTTTGGCGCTGCCAAAGACCCGGTCAATATTGCCGGCATGATCGCTGCCAACGCCCTGCGGGGTGATGCCCCCGTGGCCCACTGGGCAGATGCGACATCTTCACAATCATACGTTCTTGATGTTCGTGAACCCCAGGAGTTCGATCTTGGTCATGTCGAGGGGGCCACCAATATCCCACTTCATTCGCTTCGGGACAGGATGAGCGAGCTACCACGTAACAGAGAAATACTGGTCTACTGCGCGGTGGGTCAGAGATCATATTATGCATCGCGTGCTCTGCGCCTCAACGGGTTCTCGGCCAAGAACATCTCCGGGGGAATGAAGACTTACCGCGCTGAAGGCGGCGAACCAGCTTCAGAGAAACCCAAAGACAAATTGCCGCCCAGCTAGAATCTGACCTTGCTTTTCCTGGACAAAGGTTTGTTCTCCGGTGTTGCGTTTACCATTGTGTGAGGAAACTTCTGTACCGGGCATACAATCTAGCTTTGTGTTACGTTGAGGCAGACTTGACCTTACACACATAAGTATCACGCATACTATTGAGCCGGATTACCAACGGCGGGATCGCATTTATTCGTCAGCGCTTAAAAATTATATTAAGCACTTCTCCCGCAATAAAGCTCAACACCCCCGAGTATATAGAAATCAGCCGCCCATTTGGATAACCATTGGGAAAAGAATTCCTCAAAGGCTTTGCTCTCCCTGGACTTTCCCCATTCCTCGAGGCTGGTTGCATCTAAAATGCCGATGTAACTGAACGGAGGCTTTATCGGACTTGGTGGGCTGCCTTTCTGGCCATTCCCCTGTACTCCTCCCATCATTTTGAGGAGTGTAAAACTCTTCGACCCGGGCAAGCCAATCAGCAATGGCCCTTTGTAGTCTTCACACCACTTCACATAGTCCTTCTCTTTGACATCGTCCCTCAGGTTGTAAAGAATAATCTCCTTGGCCATTCTTGTTGCCTCCTTCCATGCTCTTGTATCTTCAGAAGGGATACTGTCTTGGGGTCCTTTGTATGCTTATCCAGCGGAGTTCAGTGAACTCTTCGATAGCGGCCCGTCCGCCGTGCCGCCCATAGCCGCTTTCCTTCATCCCCCCGAACGGGACCTGGGGCTCATCATGAATGGTGGAGTCGTTAATATGCACCATGCCTGACTCCAGCCTCTCAGCTATGTCCAGTCCCTTGAGAAAATCGCCTGTAATCACACCGGCCGAAAGTCCGAAACGGCTATCATTAGCCACGCGGACTGCTTCATCAGCATCTTCAACAACTATTATCGGCGCCACTGGTCCAAAGGTCTCCTCGCGGGCAATGTCCATACCTGGACTAACATTGGTCAGCACAGTCGGGTAGTAGCAGCGCCCGTCATATTTGCCGCCACAGACAAGCCTGGCGCCCTGCTTAATTGCCTCCTCTACCTGTTTGTGAAGCTTATCAACCTGTTTCTGATTGATAAGCGGTCCGATGACGGTATCCGGATCTTGAGGGTCTCCTACTTTCAGTCCCCGGACCTTCTCCACGAACTTTTCAGTAAAATGAGCAGCTAACGGTCTTTCCACAATAATTCGTTTAGAGGACATGCATACCTGGCCCTGGTGATTGAAGCGGCCGAACGTAGCCGCATTGACCGCATAATCAATGTCAGCATCTTTCAAAATTATCAGCGGATCGTTCCCGCCCAACTCGAGAGTCACTTTCTTGAGGTGCCGTGCCGCTTTTTCGGCAATCTGCCTGCCTACCTCGGTGGAACCCGTAAAGCTGAGCCGTCGCACCTTGGGGTGCTCGATGAATTCATCCCCCACCTCCCCGCTAAAGCCAGGCCCGTTGGTTACGACATTAAATATCCCCTTCGGCAAACCAGCTTCCTCAAAGACCTCAGCCAAAATAATACCCCCGCTGACAGGTGCTTCTGCCGAAGGCTTCAACACCGTGGTATTGCCGCAAGCCATTGGCAGAGCCACTGCCCTCAAGGAGAGAATCAACGGAGCGTTCCAGGGCACAATCGCTGCCACCACACCTACCGGCTGGCGTATGGCCATGAAGAAGGCTCCCGGAAGGTCAGCCGGTATAATCTGGCCGCTGATAGCGTGCACCTGAGCAGCGGCTTCGCGGAGCAGACCGGGAATAAAGCCGGTCTGGAACATGCCCCAGCCAAAAGTACCACCGGTCTCATGGGTAACAACGTTAAGAATCTCTTGCTGTCTCCTCTCAAGGATATCGGCGGCTCTCAGAAGGTATCTCTGTCTTTCGGCCGGTGGCGTGTGTGACCAATCGGGGAAGGCAGCCGCGGCAGCGTCACATGCTTTCCTGGCATCTCCCCTTTTGCCGGAAGGTATCCTGCCATAAACCTCACCGTTATAAGGATTGTAATCGTCAAAGGTCTTGCCATCGATAGCATCAAGCCATTGTCCGTTTATGTACATCTGATAAACCTTAGACACAGTTCACTCCTCCGCTCTAAGATTCTGAAAGAGACAGGTATCTGTCGTTGCCGAAGGTCTAATTGACGTGCTTTTGCTGATTACATACGTCAACAATTTCGCTTATTGCACTCCTGGTATTCGCCAGAATCTTGTCTATTTCTTCGCTGGTGATATTATCGAGATGAACACCGGCAATAACGCAGACAGCCCTCTTAATAGATTTACTCAGCAAATAGGCAGCTTCCCCAGCCAGGGCATCATCCTTATGTCCCAGCCTGGTAATTACGGATACAGAAGCTCTTTCCTGTTCACAATCGTAATCTCCTATGGCCACAGCCCCTATATGAGCGTTCCGGTTGTAAATACGTACCACCAGGTCGCTGCCCATGCTATTTACTGTGGCATGAATCCTGACTCTGCCTTTCCCCTTGGTCAGTTCGTATTCAACCATACCGTATCGTTGGCTAATAGGTGCTCAAGTTTTCGTCTTGTTTGGCCATGCCTGGCCATCTCTGGAAGAGAGTGTGTTCTATGCCAAATACATCCAGCATCTTGCCCACTGTATGGTCGACGATATCTTGAATTGTCTGCGGCTTATGGTAGAAAGCCGGAGCTGGCGGCATAATAATGGCTCCCATCTCACACAATCTCTCCATATTTCTCAGGTGACCTAGATGCAATGGCGTTTCTCTCACCAGTAGAAGCAACGGTCTTCTTTCTTTAAGCGTAACATCGCCGGCCCGGATTAGTAGATTTTCGCTGTATGAGTTAGCTATCGCTGACATCGTCTTTACCGTGCAGGGAGCAACTATCATTCCGTCTGTCCTGAATGAGCCGCTGGAAATTTGACCTCCCATGTTCCTGATGTCATACGAAGAGCTGGCTAACTGTTTTACATCCTCTATGCTTCTGCCCGTTTCATATTTGATGATCGCTTCCGCAGGCTCGGATACTATGAGGTGCGTTTCTACATTCTTAACGGAGGAAAGCACTTCGAGCAGTCTAATACCGTATACTGCTCCTGATGCGCCGGTAATCCCGACTATCAATACAGTCATGCCTTCTCACCGTATCCGTGTTTGCGCCATATATCGAGGGCCTTCCGTTGAACTTCGGCCGGGTATGATTGTCTGAAAGAAACCCGTTTCGGCACGTCAGCCGTACCCCAATCCAAAGGCCAGGTACAATCAAAGTAGGCCCTGGCACCTAACCTGGTTCTTCGTTCCTCCTTATTCAGCCAGGGGACGATACTTATTACCGGCGAGTGCTCCAGTCTCACTATTCCGCGCGTCGGATGACATTTGGTTATCAGGGCGTGAGATACCTCGTTCAAATCAAAGGGGTCTACATCGTCGTCGACAATCACGATATACGGTGTCTCATGGCCGATGCTGCCTGAAGCCCAAATCAGGTGGGCGATATCCTCAGCCACGCCCGGATAATGCGCTTTATTGACTGCCACGATGGCCAGCATGTGGGTGGTAACCAGGGGCACAAAGACACCGGTCACCGGCTTCCCTTCTTTTCTCATGAGCTCCAGAATCTCTGCCGCTTTTGTCATGGAGAAAACAGCGTTATCATCGACAGGGATACCGCAGCAACTGCAGGTCAGTATCGGATCGTTCCTATGTGTAACGGCCTTTACTCTTATTACAGGCCTGGGCTCTCTTAGTCCTCCCATGTAGCCGGTGAATTCTCCAAATGGGCCTTCGTCCATTGTGTCATCAGGTCTCAATTCTCCCTCTATTACTATTTCAGCGGTTGCCGGCACTTCAAGGTCCAATGTCTCACACTTCACCAGTTCGACAGGCTCCCCCCTGATACCTCCTGCTACATCAACCTCGGAAACTCCGACCGGCAAGGGGCTTGCCGCACACATAGTCGATATTGGCTCAACCCCTATGGCAATAGCAACTTCCATCGCCTTGTTTTTGGGCAGATAGCTCCGATCACGTATAATCCCGAGGTGTTTGGCCAGGGAAGCCAGTAATATGCCCACGGAATTTCTGCTCTGTAGCATATGCCGATACATTCCCCAGTTCACCCAACCAGAATTTGGGTCCTTCACGATGGTGACGTGCCACGTGCCGATATAGCGTCCGCCATCGCCTTCATGCTGCATGGGAACAGGGAATTCGAGCAGGTTGACATCGTCACCTGTATGAATATTCTCCTTGCAGGGGCCGGTGCTCACCAGCACGGGTTTTATTTGTCTCTGTCTTCTTCGTGTGTACTCCTCTATCAATTCTCTCGGGCGCGTATCCGGCTTCATGTCCATGCTGATCGCCATCCGTCTGAAGCTATTAGCACTATTGCCGAATAGCCTGTATCCCTTTGGATACCCCTTGATCTTCTGGAAGATTGGGGCCGGCAATCCCTCCTCTGCCGACCTGCGAAGGATAGCCGACGCCTCGAGATTCCAGTCGACCTCTTCCTCGATTTTGATAGCTTCCCCCTCTTTCTCTAACTTGGCAATAAACTCTCTCAAATCCTTGAATGGCATCCTCTGTCTCCTCCTCTCATTCAGCCTCAGCTTCGTGATGTCCAGCCGGCACGAGTAAGAGCATATTCATGTTCAGCCAGTACATTATAGCTGATTCGACGGTTCAACTGCCACAATCATAGAGAACTACCGCAGCCCCCCAGGGTCCCGTTCATAGTGTCATAGAACTCTGCTGCCTCTCCAGTACTGTTGGGAGGTGCCAAGCCCAAAGTTGCTTCAGTGTCACTGGGACACTCCAGCGCGGCGTTTACAACGGACGTCTACTCGCATATAATGGGGTCGAGCAAAACACCACAATCCAGCTTCGTCCCTGTAGCTCAGCTGGACAGAGCGGCTGCCTTCTAAGCAGCGGGTCGAGGGTTCGAATCCCTCCAGGGACTCCAGTTTTTGAAGCTAAATAAGTCCTATGCCTAGCCATGGCGTGGGGCTTGGTTAGTAAACGGCACTAATTTGGCACTAATCTAAGTCTAATTTGTTGCAGAGAAATCAGCGTTATTATAATATAAACTGCATATACAGGTAAATTCTCACTGAAATAATGAGGAGGACCCAAATATGGCGATCAATGTTGAACAGGAAAATACAGTTTTGAGATTACGGCTTCTGTTGCGCCGCGTAGGCGATGCGCTTGCTCTTTGCCAGGATTCCCTATATAGTAAATACGGACTTACTTCGGAACAGTTCGGAGTGCTTGCTTCCATTAAATCCCGGGGGCCTTTGAGGCCAAGTGACCTAGCCGTGATTCTAGAACGTAGCGTAAACAGCATGAGTATGCTGATCGACCGTATGGTCAAAGCTGGCCTGGTCAGAAGGACAAGGGACAGGAAGGACCGTAGAGTAGTGACTGTGTCTTCGACCGATAAGGGGAAGACAGCCGTTGAACCGGCAATCGTGGCGGGTTGGGAGCTTATCCATGAGATCCTGTCACCGGTATCATATGATGACCAGCGTGCCCTTGCCAATACGCTTGAGACAATAAAATGCGAGTTAGCTGCTTACCTGAATCCCGAAATGGATAAGGCTGAAATTATCAAAAGCAGTTATACAAATGACCCCGATTTATATAAACGGATGTTAAAGAACGTTCTTCCCCCTGGCTATGAAGCGAAACGCAAGCGTAGGGAGAAGTGAACACGCGCTAACGGGGCTGCTTCTGAAGATAGTGGCCTAATAAGCTGATTTCAATTCTGCAGTATCTCTGCTAATTGCTTATCCAGGGTGGAATCTTTCTTTAGGATATCATCAAAAGCAGTGGCAGCTGCTTGCTGAAGCCCCGGTGCGACATGAGAGTATGTATCCAATGTTGTACTGATGGTTGAATGTCCAAGTCTTTCTTGGACTATTTTCGGATGTATGCCTTGTTTAAGCATAGTAGTGGCATGGGTATGGCGTGCATCGTGAAGGCGGAACCCGCCCGCACTTACGGACCAGTTTTGCCCAAGCATGAGTTATGCTATCCGGCAACAGTGGGCTTCCGTCCCAGTGGCTAAATACTAGGTCATTTTCCGTTATCGGCGGCAGCTGCAAGTTGTCGCCTGGGCTTAGGACTCTCGAAAAATAATTATCAAGCCGCAGAGGTAGATATCAGTCGCTTTCCGAGCAGCGGGTCGAGGGTTCGAATCCCTCCAGGGACTCCAGATTCTGAAGCTAAAAAGAGCCCGATGCCGACTTTTGGCATAGGGCATTTTCATTGATTGGCACTAACTGAATTCCGGAATGCAAGAAGTGCTGAATACCAAGGATGGGGGGGTTTCTGAACACGGGAGTGACTGAATCAGGGTCTTAGGGCTTTTCTTCTCGGCAGGCTCACGTTGGTTCAGGCAGTGGTCAGCGTCCTTTGCTCGGCCATCTTCTTGATCAGGCGGTCATGGAGGTCAGAATCATCTTTGAGAATCCCATCTATATCGGCTCCAGGATTATGATGCTCAAGTAGCCTGTAGTTTAACCTGGTGAACAGACCGATAATGGTATGTGCGTCGTCGCTTGAGAGTGGCGACATGATTTTCCGGATAAACTCCACGGATGCTATATTTGCCGGTGTGAGGAGGTCCTCTGCCTTTCTAGTGATAGAGACGTTTACCGCCCTGCGGTCCCTCCTGTCTCTTGCCCTTCTGAGCAGACCATCCTTGACCATGCGGTCCACTATCATACTGACGCTGTTTGTGCTACGTTCAGCCCAGCGGGCTATATCGGTTATTCTGGCAGTGTCCCCGTGGTTCTTTATAGCCAGAAGGACGAAATACCGCTCGGTGGTGAGGCCTTGTACCGCGAGTATTTCGTCCAGACAGTTCTGAAACCGCGTGTAGGTCTGGTATACGATTCGAACCACTCTCAAATTGAGGCTTTCAAGTTCTGCGTCTGACATCATGTTCAACTTCTCCCTGGTCGTTGGAACCCTCTCTTAGACTATGCTACCACCGGGAGGCGCAATCGTCAACAGACCAGGTAAGGACGCGGACTACGCAGGAGACGCGAAGAGCTAGCAGTGCAGAAGTCGTGAGCTGGCTCCCGATTAATCGCGGTTCGTAACCCACCTTAATCCTCCCTTATCCTAAGGGAGGAGAGTTCGAGCTCTCTCATTGCGGGGAGCCCTTCTGCGGAAGGCGAGGTCGCAATCGCACGGCCCCCCTCGGAGATTGCTTCGCCCCGATTGCATCGGGACTCGCAAAGACATGGAGGGTATCGAGGGGAGGAGCATAGGGGAAGGCGGGATGATTCGTTTTGGGGAAACGGTTGTTTTTCCTGGAATTGAGCAGCTCTTTTTCGTACGTAGGACGATTGCCTCCGGCACATTTAGCCCTCAGATCACGCACGATTCGTTTCGCCGGTTTGCCATTTGTTTTTGCGAGCCGACTCTCGATTAATCGCTGTTCGTAACCCACCTTAATCCTCCCTTATCCTAAGGGAGGAGAATTCTACTGATTCGTTTTGTAAGAATTGCCACTTTTTCTGAAGTTCAATAGTTCTTTCCCATACGTAGGCCGGCCGATTCAGTTGTTAAAGTACGTACGATTCGTTTCGTCGGTTTGCCCTTTATGTTTCTCGTAACTCCCTACAATTCCCTCTTACCCTAAGAGGGAGGACAGCGAAGGGTCGATTCATTTGTGCGAACCCTCCAGGCCGGCGGAGTGACGTATAGAGGCAAATGGCAGATAAAGCTCAAATAGCAAAGCCCAAATGACAAGTGAAGACCACGGGTAGTCGGGAGTCGGTAGACAGTGGAAGAGTTCGTAACTCCCTCTAGCTCCCTCTTACCCTAAGAGGGAGAATCTGGTAACAGCCCCTGGGAGCTGGCGGAGTAACGCAGGGAGGCAATTTCCAGAATCTTGTCGATGACCATTTTCATGTAGCTGCGGTCGGTTCGGTCCAGCCGGTGATCTGCACAATAGTGTTTGACCAGTAATCTGGAGGCTTCTCTGATTACGCGGCGGTTACCAGGGTCGTGCCGAAGCGAAGACTGCAACTTGACGCGAATGAACGCTATTTCAGGGGCAACGCCTTCCAGATTGGTAATGCTCCACAGTTGGGATGTTTCGGCAGGGCTGAGGGCGCCGGAATAGAAGCCATGTTTGCGGGCATTCCGGTTACCCATCTGGCCACCGCGCCTCCTTTTAATCTGTGTTTGGGTTGCAGTCACGTTTTGAGGAACGTCACCCTCACCTTGTTCCTCTCCCATCGAGGGAGAGGAGAGGTTTGATTTATCAGGGTAGCACACAAGCTCCAAATAGAAGTTAACATGAATTCTCTATTCGGACAAGGGGAAAATGGCGCGTCTAGAAGTTTGTTGAGTTTGTAGAGTTTATGGAGTTCGTTGAGTTGATAAAGGCGGGGAAGAGTGAGCAGGTCGCAGGGTTAGCACTCTTTAAGAAACTTGAAGTAGTCGCTCCGACTAAGCGACAAAGTTCTCATATTGCTACGAATAATAAACACCGGTATTTCATCATCTGCTGGGAAAACAACAGGACGCCTTAAGCCTTTCCGCCTGTAGATAAGGTGGTCTCCTTCTTGCCTATCAAATATACAGCCAGCTTTACGTACAATACAATCCAATACTTGCCAGCTGACGGGTGATAATTTGGGCAGTGCTCAAACTCCAACGGGTATCTTGATTGGCTCCTCCGTACACGACCTATAAACAGGCGGAGACCAAGTCTGTCGTTTAGGAGTTTTCCGCCACCCACACTCCTCCAACACCTCTTCAATTGTACCCATTTTGCTGATTTCGCTAAGAAAGATTAGAGCAGCCTCGCCAAAGCGCTTGCGGGCTTGTTGTTCGGTATCGCCACAAGTGGAAAGGTCGAGAGCAGGAGAATAGGCTACTACCTTCTTGCCCTCTTGAAAAAAGAGTACAGGAATCTTTGCTTCGACAAGTGACTCTTTCTTTGTCATTTTGGCCATATTTTGCTACTTCTCACAACCTTTCTGGATTTTGCTACACTGTAATTTTGTTACATTATAGCAGTTCTGTCAAAATCATGGGAATCCGGCAATCCCTATAACCCGTGGCGCTGAGAATGGAGCAGTGGGTCATTTAGAAAGCTATGGGAGCATACGTGGCGTGGCGGCGAACAGAGCGCGAATCGAAGAAAACGAAGCTATGATGGCCACATTAAGGATACTAGAGACTCATAGAGATTGATGGAGATAAGTAGAGATACATTAGAGGGATTGGAGATTGGAGGCTGCCAGCTGCCAGCTGTCTGCCGTCGGTTGACGGGTAGCGACGAACCAGGGATTAGGGATTAGGGATCAGGGACTAGGGGCTAGGGGTCAGGGACTAGGGACTAGTGGTTAGAGACTAGAGACTGGAGACTACTGACTAGTAACTGGTGACTGGTGACCGGCGACTACTGTGTCCTGCCTACTGCCGACGGTCTACTACCGCAGGAGACGGGAAGAGTTCGCTGAATAACAGTTGTGACCTGACTGCTGACCCCCGATCCCTGATCCCTCGTCCGACAGTGCTTATCGAGCCGCGGAGGTAGATAACAGTCGGCTTTCGGACGGGAGAGAATGCCAGGTAACAATATGGCTTTTTGTTAACTTGCATTGATTCCCTGCGCGCCTTATCTTTGCCTATCTTCCGTACCATGTAGCGCATGACGCCTTCAGCATGCTTGTTTACCTCCGCGTCCTTTGA
>MGMS01000003.1 GCA_001796515.1 Chloroflexi bacterium RBG_13_51_36
TTATGAACTCTGCTATTGGTGGACTGACTTTGTAGTAGAGGTCTACGAGGGCTTGTCCGGCAGGGTTGGTCACCAGATATTCATCTCTGAACTCACGTAGGATTTCTACTTCTTCGGCCATTGGAGTGCCGTAGGCTGCGGTGGCGATGAAGCATGCCCCTACTCCTCCTTCTGCTTCTGTGATTGCATAGAGCCTACCATCGTCAGAGCCCACATAGATGGTGCCGTCAGCCCCTATGGCAGGGGAGGACATGATTTGGCCACCTGTGCTGAAGCTCCACCTCAGGTTGCCACCGGGGTTCATGGCGTAGATCTTATTATCACAGGAGCCCACATAGATGGTGCCGTCAGCTCCGACGGCAGGAGAGGAATTGACCCAATACCCAGTGGTGAAGCTCCATTTCAGGGTACCATTGGGGTTCATGGCATAGAGTTTACTATCCTGCCAACCGGCGCCCGCATAGATGGTGCCGTCGGCCCCTATGGCTGGAGAGGAGCGAACCGTACCCTCTGTGATGTATCTCCACTTCAGAGAGCCGTTGGAGTTTATGGCGTAGAGTCTCCTATCATCAGAGCCCACATAGATGGTACCGTCAGCTCCGACGGCTGGAGAGGAATAGATAGACCCATCCGTACTGTATCTCCACATCTCGTTCCCGTCGGGGTCTACGGCATAGAGGTTGTAGTCGGTTGAACCCACATATACGGTGCCATCAGCCCCTATGGCAGGGGAAGACCGGATTTCGGCAGTCGCGTTGAAGCTCCATTCCAGGTTGCCATCGTGGTTTATTGCATAGAGCTTGCCATCATTAGAGCCCACATAGATGGTGCCATCAGCCCCTATGGCAGGGGACGACTCGACTCCGCCAGCTGTGTTGAAGCTCCACCTCAAGATGCCGTCGGGGTTTATGGCATAGAGATTGTTGTCACCGGAGCCTACATAGATGACCCCGTCAGCTCCTACGGTGGGAGAGGAAGTGACAGCACCACCTGTGCTGTATTTCCACTTTTTGATTCCACTGAGGGTTATGGCATAGAGATTGCCATCGACAGAACCTACATAGATGGTACCGTCAACCACTATTACGGGGGAGGATTCGACCCAATCCCCAGCGGGGAAACTCCACTTCAGCTTCGGTGCCGGAGGCCCAATGTAGGGGCTTCCACCAGTATTTCGCGGGTCCCGGTGGAACTTGAGCCAAGGGCCTTCACTAACAGCATAGAGCTTGCTGTCACCGGAGCCCACATAGATGGTGCCATCAGCGCCTATGGCTGGGGAAGACCTGACTTCGCCCTCTGTGGGCAAGCTCCACTTCGGGGTGCCGTCGGGGTTTATGGCATAGAGATTATCACCGGAGCCCACATAGATGGTGCCATCGCCCCCTATGGCTGGGGAGGAATTAACCTCGCCGGTAGTGTTGAAACTCCACTTCAGGGTGCCACTGGGGTCTATGGCATAGAGATTGTTGTCAGTAGAACCCACGTAGATAGTGCCATCAGCCCCTATTGCGGGGGAGGAACTAACCTCGCCAGTTGTATTGAAGCTCCACCTCAGTGTGCCATTGGGATACACTGCGTAAAGCTTGTTGTCATTAGAGCCGACATAGATGGTGCTATCAGCCCCTATGGCAGGGGAAGACTCAACAGCGCCACCGGTGGCGTAGCTCCATTTCTCTCCGCCGGTGCTGGGGTACACGGCATAGAGCTTACCATCACTGGAACCCACGTAGACCACGCCATTTGTCGCTACCGCTGGGGAGGACAAGATAGCCCCACCCGTGGTGAAGTTCCATTTTGGGCTACCAGCAGGATCCATAGCATAAAGATCGCTGTCCGCTGAACCCACATAGATGGTGCCATCAGTCCCTATCGCGGGAGAGGAGCTTACCTGGCCACCGGTAGCGAAGCTCCATTTCAGGGTACCACTGGGGTTCACAGCATAGAGCTTATTATCATTAGCTCCGACATAGATGGTGCCATCAGTGTCTATGGCAGGCGAAGACAAGACAGCGTCACTTATGGGCCAAAACCACTTCACGGTGCCGTCGGGGTTTATGGCGTAGAAGTCATCAGAGCCCACATAGATGGTACCATCAGCCCCTATCGCGGGAGAGGAGCCGACTTCGCCATCGGTATCGAAGCTCCATTTCAGTACCGGCGTCTCAGGGCCGGTGTAAAGACTTCTGCGGGTGTGCTGCAGGTTCCAGCCGAACATAGGCCAGGGGGCATTAACATCAAGCTGAGCCTGGGCGGTGCTCGCTGGTATAAGCGTGATAACAGAGGGCAGCACCAGGCAGAGGATAACCCACAAGACTAGGGAAAATCTTGCCCCGTTTATAGAGCATCTTTCACACATTGTCTTCACTTTCCTTCTCTCCTGACACTACTCAGCTATGTTATACTATGGTATAAGATAATATGACTCATGTTTTGAAGAGCGTCAATCACTCATTAGTAATAGGAATATAGTACCAACTTCACCATCCCTCTTCCCCTGAATCCCGAGGTCTCTTCGCTCCAAATCCTAAACGGTAGATTTCAGGATTTCGGCTCCATTTGGACTCTGATTATTTGCCGCTGCTTGGCTTCTATCCCTCGGTAAGCACGAAGAACGACTCCCCACCTAGTGAAACCAGAAGCTGGGGCATAATCCCATCCGCTCTGTACGAGGTCGCTTGGGCTGACCTGCACATCCTCTAAGCGACCGGAGGGAGAGAGCTCGGAATGACATCAGGGAATCACCTATTCTCGCCGATTGGAGAGACACCTGCTGACTACCTGCATACCTCCTAATTGCATCTCGAGCCCTAAATCATTCAAGCCAGGAAGTGCCGACGCGTGAATTATTGCGCCGGCCACAAAGGCTTGCTAAAATAGCCAGGAACTCAGAGGGAGCGAACTGAATTCCCGCAGCGAATTTGATATAGATGGGCTGTAATATGATAAATGCTCCTGTTTTGGTACTTAATCAGAGCTATGAGCCCCTCAACTTATGCCGCACGCGTCGGGCCATAGTGCTAGTGTTTCGGGGCAAAGCCGAAGTGCTGGAGAACAACAGAGGCGAGTTGCACTCGGCTGAGCGCGTATTTCAGATACCTTCTGTCATCCGACTCGTCTATATGGTCAGTCGTCCTCGTCATCAGAAGAAACTGAGCAGGTCCGAGGTATTTAATCGTGACCAATATACCTGCCAGTATTGTGGCCGTCAAACTAAGGAACTTACCTTAGACCACGTCACTCCACGGCGGCGAGGCGGAAAGCACGCCTGGGACAATGTGGTGAGCGCCTGCATTCCCTGCAACAGGCACAAAGGCGGGCGTACGCCGGACGAAGCAAGGATGAAATTGTTGCACCAGCCACATCCTCCTCGCAATGATGGTTTCTATATCCCCTATCACCTCCTTAACAACCACGGTGAGTGGCAGAAATATCTGCCCTCCTTGAACTAACGTAGCCCCAGTCTGTTCTAAGCGCCGTCGGTTTCCTGAGAAGACCGCGGCGTCTCCTGCGGATGAACCAATTCGCTGAGCGCTATCTCTTTCGTTGCCCCGTCTTCCAGTTGTACTGTTACCGTTTCCTTCAGGACGTTGACGCTGACTACCATGGCCTTGCCCCAGGGAGTCGATATTTCCTGTTTCGGATGAGGCATCTGCTTCTTCATAGCTGCATAATCCTTGCTTTCATATGCCAGGCAGCAAAGAAGCCTTCCACAGATGCCCGAAATCTTCATAGGATTCAGGGCCAAGCTCTGCTCCTTAGCCATTTTGATAGAGACCGAGGCAAAGCTGGTAAGGAAGTTCTGACAGCATAGAGGGTAGCCACACTTGCCCATGCAACCCAGCAGTTTAGCCTCATCCCTTGCCCCCACCTGCCGCAACTCCACCCGTCTTTCCAAGGCATGGCTCAATTTCCGAACCAGATCCCGGAAGTCCACCCTCTCCTCGGCGCTGAAGAATATGGTCATGTGTTCATTCTGGACATCATAGCGAGCCGCCAGCGGCTTCATCTTCAGGCCAAGTTGGGCCGCCATCTCATGGCACTTGCTCAGGGCTTCTTCTTCCAAGTTCCGCCGAGATTCCTCCAAATCCTCTGGACTAGCCGGGCGCATTACCTTTATTAATTGCTCGTCCAATTGAGACGGGGCTTCCAGAGTAACAACTTTGGCCACGTCCAGACCATGACCGGTATCTACCACTACATAGTCGTTCAATTGCAGTAATAGCTCATCAGCGTCACAGTAGACCAATTTCCCCCTAGAGCGGAATTTGACTCCAATTATGTTAGCCATTGAGATACATTATATTCCAAACTCGGCAATCGCATTCTCTTTCAGTGTTTTGCACGCAGCTTTCTGCTCGGCAAGTTGAGCATCAGCCATTCCCACGCCAAACGGGGGTTAACGTTCTTAGAGATCCTCTCCTGTAGCAAGCCGAGAGCAGTCAGAGACTCTTCGATTTCGGCTAGGCTTAGTCCCCGGGCTTGTTCTGCCAGAATTGTCTCATAATCTACGTTGATGATGGCCTCCTGACAGCCACCCTTAATGAGCATCACATCACGCCACCAATCAAGCCAGATCTCTAGTATCTCCGCCCCAACTTTCCGACTCTGGCCAAACTGGTTGGCCAGCTCCTGGGCATAGCCAAATCTCTGCTCTAAGCTGGCAGCTAATAAGGAACTCAGCTTGGCTATCCTCTGCGACCGCTGCTCCAATATATCTTCATTCACTAGAACGGACAGTGCCCAACCCAGGCGACCATGGCACAATTGAGCCAAAAGCTTCGCTTTGTGGGCATCGACTTTATGTAAATTGATGAGTACCTCCTGTATGCGCTCGGATGGCACAGGCTTCAATTCCAGCCTTTGACAACGTGAAATAATTGTCGACAAGAGACGTTCTTCCTCAGCGGCCAATAAGAGCCAAACTATTTTTGGTGGCGGCTCCTCCAATATTTTGAGCAAGGAGTTAGCCGCCTCAGTAGACAGATATTCCGCGTCGTCGATGATGAACACCTTGTACTTACCTTCATACGGTGGGAGGTTGGCTAGGCGCTGCAGCCCTCGAATGTCATCAATGCCAATCTCCGTTCTGGAATCCAGTCCAATAGGTGTGACGTCGGCGTGCTTGCCCTCCCGGATTCGCTGGCAGGAATTACATTGACCGCAAGGCAGTTCGGCGGCGTCGCAATTGAGAGCTTGCGCCAGATTCATGGCTAAGGTCCCTTTCCCCACATGCCGCGGCCCCACCATAAGATAGGCGTGGGCTATGGCATTGGATTTGAGGCCGTAATCCAGCAAAGATAGAATTTTGTCCTGTCCTATGACTTGCCACATGTTAGATTAAGTCCAGACTCATCATATCCTGATAGGTCTCCCGACGCCGAATAAGACGCGCTCCACCTTCTTTCAGCATGACTATAGCCGGCCTGGGCAGGGCATTATAGTTGCTCGACATGGGGATGGAATAAGCACCACAAACTGGAACGGCTATGATGTCGCCGGCATGCACTGAAGCCAAATTGATATCCTTGACCAAAATATCACCAGACTCACAGAGCTTACCAGCTATGGTAACCGCTTTCCCTGTCGTCCTCACAACCTTGTTAGCGACCAGAGCCTCATATTTGGCTCCATAGAGAGCCGGCCGGATATTGTCGCTCATGCCTCCATCAACACAGACATATTTCTTTATGCCCGCTATCTCCTTGATCGCTCCGACCTTGTATAACGCCACTCCGGCCTGGCCGACAATTGCCCTCCCAGGCTCGACAATGAGCCGGGGGCGACTCAGTTCTAGTTCCGAAATAAGACTATCCAGCTTGCCAATTAGAGCCCGGGCATACTCAGCTATTGTGGGTACTCGGGAGTCCAGAGTGTAGGGGACAGCAAATCCACCACCGATGTCGAATTCGCTAAGTTCGAAATCGAACTTTCGGCTCGCTTCCCGGGCGAAGCGAAGCACAAGCTCCATAGCCAGCTCATAAGGCTGAATCTCAGACACGGGAGATCCCAGATGGAAATGAAACCCCAGAAGGTTGAGATTGGAGGCTGACGAGGCCTGATTTACTGCCTCTTCAGCCTGTCCGGTAGCCAGAGGAAAGCCAAATTTGGTCTCTATCGTTCCGGTCGTAGTATACTGGTGAGTATGAGGGTCGACCCCCGGAGTGAGACGAAGCAAGATATCTTGGGTGATTCCTTTCTTCCTAGCAAGTTTGTTAAGTAATTCAAGTTCATAGAAGTTGTCGACCACGATTTTGCCTACTCCCCAATCCAGAGCCAGATTTAACTCTTGCGGCGTCTTGTTGTTGCCGTGGAAATAGACCTTGTCCGGAGGAAAATCCACGGACTGGGCTATGCTAAGTTCTCCCCCAGAGACAACATCGAGTCCCAACCCTTCTTCCTTAAATATGAGAGCCAGAGCCCTATTCAAGAAGGCCTTACAGGCATAAATGACCATGGTATCGGGATATCGTTTGCCGAACTCTCCCTTGAATTCACGGCACCTTTGGCGAATGGTGGACTCATCTAAGAGATAGAGCGGCGTGCCGAATTCAGTAACCACGTCGACAACGTCGCAGCCACCTATGCAGAGGTGACTTTGCTTGCTTACTTCAGTGGTGAGAGGGAAAAGAGCTAGCGCAGGCAAAGTCTTCGCGCTCATGGTGATATGGTAACTTGTAACGCCCACCAAGTCAAAAGACCTCAAATGAATTCTCGCCGGCTGGCCACAGAGCCGGATCCCATGCCACTTTTCTCGCCCATCTTAAACCTATGCGGGAGCAATCCCGCTAAGGATACCCTTAAGGATTCTAGCTCTGGTTTTGGTATCGTTTGGTTTGATGTTGTCCGTTTTGACTTTCTGAATTGCTTTGTCCACTGAATTCTCAAGAGCAGCCAAATCAAGCAAAGTTGCTGACTTGCAGTAGAAACTTCTCGATCTTCCATCATCAAAATCAGCTATCATTGCCTCAAGCAATTTTATTCGTTTTTGCTGCTGTCCTATGAACGCTTCAGTTCCGTGTTCTTTTGCGAAATTCAGATTCGGCATAACTCTTTTGTACGACGGGTAAGAAGAAGATTCTTTCAATTGTTGATACTCTTCATTACTTCTGAATTTAGAACACGGAAAGTCTAAACATTCGGCGCAGACCTCAAGATTCTTTTTCTTGACACAACAGGTTATGAACGAACATGATGGATGCTTGCTGAAGAATTCAGGGCCGCAACAACCAGGACATCTTGAAGCCCCCACCGTATAGTATCTCGGGCATAGACCGCAATCAAGGCCGCATACACCAATTGTTGGATAGATCTTTACATGCTCATTCATTTTGTTCGCTATACTGGCTACGATCAATACTTCAGCTTCGCTATCACGGCGTCGGCGACCTGGCTGGTGCCTACGGCAGTGACAGGGTCGAGCTTCAAATCATAGGTGACATTCTTGCCCTCGGCTATGACTTCCGCTATTGCGCTTTCCAGCCTGTCGGCGCTCTCCTCCTCTCCCAGATAACGGAGCATCATCACCCCGGAGAGCATCGTGGCCATGGGATTGACTCTGTTTTGTCCGGCGTATTTAGGAGCACTGCCGTGGGTGGGCTCAAAGATAGCTGCCTCATCCCCGATGTTGGCTCCCGGAGCTACACCCATTCCACCGACCAGCCCGGCACAGAGATCGGAAACTATGTCGCCGTACAAATTGGGCAGTACGAGAACATCGAACGTCTGGGGCTTCCTGACCAGCTCCATGCAGATGGCGTCCACCAGTATGTCGTTAAATGCTATGTCTTCATACTCTTTGGCTACTTCACGGGCAGTGTCCAGGAAGAGCCCATCGGAAAACTTTAGTATATTGGCCTTGTGAACCGCAGTCACCTTCCTTCTGCCGTTCTGTCTAGCATATTCAAAAGCGAATTTGGCAATTCGGCGGCTCGCTGTTTGAGATACGACCTTCAAGCTCACAGCGGAGTCTTTCTTCAGCTCTTTTCCCGTGGCATCATGCACAAGGTCCAGCAATTTCCTGGTGACTGAATCACCCCTGGCAAATTCGATACCGGCATACAGGTCTTCGGTATTCTCTCTGACCACCACTATATCCACGCCTTTGAATGGCGTTCTTATACCAGGATACACTTTATAGGGACGCAGGCAGACATAAAGGTCTAGGGCCTGTCTCAAAGCGACATTGACGCTCCGGAAGCCTGTGCCAATGGGCGTGGTCACCGGTCCCTTTAGAGCGACCCTGTTTTTCCTTATGGACTGTATAGCCTGGTCAGGGAGAGGCGTGCCGAACTTCTCCTGAGCCTGACTTCCTATGATAAAAGTGTCCCACTGGAACTTGACCCCGGTAGCCTCCACCACGCGCCGTGCCGCGTTGGCCACTTCCGGCCCTATGCCATCACCAGGGATGAAAGTTACTTTGTGTTTCGTAATAGCCGTCACCCTCACCTTGGTCCTCTCCCGTCAAGGGAGAAGAAAATTAGCCTGTAATAACAAAATCCTTATGCTTTTGTATATAGGGGATGAGGCCGCCTTCTTTGAGTATGGCGGACATAATCGGCGGCATCTTGCTACAGCTTAACGTAACGCCGGACATCAGATTACTAATCTTACCCCCAGTCACGTTTATCTCCAGCTTATCGCCATCACCAATCTTGTCGGTATCGCAAAGCAGAACTGGCAAACCCTGATTTATGGCGTTCCGGAAGAAGATTCGCGCTGCCGATTTGGCCAAAATAGCGCCGATCCCCGACATCTTGATTACCACAGGGGCATGTTCCCGGCTGGAACCCAGACCAAGATTCTTGCCGGCCACAAAGATTGCTATGCCTGCACCTGCCGCTGACAAGGCCCTTACTCTCGAGGCAAATTCAGGCGCAGTATCCTCCAGGACATGCTTGGCGAGCTCAGGCAAGTTGCTCCTCAGATGGGCGAATCTGCCGGAAATAATGTCATCTGTGGAGATATTATCTCCAAGCTTAACGGCTCTGCCCTTCAGCACCAGATCCGACATTACATGACCTCCCGAGGGTCAGTAATCTCGCCCTTTATAGCTGAGGCGGCGGCAGTAGCCGGGCTAGCCAAATATATCATGGACTCAGGGTTGCCCATCCTTCCCTTGAAGTTGCGGTTGGCGGTCGAAACGCAAACCTCGCCATCTCCCAATACACCCTGGTGGAGACCAAGGCAAGCGGCACAACCCGGCGGGAGGATAGCTGCCCCGGCCTCAATCAGAGCCCGAACGTAACCTTCGTCCATAGCTTGAATGAGAACCTGTCTCGAAGCTGGCGCTATTAGCAGCCTAGTACCGGGATGTCTCTTTTTGCCCTTAAGAATCTCCGCAGCCACGGCCAAATCCTCCACACGCCCGTTAGTACAAGTGCCGATAAATGCCTGCTGGATTTTGACCCCTTTTACCTGAGCCGCAGGACGAACGCTATCCACAGCGTGGGGAAGAGAGAGCATCGGCTCAAGCTGGTCGAGATTCACGGGTATGACTCGTTCATAATTTGCCCCGCCATCGGGAGATAGTGGCTTATATTTGTCGCCCCGGCCATGCTCTTTGAGAAAGTCCCGCGTGATTCTATCACTGGGAAACAGGCCAACCTTGGCCCCGGCCTCCACAGCCATATTGGCAATAGTGAGGCGTTGTGACATGGTTATCTGAGCCAGTGCCTTGCCGCCAAACTCTAAGGCCTTGTAGGTGGCACCGTCGGCACCGATCTGGCCGATTAGATATAGAATCAAGTCCTTGACATAAACTCCCCGAGGGAGGACGCCACTGAGCTCAATGAGAAGACTCTCCGGCACCCGAAACCAAGTTTTGCCCAGGGCTAGGGCTACGGCAACATCACTGGAACCCATGCCAGTGGCAAGGGCTCCTAACGCACCAGCGGTGACAGTATGAGAATCCGCACCGATAATCACATCCCCGGGATTGGCGAAATTCTCCACCACCAACTCATGACATATGCCCTCGCCGACCTCATAGATGCGGCAGCCGGTCTCCTCAGCGAAGCGGCGCAGGAGAATATGGTCATTGGAAATCTGTCGAGCGGGACTGGGGGCAGCATGGTCCAGAAATATTATTGCTTGTTGCGGCTTAGCTAGAGCTTTAAACCCGCTTTCTTTGAACTGTCTTATGGTCAAGGGCCCTGTAGTATCCTGGACAAAAGCTAAGTCAACATCAGCGATCACCACATCCCCAGCTCGGGCCTCGCTATGCGATTTGAGGCTTAGAATCTTCTCGGCTAATGTCTTACCCATATATGGCCCGAATCCCAAGTTCAAACACCGAAACGGTGTTGTCTCAATTTGCTCTGCTATTTTAATCGTTTCCTTCTGCTATAATCAATAATATGCCCGACTACAAACCAGGCAACCTGGGTTCCTCTCGATGCGGCAGCAGCGTTTTTCGCTGGGGCCAGCGCACCTACATCATGGGAGTGGTAAATGTCTCCCCGGACTCGTTCTCTGGCGATGGAATACGCGATGCTGAAGAAGCTGTAGCCAAGGCAAAGCAATTAGCCTCTGAAGGAGCTGACATAATTGACATTGGCGGGGAATCCACCCGTCCCAACTCAACCCCGGTTCCCACCGACGAAGAGCTACGGCGCGTAGTTCCTGTTGTGGAGAAGTTGGCCACGGAGGTTTCGGTACCCCTGAGTGTGGATACATATAAACTGGAAGTAGCCCGCCAGGCTTTAAGCGCCGGAGCCAACATGATAAACGATATATGGGGACTGCAGAAAGAGCCCGGGCTGGCTGAATTGGCGGCCCAGAAGGGTGTGCCCATTGTCTTGATGAGCAATCAGCGGGACTCTTCATGCCAAGATATTATCCCTGCGGTTGTTTCCGACTTGAAAAGAGCCATCAAGCAAGCGCTAAGCGCTGGAGTGCTCTGGGAGAATATAATCATCGACCCGGGCATAGGTTTCGGTAAGACACAGGAGCAAAATCTGGAAATCTTAGAGCGCCTGGAGGAATTCAAAATGCTGGGCAGGCCCATCCTCCTGGGTAGCTCACGCAAGTCTTTTATAGGCTGGGTACTCGACTTAACTCCTGAACAAAGGCCGAACCAAGTGACATTCGTTCCACCCGGCGACCAGCGGCTGGAAGGAACGGCGGCCACCATAGCCATTGGCATCGCCAAGGGCGCTGATATTGTTCGGGTACATGATGTCAAAGAGATGGCACGCGTGTGCAAGATGAGCGATGCTATTGTAAGAGGCGTGTAAGCGAATTGACCACTGCCTATCTCTGCCTGGGCTCAAACCTGGGAGAACGGGAAGAAAACATCCGCCAGGCTTTGACATTGCTGTCCGCAAAAGTAAATCTCGAGGACGTCTCATCTGTTTACGAAACCGAGCCAGTCGGTCATAAGGAGCAGCCATTATTTCTCAACTTGGTTTGTCGAATTACCACCAATTTGCTGGCTGCGGAGCTTCTTCGCCTCGCCAAAGAGGTTGAAACCGGTATGGGCAGGCTCCCCAGCTTTCCCAACGCATCCCGCATCATAGATATAGATATCCTTTTCTACAACAACAAGATTATGAGCAGTCAGAACTTGACCATTCCGCACCCTCGTCTGCAAGACCGGGCTTTCGTGCTGGTGCCGTTGGCCGAAATCGCCCCGGATTTAGTTCATCCCAGGCTGGGCAAGAGCATCGCTCAATTGGCCAATGATGTTGAGGGCCGTAAGGGAATACGGAAATTCGAAGGAGGATTCGATGTATCAGCTATTTGTGGAAGAGCACTTTGACGCTGCTCATTATCTACCGAACTACCGTGGTAAGTGTGAGAAGCTACATGGCCACCGCTTCAAGGTAGTAGCTCGTTTAGAAGCAGCCAAGCTCGATGAGACTGGCTTGGCCTACGATTTCGCCCAGCTAAAGCAGCACCTGAGGGAAGTCCTGGCTCGATTCGACCATACCTGCCTGAATGATGTGCCGCCCCTTGATAAGATTGGACCGTCCAGCGAGAATATCGCCGTCACTATATATGATGCGCTCCGGAGTCGCTTTGCCAAGTCCCCGGTGAAGTTGGCAAGTGTCGAGGTCTGGGAATCGCCCACAGCAGGCGTGGCATATAGTCCCTGAGTTAAGTCTGCTGTTCTGGCGGCAGCAAATTGGGAATTGTATCTACGATCGGGTAAGAATAGTTGCACTTAGAACAGCGCAGCGAACCCGTGACTATTTCTTCCCCTTTTTCCTCATCCACCCTGAGCTCCAGGTCCCCTTTACATACTGGACAGGCCAAGATTTGCATCAGTTCCCTTTTCATTTCAGATTCCAATTATAGCATATGAGCCGGGAAACCAAGATAAGAAAGTGCTATAATGTTCAGCAGGAGAACAAAATGACAATCCAGATTAAGAAGACTTATCGAGGCTTAAGTCCTGGCATGCTCTGCGATGAGGTACGAGGCCTGCTGCAGAAACAAGGGATTATAACTGCGGAGACTGAGTCGCAGACATATGCCCTGCCCAGTGGCGACACCCAGTCGCGTACCACGCTGACATTGAAAACACAGGCCGAGCACGAGAAGGACCAGAGGACATTCGGTAGCGTACATATTCTAGGCTCACCACAGGACGAGACAAAAATGCTACTTGACATAGATGAAACCCTCTTCCCCCGGGAAAGACTTTCCGCTTTTCAAGGGGAGCTCGATTTTATTCTAGGCTCATACGAAACCAAGTGGTGAACGATCAGCTTTCAGATCGGAACCAGTCCGCCACGGAAACCAAGCAAGAACGAAGAGAAAGGCGGCGTGCCAAGGAAAAGGCCAAGATGCTCCAGCACGGCAAGAGCCTGGTACGGATATATAAGGACGCTGTACTTAAGAGAGCAAAACCTTCGAAAGTCCCCAAGCAGTCGGGCTAAAGCTTGGCGGCTATGATGAAGAAACTCCTTCTCCGCGGTCCAATCATAGTCTTGATTTGCCTGGCAATTGGCTTCGCCATAGTTTATGGGGGCGGGTGGCTGTTCCAGCAATTTGGGTGCTCAGGACCCTGACCCTTGGTTTTGCCTGAGTTTGAAATAGCCAGGACGTCACTCTCTATTAGCCGGTTCGTCGTTTCGAGCAGATTGCGGAGCACCGTTCACATTCGTTGTCACACGGCTCAGCATGAATGATCACACTGGCTTCGAGGAGCACACTTCGTATCTCGACCTCAACCCGGTCGCATATTTGATGAGCCTGCTCCAAGCTGATGCCGCTGGCCATCACCAGATGAAGGTCTATATAGCTCTGGCTTCCAGCCCGACGAGTCCGCAGTGCATGGAAGCCGGACACCTCGCGGCTATGTTTCCTTAAACAGTCTTCGATAACTGCTTGTTGTGAAGGAGGCAGCTTCTCGTCAAGCAGTCCAGATATCGGCTTACGGATAGTATCGACGGCTACTTTCACGATGTAAATAGCAACTCCGATAGCGAGGATAGGGTCGATGATATCGAGCCCGGTGAACTGTAGTATTGTCAGTCCCACGAGCACGGCTGAAGTAGAGTAGACATCGGTGGAAATATTGCGAGCATTGGCCTCCAAAGCTATAGAGCCAGTGCGCCGGGCAACTCCGGACAGATGACGAGATAGGAAGATGCTGACCACTATGGAAACCGCCATCACAGCTATCCCAGCTTCGGTGTGTTGAATACTAGAGCCTTTTATTATCCGGCCTATTGCCGAATAGATTATCAGTCCGCCGGCGATAAAGATAAGAATTCCCTGTCCAACGCCGGCGATGTCCTCCGCTTTACCATGACCATACGGATGTTCAGCATCGGCTGGCTTAGCTGCAATGCGAATCGCCGAGAAGGTGATTATCGCAGCAAACAAATCTAGCAGACTGTCGGCGGCCTGAGCCAGTATGCTGATGCCACCGGTCAACCAGCCAACGACTACCTTGAATATTATTAGACCGACGACTACACCAATCAGTAGCTTGGTAGCCCCGGCTTTAGTCGAAAACATGCTTTGCGCTCTCCTGCCTTCAATCATGTAAACTAAAGGGAGCTAGAAGTTTACAGCGATATTGTGGCCAAAGCAACTGTTAGCTAGTGAATTGTCCCGCGCCCGGGACTAGAAGAATTCTCAATTAATAGGCTAAAATGGCCGATTATGAATGATCCCGTGGGTAATGGCACCGGTAAAAGACTGGTACTTCTCGTAGCGACGATTGCGTCGTTCATTTTTCCTTTCATGGCCTCCACTGTGAACATTGCTCTTCCTTCACTCGGGAAAGAACTCTCACTGGACGCAGTCACATTAGGCTGGATTGCTACCGCTTACCTCCTGTCCTCGGCAGCCCTGCTTGTCCCCTTCGGCAGAATAGCAGACATATATGGCAGGAAGAAGATTTTTACCCTCGGCATAGGTATCTTCACACTCTCATCCCTTCTTTCGGGACTGGCAGACTCCGCCACCATGCTCATTGCATGGCGGGTCTTGCAGGGAATCGGCGGTGCCATGCTGGCCGGGACCGTAGTAGCATTGCTTATCACAGTATTTCCGGCCAACGAGAGGGGAAAAGTCCTGGGGATAATTGTCGCAGCATCATATATTGGCCTCTCCCTGGGTCCGCTTCTGGGCGGGGTTCTCACGCAGCATCTTGGCTGGAGAAGCATCTTCTTCCTGGGTACGGTCCTGGGATCGTTGGTTATTGGTGTCGTTCTATGGAAGCTAAAAGGTGAGTGGACAGGAGCAAAGGGCGAGAGATTTGATTTTGCCGGTTCCGTAATCTATGTCCTTGGACTGGTAGCGCTGGTATACGGTTTCACGCTTCTGCCAACGATGTCAGGAGTGTGGTTGATTGTGGGAGGCATCATAGGACTCTCGGTGTTCATCTGGTGGGAGATGCAAACAAGAAGCCCGGTCCTGGACATGAACCTCTTCAAGAACAGCAAAGTCTTCACCCTTTCCAATCTGGCAGCGTTGATCAATTACAGTGCCACATATGCCGTAACTTTCCTCATAAGTCTTTACCTGCAGTATCTGAAGGAATTCAGCCCCGGGCGCGCTGGCTTGATTCTGGTCGCCATGCCCGCTGTGCAGGCGATTTTTTCGCCGCTTACCGGCAGGCTTTCGGACAGGATCGAACCAAGGTTAATTGCCTCAGCAGGAATGGTATTGAACACGGTAGGAATTGTCCTCTTCATCTTTGTAAATGAAGAGACCCCCTTGAAGCTCATCATCGGCAATTTGATTCTGATTGGTTTTGGGTATGCACTCTTCGTGTCTCCCAATACCAACGCGATTATGAGTTCTGCACCGAAGACAGCTTACGGGGTAGCTTCGGCGACCCTGGCAACAATGCGACAGGTTGGCATGGTCCTAAGCATGGGAATCGCCATGGTGATGTTTGCCCTGTACGTCGGGAGAGTTCAGATTACGCCTGAATATTATCCGCTTTTCCAGCAAAGTATGAAGACATCGTTCATAATTTTCGCTATTCTCTGCTTCGGCGGTATATTCGCCTCGCTCGCCAGAGGGAAGGTGCGCTAGCTATTCACGTTTCTGCGGAGCAGGGGCCGTTTATAGTTCGACTGATGGGCCTCCCCTAGAGATTGCTTTGCCCTTGCCACACCTCGCTCGCAGGGTGAGCACTGTGCTCCCTGCAATGAGAATGAAGTGTCACTCTTGCGCTAAATCAGAAGCGATTCTACCCAATGCCCAAGATTATGAGTTCGGTCCTGGCGATGATACACTGGTCAGGTCAGCACAACTTCGTAACAGGCCTGCTTTCTAGCCCACAGCAACCAGCTCTCTCTTCTGCATCGGCCTGCGCCGTCTCTTCCAACCCAGTACTTCCAGGAAGTCACCGACCTCTTTGTCCTGCAACATTTCATCGGGGAGGCACAAATCAGGATTGATTCGATACCTCAGACGTCTGCCTTCTCTAATCTTGGTAACGTAGCCATCAGTTTCGAGGTCAGTGATTATCCTGTGTATTGCCTTCTCAGTAATGCCTATCGTCTGAGAAAGCTCCCTGATAGTAATCCGTGGTTGTTGAGCAATCTGGCAAAGTACCAGAGCGTGGTTTGTAACAAATTTCCATCCCGGCATAGTCACATCCCCTTTTCACAATCAGGCTCTGTCACTCCCCCCAAAAAAATTTTCACAGAATTTTTTCCCCAAGGCTAAAACCTCTTGACAACTTCAACAATGCATGTACAATTAAGTCAAGAAATCTATTTCATATAGTTGAAAACATGTAGATTGTAACATGAAAAGGAATTCAGGTCAAGTAATTCCTGTATATGGCAGGAATTGGTTAAGGAAAGGGGATAAGATAAGCGACAGGACAGACAATGTAGACCGAAGGGCTGATCAAGTCAGTTAGATCGACCATAGATTTTTTTGTAACGGAGGAAAAGGAAACTAAATTGAAAACAGCATCAGTGAAACTCAAACGTCAACCGGTGTATGAATCAGAGAAACGCTGTCCGGAAAGTTGTAGCAACAACGACTCTGAAGAGGAACCCCCAGGCAGGCGCAGCATCTCTGATGATCTGGAGGAGGAGCCTCCAGGTAGACACAGCATCTGTTGTGTGCTGACAGAGGAACCTCCAAGTAAAATAGCCACAACCAGGTACAGATTCTTCCGAGATATTCCAGACAGCCTCTGGAATGACTGGAAGTGGCAGTTCCGAAACAGAATCACCCGCATCGAGCAACTAGTTCAATTCATTCCTTTATCAATCGAAGACCAAGCTCAGCTTAGATTAGTAACCATGCGCTATCCCCTGTCTGTGACTCCTTATTATCTATCGCTGATCAACCCAGATGATCCCGATGACCCCATAAGAAAGCAGGCGATACCTTCTCCTCTGGAAATGATCATGGGGTCGATGGGTTTAGAAGACCCACTGGATGAGAAAAGAGACACAGTAGTTCCTGGGCTGGTCCACCGCTACCCCGACCGGGTGCTTCTAGTGCTTACTGACATCTGCCCCATGCTCTGCCGACACTGCACCCGCAAGAGAGAATGGCGAAATGGCGGCTGGGTGCGGTCGCCTGCTGAAGTCGAAGCTATGCTGGACTATATAAGCCATCACAAGTCTATCCGGGATGTCATTATCTCCGGTGGTGACCCCTTGACGCTTTCCACTCGCCACCTCGAGTCCGTTATTAGCCGGATAAGAAAGATAAAGCACGTCGAAATTATCCGTATCGGCACCAGATTCCCGGTGGTGCTGCCCCAGCGCATAGACAATGAACTATGTAGTATGCTGGCTAAGTATGGGCCTATATGGCTTAATACACATTTCAACCATGTTCGGGAGATAACTCCCGAAGCTGCCAAAGCCTGCGACCGTCTGCTGCGGAGTGGTGTTCCGGTAAATAACCAGTCAGTCCTGCTGCGCGGCATTAATGACAGCGTTGAAGCTCAGACGAAGCTTTGCCACGGGCTCCTGAAAATCAAGGTGCGTCCCTACTATCTCTTTCAGTGCGACGAAGTACAGGGCACTGAGCACCTGCGCACACCTGTGGAGACGGGTATAAAGATAATTGAGGGAATGCGTGGACATACGTCAGGACTTGCCACTCCAACCTTCGTGATAGACCTGCCCCAGAGCGGCGGCAAGGTCCCTCTCCAACCCAACTATATCCTGGCACAGTCCGAAGGTGAACTGGTGCTACGGAATTATGAGGAACGCGTTTTCCACTATCGAAACCCCAGAACGCCAGCACGCACGGAATCCCCTGTTGAGGCACTATGTCCGGCCGGTCGTGCCACTGCTGGCTTGCCTCAAGAAGGGACTGCCAATTTGGGTTAGAAAGAATTAGATATGCGAATAGGTTTGTCATACGACCTTAAGGAAGCAATAGCGACACAGCAGGCCATCTGCGACGACGCTTGTGAGGAGTACGACTCCCCGGAAACCGTGGGGCTAATAGCCTCATCTCTTGGGGCGGAAGGGCACACGGTAGTCATGCTTGGCGGCGGCCGCGAGTTTCTGGACAAAATTCTTCACGATAAGGTGGACTTCGTCTTTAACATCGCCGAGGGGCGAGGCACTTACCGTGGCCGGGAAGCCCAGGTGCCTTCAATTCTCGAGATGCTGGATATACCCTATTCCGGTTCAGACCCGCAGTGTCTGGCCATCTGTCTGGACAAACCTCTGACCAAGAAGCTGGTGGCATCAGCTGTGGTGAATACGCCGAACTGGCTTGTGATCAGTGATAGACAAGACATTCGTCAGATAGACAGTCGGGATTTTCATTTTCCGGCCATCGTCAAGCCCGCATACGAAGGCTCAAGCAAGGGGATTCGCCTCACTTCAGTGGTGGAAGATGCAAGACAGGCCATTGAGGTAATAGAGAGCTTACTTGAGAAATACCGCCAACCAGCGATGCTGGAGGAGGTCATCTTGGGTGATGAGGTCACTGTGGGCATCATAGGCAACTCCCAACCCAAGGTCCTGGGTATCATGCGCATACTGCCAAAACAAACGAACGGCTATTTCCTCTACACCCTTGAGGTGAAACGCAATTACATGGAGTTGGTTGATTACGAGTGCCCTGCAGCTCTTGAGGAAAGGGTACTGCAACGTATACAAAGCTCAAGCCTTCGGGCATTTAAGACTCTGGGGTGCCGCGACTTTGCCCGGCTGGACTTCAGGGTTAGCACAGCGGGGGTGCCCTACTTTCTGGAAATCAACCCTCTGCCCGGACTCGGCACTCACAGCGACCTGGTCATTATGGCTACAAAGATGGGACGGACTCATGGGCAGCTGATAAGCGCTGTGCTTAGTGCTGCACTGGAGAGATACCCACAATGCGTATGCGTGTAGCCATAGTTTATAACGAGCCACAACATTCTCACTATGATGAGGTTGGAGAAGAGAAGTCAGTATTGGGTGTGCTTGAGGCAGTGAACGCTGTGCATCAAGCCTTGCTTGAGCTTGATTTTGACGTCACCCGGGTTCCTCTCGTGCCGCCGCTTGAGCAAGCTGAGAGGGAGCTGAGAAACCTTGATACGGACTTAGTCTTCAACCTTTTCGAGGGTTTCTGTGATTGCCCTGAGACCGAAGCTGTGATGGCAGAAACCCTATCCAAGATGGGTATTCCTGTTACTGGTTGTCCCGCACCTGTGCTAAGTCTGGCTCTCGATAAAGCTAAGACCAAGCTAATCCTCACAGCTGCCGGAATCAAGACGCCGGACTTTCAGCTGCTGAATCCCAAGACCGTAAACACATTTCGTCTGGACTATCCCTGCATTGTCAAGCCTCGCTGCGACGATGCCAGCAACAACCTGTCAGCGGAGAGTGTGGTCAACGACCTTTCGGCCCTGGAAAAACAGGTTAGCGTGATATGCGACTTTTACGGTGACAGTGTCATTGTTGAAACATTCATCACCGGTCGTGAGTTCAACGCCACTGTTATGGGTAACTCTGAACTCATTGCCCTACCTGTGTCAGAAATCGTCTATTCTCTACCTCCCGGGATGCCGGAGATTCTTACTTTCGACGCCAAATGGGAGACTGATAGCCTTTACTTTGAAGGCACGAAGCCAGTCTGCCCGGCTGAGATCAAGGCCGAAGAGCAGCAACGCATTGCTGAAACAATAACAACGGTTTACAGATTGCTTGGCTGCCGGGGCTATGCCAGGGTGGACCTCCGGATGGACCAGGAGGGTGAGCTAAATGTCATCGAGGTGAACCCCAACCCTGACATTTCTCCGGGAACCGGGGCAGCCCGACAGGCGGAAGCGGCCGGGATGACATATACTCAATTCGTTGACAGAATTGTACAACTGGCTGTTGATGGTAAAGACGATGAAAATCGCTATCCGCTTTATGTCTCACGAAGACAAGCCTCACGTAATAGAAATACTGCGCGGCACACCAGAATTCAAACCGTTTGAAGTGGCGGTAGCCGAGGAACTAATCGACAGCTACCTTCAAGACCCGTCCGGCTCAGGCTATCACATCCTCGTTGCCGAGGTTGACTCGACTGTAACAGGCTATATTTGCTACGGCCCCACTCCTCTAACCGAGGGGACGTGGGATATCTACTGGTTGGCTGTGACGCGAGGAAAGCAAGGCCAGGGTATAGGCAGTGCGCTCATGAGGTCCGCCGAAAAGGAGATTGCCAGAGCTAAGGGAAGACTATCTATAATTGAGACATCTTCCACGCCATCCTATGAGAAAACGAGGCATTTTCATCTCAATCAGGGCTACGAGATAGTAGCCTGCATCCCGGACTTCTATGCACCCGGCGATGATAGGCTAATCCTGCAAAAGCGGCTGAAATGAAATCACGGGGAAGCGTCTCCTTCGGGAATGAGTAGTACCCACAACGCTATCTACTTGGAAAGAACTCCTGTTTCAGGGCAGGTGGGTTATCTCGGTGGACGGTTTCTTGCGTAGCTCAAACTCTATTTCAGCTTCCCGGAACAAGTCCATAAAGGAATCATCAGCGTAGCTGCCGAAGGTTACGAAGCGCTTTATCTTGGCATTGACCAGCATCTTGGCACAGAGTATACACGGCGAATGGGTAACATAAATCGTGGCGGCCTCAAGACTCACCCCGTGGAGTGAAGCCTGTATAATTACATTCTGCTCGGCGTGAATACCCCGGCATATTTCTTGCCTGGTCCCAGATGCTATGCCCCGCTCGTCCCTGAGGCAGCCGAGTTCCAGACAATCTTTGAGTCCGGCTGCAGCCCCATTGTATCCGGTGGCTAATATGTGCTTGTCCTTCACCGCCACAGCTCCTACATGATGGCGCTGGCAAGTGGAACGTTCCGCTACCACAGAAGCTATCTTGAGAAAATACTCATCAACGTCCGGCCTGGTTGCCTTTTTCATCTCAAAGCAGCTAGAACTCGCTCCGTCTCCTTTTTCAACTCTTCCATTGAGTTTTCATTTACTATAGTGAAGTCGGCCATGGCAATTGGCCCGCCCTTGTTAATACTCTCTATCTCAGACTTATCTCGACCGGCTGCTTCTTCAAGCGTCAAGGGGCGTTTTGTTCTATGGCCAAGTCTGGCATGCCTGGTGGCTGGCGAGGCCCAGACAGCAATCACACTGAGCCTTTCCCCATAGCGTTCCTTCAATAAAATATACTCTTCCCATGAGTAAAGCCCGTCCACCACAACATTCGATGATTTCAGTGGACTATCGATCCTGGGTAGATTCAATTTTGCGTAGGCAGCCATCCCATGTTTCCTTCTCAGTTGCTGTCTGATACGGCGCTCATTCTCCTCATTCGGCTCTAGTCCCCTGTTCCCGAGTTCTTCGTCCGTAATATCCCCAAATCGCACTTTCTTAAAGCCATGTTCTTCAAACACCCTGGCCACTTCTGACTTGCCCGCACCTGTCATACCCACAATTGCCAACACTTTCACGGTTTACTCGTAATCAGCAGATGAACTGCAACAGTATCTAATATTAACAGGATTTGCGCAACTAGCATACGGAAAATCTCAGCCCTTGTCGAAAAGCTGACCACCCTTTTCCTTCGACAAACTTGGCCCAGACTCCAAACCCTATCCCGTCAGAGGAGAAGGGGAGTACCTTGTCTGGCGGTTCAGCACGGACTATACTAAACGTCAATAACTTCGGTTACGTCGGCCCGGGCCGTAGGTAAAATAAGTGTTTGGCATCCTCTCCAGAGAAGACATCGTTAAGATGCTGGGGGCAAGTCCTCCCCTGGTGGAGAACTTATGTGATGTCCAGCAACAGGTTCAACCCAATGGCATAGACTTGACCCTCAAAGAAACAGCTTTGTTCTCTTCGCCGGGCAGCCTCGGGTCGGGCACTGAAAGCAGAGTCCTTTCCACTACTTCCCCTCTCGTTTTCGATGGTCTCGGCCGCGTAGACCTGCTGCCAGGCTGTTATCTAGTTACATACAACGAGGTAGTCAATCTTCCCAAGAATATAATGGCTCTGGCACTGCCCCGGTCGAGTCTTCTGCGCTGCGGGGTCAGCATCCACAATGCGGTTTGGGACGCCGGCTATTCGGGCCGGTCGCAGTCTCTCATGATGGTCTACAATTCACAGGGATTTCGACTATACAGGAACGCTCGGATTGTTCAGATGGTCTTTTTCTTCCTGAGCCGCGAGGTAGCCCTGGGCTATCAGGGCATGTTTCAAGGCGAGAACATTTGACCAGGATCCCAAATTGGGATTAACTCTGTTTGCCTACTCGCTCCAACCTGTGGATATCACTACCCAGGGAAACACGTACTTTCTCGGCCACCTTGCGGAAGTGGAATCCCTGAACAGCCAGCGTTATGGATAAAGGGAAAGTCTTTGGCTTTCTCAGCAAGGTCCAGATAACCAGCTTCCAATAATGTATCCTCCCTTTTTCCTTGAATCCCAAAGCCCATGTGGACCTTATCAGTGCTATCAGCTGGACAAGAGAAATCTTGAATCTTCCTTTATTGCCAGGTTTATATTCTTTTAGAAAGGTTTTGATACGCTCATAGTATTGCTTGGGGGCGTAGATTGTATCTACCACGTGCCTATAGCCGCTGGCAAGCGCTTCGCGACCCATTTTGGGTATGAAGTTGGTTGACCCATCCGTATTATCGCCGGAGCCCTTTGGCAGTATGCGGTTCTCCTTCATCAGACGTTTATATAGTCTTGTCTCTGGAGGAGCCATCAGCACACCGACCATAGCCATAACAATGCCACTCTTTTGGATGAAATCGATCTGGCTTTTGAAGATGGAAAGTGGGTCACTATCAAACCCAACGATAAATCCTCCCTGCACCTGCAAGCCATAGTTCTGCATCTTTTTGACCGAGGCCAACAAATCACGGTTCTTATTCTGCAGCTTATTACATTCGACCAGACTTTCCTCACTGGGGCTTTCGATGCCCACAAACACCATGTTGAATCCTGCCTCAGTCATGAGACGCATTAGCTCGTCGTCATCGGCAAGATTTATAGATGCTTCCGTATAAAATGTGAAGGGCCGGTTCCTCTCCTCCATCCATTCAATTATTGCCGGCAGAATCTCCGCCTTTAGCTTCCGTTTGTTGCCAATGAAATTATCGTCAACAAAGAATACCCCACCTCGCCATCCCCTATCGTATAACGCATCCAGTTCGGCTATCACCTGACTTTTGTCCTTGGTTCGTGGTTTATGCCCGTTCAGTATGACGATATCGCAGAATTCACAATTGAAAGGACAGCCACGCGAATACTGGATACTCATTGATTGGTATCTTCTACTGTTGATGAGTGACCACAAAGGCCCGGGAGTCTTCCCTATATCCGGGAATTCTCCAGACGCGTAGATGTGCTTGGCACAGCCTCTTTCTAAATCCTCTAAAAAGAGAGGCAGTATATCCTCAGCCTCGCCAAATATAAGATGGTCTATATCATCAAACCCCCAATCTTCATACCCGCGGTTGAAAAAGGGACCACCGGCAACAATCTTGGTCCCTAACTTTTTGCACCTGTCGATGACCTCTCTCGCCGAATCTTGCTGCGCCACCATGGCGCTGAGAAACACATAATCGGCCCACTTAAGGTCTTTGTCTACCAGGGTTGTGGTATTCAGATCCACAAGCTTCTTCTCCCATTTCTCGGGAAGCATGGCAGCCACAGTCAATAAGCCCAGGGGAGGAAAAGCAGCCTTTTTGAAAATGAATTTCAAAGCATGCTTAAAACTCCAGAAGGTATCCGGATACCGGGGATAAACCAATAATATTTTCAACTTACGCTCCTTTGTGCGCTCTTTTCAACATAGTATGAGCGATAATAACATAACACAAA
>MGMS01000004.1 GCA_001796515.1 Chloroflexi bacterium RBG_13_51_36
CCCCGTGTGAAGCAACACGTAGTCTCCCACCTTGGCCTCGGGGGTGAAGACAATGCTAACTCGACGCCTCACTCCGCCGATTTCCGTTTCCGCCTCATCTCCACTAATGGAGACTATCCTTACCGGTACTGCTAAGCACACAGCTCCGTATTTTAGCCCAAATTTGCCCGTAATACAAACTGAGGCTCAAAGTTGAAGAGATATCGCATTAAAGCCAGTTAAGTATTACGCATATTTAATACCATGATTCATTTTAAGGAACATACGTTGAATCAGCTCCAAAAACCTATTAGAAATCTGGTAATAATATCTTGGCGCAAACACCAGAAATAGGTTGACGGCGTGGGATGCGGGTGGCAGAACGTTGGGCAAAGTCGGAATCTGTAGAAAGTCTCTGAAGGAGGTGTGCAATGAAAGGATCATTGGCATTGGCTGTTGCAGCAATGATATTGGCTGTCGTAGCTCTGGTTCTGGCCGTTGTATTGCCGGGGGCGCAAGGGCCAATCGGGCCTGAGGGGCCACAAGGGCCTGCCGGGCTTGCCGGAGCAACCGGGCCTACTGGGGCTACTGGGCCTGCCGGGCCAGCCGGACCCAGCATGGTTGTAGCCATGGGTGTGGTTAGTAGCACCGGGAGTATTGGAGAGGAATTGAACGTCACCTCAGTGACTTGGAATAGTGGTCTACAACGGTGGGAAATTACACTCGACGGTATAAATTATTATTACCTGGACTATGTAACAGTCGTTAGCAGTTACAGTGGATATGCTGACCATAGTAGTGTCAGTGGCAAACTGCTAGTAGAAATATTCGATGCAGATGAGACTCCAATTAAGGAGGGGTTCAGCTTCGTCGTTTTCGACGTAGATGCATCGTAGCCACCTGCTGTCCGTTATGATGTTCTGTTTGGGCCTGTTCGGGTTCTGATTTGGCTTGCTTAGTTTATATCGCTTCAATCGTGAAGAAGAGGACTCCTCACGTCTCGAAAGTCATTCTGTAATTGCTGATTCGTCTCACTTCGGCGTTGTCGCGAGTCGCGATAACCAAAACTCGCCATCACGACTGAACGACCGCTAGACACATCAAAAGACATCGTATTGACGCTGTTTGGGTGTTGTGATATTTTATAAGACATAATTCATTTAAGGGAGCACAGGTCAGATCAACCTCAAAAGAGCCTGCCCTTAATTTACCAGAGTCTCCACGAAAATTGTGAGATTTTTCATAGAGTGAAAAGATGCGAAGCGACATCATAAAAAGGGGAGTTGAGCGGGCACCTCACCGGGCGTTGTTGCGAGCCGTCGGTTGCGCTTCGGATGACTGGGATAAGCCGTTTATCGGAGTAATCAATAGCTTTAGCGAGATTGTGCCCGGGCATGTTCACTTGCAGACAATTGCCAAGGCGGTAAAAGAGGGGGTTCGCAGTCGGGGCGGGGTGCCTTTTGAGGTCAATACTATAGCTGTTTGTGACGGCATCGCTATGAATCATCCCGGAATGAGATACAGCTTGCCCAGCCGGGAGCTCATTGCTGACTCGGTGGAAATCATAGCCGAGGCTCACGCCTTCGATGGCCTGGTGTTCATTCCGAACTGTGATAAGGTCACTCCCGGGATGTTGATGGCCGCGGTCAGGCTTAATCTACCTTCTGTCTTTGTGAGCGGTGGCCCCATGTTGGCCGGGAAGTTTGTCCAGAAAAATGCTGCCAGGTCGGTTGACCTTATTACCGTCTTTCAAGCGGTAGGCAAAGTGGCTAAAGGCAAGATGACCGAAGCTGAGTTGGTAGAATTGGAGATAGTTGCCTGTCCTGGTTGCGGGAGCTGTGCCGGCATGTTCACTGCCAATACTATGAATTGTCTATGCGAAGCTTTGGGCGTGGCTTTGCCGGGTAACGGGACGATACCGGCGGTGGAGGCCCGGCGTGTCCAACTTGCCTATAGAGCCGGGCAGCAGGTAATGGAAGCGTTAGCTAAGGACATTCGGCCTAGAGATGTTGTCACCAGGGATTCCATCTACAATGCGTTTGCAGTGGACATGGCTCTGGGCGGCAGCACAAATTCCGTGTTGCATCTGACCGCAGTAGCGCACGAAGCCGGGCTGGATTTTCCACTGTCTTTGATAAACGAGGTTAGCGACTCCATTCCCAATATATGCCGGTTAAGTCCGGCCAGCGATTATCACATTGAAGATCTGGACCTGGCCGGTGGCATTCCGGCCGTAATGCACGAGCTGTCAAGCCTGCTCAAGCTTGAGGCGAACACCATTTTGGACAAGCCAATTGGGAACATAGCCAGGAAAGCCAAAGTCAGAAATAGAGAGATAATCCGCCCCCTGTCACAACCATACGCCCCTACCGGTGGTATTAGTATATTATTTGGCAATTTGGCGCCTGACGGCGCCGTGGTGAAAACCGGCGCAATGGCTTCTGAGATGCTCGTGCATCGCGGGCGGGCGAGAGTTTTCGACAGTGAGGAAGAAGCTACGGCGGCGATAATGAAAGGGAAATTTAAATCTGGCGACGTAATCGTTATCCGCTATGAAGGCCCCAGGGGAGGACCGGGAATGCCAGAGATGTTGGGGGCCACTTCCCTCCTCAGCGGCATGGGGATGGACAAGGAGGTGGCCCTGATTACAGACGGACGCTTTTCAGGAGGCACCCGAGGAGCAGCTATTGGGCACATCTCGCCCGAGGCGGCGGAGAAAGGGCCGATAGCCGCATTACGGAATGGTGATATGATTAACATAGACGTACCTAGTCACAAATTGGAGGTGGAATTAAGCCGAATGGAGTTGAAACAACGACTGGCTTCGTTGCCTGCCTTTGAACCCAGGATTGAAACTGGCTATCTCAGAAGGTACAGTGATGAAGTAAGCTCGGCCAGCACTGGCGCGGTGTTTACCGAGTAAGGATGCATTATGAAGAAGACCGGTGCTCAAATTCTCTGTGAGAGTCTAATCAACGAAGGGGTAGAGGTTATCTTTGGCATTCTCGGTGGTTCTGTCCTACCGATATATGATACTTTTCCTCAATATACTAAACTCCGACATATATTGGTTCGTCACGAGCAAGGAGCGGCTCATGCCGCCGATGGCTATGCTCGAGCCACTCATAAAGCCGGTGTGTGTATAGCGACTTCGGGCCCGGGAGCTACCAATCTGGTTACCGGCATTGCCTGCGCTTACATGGATTCGGCACCGATGGTAGCTATAACTGGCCAGGTAGCCAGATCTGTTATTGGCAGGGACGCTTTTCAGGAGATGGACATCACGGGCATCACTATCCCAATCACCAAACACAACTACCTTGTTACCGACGTCACTGAACTGGCCAAGACGGTTAAAGAAGCCTTTCACATTGCCCAGACAGGAAGGCCGGGACCTGTGCTCATCGACATACCACGGGATGTCCAGCAAGAGCAGACGGACTTTATTTATCCGGATAAGGTTGATCTGCCTGGCTATAGGGTTATCTCTCGTGGGCATCCATCTCAAATCAAGAAAGCAGCCAAGCTGATCAATGAAGCCGAACAGCCTGTTATTATCGCTGGCCGCGGGATCATTATCTCCCAGGCTTATGATGAGTTTAGGGAATTTGCCGAGAAAGCACAATTACCGGTAGCTCACACGCTTCTTGGCTTGGGGTCCTTCCCCGGGGACCATATACTTGATCTGGGCATGATGGGAATGCATGGCACGCCTTGTGCCAATCTGGCGGTGCAGAATGCCGACCTTCTTATCGCTGTGGGCATGAGATTCGATGACCGGGCCACAGCAAATACCGAAGAATTTGCTCCCAATGCCCGCGTTATTCACATCGATATTGATCCGGCGGAGATTGGAAAGAACATCCCCGCTGAGGTTCCAGTCGTTGGGGATACAAAAAGTGTGCTCACAGCTCTGAATGAAGAGGTCAAAAAGGGGGAGCATGTCGATTGGCTCTCGCAGATAGAACAGTGGAGGTGTGAGTATCCATCGCTGGAAATCAGGGAAACAGATGAGGTATTGCCTCAATATATTATTAACCAAATCTACGAAGCCACACGAGGGGATGCTTTGATAGTTACTGGCGTCGGGCAGAATCAAATGTGGGCGGCACGATATTTCGTCTATACGAAGCCAGACAGCCTTATTTCTGCGGGAGGTTTAGGTCCCATGGGATTCGAACTGCCCGCGGCCATGGGGGCCAAGATTGGTCGTCCCGAGAAGGTTGTATGGTGCATTGCCGGCGACGGCGGCTTTCAGATGACTATCCAAGAGTTGGCCACCATAACGCAGGAAGACATTGCTGTTAAAATAGCTATCATGAACAACGGGTATCTGGGCATGGTAAGACAGTGGCAGGAGCTATTCTATGGACGGCGGTACGTTGGCACGAAGCTCTGGAATCCGGATTTTGTCAAAATCGGCGAGGCGTATGGTATTCCCGGGATCAAGGTGAAGCGCAGAGAAGAAGTCATTCCGGCTATACAGAAGGCTATGGAGTATCCCGGAGCTTTTCTTGTAGACTTTCTCATCGAGCCAGAGGAAAACATCTATCCCATAGTGCCACCAGGGGAATGTCTGGCTAGGTTTTTCCAGCCATCGAAACCGGAAGTGTTGGAGGGAAGATTCTAAGCACAAAGCACGAAATGCTGAATGGTATTAGAACTCAAGACTCCAGTAATGAAAAGTAGAGAGTTTTGAATTTGGTAATTCGGAATTTGAAGTTCTTTAGAGTTCAAGATTCGGAGTTCATCCATTGGAGGCGAAGTGACTGATACAAGACATACTTTGGTAGCTTTGGTAGAGGATAAGCCAGGGGTGCTTAATCGGGTGGCCAGTCTATTCAGACGGCGCTCCTTTAATATTCAGAGCCTTGCAGTAGGTGGTAGCGAGCATTCCGGCTTATCTCGCATGACTATTGTTGCTGTCGGTGACTCGGCGCAAATAGAGCAGGTAAGGAAGCAGTTAGAAAAACTGATCAACGTAGTGAAAGTCTCTGATATAACCGAAGAAGGCATGGTCACCAGAGAGTTGGCCTTAATCAAGGTGAAGACTACTGCCTCGACAAGAAGCGAGATTATGCAGATCGTGGGCGTTTTCCGGGCCAACATAGTTGATGTTGCTCCAGGCTCACTGACGGTAGAGGTGACCGGTGACGAGGACAAAGTGAATTCCCTGCTCAGGCTGCTTCGTGATTTTGGTATTAAGGAAATCTCACGAACCGGCAGGATCGCTCTGACGCGCGGAAGCAGTTCCTGAGTAACCTGCATAGCTAATAACTTAAGGTCAATAGAGGAGGAGTTATGGTTAAGATTTATTATGATAAGGATGCTAACCTGAATTTGCTCAAAAGAAAGACGATTGGCATTATTGGTTTTGGGAGTCAAGGACACGCCCATGCTCAGAACCTAAGAGATGCCGGCTGTCAGGTTATCGTAGGTGCACTACCGGGCGGCCAATCATGGAAAGCAGCCAAAAAAGCTCGTTTTGAAGTAGGCACGGCGGCTGACGTAGCGAAGAAGGCAAATATAGTTGTTATGTTGGCCCCGGATACCGTGCAACCGAGAATCTATCGGGAGTCAATTGAGAAGGAGATGACGCGGGGCAAGACTCTTATGTTCGCTCATGGTTTTAGTATCCACTTTTCCCAAATCGTGCCTCCATCTGAGATCGACGTTAGCATGATAGCACCCAAATGTCCGGGCCATATGCTCAGAAGGCTCTACACTGAAGGTTCAGGTCCTCCGGCGTTGGTGGCTGTCCACCAGAATGCCTCAGGAAAAGCAAAAGAGACAGCTCTGGCCTATGCCAAGGGGATTGGTTGTGCTAGAGCCGGGGTTCTGGAAACGACTTTTGCTGAAGAGACTGAGACGGACCTGTTTGGCGAGCAGACTGTGCTTTGTGGAGGGGTCTCCTCTCTAATAAAGGCTGGCTTTGAGACATTGGTGGAGGCTGGTTATCAGCCAGAGATAGCCTATTTTGAGGTTTGCCACGAGTTGAAGCTCATTGTTGACCTGATTCACCAAGGTGGTTTGAGTTATATGCGCTATTCGGTGAGTGATACAGCGGAATACGGAGATTATACGCGGGGGCCACGAATAATTGACGATTTGGTCAGGGAGGAAATGGAGCAAATATTGGCGGAGATTCAGGATGGCAGCTTTGCTACAGAGTGGATTTTAGAGAACCAAGCTGGCCGGCCCAGTTTCAATGCTATGAAGCGGACGGAAGCTGAGCATCCCATTGAAGTTGTGGGCAAGAAACTCAGGGGCATGATGCCCTGGCTAAAAGGCTAGGTATTGTCGAAAAACTACCAGCGACACACTGGTGTGGAGTTTGAAAGTTTTGTATAACCTGATGAGAATCTCCTGCGCACACGCAAGCAGAAGATAGTGAATTTTCATCCGCGTTATCGTATAATAGTGGAAGGAGAGAGGGAGGTATGACCATGCTGTGTTGCCAGCGCTGCGGGAAAGAAATAGACGAAGACTTGGTGTTTTGCCCTGAATGCGGTGAGATTCTGGTTCACGAAGATTCAGAATTGCAGGAGTCTCCGGTTAGTGGAGAAGTTGAGGAAACGAAAGATAGGGCGAATATGTATGTAATTCTGGCAGTGGTTCTGGTAACGGTGGGGATGGTGGGTGGCGGTCTCCTTCTTGTTTCATCGAGTATGTTGGGGCTCTTTGGAATTGCGTTGGTTTGCCTGGGCATCGGATGTACAGCAGCGGCTTATCGTCATGAACGCAAGGCAGGGAGCTTGCACAAGCAGCTCAATCGCTGAAATTGGTGTGATGCCACCATATCTGGTCAGAACAACAGATACCCGGTGATTCTCTTTTCAGTTTTCGCGTTCGGCTAGAGAGTGTGCTATTTGCCTCAAGGGCGCCTGGCGGTCTCTTCCCACACCGCTGGCTTCGAGTTGCTTTAGGGCTTGGCGGCAGTATTCCTGGACTAGATTCTGGGAGTGGTCTCGGGCACCTGACTCGTCAAGTATCCTCACTGCTAAGGGTATATCTCCACCATCGATGCGCCTCTTGGAGTAGAGTCTTTCAAGCTTTGCTCTATCCTTGCTCTCGCTAAGCGCATACACTACTGGCAAAGTCTTCTTTCTCTGACGAAGGTCCTCTCCCATTGATTTTCCTGTGCGTTTTTTTACACCCCAGACCCCTAATATATCATCACGAATCTGATAGGCCATACCTAATGCTTCACCAAACTGATGAAAATGCTGCACCTTCTCTTCGCCTTTACCCAGATAAGCTCCCATCGAAGCAGATGCTGCTATCAGGGCCGCCGTTTTCCTTCTTATCATGTTGAGATAGTCTTCCACAGTAATGTCAACTCTGTCCTCAAACTCAATATCTAGATATTGCCCTTCACAAAGCTCCTTGCAGGCCTCAGTCAAGACCTTAAGGGAATGTAGAATCTCTTCGCTGGACAGGCCATTATCTCTCAGCCTGAGTAAGGCTAGTGAAGCCAGGGCGAACATGAAGTCCCCGATGTTTATAGCTTGCGACTTACCCCACAGCTTCCACACCGTAGGCCGCCCATGACGTTGATGACTTTTATCCTGGATATCGTCATGGATAAGAGAAAGATTGTGGACAAGTTCCAGAGCTGCAGCAGATGGCAGTACCTGTGCGACGTCTCCTCCCACCGCTTGACAGCTGAGAAGATGAAGGATAGAGCGGATGAATTTACCTTGCTTCCCTTGACGGATACGACCCCTCTCATTCTCCCAGCCCATATGATATCGCAGAATGTTACGAAGAGATGAAGGGGCTCCATTGATCATTCCCTCCAACTCATTCTGGACGCTGTTGCGGTACCCTGTCCATGCATCTAACGTAGCATCAAGTTCTCGCACCTGCTCCTTTATGCCCCGTTTGACCACCGTTAGTGGCGTTTGCCTAGAGAATGCGCAGCGGGACAAACTTGGAGGCTGTTTCCAATCTGGCCAAAGACAATTCCAGCATCCTCGTTCGACAATTCTCTGCCCGCTTCATCTGTGTTTAAGTCAAGATAACACGGGTGCGGGACCTCGTCAATTTTGCATTTGAATTGGGAGAGCATTACTGGATTCTCGATGGAGTTTCGGCAAATTGCCTAGAACGAGAAGGAGAGATTAGACAATCGCTGCAACTATATATCCTGCGGCCAATAGAGCCTGGGTGCCTACACCTGCCATCAAATTAGCCCCTAGCGCAGCAGACCATTCACTCTGTTCGTCATAATGCCGGCCTCCCTTTATTGCTTTCACTCCCAGCGGTAGTGTCAGCAGCGCTAGTAAGGCAAATATTGGCATAAACCCCGCTATTGACCAAGCAGCTATCCACGCATACATTGCTATGATCAATATGGAATACAATAACGATGCCTTCTTCCTCCCCATTACAATTGGGAGAGTCTTCTTCCCGGCCTTCTGGTCAGCCTCCACGTCGGGAAATTCATTCAGCAACAGGCCATTATAGAGGAAGATTCCAGTGGGTATAGCTGCAATTAGTGCCTCCCAGGTATAGGTTCCGCTTTGAACAAAATAGGCTCCAAGGATCGGTAACGTTCCCAACCCTAAGCCGCAAGCGATTTCTCCCAACCCCCACCTTGTCAGGTGAGTCGTATACAGAAGCACACAGAGTGCGCCCGCTACCAGTACGGGCACCAAAAGCCAACCTCTGACAATGACGAAATAGATGCCTATTGGAATGGCTAACAAAAAGCAGACGAGACCAAGCCTGCCAACAGAGGCTGGAGTGAGAAGCCCAGCTGATAAGACGCCACTCCCCCCGCTGAAAGGTGTTCTTTTCACTTCGAGGTCTACCCCGCTCTTGTAGTCAAAGTAATCATTCAATGTGTTAACGCTGATGTGAACAAGGAGTAGTCCAACGAGAGCCAGTAGACAATAGAGAACGCTGAAGTAACCGTAGTACCAGGCCACGGCAGTGCCGAGGAATATCTGCAACACCGAGATTATCAGAAATTGGGGTCTAGTTGCCAGAAACCATGTTCGCATCGTTTCTCAGGTCTCTCCTCCTTTACGTTTTATGCGCGGCGACTATATGTGATTTGCAGAAGCGGACACGTCAGCCGTCGAAAACGTGGGATATTTCGGAGACGATGTGGTCGGTCAAGCCTCGTGATTATTTCATCGAGACGGAGTGCGTCTTAGCTCAAACACCACCGGGTTTGTCGGGTCGGGACAGGCAACAGTAGTTTTGTTTCGATCTTTCTCCCAGGGAAACGAGCCGCCGAACTGCAGAACTTGGGCAAACGGAAAGATGGAGTAGAAAGCCCATGAACAAAGGTTGGGCGGAGTCTGGTCCCCGATGACAAACTCATCACCAGCTTTGTGTTGAGCTTCGCAAGTCCCTTTCTGGGATATCACCTTGGCTATTACATCAGACATCTCGGTCTCCTATTTCACCACCGCTCGGGGCAATATCTTTATCTCCCTTCCTGGTTAAGTCGACCTGAATATATAGTACATTATGATGTGGCTCGACACAAATGACTGGTGGATGTACAGGATCTACATGGTCCGTCCACGCCTATTCTTTTTGTCTTGCCGTCGCGCTCACCCGAGCTTAATGAAGGGGTGGAAGAAGCCCAGGGGATTCGGCTGAAGATGCCAATGTGTCAATGCTATAATCATGAAGTCAAACGCGATCCAGGTTGCCCTGTCAAGAATGAAAAGGGAGGCAAGAGCTTGAGCTTCAAAGTTGTTGTTACCTTTTATGTGCCCGGGATAGTCCCCACCTACGACGAACTATTGACCAAGCTGGGCGCCGAAGTGGAAAAGGCCTTCTGTACTACTGAGGAGGAACTTATCTCTGCCTGTTCTGAAGCTGATGCGGTCATAGCTCTGGGAATAAAGATAACGCCCGGTTATATCTTCAGCCTCAGAGTAATCGAGAATCTAAATAAATGCCGACTGATTGCCCTTACAGGCATAGGTTATGACAATGTGGACATGGCCGCCGCCACACAGAAAGGTATTTGTATTGCCAATAATCCCTATTACTGCTTGGAGGAGGTCTCAGACCACACTATGGCACTTATTCTCGCCTGCGCCAGGAAGTTCTATCAACTATTTCCTGATATTAAGAGTGGGAAGTGGAGCACGCAGGCGGACTACTTGGCCGCCTTGAAGCCGTTACATCGGTTGTCTGGACAAACCCTGGGGCTTATTGGCTTTGGTAACATAGCTCGCGCTCTTGTCCCAAAAGCCAGAGCTTTTGGCTTCAGAATCATTGCCTATGCTCCCCATGTGCCTAGTGTTCTCTTTGATACGTTCAAAGTGGAATCGGTGGAGCTCAACCAGTTGCTTAGGGAGTCGGATTTTGTTTCCATGCATACGAATCTCACCGCAGAAACCAAGCACATGATGGGGCTTGAGGGATTTAAGCAGATGAAACCCACCGCTTATTTCATAAACACAGCCCGGGGAGAGCTCGTGGATGAGAAGGCTCTTCGTACTGCCCTTTCAGAGAGACTGATTGCCGGTGCTGGTCTGGATGTCTTGGAGTCGGAGCCTCCCGATTGCAGCAATCCTTTGCTCGCACTTGGCAATGTTATCGTTACCGGCCATTTTGCTTATTACTCCGAGGAGTCACGGGATGAATTATTTAGGTGGCCATGGCAGGAGGTAGGCAGAATACTGCAAGGGGAGTGGCCTCAAGGCCTTGTTAATCCGCAAGCCAAAGATAGATTCAGCGCTAAATGGGGCGCTCACCGCAAGTAAACGGAACCAATTCTCGGTTAAGTATAAACGTGGTTGGTATGCCATTTAGGGATATACCCTCCTCCAGCCCCTGCGGGGTTTCCTTGAAAGCCTTTGCCCTTTCCTATCCACGTATACGCCTACGCCTCTAGGTGATGTTACAGTAGCTTGTATATATGTTTTCTGTCTCAGTTCTTTAGGTTTTCTCTTTGGGTGTCTCGTTCGTAGGACAGGCTTTGTCAGAGTAACCAATAGAGGCGTTGCTTTGATAGGTGGGAGTGTCTTCGTTCCGCTAACAACCTCAGCCCAATCCTTTGTCGGTGTAGCACCCATCTTAACGGCGGGCGGGATGTCTCCCAGTGTAGTATGCTCTTTGAAGAAGTTGTAATGCACAAGCCACGCTTGAGTGAGGAGCCGTGCAGTATCCATATTCTTGAAGCCACGAACCACCTTTGTTCTATCCTTCAGTGTCCCGTGAAAGCGTTCAATGACGTTCGTTGAATTAACGTCTGTGAACGGCTTGCTCTGAATATGCTTTGTATCTGCACCAAATACGAGGTCAATGCCGTCTATATAGGCTGCCAGTTTATCGGTGATAATCCGCTTGGGTGATTTGCCAGCCTTCCGTCTAGCTTCGTTCATAACCAAAGCTGCTTCTTTGATTGTCCTGCTTGTGGATAATCGTGAAGCTAATAGGTAGCGTGTCTTTTCGTCTATCACGTCAAAGAACCAGACATTCCTACCGCCTACCTTTAAGACTGTTTCATCTGCTATCCAAGTATCACCAACGATAGGCTGAAAGTCCTTTACTCTGTTTACTGCTTCTTGTGAAAACCGCCTTATCCAGTTGTATATGCCCATCTCCGTATAATAGGCATTGAATTGCTGCTGCAAGTGCCTCTGGATAGCATCTAAAGGCATACCACCAAAGTAACAGCTTAAGGCTGCGGATATATGCTCGATGGGCGTTTTCATCGTGGGCAAGGCTTTGTTATCGGCAGACTTCCGCTTGCAGTCCTTGCACCAGTAACGCTGTATGCCCTGAAAAGTGCCGAACTTGATTATGTTTGTACTATCACAGTATTTGCAGTTCATCTATTTTAGGATGTAAGTCCTTTCCGGTCTGAATAAATCCCCAAAATTGTGTATAAACACTCTGTCTACTTTGTATACACCTAGCTCTGAGAGCGTATCTCCGAACCTGTAAATGTTCCCAGGGTCATTGTCTACTTTGCATACGCCAAAAGAACTAACGAACAAGCCTGAAATGGTTATCGAGTAGGGGTTTTTATATTGCATGATTAAGACTGGAATCCCATCCTGATTGACGATTTCTAAATTCATCTTGTTTTGATTCGTCTCCCAGCCGTCTGGTCGATTAATAATCATACTCCCTTGTATTACTACTGGCGGGGAAAATATATGTTGACTCTCATCGGCGAATCCCGCAAACAATGATGTATCTATGTATAGTCTATTGTCTTCGATATGGATGACAAAAATATCTTGACCATTGATTCTAAGGGGGGCTTGCCCGCCTTCCTCCTTCAACTCTCCAATAGTTGTGTTTGTATAGAAATAATCGTTAGTTCTCGTTCCATAGTGAACAAAAATTGGAGTAGAAGCATCTACAAATGTCGGCATATCAATGCCACCCTGAGATGTGCCAAAGTAGGTCGAAAAGAGTGGAAGGCTAACGAAGACCATGAATACCAAAAAGGCGACAGATGCACTTGCTACCCCTATCCGTTTGGCAAACTTGGCAACATGGTATTTTCTGGAAAGCCAACGGGCTGATAAATAGATTACCAAGCCCAATAGTAGGCCATTGGACACCAGAAATAATACATATCCCCCTATGAAAGATGTCTTAATTAACATGGGTATCCACCAAATGTCTGAGACAAAAGCAAATAGACCAGATACAGACAAGGTAATATGCAACAGGTTTTTGAGTTTGTTCCATTTATTTGGCATAGCGTTGATTGGTTGAGTTGGTGTTGTACTTTTGTCTGGCACAGCAGTGGGTTTGCTCTGCCTAGGTGTCTGAGTGTGGTGTCGCTTGAACTTCTTTCTCCCTTTCTTCTCCATACCCCTAGTTTACCACCATGCCAACCACCAGTATACTTAACCCAATTCTCGCGCCGCTTGACAGAGTGTTAGAGGTGTGTTATCATAATAATGCCCCGAGTAATCAAGCAAGGGCTTGGCGAGGTGGAACCAGCCGCCGAGCAAGTGGAAGCTGAAAAGTGCTGGGAGGTAAAAGGCCCGGTGCCAGGTAGGTGGAAGCAGGAAGTAAGGTGGGTGGTGAGCCAAGAAAAGGGAGGTTACCTGGGGCAATTTCTATTTCGATGGTCGTGCGAAACGGACCGAAGCTGGGGCGGTTATCCTGGTTTCCTGTCTTTAATTAACTCGGGGTGGAGGATGCCAACAAAGGGTAGATTGCGGTATTGTCCCTTGTAATCCAGCCCATAGCCGACTACGAACTCATCGGGAACATCAAAGCCTATGTAGTTAAGAGGGACATTTATTAACCGACGCGCTCTCTTATCCAGAAGGGTACAAACGCGAAGACTGGCAGGGTTGTGGGCGGAAAGATGATTGAGGATGTAGTTCAGTGTCATGCCGGTATCCACAATGTCTTCAACCATCAGTACATGCTGTCCTGTAATGCTGCTATCCAGGTCTCGGGTTATCTTGACCACCTGCCCATCACCGCCATAGTATGAAATAGCCATAAAGTCCATGGTAACGGGGATGGAAAGGTTCTGCATCAGGTCAGCCATAAAGCAGACTACGCCCTTCAAGATGCCTATCAGCACTAACTGCTGGCCAGCGTAATCACGTGAAATATGTCTGGCCAGGGTGCGTACTCTTCGTTGAATCTTGGCGTGACTGTACAGAACTCGGTCGACTCCCTCCACTTTGGCTTCGCCGAGAGGGCCATAACCGTATTTGGCTAGCAGTTTGAGAAAATCATTTTTGTTCAGAAGCCTGATATTGACTTCAGGGTATAGCTCTCTGAGCCGACGTAGCTTGCGATTCTTCTCGGTCAGGAGATTCTGTTTCAACGTTGTGAGTTCAACATAGAGATCCAGCTCGGGCAAATAGAAGTCGGGAGTGAACATCTCCGCTATCTTGTCTCCATCCCATCTGAGCGGAAAGGAACGAGGCTCATAAAGCCATTCGATGCAGTAGAAGTCCAAGAGTTTGGCAAAATCCTCCTCGCTGGGATGAGCAAAAGTGGTTGGCCTCAACGTCGTAGTGGGCAACGGAGACACTCGTGAGGATTTTCTTCGTTTGTCACTCACCTTATAGTCTTGCTCGAGCAATTGATGAAGTTCTGCTCCTTCAAATATTACGGCGCAAATATCGGCAACACTGAGGAGGAAACTTTTGTCGGCTTCGGAAAATTGGCGAGGCTCACGAGTGTAGATTCGAATCTCTCCAATGGCGTCTCCTCTGTCGAGTATGGGAATCCCGAGAATAGACGATATTCCTTGCTCTCGCGCTATTTGGGGATATTGAACTCTCCTATCCTTGGTAGCATCAGCAATAAATACGACCTTCCCATCAAGAATATCCGGGAGGCTTCTGTGGACATCAAGGGGGCCTTTTTTCAGATAGAGGTCGCTCAAACCATACGCGCCTGAAGTAATCAGGTATTCCTTCCGAGGATTGAGGCACAGAATGCGGCAGCCATTTGCCTGTACTGCCGTGGCAGCACTTTTGGCTACGGAATTGCAGACTCTTCTCAAGCTAAGAGGCGAATTGGCAAATCTGTTTATCTGCTTAAGAGCTGAATAATAAGTACCTCTCGAGCTACCCATCCTTGGACTCCGCACACGGCATGATTTGCTCGCACTCTAGCCGCATTTGGTGAAGCCGCAGGCAAGGCAAATGTTGCAGCCTTCCTGGTAAATCAAAGGACCACCGCAATCGGGGCATTGCCCGGCCCAGCTTTTGACCAGCTCAGGATTTCTGGAAGACGTCTCAGAATTGCCGGCACTCTCTTCCTTCTTAATGTACTTCTCAAGGACACTGGCGATAGCATCGGCGCAGGACAAAACAGCGTGTCCCTGCTCCCAGACAATGGAAGGGCACCTGATGCCGCGCAGGTGCTTTACAATGGAATCTATATCTATTCCGGACCTTAGAGCTACGGATGTCAGGCGGCTGATGGCCTCAAGCTGTGCTGCAGCACAACCTCCGGCTTTTCCTAAGGTGGAAAAGACTTCGGATATTCCTTGCTGATCGAAATTCACTGTCACATAGATGTGGCCACACCCAGTGTTGACCATTTCGGTTACACCCCTGGTGACTTTAGGTCTTTTCCTGGGAGCCAATCTTGCTTCTGTCTTCTTGAAGTCCTCGCCTACGGTGAGGACCTGACTCTGTCGGCTCCTATCTCGGTAGATTGTTATCCCTTTCAAGTGCTCCTGGTAAGCCAGCATATACACTTTGGCTACATCCTCGGCTGTCGCATCGTGAGGGAAGTTGACCGTCTTGGATACGGCGCTATCAGTGAATCTCTGGAATACCGCCTGCATCTTAACGTGCCACTCGGGAGATATGTCGTGGGCAGTGACGAAGAGCCTCCTTATCTCTTCAGGGACCTCTTCTATATCTTTTAGCCTTTTGCCTTCAGCTAGCTGCTTCATTAGCTGCGGAGAATAGAGGCCGCCCTTTTTGGCTGCTTCCTCAAAATAAGGGTTCACTTCTATGAATTCCTCGCCCTCTAAAATGTGGCGCACGTAGCTTAGGGCGAACAACGGTTCAATGCCGCTGGAGCAGTTGGCGATTATGCTCAGACTGCCCGTAGGGGCAATGGTAGTCCGGGAGGCATTTCGAAAACGGGGACCATCTGGTGTGTCATAAACGCTTCCCTGGAAAGCAGGGAAGACCCCCCTTTCTTTGGCTAGCTCCGTAGAAGCTCCATCCGCCTCTTTAGATATGAAATTGGCAATTTCCTCGGCCGCAACCAGCCCCTGTTCACTATCATAGGGAATGCCAAGCTGAATCAACATGTCAGCAAAGCCCATAACCCCCAAGCCTATTTTCCTGGTGGTCTTTGTCATTTTTTCAATCTCTGGCAGGGGGAATTGATTGACTTCGATAACATTGTCAAGGAAACGGACCACGAATTTGACGGTTTTGGACAGTTTGTCGTAGTCAATACAAGGTTGCCCATCTTTATCCATCACCATCTTGGACAGGTTTATGGAGCCTAAATTGCAGGATTCATAGGGCAGCAGTGGTTGTTCCCCGCAAGGATTGGTGCTTTCGATCTTGCCCAGTTGAGGTGTGGGGTTATGTCTGTTTATCTCATCAATAAAAACAACGCCCGGGTCGCCGGTGCACCAAGCCATGTCAACAATTCTGTTGAATACCTCTCTGGCATTAAGCCTATCAACCACCTCTCCAGTTCGTGGGCTCACCAAACTGTAATCGGTACCTTTTTCCACCGCTTTCATGAACTCATCAGTCACAGCTACAGAAAGGTTGAAGTTGGTCAAGGCGTCCGAGTTATCCTTGGACTCGATAAATCTCAAGATGTCAGGATGTTCAACATTGAGTATGGCCATATTGGCTCCGCGGCGCATGCCGCCTTGCTTTATGACATCGGTGGTGGTGTCAAAGACTCGCATGAAAGAAACAGGGCCGCTGGCAACGCCGCCGGTCGAACCTACTCTATCCCTTTCCGGTCTAAGTCGCGAAAAGGAGAAGCCAGTGCCGCCACCACTTTTGTGAATCAACGCGGTATATTTAACCGCGTCGAAAATGGACTCCATGGAGTCTTCAATAGGTAGTACAAAGCAAGCTGATAGTTGTCCCAGTTCGTGACCGGCATTCATCAGAGTAGGGGAGTTGGGGAGAAATTCCAGGTCTTCCATTAGCTGGTAGAAAGCCTCTTCGTAGAAGGAGACATCTGCCTGCGGATTGTATGTGAGCTCCGCCGAGGCAATGTGCCTGGCGACGCGACGAAACAGCTCTTGGGGGGTCTCAAGGACTTTCCCTTCTCCGTCTTTTGCCAAGTATCTCCGTTCCAAAACTCTTAGGGCATTATCGCTGAGTTTGATTCCAGAAATGACCTGGCTTCTGGCCTGTGGAGAGAATTCATCGACAGTCAGAATCTCCTTGACCATCTCCCGAATTTCAGAGGAGGACACGGGTTGTTTGGCTTGTCGAAAGACCAATTCCTCCATGCCTGGGAACGGCTGAGTCACCCCGAGCCGCTGGCTCACTTGTTCCGTGAACTTTTCCAACAATTTCCTATCACTTATGCCCATGGACTCGGCAGCAGCGAAAACAGCTTGAGCTACTTTGTCTCGTGCAATAGTCTTGTGGTTCTCTTTGCGACGGATTTTGGGCATTTTATCTCCTCTTACGACCCAGCAAGGTATCCACCGCCAGCGAAGAAGGCAACGCTAACTGGTTAACCGGCGTTAGGTCTCTCCGTACCGCCAGGCTATCCACCTCTTGTTTTAAGTCGCCGATATCAGCAAACTCGCGATAAACACTGGCAAAGCGAATGTAGGCAATATGATCTAGTTTCTTTAATCCCTCCATGACCAAATCACCGATGTGGGCACTGGAGACCTCGCTCTTGCCTGCCTTGTAGAGCTCAGCCTCGACGGCGTCCACAAACTTGTCAATAGCGCCTGTAGGGAGGGGCCGTTTCTCACAGGCTTTGCGAATACCCAGCAGCAGTTTATCCCGGCTGAATTCCTCGCGCCGCCCATCCTTCTTGATAACGAAGATATCGTGTGGCTGTACCCGCTCGTGGGTAGTGAAGCGGGTGTTGCAGGCCAGGCATCTCCTTCGGCGCCTCACACCCCCGTCGAGACTCCGGGAGTCTATAACCCTTGATTCCTGCTTGCCGCAATAAGGACAGTTCACAACCCTCCCCTAACTCTAGTGGTACAAAAGCATTGTACCACTAGATGTAGTGAAATGCAATAGCCTGTAGAGGCTGATATGGTTGTTTACTGTGGCTCCTCTGCCTCTGGAGAATATCTGAATACCGTAAACACCAATGATATCTCCTCTGGTTGGTGGGAAGGGGAGGCGATAATGGGCAGGTCTCAGGAATACAGGTTTCGAGCTTCAAAGGAGACTAGAAAAAGAGCTCCGTTTGAGTGGAAGGGACTGGATTCGGATAACGATCAAGCGTTCATCAATCAGATTCTGCATAAATATTGCCAGAGGGAGAAGTCAGAATTTACCAGGTCGCGACCAAACCGGGGAAAAATGACAATGCCTATATTGAGCAGAAGAGCTGAACCCATGTCAGGAAACGGATACCTGAGATGTGACACTCCCGGGGAGCTGATGATTATCAATGACCTTTATCGTAACGAACTGAGGCCATACAAGAACTTCTTTCAGCCAATGATGAGGCTGGTCAGTAAGGAAAGGATTGGGGGCAGGTTAAACAGGAAACATGATATCCCCCGGACGCCGTATCAGAAACTGATGGACTCGGGGCAGATGCCAAAGGAAACCAGAAGGCAACTTGAGGCTCTCTACCTGAGCTTAGACCCAGGTCAACTGAAGCGGAGCACCGATGCCAAATTAGACAATCTCCACAGGACATATGAAGAGCAAACGAAATCCCACCATGTTGAGCCGTAAGGAAAGTAGTGCCTCATACGGTTACATCTTTTATGATACGACACACTACGTTTGGCTACCCGTTCGAATGACTCGACATGGCACTTGTGCTCGTCCGCTACCTGACGTTCAGACATACAAGGCGCCACTAATCCATCTGAACTAGGTCCGTTACGGGCAGCCATCCGCTCCAGCGAGTCGAGAGCCAGAGAATAGGGCATCCCCCAATCTGAAGGCTGGGGCTGGAAGGTTAGCCAACGCTTTCCTCCGGTATCATTTCAATCGCGTCCCTGGGGCATACCACAGCACAAATACCGCACCCTTTGCAGTAGCTATAATCAATCCCAATCTGATTCTCATTACCGTTCTTTGTTATGGCTAGGTCAGGGCAAAGCAGTCGACAGAGATCACAAATACGGCACCTCTCCTGGTCTATTATCGGTATATGTGTTCTTCCTTCCACCGGTGTTAATCTAGCGCCTTTCCTTGTTCATCTCTGGTGTATGTGATTGGACTTCGTTCTACCCAGCCTGAATCCAATATTCATAGCTTTTAGATTCAGCTCTCTCAACCTTTCTGGAATAATCTCTTCTATTGCAGATTCTAGCCCCTTTTTGCTAACTACGTCGGTCATTTCCACGGCTGCGCTCAGAATTATTACGTTGGCAGCCATTCCCTTGTTGAGTTCCTCAATTGCCGTCCTGCTAGCAGGAATCCCTACATATTTCAAGCCCTTCATCTCCTCAGGAACAAACCGCTCGTCATAAATGACGACTCCCTCGCCAGGTTTGACGCGTCCAATATATTTGTCATAAGCTGTCTGGTACATAGCAATTAACGTGTCGGCGGCAATAACATACGGAAACATTATTGGCCTCTCAGATATCACCACTTCGGCTCGACAAGCTCCCCCTCTGGCTGCTGCGCCATAGGAATCCGTGCTGCTAACCCATTTTCGGTCATTGAAAGCTGCTTGACCTAGTATAGTGCCAGCCAGGACAATACCCTGTCCCCCAAGACCACACAGTATAACTTGCCTAGTCGGCGCCATTAGCGAACTCTCCAGTTATTATCTTACCCTTCAGTTCTTCTGGTGATAAGTTCTTGGCCTTCCTCCTGGTGATGCATTTATCCATCAGATCCTTGATCATATCTGCAGGAGTATCAAGCTGGTTGTGTCTGCCAAATTGGGTCGGGCAAGGCGACAAAACTTCAATGAAGCAAAAACCATTAGTCTGTAATGCCTTCTTGATGCTGGCTATAAGGGCAAAGGGCTGAGTTAGCGAATACCGGGCTGCATAGGTGGCACCAGCAGCGATAATAAGCTTGCACAGGTCAAATGGCCGGTAAGGATTTCCTTGGGTTGTTGTTTGCGTAAAGGCACCTACAGATGTAGTAGAAGAGACTTGACCTCCGGTCATCCCATAGATCATGTTGCTGGCACAGATGACAGTCAAGT
>MGMS01000005.1 GCA_001796515.1 Chloroflexi bacterium RBG_13_51_36
ACGAGACTTCATCTGCTGGGCAAACTGGGGGTTAGCTAAGGCAGCGCGGGTAAGTCCCGTTTCCACAACGGTGGGCGCCAGCGCGTTCACCAGTACGTTGTACTTGGCCCACTCACAGGCCAGCGTCCGTGTCAGCGTGTCCACCGCTCCTTTGCTGGCACAATAGGCCGCATAGTCGGCAGGGAGGCCGTATCTGCCTCTCACCGACGACAAGTTTATGATTTTACCACTGCGCTGCTTGATCATCACGCGCCCAACGGCCTGGCACGTCAGGAAAGTGCCGCGGGTGTTGATATCCATGACTTTCTGCCACTCATCAATAGGAAAGGCGTCCGCAGGTCTGCGGATCGCCAGACCATGAGCGTTTACCAAAATATCAACGTGAGGGAATTTCTTCAGGACACTATCGACCATAGCCGCTACAGATTTCTCATCAGTAACCTCCGCGGCGACGGCCAGTGACTTTCTGCCCCGGGCTTGTATCTCCTCAGCTACCGGTTCGAGATGTTCAAGTTTACGGCTAGCCACAATGACATCGGCGCCGGCCTCCGCCAGGCCCAGAGCCTGCGCACGACCGATGCCACCAGCACCACCAACCACTATGGCAACCTTGCCTGTCAAATCAAATAAATTGCTGATATTGCACCTCCTTTTTCAGAATTTCCTGCACTTACGCAGGACCTGTGTGGTAGTTGGAAAGAGCCAGATTCTGGTTTAAGCTTCAGTTCATCCCCTATCTCTATTGCCTCCAATCCGGATGATTTCACGCCCAGGGACGACCTGTCTCAAGGATATCATCGTCATGTAGCAAGCGTCAACTCCTGGCTCCATCGCGTGTTCTGTGGCAAGAACGCCCTAGGAAATATATCGTGGCAGGCATCCTTGTATGGAGAAACCCGTGCCAACTACTTCCGTAATCAGACAACCAGCGGCGTCACCGAACGGCACCAAACCCATCCTCAGAAGGCCGCCGCTTTTGTACGTTGAGCTACAGGCGCAAAAGTAAATTGGGGTGAACGGTGGGATTTGAACCCACGATCTCCAGGGCCACAACCTGGCGCCTTAACCGCTGGGCTACGCTCACCACAATCAGCCACATTATACTTCACAATGGCTGCCGCTTTCAATTCTGAAAACAAGCGTCTTTCTGACATCTACCGTCGGGTGAAGTCAGGCCCCCCAAACATGATATAATTGTCCCTTCCGAAAGCGCCATCCGAGTAGAAAACATGAGAATTTGCCTGCTGTCCTATAGAGGGAATCCTTACAGCGGTGGGCAAGGTATTTATGTTTACTACCTGTCGCGCGAGCTCCAACGGATGGGTCATGATGTGGAGGTGATCAGCAGCGCACCTCTCCCCGAAGTGAGCGAAGGCATAGTCCTGCACCAACTCAGAAGCTCAAGCATATATCATCCTGGAAGCTCTTTCAGGAAGAACCTCCTCAAAGTCAGGAACCTCGTCGACTTACATGAACTTTGCGCCAGCCGCCTGGGAGTCTTCGCCGAGCCCTGGGCATTTAGCTTCAGGGCTTACGCCAAGATTAAGGAGCGTTGTAAACAGCGCCGTTTTGACATCGTTCACGACAATCAAGGCCTTGGCTACGGGCTGCTCTCAGTAAAAAGGTTGAACATACCAGTAATAGCTACTATTCATCATCCGCTCCCCATAGACAGGCAAGCTGACCTGGAGCAAGCCACCGGGTTCAGGCAGAGACAGCGGATCAGAAAGTTTTATTCCTTCATCCGCATGCAGGCCTTCGTTGCCCGGCGTCTTGACCGCATAATCACGGTATCTCAAAGCTCTGCCAAGGATACGAACCTTTTCTTCAGGGTGCCCCCTGACAAAATAAGAGTGGTCTACAATGGCATAGATACCGAGATTTACAGAGGCAATGAAGAGGCAGGCCGGAATCGCCATGGCTTAATCATGGTCGCCAATACTGACGACAGAAAGAAGGGGGTACTTTATCTACTGCAAGCACTGCAATTGCTAAGGGACGATGGAATAAAGCTGACCATTGTAGATGATGCCGCGCGTCATTCTTCCTACATAGAGGATGTAGGACCGCTGCCTTCGTATGGCTGCAAGTTGGTGAACAAGCTCAATTTGGACGCGATGGTGCACTTTACCGGGCGGCTCACGCGTGAAGAACTGGCACAACATTACTCAGCCGCTCAGATAGCAGTAGTTCCTTCCCTTTATGAAGGTTTCGGAATACCTGCTGCCGAGGCTATGGCCTGCGGCACCCCTGTTGTAGCCACAAGCGGTGGAGCACTGCCCGAGGTGGTAGGCGATGCTGGTATTCTGGTCCCTCCGGCAAACGCCGATGCCTTGGCCGCCGCAATTAAACAGTTGCTCAATGACAAACAGGCGCAACGGCAGATGAGCGAGGCAGGGAAGAAAAGAGTAAGAGAGAAATTCAATTGGGAGCAAGCCGCCAGAAAAACCGTCGAGGTCTACCAGGAGGCGATGACCACAAAATGATTACGATAGAATCTGACCTCCTGGGTATCAGGGATGGAGACATTACTCTGGACGCCGGCTGCGGCAATGGCCGACACTCCTGGGAAGTCTATAACAAAAATCATTCCACCGTCGTGGCATTTGATATTGACCCAGTGTGCGTCAAAAAGAACAAGTATATGCTGGACTCACTAAAGGAGGAAAAAGAGATTAAGAGCGACTATCATCTTCTGATGGCGAATGTGACAAAGCTGCCATTCAAAGATGGTAGCTTCGATAAGATTATTTGTTCCGAAGTCCTGGAGCATATTCCCGAAGACAAAGTTGCAGCCGATGAATTGCTTAGGGTGCTGAGCAAGGACGGCTCCATCGGGATTAGTGTCCCTCATTATTTGGCTGAATCAATCTGCTGGAAGCTGTCTAGAGACTACTATGGTTTCCCCGGTGGGCACATCAGAAAATATAGGACTCGGCAACTTCTCGATCTCGTGGATACTGCCGGCTTATCCGTTTACAGTATTCGCCACAAACATGCGCTTCACTCTTTTTACTGGATGCTTCGCTGTATTTTCGGGGTCAAAAAAGAAAAGGCCCCGATCCCCTCGCTCTATAACAGGTTCCTAGAATGGGACTTACGCACTAACCATCAGGCCTTCCGTTGGGTGGAAGGATTATTAAATCACTTGTGCCCCAAGAGTGTCGCCATATACGCCAAGAAGAAAGAATACGTCAGATCAGGATAGCGCCGCATCATCTAACTGGCCAGATTTCCAGCACACCAGCTTGCTCTGAGATCAAAATCCCGCCATCCCTTCAGCTTGTCTCTCTCTAAGCTCACAAAGGTCGCGGCTCTGACTCTCTGGTGTCTGTCAACAGATGCTGCCGGCTTCAGCCTAAGTGAAATAGATAATAAGCGCCACCACCCCTAACAGGATGAGCCAGATACCCACCAGATAATTGAGGATTTTGGGGAAAATCATCACTATGATGCCGAAGATAAGGCTGATGATTCCTCCGATGAGTCCCAATCTAGGTAGTGAATCGAAGATACCAAACATAGACTATCACCTCCCATAATTGAACTATCACTAGTATGATATGAAGACAAGTATTTCGTCAATAGGTGAGTCCCCCATTGTTATCGATTGAGCACTATCAAACGTCAAGCTTGATTTTGTTTACCCATCCATTACCCTGTATCCCTCTTTCTTGCGTAGTGAAGAGGCAGGAGGTAGTTGCCACACAACCGCAAACTTGAAGTGGGCGATGTCTCCGAGTAAAATAGCAGACACCATGATTGGATTTGAGCATATGAGGAAGATATCCCGGACATCCTTGTCCAAAATAGTGCTTCTGATCATAGATGGCCTGGGCGGTCTGCCTCCCCCTGAAACCGGCAAGACAGAATTGGAGTCAGCCACGAAGCCCAACCTCAATCGCATAGCCAGGGACTCCATCTGCGGACTCATCGACCCTGTTAGCCCGGGAATTACGCCGGGCAGTGCACCCGGCCATCTAGCTATTTTTGGCTACGACCCTATCCAATACCACATCGGGCGGGGAGTCCTTGAAGCGTTAGGAATAGACATAAAACTGAAGCCAGGTGATATCGCGGCTAGGGGCAATTTCTGCACGGTTGATGCCAAAGGAATCATCACCCATAGGAGAGCAGGACGGATTTCCACAGATAAAAACACCGTGTTATGCCGTTTATTGAACAATATCACCATAGAAGGAGCTGAGATTTCCGTGCTGCCAGTGAAAGAACATAGATTTGTGCTCATCCTGCGGGGCGAAGCTTTGTCTCCCGACTTAGGAGATTCTGATCCGCAGCAAATAGGGCTAGCCCCCAAGAAGATAGAGGCATTATCGCCACAGGCACAGAAGACCGCGGAAATTGCCAATGAATTTGTATCTCAAGCAAGCAGTCTCCTACAAGGCAAGACCCCCGCCAACATGGTGCTTCTGCGAGGCTTCTCCCGCCGACCTCACATTCCCTCCATGTCTGAGATCTACAAACTAAAACCAGCCGCCATTGCCGCGTACCCTATGTACCGGGGACTGGCTCGGCTGGTAGGGATGAAGGTATTGCCGGGGGGTGAAAGCATAACAGACCAGCTGAACAGTCTACAGCACCACTATGCCAAATATGACTTCTTCTTCATCCATTTCAAGAGCACCGATGCCCGAGGAGAAGATGGCGACTTCCAGGCCAAAGTTCACGCTATAGAGGAACTCGATAAGGCCCTTCCCAGTTTGCTCAGCTTGGACCCGGATGTTCTGATTGTCACTGGAGACCACTCCACCCCAGCAACCTTGGCCATGCATAGCTGGCACCCGGTCGCGTTCATGTTGAAGTCCAGGTGGTGTCGCCCCGATGATGTCACTGAGTTCTCGGAACGAACCTGCCTGACCGGTGGTATGGGGCGTTTCCCAGCCACGGAAATAATGCCCTTAGCCATGGCTAATGCGTTGAAATTGGACAAGTTTGACGCCTAGCAAGAATAAATACTAAGCACCAAATTCGAAATCCTAAACAATCCCAAGACACCAATTACCGAAGCCCAAAACGAAATTGCTTTTGACATTTGGATTTCAAATTTGGGATTTGTTTAGGATTTCGATATTAGAGTTTCTCTGTTTCGGGGGGAGCCTCTTCCGCCAAACCTGTTCGCTGCAGTTCTTCCATAAGACGGGCAGCTCTGGGATAACCAATACGAAGACGACGCTGTAAGAAAGAAGTGGAGACATGTTTGTATTCTTGTGCCAGACGCTTTGCTTCCTCGAAGAGAGGGTCGGGGGGAGCGGCTGTCTGACCACCCGAGGGCTTCTCAGCCACCTCATCAAAGTCTACAGAGTTCACCTTAATCTCCCGCTGGTTGCCCCAGAAATATACTAGCCTTTCGATCTCAGCGTCAGTAACAAGGCTTCCCTGCAACCGCTTAGGCTTGCCAGCTTCAGTAGGCATGTAGAGCATATCTCCTCGACCCAGCAATTTCTCAGCACCTACCATGTCGAGTATGGTCCGGGAATCAACCTGAGAAGTAACGGCGAAACTGATACGAGTGGGGAAGTTAGCCTTAATGAGCCCGGTAACGACATCTACTGAAGGGCGTTGTGTAGCCACGACGAGATGAATGCCTGTAGCTCTGGCCAACTGAGCCAACCGACAAAGTGTATGTTCTACCTCATCGGATGCCGTCATCATCAAGTCAGCCAGTTCGTCAATGAGGAGCACCAGATATGGCAGCATCTCTCCAGGCGCACGGTCCTTGTTATAACCCTCAATATTCCGTGCTCCCGCTTTGGCAAACTGGCGATATCTGCTATCCATCTCCTGATTTAGCCATCTTAAAGCCTTTATCGCCTTATCAGTATCCACGACCACAGGGGCAAGCAGATGAGGCACTCCGTTAAAAGTCACTAGCTCCACCCTTTTGGGGTCAATCATGATGAACCGAACATCGTCGGGGCTGTTATGTAAGAGCAGGCAACAGACAACAGAATTAAGACAAACTGTTTTGCCGCTGCCTGTAGCTCCAGCGATAAGCAGATGTGGCATCCTGGTCAAGTCGCCTGCCATTGCCTCACCGCCAGCACCTTTACCCAGAGCGATAGCAAGCTTGGAACGGGCCTTAATTCTCTGAAAAGCAGCGCTCTCTACCGCACCGCGCAGGGCAACCGAGCCAAACACCGTGTTAGGAACCTCAATGCCCACCACAGGCGCCCCGGGAACAGGAGCCTCAATTCTGATACTGGGCGCAGCCAGGGCCAAAGCCAAATCGTTAGCCAGAGCAGTAATCCGGTCTACCCTTACCCTGGTTCTTGATACTTCCTCCACTTTAGTTTCATAGTTACCGTCCCTGCCTCTTTCTCTCACTTCCTTATATTTCTTGTCCCAACCAGGCTCAACACCAAACTGTGTCACAGTAGGGCCTATGTTTACCTGCACAACCTTGGCTTCTACCCCATAACTGGCCAGAGCTTCCTCAATCAATCGGCCGCGCTGGTCAATGGCATCCTTGTCCAGTTTCACCTCAGCCGGCTTATCCAGAATATCAATCGGTGGAAGATGCCACCCTCCCGGGGTGAGAATCGGTTCGTGTTCCGATCGCCACACAGGAGGAGCCGAGCGCTCTCGGCGTTTGCTGCTGGCCGCTTCCACTTCGTCAATTGCCGCCACCTCAGGGGAGGCAGCCTCGGAATACACAGCTTTAGCCGGAGCTCGCTTGCGGAAGGTGAAGTCGAAAGCGCGTCGAAAAGCTCTGGTCAAAAGACCCCAGCCATTCTTAGCAGCGCTCCAACACTGCCGAGGGATTATAAACACAACGCCCAAGAGGACAAGTCCAGCTACTCGCAGTCCTCCCACCACATTGGAGGCACCTATAATGCCTTCCCCGAATGTGCCTCCTAAGGCAGAGAAGGCAAGGATTCCCCACACCGCAAAAGCCAGGCTAAGGCCTCCGAGAACCCAATTCCACCTGTGTTTCACAAAAGAGAACCGCCCCCGCCATGCCACCCAGACCAGCGCGCCTACAGCAATCGCCATTATTATCAATCCATAGCCAAACAATGTGAGTATGCGGTCCCATAATACGTATAGTAGGACTACTACTACGGCAATTAAGATAAGCCTTCTAACTATCGGTGAAGCGATGAAGCTGAAGAATCGCCTCCATGCGGGCTGGCTTTTCTTTGCCTTCCGCCCCGACTTGGACCCACCTTTTGTTTTAGCCACGGCTTATGCTCCCGAAATGATTTACCAGAAAGAAGTCCAGCCCTACTGGCTACTGACTTCTGAATTCTTCGCTCTTACTTCCACAACCGCAGGGATGATGACGGGACGACGATGGATTTGTTCATAGAAGAATCGGCTCAGAGAGTCCTTTACTTTGGCATCAACGAAGCCTGGTTCACTTAAGCGTCTTCCATCATGGTCTAAGACAGCTACTACCACGTCTCGGCCTTTCTCAATCAATTTCTGTTCCTCTCCAGAATCAATAAGACCTCGCGTTATGATGCGAGGTCTTTCAGCCAGTTTACCATTTTCAGCATCTACAGCGATGGTCACCACAACAACGCCGTCTCGCGAAAGCACTTTGCGGTCCCGAAGCACGCTGCCATCCAGTTCACCCGTTATCAGACCGCTTACATAGATAACCCCAACACGGGTTCTGGCAACCACCTTTCCTGAATCTTGCCCGAGTTCAAGGATATCCCCATTTTCGAGCACAAAAATGTTCTCTTCTGGTACACCCATACTTCGAGCGAGCTCGGCGTGTAACTTTAGATGGCGATACTCACCGTGGACAGGAACAAAGAATTTAGGCTTCACCAGACTGAGCAGAAGTTTCAACTCTTCTTGACTACCGTGCCCGTGCACATGAACCTGAGCCAGCTTGTCGTAAATTACGTTGGCACCTTGACGGAAAAGACTATCTGTAGTCTTGCTGACTAACGCCTCATTGCCGGGAATAGGGGTTGCTGAAATCACCACGGTGTCGCCACGGATTATCTGGACTCGACTACTGGGGTCGCGATTAGCCATGCGTACCAGGGCTGAGGTGGGCTCACCTTGACTTCCCGTGCTCAACACGATAACCCGATTGTGAGGCAAAGCCTTCAGTTCGTCCAGGCGACAAATAATGCCGGGGGGAGCAGTCAGATAACCCGTTTTCAATGCCATGCTCGCTATTTCCTTCATGCTCCGCCCGATGATAAACACACGGCGGCCGTGTTTGACGGCAACATCGAACACCTGCTGCATGCGAGATATCAGAGAGGCAAAAGTAGTCACGATTACTCTTCCCTTGGCCTCGCCTACAATCCTATCTAGAGTATCGCTAACTACCTTCTCGGAAAGAGTATATCCAGGAAGCTCGGCATAGGTGGAATCAGAAAGAAGAAGTAAAACACCCTTGGCCCCTAGGGAAGCCAATTGGTTGAAATTGGTAGCCTCGCTGATAGCCGGGGTATAATCAATCTTGAAGTCACCGCTGTGAACCACAATTCCCAGAGGAGTGTGAATTACCAACCCCACAGAATCAGGAATACTATGGCAAACAGAGAAGAATTCTATGGTGAACCTGCCCAGTGTAATCCTGCTCCCCGGGCTAACCAAATTCAATTTTGCGTCAGTCTTCACTCCTCGCTGTTTGAGCTCCACGAGAATGAGCTCTCGAGTGAACTTGGTAGCATAAATAGGAGGGGTGATGCGAGACAAGATGTAAGGTAGCGCCCCGATGTGGTCTTCGTGCCCGTGAGTAATCACTATACCCCTTACATTCCTTTGTCTCGCCAGAAGATAGCTAATATCCGGGATAAGCAGGTCAACTCCCAGCATCTCCTCGCTGGGGAACATAAGCCCGGCATCAATGACGACGATGTCATTGTCATACTCCAGTGCCATCATGTTTTTGCCAATTTCCCCCAGTCCTCCCAGGGGGATAATTCTCAGATTATGTGTCGGCATAGTTGTTCCTTTCATTCACCGCCCGGCCCTAAAACAAGCTTAATTGTTGAGATTCAATTGCGTCTTCAGGCACGTCTCCGCTTTGAGCCAATATCTGTGGAATCTTGAGCATGTCGGCTTCGATAGTCCGTCGTAGAGAGCCCTGATGGAGAGCTGCCGCCGGATGATACATGGGATAGTAAAGGACGTCTCCCAACTTTCGGGGCCTTCCATGAATCTTTCCTATGCTCTCGTTGGGAAAATACCGTGCCAGGGAGTAACGTCCCAGAGTAACAATCATCTGGGGGCGAATTATCTCTATCTGAAGGTCAAGCCATTTGCGACAGCTTTGTATCTCAGCCGGTAGTGGCTCACGATTCTGGGGTGGACGGCACTTAATCACATTAGCGATATAGACTTCTTCCCGCCGCAAACCAATCGAGGTCAACAGTTGATCCAAGAACTGTCCTGCCGGTCCGACGAAGGGACGCCCCTGCTGATCTTCGTGCCACCCCGGTGCCTCGCCGATAAAGACTAAATCCGCATCCTCAGCCCCCTCACCAGGTACCACCTTGGTACGATACTTAGCTAGCTCACACTCCCGACAAGCCGCAATTTCCTCACAAAGTTGTGCTAAAGCTGACATCTAATTTGAACCCCAAAAAGTCTTGTGACTCTTCGTGGGCAGTTTTGATTCGATGGTAGCATATCTACCTTTGTCGGTCAATGTGGGCTCTTCCTAGAACAGGAATGCTCGACTCGTTCACTCCTCCTCCTCTTCTTCGTGCTCCCAAATAGGCTCGGTGAATTGGTCAATAAATTCAGCCGTGACTCTCTTCGCTATTCTGTCCATCTCTTCATCCACTCGCTTGGCCAGATGGCCAAGCTCGGTCAAGTCCAGTGTAATGCCCAACATCTTAATCAGGACGCCAAGCACAGCCAGGGACGCTTTAGGATTCGTTATTTGCGTAGCATAAGCTGGCACTTCACCCAGCAAGCAAATGCCTTCCATCCCCCTCTCCCTAGCCATTCCCAATATCAATCCGTTCAACCCAGCGATGCGTAGACCACCTCTAAGAGTCACATTGTGCTTGCCCAACTCGTCAACTAGATCGGGACTTGTAGCTGCTCCCCAGACCTTCATCTCTTCGCTATGGTGGACACGTGTTACCGCGGCAGCGCAACTATATACTCTTGACACTCTAAGCCTCTGCGCTACATCCAGAACACAGTTGACTAGCTCGTACCCTTTAAAAGCCGGTTGCTCCTCCCCGATAAAAATCAACAAACCTTTACTGGCCTTGGGATACTGCCAATAGTAAAACTTGCTCTCAGGAAAACGAGGACTTTCAACCAAGTTGTCCCTGACTGTAACACCCACCGGTTCAAAGAAGTTGACAGGTTCAATCTCTCCTATGTCTGCAGCATTTAGCTTCTCCACAAGATACTTCGCCGCAGTCAATGAAACGTCGCCTATGCCGGGCCAGGAGGCGAGCATGAAACAACTCCTGGGGCGTGGTTGCTTACTAAGCTTTATTAGGTCTCTTGCGTCCATCTTAGCTTCCCCTGGTCGTCACCGATACACCAGAGCAATACAAAGGAGGAGTCTGCAGAATTCCGCCAACCCACCTTGTTTCCTGTCCTACGCCCAGAAGCTCCCTTGACACCTGATATACATTACCGGCAATCATAGTGTCTTTCACTCTGCCCACTATCTCACCGTTCTCCACTTTGTATCCCAGTAAAACGTTGCCCCCAAAGTCACCACCCAGAAGATTACCCTGTTCAGCACCGATAACTTCCTCCACAATTAATCCTTCTTTCATATCTTCCACCATCGCCTGAAAAGAAATGCCTCCTTTCTCCACAATAAGAGAGCTTATAGCTGGGCTGGGAGAGCCCCCTCCTCGCCTGCCATTACCCGTACTGTGCGTGCCAGCCAAAGCTGCCGTCTGTAAATCATAAAGAAAATTCGTCACGACCCCATTGGCAACAAGTGGCAGACGCAGGCTGGGCACTCCCTCGTCATCAAAAGGATAACTACCCACACCGTAAGCTACGGTAGCATCATCCCATAAGCTAAGCCTTTTGTCAAAAACTTGCTTTCCCAGTTTATCTTTTAAAGGCGAAGCCCCCTCGAGGACTGTTTTACCGTTGAACGCCAGCACTAGCGGGCTCAACAAAACACTGGCTACTCCATGAGGTGTGAAGATTACCGGCAGCAACTTACTACATACAGCGGCTTTCTTCTTTGCCATCTCCAGCTGCCATATCACTCTATTAGCCAGATCATCAATCCCGATTAAGTCGGGACGACATGAGCTTGCACTATCTTCCACCCACAGTATGTCTGTATCCCGGACAAGAATGCCTTCCAGGCCAAGTCCAAAAAAGCTCTTTTCATACCCTCCTTCACCGCCTTGAGAATTGACTAAAGAGACGGAGCTTGTCCCTTTGGTTACTTGAACATCGCACAGGATCTCAAGAGTATGTCCCTTAATTCTGGCTATGAGCTCCTTTCCCATCACAACCATCTTTTCCATAGGTACTTCTTTTATTTTGGGGTCGTAGATGCGCACTTTCGAATAGTTTTGAGAGGAGGGGAATTCGAAGTTGGCCGGGCCGCCAAATTGAGATGTTTCCACAGCCATGTCCACCAAAGCTTCCCAACCGCCTCCAGTAGCAACGGCAAAACCAACCTTGCCTTCCCTGAAAATTCTCAAGGCAATACTGCTGCTCTCCTTGGTCTGGACTTGCTTTAACTCATTAGCTTCAAACTGTATCGTCGTCGCCCGAGCAGAAGCTGAAAAAACCTCAGCTTGCTCAGCCACTTTCTGAGCAGAGTGAAGAACCTTCCGAAGATCTTTCATCTTGAATCGCAAACCTCGAAATCGGAATTTGGGGTTTATCCGCTATCTACCTCCTACCACGCAATGGCGAATCCTGATGTGCGGGCTCCCATCAGAAACGGGTAACGGATATTGTCCCCCTTTGCCGCAGCCGCCGCCCTGATTCATATCCAAATCATCGCCTATGGCGTCTATATTGTGTAGAGTATTGAAGACATTACCGGTCAGCACCACAGGGCGCAATAGCTCGGCCAATTTGCCGCGACGAATCATGTAAGCTTCCCCGGCAGAGAAGGTAAACATCTCCAGGCTGGTCGTCCCGCCGTACCAATCCTTCACATAGACGCCTTCCTCAATGTCACCAATCATGTCTTCAAACGAAACCGCGCCTGCCTCAATCCATGTATTGCTCATCCGCACAATAGGGGGAAATAGGTAATTAATGGCTCGAGCATTTCCCGTCGCTCTCTCTCCCATCTTGGCCGCCGTTTCTCGGGAATGCAGCCTTCCCTCCAGAATGCCCTCCCGGACAAGATATGTTTTATTCGTTGGCGTCCCCTCATCATCGTATGCATAACTTCCCCGCAGGTCAACCATCGTCGGGTCATCAATGATATTGAGATGCTTCCCGCCAAATCTCTTTCCCAGCACCATAATTTGTCGCAGATTCTCATTTTGATATACGTGGTCGGACTCCGATAAATGTCCGAACGCTTCATGAGCAAACACCCCCGCCAGAATAGGGTCCAGAATCACGGTATACTCTCGGCCCTTCACCTGAGGCGCAGAAAGAAGGGCCGCGGCACGCCTTGCTACCTCCCCGGCTTTCTCATGTAGTCCTTCCACAGCGGAGAACTCGCCATTGCTGCCCAGGCTTATTCCGGCTTGTTGAACCTCGTTATCCTCGCGAGCTATGGCCGTCAATCGTCCAGCAAGGTCAGTTTTATGTTGTTCTATGTAACTGCCTTCCGAATTAGCGAATGTGATTCTTCGCTTCACGTCACGATAGTTAATTCTTGTGCTTTGAATCTTAGGGCTACTTAACATAATATCATTGTAGCCCTCCAGAAGCTCCTTCTTGGTTGCCAATGGTACGGCCGTGGCATCCCGCTTCAACTGCGGCGTCACCGTATCCACTACAGGCTTTGTGGGGAAAAGCACAAACGGTTCCCTGCTGGCTAACTTTGCTTCCTCCACAGCCAGAGCCACTTTCTCCCTCAACCCATCCAGACGATTGAAGCTGACGAATCCCCAGCTACCTTGGACCAAAGCGCGGACATTACCACCGGAATTGAGAGCCCTGCTTATCTCCTCCAACCTCTCCCCTCTGTACACAATGCTGGTAGCCTGGCTCTCCTCACAGCGGATTTCAATATAATCGGCTCTCTGGCCCTTCAAGACGTCAGTAATCAAGTCACGCACGCCTCTATTGTAGCCTTTGATACGAATAAAGAAAAGGGCGCTGTGATTCTGAGCCCTCTCTCTTTTGTCATTGCGAGCGAAGCGTGGCAATCGAGTGAGGTATTACCAGCGCCAAGCTGCACAACGACCTCCCATTGTAGTAGAATGTTCCAGATCACGTGACATTATCTGGGGTACGGTAATGAAATTCACCGATAGACTGCTTGGCGCCAGCCGAAAGAACAAGAGCCGGCTTTGCATCGGGCTTGACCCGGACCCCGAGCTTATGTCCGGGGTAGACGTCCTGCAATTCAACGGAACCATCATCGAGGTCACCTAAAGGTAAAACGGCGAAGGTTGACAATACGACGTGTGTACTTGTATTATTAGTTTATAAGTAACCGGTGCCCACCCCATGGAGAAGTAAAGTGAGTTTTTTCGAAAAGCTGGCCATTGCTTCGCGAAAGAATAGCAGTCTGCTCTGCGTCGGGTTAGACCCAGACCCACAAATGAAGCTATCAAACGCTGATAACGTGGTTGCGTTTAACAGTCTCATCATCAAGGCAACAGTCGATCTAGCATGTGCTTACAAACCTAATCTGGCAATTTACGAGTCCATGGGAATAGAGGGACTGTCAGCGCTACAAGAGACGCTGAACCTCATACGTCAAGCTGACCCCTGCATCCCTATCATAGGAGACGGAAAGAGAGGCGATATCGGAACCTGTTCCACGGCATATGCAAAGACACTACTCGAAGACTATGACTTTGATGCCGTCACGGTCAACCCGTACATGGGGTCGGATGCGCTTAAACCATTCTTAGAGCACAAGGAAAAGGGGGTATTTGTGCTGTGTCGAACCTCAAATCCAAGTGGCATGCAAATCCAAGAGTTAATGGTAGTACGGGGTGGAGTTCGTCGCCCACTTTACCAAATTGTGGCTGAACTGGCACTAAGCTGGAACTGGAATAGGAATGTTGGGTTAGTGGTCGGCGCCACGTATCCCGAACAGATTTCGCGCGTAAGAGAGATTTGCCCGGATATGCTCTTTCTAATCCCTGGTGTTGGCGTTCAGGGTGGTTCAATAGAAAAGACAGTGCGGAGCGCGGCTGACACCCAAGGTGAGGGGTTCATAATCAACGTTTCTCGTCAAATTATGTATGCCGCCAAGACACCTATAGGTACACGAAGCAAAGATAGCGAAGCTATGAGGAAAATGAGGCATGTCGCCCGACAGCTTAGGGACGAGATCAATAGCTATTTACCAAGCTCCTTGAAGAAAAACCTAAAGCAAATATGTCAAAGCCACGAAGATCAGGCCAACCGAGGGGAGTCATATCGGCAGACAGAATCGTCGGTGATGGCCACTAGCGGCAGGTAGTCCGGCTCGGCGTCGACATTCACATCAAATGCCTCAGATGCCAACCATGGGCTCTTCTTCAATCCAGGTAAGCACGAAACTCTACTATCCAGACAACCCTGCTATTGGCTCGAACACTGGCCATGTTTTGCCCCTCACAAATATCTCTACAGTACCGTTTTGAGAAATGCACACTACTGCCACATTACGACACTCTTTGCTTGTTCGATATGCAGTTTCTTTTCTGCTCCCTCCAGCACTGGAATAGTAGGCAGTACCCAACATGTCCGATGTTGCCTCCCCTTTGACAGTGTTTCTAATGATAACAGAAGCGTCCTGGACTTCCCCGTCTCCAGAGATGAATACAGCCCCGTCTAACTTTGCTATCTCCGCAGCCATCCTTGTGCCCAGGAGCACTAATGGTTGCTCAATGACTTTAATCTTCGGTGGCTTCCGTTGCAGACTCGAGGGAATATCACCAACCACGAAGAGACCCCCGTAACCACGGGTAACCATTTCCTGAGCTATTTCAAGCACCGTTTCAAGAGTCTGACCAATGCCGCTAATCATGCCCTCAATCTCCCCTACAATTGGCTTGGGTGTTGTAAACTCCCAAGCACCCGTTCTTTGTGACAGTTCCGCAATTGCTTCTAACCTTCCCTCTCGATACACACTTAGTGCCTTACGGTTGCGGCGAAGAACCAAACCAATCGCATCGAATTGACCAGTTATCTGTCTGAGCACCTCTATGCCACGCACTTCGCCCGAGTCCATTGAACGTACTAGACGCCTGATTCCAATGAGTTCGCCATCTTTATCAAAGAGGAAAGCTGCTTCCGTTTCTGGGAGAGCGTCATAGTAGGGGACTAAATCCCCCAGGTTGCTGGCTCCAATGCGAGACTGAGTCCTAACAGGAGCATCCAGAGGAAGAACAGTGGATACTGTCTTTCTGTCACTAATTAAAACAGAACACCCCACAGATCGCCTTTCCACTCTAATGTGGGTGGTTGCTAGTAGATGTCCCACAAGTTCTGTCAGTACCCTTCTTTTCCTAGGGTCTGCTTCTCCACGATGCACAAAACGGCGAATGAACTGTGTCAGCGCACTATCCTGCGCAACCGTTGTGACCGGTAAACCTTCCAGCAGCACTGGCAGCCAAGGTCTCCACTGATCAATCAATTCCACCTGCTCGTGGTCACGCTGCAACCCATAGACTTCTCGATACTGAGCGATGATTGTATCGGTCATGCCCGGTGGCATAGATAGTACTACTGAGAGGAAGTCCTCCTCAGGGTTATAGAGGTCAACGCACGATTTGGGACAGAGTGGGCAGTCACTTGGATCCCACTTGTTTAAAGCTAGCTGAACTAACGAACTGACCTCATATCTGACTCCTTCTAGGAGAATCTCCCCCTCGCCACCACTGCGGTCAACAGCAACACCGACCCCAGCTACAACTGCCCCAATTGCCCTGAGAGACTGCAATGCAGACGCGAGAGTTCCCCCCGTTGTCAGTATGTCATCAATCAAAACGATCCTGTCCGTCACTCCTTGGCCCACCTCGCCTGGGTTGACCCAGTCAATAGTTTTGCCAGACTGACGGCCTATCAGTAAAGGTATCCCCAATCTATTAGAGGCTTCCCTGGCCAGGAGGATCCCCCCAACGGTGTCTGCCGCAAGGGCTAAGGGCTTCCAGTCGGCCACCTTGCGAGCCATTCTCGTTCCAAATACCTGGCTTATCTCCGGATACATCATGGCAATACGGACTTGGATATAACCGTCCGAATGTTTTCCACTTACCAGCCGAAAGTGACCCTCCAGATAGCAGCCGGCCTTCCTCAGAAGGTTTAAAAGAACTTGCGAATCCACCGCGTTTCTACCTCAGTTCATCGCATTATATAGGAGTGTTTTGACCCCATTTATCCGATGTCGTCCCCACAACCATTCTAAATCCTGTGCTGGCCTCCGTCAATACGGGCGCGGGCAGTACGGAACTATCCTTTTGCGATTACGCAATGCGCCAAAAAGTCGGCTTTATCGACTCCGTGCGCTGCTTCGTACTGCTGCATGGCTAGCTTTATCCTACATATTAATTTGGGTGCCTCCCTCGTTTCTGTGAGCAGGCATTCAACCGAGAGCGAAAGCAAAGACCCGTGACCGTCAGGGGAGATCCTAAGTCCCACGGTTTTGCATCGGCTTCTTAGTGTTCTCAAAGAAAAAGGATTTTGCCCGGGCAGCTAGAACCGTGGCCGAAAAAATCCGCAACCAGATCAACGAATATACACACAAGACTCGGTGATATAGTCCGGCTGCGCAAAGCGCACCCCGGCGGCAGCCATGGATGGGAAGCGCTGACGGTGGGTGACGGCCTCGGCCTCAAGTGCCACAGAAGTGCCCGAGAAAACGGCAAGAGAATTCAATTGTCATTCGGCACGTTGCTTTGGCCGGTAGTATTCCCTCCAGGAACGTGGCTTTCTGCGAACTCATATTGACTCATTATGTTGACTCATAGTAGTATATTTGTGGGAAGCTGACCAGTAGGGACAGACAGCACCGCTATTTAACACAATGCCCACTATTGTTGGGCGTCTTACGACGGCCTGTGCGGCAGGGTCGTACAACAGACTTGTGTTGCCTGAATTGAACGATGTGGAAGAAGTTGTTATGGAGATATCTTGATTTGCCGCGAATAGTGAAGCTTGCTATAATAACGAATTTCCCAGGCGAGTAAAGAACTAATGAAATAACAGGAGGAGATAAGTATGCCAATAAAGTTTAAATTCCAAAACATGGATAAGGGTGCATGGGTCCTGCTGCGCCAGGTCTATAACCTGGTTTTGAAGTGTGAGGACCAGGTATTTAGTGAACACAAGCTCACTACGGAGCAACACACTCTTCTTATGGCTGTGAAGAACATCAGTGGGCCGGTACGAATAACCGACATAGCCCAGTGGTTAGACCGTACGCCAAATAGCGTCAGTATGCTGGTCGACCGCATGGTCAAAGCTGGTCTGGTCAAAAGAGTAAGAGACAGGAAGGACCGCAGGACCGTGTTTGTGAGTATGACCGCTAAGGCGGAGAAAGCCTATGCACCGGCAACTGCAGCGGGCTGGGCACTCATCCAGGAAATCCTGTCACCACTATCTAATGAGGACAAGCGTGCCTTGATCAGTCTGCTCGAGACGCTCAGAGACAAGACATACGATTATCTCGGGTCCGGAGAGGTTACAGAGGAAGTGAGGAGAAATGAGACCCAGGTTGTCCAGCTTACAAAACGGGCAGCCAAGTCCAAGCAACGGCCCGGTCTTAAAACCAAAGGCCAGGGTGGTAGGAAGAAGCGGGCTGTACGATAAGAGCAACTGGCTTTAGTCAATGCCAGGTGGCATAGAGCAGTTGTTACGTCTCCGCTAATCGCACCCGAACGAGACATAGTCCCCGTTTCAACTCACTGGTAAAACAGCTTAGCCAGCGCGGAACAACGACGACATTTTGATTAGTACGCAAATGCCAGAACTGTTGGGTAACAGCACAGACCAATTTTCCCCAATCACGAGACCATAAGCCCCAATTATGGTACTCTGTCTCCTTAATGTCTTCAAGTTTTGAAACACTCTTTTCATGAATATGAAAATACTCGTTTTCTTACACGGAACAACTATAATGCACGAGAATGCCAAAGGGCTTGCTCGAGAAGAGGTAGTCAGGCAAGTCATGGAGGGTGCGCAATCTGTCCATGATTTCGCATCATACGTCCCTGTCGGCAGTGCTGCTAAGAAATTACGGCAATGGAAGGGACAAGGAGCAAAAATATGTTATTTGAGCTCCCACAAAGATGCTGAAGATGTTGCAGAGGACAAGTTTGTTCTGAAGAAATATGCTTTCCCCGATGGTCAAATCTTCTATCGCCGAAATAGAGAGGCATACAAGGATGTTGTTGAAAAAATTCGGCCTCTTCCAGATGTGATTGTTGAAGACGATTGTGAATCAATAGGCGGAGAAGCTGAAATGGTCTATCCTAATCTCAAGCCAGAATTGAAAAGCAAAATCAAATCAATTGTTATCAAAGAGTTCGGCGGCATAGATTATCTTCCTGATAGGATTTCCGAGTTGATGAAGTGGAATTGGAAATAGGGCTTGTGCCGAAATTGGTGTTTGGCACCCTCTAATCCTTGTTGATGGCTGCGACAGTATGTAATACACTGTTCTTCGACTGGCCGAGCAATGATGAATATCTTCTTCTTTGTCATCCTTTTCGCCCTCCTTCTTGAGTATGCGATAGAAGTGGCCGCCAGCCTGCTTAATCTCAGGTCCCTGAAATCGGAACTACCTCCCGGGCTGGAAGGGGTCTATCAACCGGAGGAATATCGTAAGTCTCAGGAGTATATTCGCACCAATACCCGTTTTGACTTCATAACCAGCACATTCAGCCTCGCGGTCCTGCTTGCTTTCTGGTTTGCGGGCGGCTTCAATTATCTTGACCAGATAGTCAGGCCCTGGGGTTTCACGCCTGTCCTGAGCGGACTGTTTTACATTGGTATTCTGCTGATGGGCTATAGCATTCTCACACTGCCTTTCAGTATTTACCATACCTTTGTAATTGAGGAGAGATTCGGCTTCAACAGGACTACCCGCCGCACCTTTCTGATGGACAGGATCAAGGGCCTGGGCCTGGCAGCGCTGATCGGTGCTGCCTTGCTAAGCGGTGTTCTGGCCTTGTTTCAATATGTAGGCTACTACGCCTGGATCTACTGCTGGATTGCCGTCACCGTATTCTCGCTGATTCTGGAGTATGTGGCTCCAACGTGGATCATGCCGCTGTTCAACAAGTTCACCCCGCTGGAGCCAGGCGAGTTGAAAGAGGCTATTCTCAACTGCGCCAGCTCGGTTGATTTCCCCGTCAAGAACGTTTTCGTGATAGACGGTTCTAGGCGCTCCAGCAAGTCCAATGCTTTCTTCACCGGATTTGGTCGCAACAAAAGAATTGCCCTCTATGACACCCTGATTGAAAAGCATACGGTGCCCGAACTGACAGCCGCGCTGGCGCACGAAATCGGTCATCACAAGAAGAAGCACATACTGCAGGGCACCATAATCAACATTGTCCACTTTGGAGTGCTCTTCTTCATCCTGTCTATCTTCCTAGGCAGCCCCGGGCTCTACGATGCATTCTATATGGAGCAACAGTCAGTTTACGCCGGGATTCTGTTTTTCGGCTTGCTGTACACCCCGCTGGAAATGATACTCTCGGTCGCAATGAATGCGCTGTCGAGGAAGAACGAGTACGAGGCTGACCGCTTCGCAGCACAGACTATTGAGCTTCCGCAGCAATTGACAGAGGCATTGAAAAAACTCTATGCAGGCAATCTCTCGAACTTGACGCCTCATCCCTTTTACGTGTTTCTCAACTGTTCCCACCCTCCCCTGCTTCAGCGCATACGTGCTATTCTGCGATATGAAGCGTGACTTTCCCGACAGGAAGGCTATAGCCGAAATCGGCGGGCCCACAAGTAGTATCCCACCGCAGCAATCAATGCTATCGAGGCGATGGGCGCCCAAACGAGTCTCATATCGGAGGGGAACGCATCAAGCAGTAGTCCTCCGACCAGCGGACCAGCTGATATACCCAGGGTTTCGCTCAACCCGTAGAACCCCATATATCGTCCCCTCTGGTCCTGCGGAGCAAGTTCCCCTATCACCGAGAGCGTAACCGGAGAATGTATAATCTCGCCTGTTGTGATTATCGCCATTGCTCCCAGAGCCCATCCGAATTGTGTTATCCAACCAAAGGATAGATAGCCGAACAGGTAAAACAAACTCCCAAGTATGAGAGCGTGGAATTTCGCCAGCCGCCTGATGACAAGAGTCATCGGGTATTGAAAGAAAATCACTATCAAGCCGTTCAAAGTTAGTAATAGACCGTATTGAGAGGTGGAGAAGCCGACCTTATCCACGGCAAAGATAGACAAGGTACTTGCCATTTGCCCCATAACTATGAACAGCAGGAGACTCACCATGGTGAAGACCAGGAAGGCCCGGTCGCCGGCAGGAGGGAGTATGCTCCGAAAGCCTACCGTCCTATTCGTCCCGGGTGAAGATTCACGGAGAACGAAAAGGACAATGAGGCAAACGATGCCGGATGTCAAAACCGGGACCCCAAAGAGCCAGCCGTAGGGCAAAAAAGTGGCCAGATATCCCCCTATGGCTGGGCCGGCAGCCCACCCCATGTTAGCTCCTATGCGCAAGATTCCATATGCTTCTGTCAGCCTCCCTTTCGAGGTGAAGTCTGCCACCATGGCTGAGATCACAGGGCGTGCTATAGTGAGCCCTGACCGACTGGCGATGTAGACAATCGCAATGGCCCACACCGGTGCCGAAATCCCAATGAGAATGGCCAGCCCTGCAAACAAGAACATACCTACCGAAGCGGCAACAAGTAGAATCGGCCGCCGGCCAAATCTGTCCGAAAGCGCTCCTCCCAATGCCTGGCTAACGGCTGAGCAAAGCCCGGCAGCCAGGATGATGACTCCGACCAGGGTCATGGAAAGGCCTCTATCCTGATAGAGATACAAACTCAGAAACGGCATGCAGATGGAGAAACCGATTACTGTGAAGAACTGCATGATAGCGACAATCCATACCCCTGGTTCAAATCGGTGAAAGACGTTTCGCAGTGGGCTTGTGGCTTTTCCCAACAATTCTTTCATGGCGTGCCTAAAACACATGATTATAACTCTTTTGGGTCCGCTTGCATTCTAGTGCAACTAATAATCCCCGCGGTAGCTATGAGTGGAAGGTAGAGAGTGTGAGCCTCGATATCGGCCTCAGATGCCTCAAATGCCAGCGAAGAGTTTTATGGCCAGACATGCGTTCGGGACAAGGGCGAAGTAATTTGTCTCCAAAAGTGACTAACTACCCAGCCTCGCGACAATAGAAAAGCCCCGCGATGGTTTGTGTAGTGAACTAACAAAACAAGTCAATCTGTGGTCTGAGCCTCAGACAGACTCTCGAACTCTGCTTCGTCGTCTCAACATGAGCAGGCCGATCCCTCACACAATGCCAGCCAGCAGAACAGTCCACACGGGATAAGCTGTGCCAACCGGGGGGGGTGACAGGCGGCGTCGCTGCATTCAGTAGTATGGAGACATCGTCGCTGTAATAGTTGTCCACGGCTAGGTCAAGATAGCCGCCCCGTTGAAACTTCCCACGGCAATAGAGTTGGGCTCGTCTCCCCCGGCATAGGTTAGCGCCGGTACGGTGAATGTGCCGTCGCCATTACCCAGCAGTATCGAGACATCCGTGCTGTCAGCATTAGCCACGGCCAGGTCAAGGTTGCCATCCCCGTCAAAATCGCCCACCGCGACGACAGAGCGGGGCCGGACTCCCGCGGCGTAGTTCACGGCAGGGTTGAAGGGCATAGCCCACACATTCTCACTAGATACGGCAGGAATACTAGGCAGAAGACCAGTGTAACAAGCATCCTTACCCATTTCTCGTTTTTCATAGCGGTCACCTCATTTGTCTCGTAACAGATTGGTTTTCACAAGAATCTTCACTGACAACGTGTCTCCTCAACCTTTCAGTATCAAGCATTTGTGCAGGCTGACCACACGGGTAACACCGAGGGCGATATCCAAGCAACTGAGCGGCATTTCAGACGGCTGTTGCCCGAGTTCAACAATGCGGACTTTGTTACCCTCACAGGCAGTTACAGGTATAGGTCAAGCGGCAAGAGCGACATTGGTCCCGTGCAAACTACACGCGACCATGGCCTACTCCTCAGAATCACATGACCCGGGATAGCAGTTTCGGCTTACCTGCAATGCTGAATAGTCGGACGTAGAATTGAATATTGCCCTGGCTAGGCTATCTTTTTACCGGCCTATATCTACCTTGAGACCATAAGACTCAACCAGCTTCTTGAATCTCCCCATCTGCTCATCGCTGATCAAGGCAACATCTTGATACGGGTATACTCTCCCCTTTGCGGCATATTTCAACTCCCCATACTTATGGTAAGGTAGCAGGGAGATCTTCTCGACTGGCCGATCAAGGGTAAGGACAAATTTGCATAGCTTCTCCAGGTCCTCCTCAGAGTCGTTGAAACTAGGGATTACCGGGCGTCGAATCCACACCTTGGCCTTGGATTTGGCCAAGATCTTTTGCAGATTATCCAGTATCCGTTCATTGGATACCCCGGTGGCTTCTTGGTGTTTTTCCGAGTCCATGTGCTTGACATCGTAGAGCACCAGGTCAGTGTAGTTCAGTACCTCATCCAGTATTTCCCACTCGGCATACCCAGCAGTATCCAGAGCGGTGTGAAACCCTTGCCTCTTAGCTTCCCGGAGTAATCCCAAAGCGAACTGCCACTGCAGCAACGGTTCACCCCCGGAGAGAGTCATGCCGCCATTAGTGCGCCGATAATAGTTGCAGTCTCTCCCCACCGTGTCTATAACTTCAGCAATAGTCATATGCTCCCCCGCAGCCTCTATCGCCTTGGAGGGACAAACTTGAGCACACTTCATACAGTAGTTACATCTCTCCCAATCAATGATCCTGGTTTTCTCCACGAAAGTAATCGCCCGCTCCGGGCATATTTCAGCACACTTGCCAGAGCCGATGCACTTGATGTCCCTGGTGATTATCTCAGGGGATAATCTCATCGACTCTGGATTGCTACACCACAAGCATCGCAGAGGGCATCCCTTCAAAAATACCGTAGTTCTTATCCCCGGCCCGTCCTGAATGGAAAAGCGCTGGATGTTGAATACAATGCCCTCGCCTGCAGCGATATCATTCTCCATGAGTTTGCCCCTTCACCGGGTCTCAGGACTTATAGTTGTGGAGCTTTCTGAACCGCTTCACGCTACAACCAGAATATAAGAACCCGTTACATAAGAAATTTCTTGAAGCTGGTTGCCGTACTGTTTCAAGTTCGGCCGGGTGGTTTGCCCCAAAGCCCCATAGGACATAATTTGCCCGCAGGCTCCATGATAGCAAATAGTGCACTATAGGCTGTGCTCTGTTCTGGCGATGATGCTGTCCTGAGTATCTTTGGGCAGGTCGATCCAGAAGGCACTGTACCCGGCGACCCTTACCTGAAGGTCGGTGTAGTTTTCTGGATGCTTCTGGGCATCCCTCAGAACACCACTGTCTACCATATTGAACTGGATGTGTGGAATAGTCCCTTTCTCGTACCACTCCCTAAGGTATTGGGCAAACAGCGCCCTGTTCTCTCCTTCCAGAAATACCGGCATAAACCTCTGATTAAAGAGCTCGGTATGCATGAAGGGTATCTTGGCCGCTGAATTAAGAGTTGCTGTTGGGCCCTTCTTATCTGCACCAGCCATAGGCGAACGACTGCCGTCGGTTAAGTGGCTCATAGCCCGCCTTCCATCGGGAGTAGCTCCACAGGCCAAACCCGTCGTCTGGTACCCCGCTGCTGTACCTCCATCACTGATGAAGGTGAAACCCCAGGCATCCCTGACCTGACTGATTGTCTCCTCAAATCTTGTAGATACTTTCACAGCCCATGCATCAGCATAGTCATCGTCATTGCCATATTTGGGGGCATTAAGGCAATCCTGGCGCATCTCCTCATATTCCTCCCAGTTTGCCCTCAGTGCCTTAAGTAGCTCCTCCATAGTATATTTTCTCTCATCGAAGACCAGCTTCTGAACCGCTATTAGAGAGTCAACCACGGTTATCATTCCCAGAGGGTATATAGACGGATAGGTATCGTACTCTTTATGTATTTTCTTCAGGTCAATTCCTCTCTCAAGAGGCTCATCCTTAAGCAAAGAATTGCATGGATCTGGATTAGTATTCATAAGCATATCGTGGGCCAGATTCCAGGAAATATTCATTTGCTTAACATAAAACAACACACGCTCGCAGAAAGCATCCAGCAACTCATCCGCAGATGCCATCTCTCCGGGGTCTTTTGTCTCAGGTTTGTCTGGTCTGGCCGCCGTCCTACTAATGCCACCCTCGAACAGAGTTTCCTCCAGCACCCTGGGGAGGATCATACCGCCGGCTCCCGCCGCGCCTGTTGAAACCATATACCTGCCGGTGACGCTATTGGTAACACAGCCACCCACCTGCGTCCTCTTAGCATCCTCAGGGGAATAGCCTCTCATCAGCGCCCATCTCTCAAGCAAATCTTCGTTGAACCACGAAGGATGCCCCGTGCCAGCGCGCAATAGGTCGATTGCTCGTTCCACAACCTTGGGCGAGATATTACGGTGGTAAAGAACTGCAATAGGCGGCTGGTTAATGTGGAGATTGCTCATAGCCTCGAGAATCAGGCAGCTTAGGTCGTTGGACGCATCCCTGCCGTCTCTGGTACTTCCGCAAATATTGAGAGTGTAGAATGTCTCACCGCCAGCCTTTCCGGTAAAGGTCACGGGCCACTCCAAAGCAATGCCCACATCTTGGATCTTGATGAAGAGACACTCCAGAAGCTCCAGTGCCTTTTCCCGGGTGATCCGCCCTGCTTTCATATCAGCTTCATAATAGGGCCACCATATCCGGTCAACTCTGTAACCACCGCCATTACCATTTACTGCCAGGAAATGTGCTGCTACTTCAATAATCCAAAAAAACTGAAGAGCTTCGTGGAAGCTTCGTGCAGGATTGGCTGGCACCCACTCCAAAACGTCAGCCATCTCCTCCAACTCCTTCCTGCGGACCCTGTCCTTCTCCGCCTTAGCCTGTTCCCTAGCCAATCCAGCATATCTCTGGCTAAAGCGTATTATGCCCCTGCCGCACATCGCCATCGCCTCCCAGTTATTCTTCTTCTCAATATACTCAGCCGGGTTCATCTCCAAGACTTTGCGGTCCAAATCCTTTAACTTGGCCTCGGCTCGCTCAATCCTTGACTTGAGCCCTTCCTTGAAAAGCGTAGCGTAGTCATAACTTAAGTTGACTATGCCCATCTCCCAGAGTTTCGCCTCGATTGGCGTAGCCAGCCCCGCCAGCACATCTGGAACCACGTCTCTGGGCAGCATTGCCTTTATTCGGTCTGCTATACACTTACCTTTCCAAAACTCACAGATATCCTCGACTATTTCCTTTCTCTCGTCATCAGTCACCATCTCCGAGAATCCGCCGCTGGTGACGGCTTCAGACATATGTTGCATGGCAATCTCGGGATACCATCTCAATTCGTCTGGAGCACTATTGGGATCCCCTACAATGAGCTCACCAGGCTTGATGAAGATGGGAAACTTTTCGCACAGGTTGACGAAAACCTTCGCCACTCGCGTGACCCACGGCTGTCCATCGGTTTCCCTGTGGGATTCGGTTACTAGCCTTGCCCTGTCTAAGTCAACCTTGATATTCTCTCCCTGACGAAAGGTGCACTTTGCTAACCCAATAGCGATGTTAATGAAGTCTTTTACTACTGCTGCCTTCCATTTCAAACCTTCCCTCAGTTTGGCAGTACGAGGCGTGGAACCAAATCCCCACTCGTAGGGCGGCCTCCTTTTTGTCCTGTCCTCAAATGACAGATTGCCGGGCTCCGGTATTTTCTGCCCTGCTACTTGCCTCATCTTATCGCTTCAAAAGCCTCCTCCTCGGTTACTTGCCGAACCTTCACTTCGATTTCCTGCCCTTATTCTACCAGTGTCTTTCTCAAAGTCAATATGCCCATCCAGCCCATTAGTGTGACGTGAACCCCATTAAGCTGGAGTAAATCGCGCCACGAATAAGCTACTCCTTTCTGCTCTTTTTGCACAACTCTGCGGACTCTGCTAAGCCAGGGCACCGTGCGGCCGCTCCTCGCGATACCACGCCGCTAGGGGGTCTCGCGTGTTCATTGCGCTTCCTTCTAGTGGAGATTGCACATCTTGGACGTTTGTTGCCCGCAATGAACAATTCAGGCTTCTGTTGCCCGAGTTGAACAATACTCACTGCTGAGTAATTGTAACCGTCACGCGCTATGTTATCCCGAATATCTTACTCTTCAGCCATTCGTGAAGGTGTCTGGGAACTAAGCATGAAGCCCATTTGCCGGGCATTTACGACTGCCTTGTCTTGGTAGCAGTTGTTGAACAGGACGTGCATTCCCTTCGTTTGAGCCATGAGTTTGCCAATCTTCTCGACCCAGGGCTTGAGTTGCTCCTCGGTGTAGAGGTAGTTGAAACGCTCGGCCGGGCCGATACCTTTCTTTTCCCACGTCTCGGTGTTCCTGCCGTGGAAGCGAACCAGCCCGACATCGGACGTCGCCTCGGCGACAGGCGGCACACTGGACTTGAAGCCCTGAGGCTCGTCCACGCACACGAACGGCAAATCATTGTCTCGAAGAAAGGCCAGTGTTCTCTCCATGTTTTTGCTGTTGAGCCAGGAATTGTGACGAAACTCGATTGCTAGCCTGTACTGAGGAAGCTTCTGCTTGCAGGAAAGGATGTACTCACGCTGTTCATTACCAGGGTAAAACCAGGATGGGAACTGGAAGAGCACCACACCAAGCTTCCCGGCGCTGTCCAGGGGCAGTAGGGCGCTTTCAAATCTCTTCCATAGATCATCCGTCAGCTCAGCCGGAAGGTCGCGATAGTAAAGATTGGCCTTTTGACCCATCTCAGGAGGCAGTTCTTGTCGGATAGCTTTGGGTAATGAGTTGAGCGGGGTCGGGTGCTGTGTAAACAGCCTGAAAACCTTGAAGTCGAAGATAAAGTCGTTGGACGTCCGCTCCGCCCACAGATAGCTATTTCTCTCGTTGGGCAACGCATAATAGCTGCTGTCCACTTCGACGATGTTGAACTGGCTGGCATAGTATTGCAGGCGGGCTTCGGCCGAGCGCGCAGAATCGGGGTAGAAGCAACCGCAACTTATCAGTGTGGGATCAGTCCACGAGCAAGTTCCTACGCGAATGATTGCCATTCCGTTCCTTCCTGCTCTTATTTTACTGGGAGCACGAGCAAGGGGCAACCAGAGAGCTTACCTGGCGGCAACCGGTAGGTTTTGCCGCAGTTGCCCCTCTTAAGGTAAGAGGGGCAAGGCCTGCCCGCCGAATAAATTCTTTGGCAGGCGGGGGAGTTATGAAGGAGAGAACTATGCCTTCAGCGATAAGGCGCAGGCATAACCCCCCAATATCCCCCCTTATCTTGAGGGGGGATATTGGATGAGAGTTCCGTGGTTTTGAGGGCGTCCTTGCGGAAGGGTCATGCAGCACGAGGCTAACCCGCCTGCCGAGCCCTGGCGAGCAGGAGCCTCGCACTACATTTTGGAGCAGGGCTCCTCATTCAGGTGATTAGGGTGCGATTTACGTAGTCGCGGAGCGGTCATAACCCCCCTATCCCCCCTTATCTTAAGGGGGGAAATCATTGTGGGCGAACTTTGTCTTGATGGGGAAATTACTGGGGGAGAACCATATCTTAAAGGGGGGACGTTGGATGGGAGTTCTGTGGTTCTAGAGGGGCATTGCGGAAATGTCGAAGCGGAATGAGGGTCCGGGCAATGATGTTCAGGGTGCCATCTCGCTTCTGGACTGTCCCTTCAACCACGATTAGCGGCTCAAGTCTGAACACCTGACGATACCGTTTGTATACATCAGGTCTGGCTACTACATTTATCATGCCTTCCTCATCCTCCAGCGTCATGAAGGCGAAACCTTTGGCAGTAGGTGGCTTCTGCCTGATAACGACATAGCCGGCTATGCGTACCTGGGCATCTGAGGGAAAACGGGCCAACTCGGAGCTTTTGAGCAAGCCATCCCCGGATATGTCCTTTCTAAATACCTGCATCGGGTGGTATTTCGTGGACAGTCCCTGCACTTCGTAGTCCACCTTCATCTCCTCCAGTTCGGTGAAATCAGGCAGTGAAACCGTGATATCGCTAAATCGTAAAGGCAACTCCCCCGGGCATGTCTTCTCCAAGAGGCCAAGCTGCCACAGTAGCTGCCTCTTCTGGCAGCCGAAGGAATCAAAGGCGCCGGCCAGGATAAGGTTTCCCACAGGCTGCCTCTCCAGTCTGGTCCTGAGATAGAAATCTTCCAGCGAACGATAAGGAGCCCTTTCCCGTTCAGCCACTATCTGGTTCATGGCTTTTTCTCCCATTTCCTTTATGTACATAAAACCAAGCCTGACCCTTCGCTCAGGACAGTCTTTGCCGCCTTCGATGGTACACCTGGCGGCGCTCCTGTTGATGTCTGCCGGCAAGATTTCGATTCCATGCCTCTTGGCATCCCGCACAATGACCTCCGGTAAATAGAATCCCATGGGCTGATTATTGAGTAAGGCGCAATAAAACTCGGCCGGGTAATAGTGCTTGAGCCAGGCAGATTGATAGCACAGAAGGGCAAATCCGGCGGCATGGCTCTTGCAAAAGCCGTATTCAGCAAAGCCTTCCAGGGCTTCAAAGATGCGACCCGCGAGGTCTGTCTCCATGTCATTTTTCTTTGCTCCGTCAATGAACTTCTGCCTCAACTCGTTCATGGCGTCCTTCGACCTTTTCCTGCTCATGGCCCTTCTCAAGGAGTCGGCCTCACCCGGCGTAAAACTGGCTATGGCAGAAGCAACCTGAATCACCTGTTCTTGAAAAAGGAGGACTCCCAGGGTATCTTCAAGTATTGGCTCCAGCTCTGGATGCAGATATGTTACCTTTTCCAGGCCCTTCCTTCTGCGAATATACGGGTGGACCATATTTCCCTGCAGCGGCCCCGGCCTGATTAGAGCTACCTCGATAGTCAGGTCCTCGATAGAGCGCGGCTTTATCTGCGGCAGGGTCTGCATCTGCGCCCGGCTTTCCACCTGGAAGACGCCTATTGTGTCGCCCTGGCAAATCATGTCGTAGACCTTCTCATCATCCAGAGGCAATTTATCCAGCCCAGCACTCACGGCGGTGAGTGCTGGGCTCGTGTCGTGATTTTTCTCAACAAGCTCGCAGGCTTCGCGGATGAGCGATAGCATCCGCAGGCCAAGCAAGTCCACTTTTATCAATCCGGCATCGGCAACGCTGTCTTTATCCCACTGGCAGACTATCCTGCCGGGCATGGTAGCTTTCTCCAGGGGCACTATTTCAGTCAAAGGACAGGAGGAGACGAGCATCCCCCCATTATGAATTGACAGGTGCCTGGGGAAATCGTAAATCTCCCGACAGAGAGAGGTGAATTCCTGCCAGGGCATAGACTTGAGATAAGGCGAAAATTCCTCAATGCCGGCAAGGTCCTGCTCTATATCTTTAGCGCTGTATACCCAGGCCGACTTTGCCATCCTATCAAGCAGGTGGTCCGGCATCCCCAGCGCCTTGCCCACCTCTCTGACGGCATTTCTGGCCTGGAAGGTTACATAGGTGCAGACCATGGCGGTATGCGCCTGTCCGTATTTTCCATAAACGTATTGAATGAGCTTTTCCCTGTGATTTGTGGACACGTCTATATCTATGTCGGGAACAGATGACATTTCCTCATTCAAAAATCTGCCCAGAAACAGCTTATTCTTTAATGGGTCCACCCTGGTTATGCCCAGAATATAGGCCACTATGGAATTGGCCGCCGACCCTCTGCCCTGAGCGGGAATTCCATTTCTTTCAGCATAGTCCATAATGTCCCACACGATGAGAAAGTAGCCCGACAGTCCGAGTTTCTCTATCAGATTAAGCTCGTGATTGAGCCGACTCTCTACCTCCGGACTCACATCCTCGTACCTGCCGTGCGCCTTCTGCCAGCATAACTCGGCCAGATATTCTCTGGCAGTTTCACCCTGCGGTAAGAGAAATTCCGGGAAACGATAGCCGGAGAAATCCAGATTGACGTCGCACTGCTCGGCTATGGCAAGCGTATTTGAAATCGCACGGGGATAATCCCGGAAAAGCTGTGCCATCTCTTCAAATGATTTGAGGTGAAATTCGGAGTTCAGTCTCAAGGAATCGCATTCGTCCAGTATTGTCCGGTCCCTGATGCAGGTGAGCACGTCGTGAATCCTGTGGTTTTCCTTCCGGGCATAGTGAGCATTGTTGGTAGCTACATAACCCAGCCTGAGACCTTCAGCCAGCCCGACCAATGCGTGGCAAAGGTGTTTATCCTCGGGATAGAGGTTGTTTTGAAGCTCTATGTAGAAGTTCTCCCGGCCGAAAATCCCGATATACCTTTCGGCCAGTTCGTAAGCCTTTTCCGTTCGTCCGAAAATGATTGAACTGGCGACTTCTCCCTTCCGGCAGCCGGAGAGGCAAATTAGATTGGCGGAGTGACGGGCGAGAGTTTCCAGATTGAGGACGGGACTGCCCTTCCTCTGTCCTAACTGGGCCCTAGTTATCAGGCGGCACAGGTTGGAGTAGCCTTCGTTATTTTTCGCCAGCAATGTAAGATGATTCTCGTTTTCCAGCGTCATCTCCGCTCCAATAATGGGCTTGATGCCGGCTTTCAGACAGGCTTTGTAGAAGCGGATAGCTGCATATAACCCGTTATGGTCGGTAAGAGCTAACGCAGGCATTTTGAGATATGCTGCCCGGCTTACCAAATCCTCCGGATGAGACGCGCCATCGAGAAGAGAAAAATTAGAATGGCAATGAAGCTCCACATAACTTTTCATGCCCGGGATGTGTTAAGACTCCTAATCATAGATGCGCTGCAGGTACCAGACTCCGGTAAGCAAATTGCGGTAGAGATCGCAGACGGTGCCGGACTCAGTCCTGACCTGGAAGTATTCCCTTTCGACCGGTCTCCTCCACCATCCCTGAACTACCCGCCATTGTTTCAGCGTCTCTCCCACTCCTTCCCTTCTTCCTCTATAAAGAAGGGCGGCCGGCTCGTGCTGGACGCCTTCCTCGACTTCCAGCCTTTTAGCTTCTTTGAATAACTTACTCATCTTTCACAGGTCGAATTCCGTGAAGGAAAAAGAGTCCTCCGGCAACGGACTGTTCGGTTTAACGAGCACCTTGCCAACCACTCCTTTGCCGTATCTCTGCCGGAGCCAGCTTATCGCTGAAGCCAGCCTTTCCCTGTGCCTTAGCGGCCCGGCTAAGAATAAAGCTTGCCTCCCGCTTTCGGGGCAGAAATCGGTCACAGTCAGCCTCATTTCGCCTACGGAAGCCGTGAATCTTGCCTTCTCCAGGTACTGTTTTAAGTGACGCAACATCGTTTCTGTACAGGAAGTCGCTTCCTTGAAGTGAACCACCCGCTGAGCAATATGGTCATTGCTAAAATGCAGGGATATTGATAGCCGCAGACAGCATTGCCAGCGCTCCCTCAATCGTTGGCTTAGCCTGGTCAGGAGTTCATCACCACCAGCTAAAACTTGACCGATAGTCTCTGCCGCAGGCTCGAAATAAATATGCTCTTCCAGCATCGGCACCTTGCTCCAGGGAATTAACGTTGACCCATCGATGCCGTTGGATAGTTCCCACAACCGCTTGCCCTCATTTCCAAATTCCAGGCTGATTACCGCCAGCGATAAACTGCCCAGTTGTCCCATTCGATGGATGCCCAGCAATTCAAGCCGCTCCAGGGTTCTGGATGAGGCCGGTAAAAAGCATACAGGCAAGTCTTTAAGGAAATCCTTTTCCTCTCTTTCATTAATAACAATAACCTTTCCCGGCCCGGCAACCCGGCTGGCCGCCCAGGCCGCAAATTTATTCGGCGCAATTGATGCGAGGGGATGAAGCTGGAAACGTTCTTCGATTATCTGCTTGACCTCCCCAATAAATCGAAGTTCATCGCGTTCGTAGCTCAAATCAATGAAAGCAGAGCCGGGGGTCCCTGCTTCCACCACCGGGCTGCAATCGGCGAGCAAGGTCAAGATAGCGGTAAAGGCACTGGCGTATTTTCCCTCGTCCAGCGGCAGGAATACCCCCTGCGGGCATAGAGCATATGCCTCTCTCAGGGGCATGCCCTGCCTTACGCCACATGATAATGCCTCCTTTGAGGCATCATATACGACTTTCCGTTCATAAGGCAGGCCACCGATAATAATCGGTTTTCCTCTTAACGAATCGTTATCTCTTACCTCGACTTGAACAACGAAGTGAGGAAAGAAGAAACATGCGACTCTCACCCCAGCCCCCTTGACTAATCTTCCAGCTTTCTCAGGACGGCAACCACTTTACCCTGCACCTCAACGTTTTCAGGCCTGGTGTATATGGATTTCATTTCGCTATTCGCCGGCTGCAGGCGAATACGTCTTGGTTCGCGGTAAATCTTTTTCAGCGTTACCTCTTGCTCATTCTTAAGCCACACTGCTGCCGTTTCGCCATCTGCCACGGTTTGCGTTGCTTCCATAATCACGATATCGCCGTCATTGATGAGGGCATCAAGCATGGATGTCCCTTTTACCTTCAGGGCATAGATATCGCCCCTCCTCCCTACCAAATCTGTTGTGACCCTCAGCGTTTCTTCAGCATGGTTGGTCCAGGTGCCCGAATCTACGACAGGAATCGGTTCTCCAGCAGCAATCGTCCCCAGCAGCGGCACCTCTATAATGTCCTTTTCCACAAGCTGGATGCTTCTGAAAACCTCAGGGTCGCGGCGAATTTGTCCTTCTCTCTCCAGGATATTCAAATGATACTGGACCAGCGAGGTCGAACTAATGTTGCAACCTCTCATGATATCTCTGACAGTCGGCGCATAGCCTTTTTCGTCGAGAGAATGGCGTATATATTCAAGAATCCTCTCTCTAATCTCGGGCTTCCTCATGATAGCCTCCTATCACAATTTGTATTTAACAAGTGTTCTATAGCACAAGTGTAGCAACCAGGGTGGTGAGTTGTCAAGACCCTTCAGTAGAAGCGAGCGAAATATCCTGAATAGGCGGCTAACTGTTCTGTCTTATATACCAGGCGCTTTGATGGACTTATCGTCCGCACAAATAATCCGCTAGAATGCTCGCTTCCAAGGACTATCGCCACTGGATAGCGATGGATTCTCTCCGGAAAAGATGCACCGCCGCACGCAGGGCGATGATATCCACGGCGATGATTACCAGTGCCAGCACCAGGGTCCGCAAGGTAGTAAACCAGATGATTCCGGTGACCTGAATACCAATCAAAGCCAGGATTGGGAAGACAACAATCAAGGCAATATTCTGGGCGCCTTTGGAGTCTTTCGCCCGCGAAGACCCGATGACACCGAGCATGAAGCTGAGAATAGCAACCGCCGGCGTAAGCAAAAAGAGGCTGAGAAACCAGCTGGGTGTGAGCACTAGTCCGCTGAGATTACCCCATCCCAGCAAACTTATCACCAACAGAAAGAACCCTGCCGAAATCCAGGTCATCAGAACCGCGGGTATTGCCCCAGTCAGCGTCTTGCCCAAGAGAAGTTCCCAGGTCCTGACCGGTGTCGCCAGCAGGGCTTCCAGGCTGCCCGTCAGCTTTTCGTCAACAATACTGAAGGCAGCTATGCCGATGCCAATCATAACAGGAATGAGCAGTAGAATGAACTGAAACTGGTTGAGCAATAGCACAAGGAGCTGCTCCGAAGCCGGAAGTGCAGCTGCCTCCGGAATAGTCTGAAGGAGCTTCTCCAGTGCTGTTTGAAATATCGAGCTCCCCAGCATACCCTCACTTCCGAACCTGAACGCAAGCCAGAAGTAGAGAATGAACTGCCCTACGACTGCAAACGGAAGCAGCGTCACCAGAAGAGCGCTGTTCGGGTCGGTAAACAGCAGACCCCATTCCTTGCGCAGGATGTTACGAATGCGCCTGAGCGTCACTAATCTTCTCCTCGTTCATCAGCCTGAGATAGACCTGCTCGAGCGTATACTGCTCTTCAGAGACGGTAACCACCTTGCCGCCAGCTTCAACAATTGCCCTCACCAGTTCGGGGCGGTTACGTTCCGAATCCATGAGTTCCACACTGAGGCGAGAGCCCTCTTTCCGTGCCTCCTGGACAAACGGCAACCCCTTCACCACCGCCAGAATGTTGGGGTCCGGCGACTGCAATTCTACGATCACCTTGCGCCGGAAGAAGCGCCGGCGCAGGCTCTCCGCTGTATCCAGGGCCAGAAGCCTGGTCTGAATGACGGCAATGCGATTACACAGCATTTCCGCCTCAGCAAGATTATGGGTGGAAAGAAAGACGGTGCACCCCTCCTCTTGCATTCTGCGTATCAACTGGCGGACCTCACTGGCAGCTTCGGGATCCAGCCCGGATGTCGGCTCATCCAGGAAAAGCACCTTCGGCTCGTGCATCAGGGCTCTGGCCAGGGCCAAGCGTTGCTTCATCCCCTTGGAAAACGTGCCCGCCCTGTCATCCCTCCGTTCCCAGAGCCCCATCAACTTGAGATACTTCTCCACCCTTGTGCTCACATCGTCGATGGGGTAGAAGCCTGCGAAATACTCCAGGTTACGCCTGGCGCTGAGGCGGCCATAAAGACCGGGCGTCTCCGTCAGCATGCCGATAACCTCGTGCAGTTTCTCCACATCCCGGTCAATTCTGTGGCCAGCGACGACAGCTTCTCCGCCAGTCGGCCGGATTATTCCTGCCAGCATGCGAATTGTGGTCGTCTTCCCCGCCCCATTTGGTCCCAGGAAACCAAGCACCTCGCCGGACTCAACCGCCATGGTCAAGTCGTCCACCGCGATTACGTCCTTGAAGCGGCGTGAAAGACCAGAAGTCTCAATTATCGCCATGCAATAATACCCCTTGTTGCAGTCCTAAGAAGCATGTCCGGAAACCCTGGAAACGTGCGCTACGGCAGTATTATATAGTAAGGGCTCGGCGAGTGTCACGGATTGACTTCTGGCTGACATTCTCTGGAATTGTCGAACAATGCGCTGCTTTGTCCAAGCCATTGACAACTGTCTGGCAGAGACGTAATATACTGACGATGGCGACAGGGTAATTCCTGGCAACCAAAATGAACTGATTGATGGTTGCTTTAGTATACAAGTCCTTACAATCTGTTTTTGTCTGCTGGCTCAAGTGGCGGACACGTCGGGGATCCTGGCTAGAGCGAAACCCGCATCCGATTGTTTCCAGGAGCCCTACGTGTGACCCAAATCCAGGATGCATGCGCTGTTGTCATCCCGCGTGAAGCAGGTAAACTACCATGTCAGTTCACATACCTTTTCTGCGCCGTCCTCATGACGTCCCATCCCATCTGAGCGAGGAACAGGTCAAAAAGAGCCTGAGGAAGAGCATCTTCGATGGCTCGGCTTATTCCGTAATGCTGGGGCTGACGCAGAACTACATTACGCCCTACGCGCTGACAATGAAGGCAACTACTCAACAGATTGGCTTGCTGACCAGCGTGCCCAATTTCACCATGGCAGCGGCGCAGTTCGCAGCGCCGGCCTTCTCTGAAAGAATAGGGAGTCGAAAGGGCTTCATACTCCCCATGGTCCTTATGCACGCCTTGATGTGGCTGCCGGTTCTCCTCGTTCCCTATCTGTTCCAGACACACCAAGTCTGGTGGCTGATAGCGTTCATGACCCTGAGCACCGCCTTCGATTCTGCCGTGAACCCCGCGTGGGGAAGCCTGATGGCGGACCTGGTGCCGACGCAGATGCGCGGCCGATACTTCGGCCTGCGCAACCGCATTACTGCCTTTGTCTCCATGGCATTCAGCTATGCCGCCGGGGGCATCTTACAATTGCTCACCGGAAATACCAACCTGGCTTTCACCATCATATTTGTCGGAGCAATGGCATCGAGGCTGGTCTCGTTCTATTTTCTGTCAAAGATGTACGAACCACTGAGCCTGGCGACCCAGAGGCGCGGCCATGACAGCATGCTGAAAATGGCCCGGGGCCTGTTCTCCACCAACATCGGCATGTTCATAGTTTTCTGCGCATTGATGAATTTTGCGACGACTGTGGCCGGACCGTTCTTCTCTCCATATATGCTGCGCGACCTCAATCTCAGCTACATCGTTTATACCATGCTGAACTCCGCGGCGGGGCTGGCGACCGTCGGTTTTATGACCTGGTGGGGCAAACGGATCGACAGGGCAGGAAGCATCAAGGTTTTGAAAATCACATCACTCTTTGTTCCATTTGTACCGCTCGGGTGGCTGCCAAGTCACAGTCTATGGTGGCTCACCATCATGCAGGTATTTTCGGGGTTTGCCTGGGCGGGTTTCCAGCTTTCGAGCGGCGTCTTTATCTTCGATGCGGCTCCCCCACAAAACAGGACGCGGTATATAGCTGTTTACAACTCTCTGATCTACCTGGGGGTCAGCCTGGGGGCTCTGGTCGGCGGTGTTGTGACGCCACTCTTGCCACCTATCATGGGGAGTTCTTTCCTCTCAATCTTTGCAGTTTCAGGAGCAGCCCGGTTGGCCGTGTCGCTCTTTTTCCTGCGGCGCATCAAGGAAGTGCGCAAGGTGCAGCAAATTGATGCCAGCGAACTGCTATTCAGCGATTTTCAGCGCCCCTGGATAAATCAGGCATATGGCTACATGGCAGACCATTTCCGCCGTCGAAAAACGCACTGAACCTGGTCAAATCTCCCGCACAGCAAAGCACTGGTTTGTAATGAGCCTAATCGGCCGCTATCTCTAGAATTCGCATCCTGATGAAGCAGCCTGCATCATATACAGAGCCATTACGCCACCTCTGGATGGAGGGTTGGCTTCAACAGTTCCATGTCCAGGACATACTGCGGAGTTAGCGAATCGCAAAACGACGCGTTCGTATGCCATAGCTGACAAAAGAACGAGCTCCTACTGCTTGAGCTGAACAATACGCACTACGTGACAGCATCGAACCTTCCGTCTCTTGTTCGACTCAGAGACTCTATTCCAGGGTATCCCCTTAATGCTATAATTCGACCCTCCAGTTCGACCCCGATCATCTTATTCGTACCAATAACAGACATCGATAACAGGATAGGCAATGAACATTCGAGAGTACAATAGAGACGCCTGGGATCGTGAGGTGAAGAAAAGCAACAAATGGACCATCCCGGTGAGTGCCGAGACCATCGCGAAGGCACGCCAAGGTGACTGGCAGATTGTTCTCACACCAACCATACCCGTTCCGGCGGCCTGGTTTCCGCAACTCAAGGGAGCGGATGTATTATGCCTCGCAAGTGGAGGCGGGCAGCAAGGTCCGGTGCTAGCAGCGGCAGGCGCCAATGTAACCGTCCTGGACAATTCACCGTTGCAGTTGGAGCAGGATCGCTTCATAGCCCAAAGGGATGGTCTGAGTATCCGCTTAATAGAAGGAGATATGGCGGACCTCCATATGTTTGATTCCATGAGTTACGACCTGATAGTTCATCCGGTCTCAAATACATTCGTACCGGACGTGCGGCCAGTCTGGCGGGAAGCGTTCCGTGTATTGCGGCACGGGGGCGTGCTTCTGGCAGGTTTCATGAACCCTGCTGCCTACCTGGTGGACTACGAACTGGCGGAGCGTACGGGTGTGCTGCAGGTGAAATACCGCATTCCTTATTCGGACATCTACGATCTGCCGGAAGAGGAGAAGAAACACAGACTGGAACAGGGCGAACCAATGGAATTTAGCCACACCCTTGACGATCAAATAGGCGGGCAACTTGCAGCCGGTTTTATTATTACGGGTTTCTATGAAGACAGGACTCCTCCTTCAGATAAGGAACCCCTCACTACGTATATGCCTAATTGCATGGCGACGCGGGCAGTCAAGCCTTAGTAAGTGCTTTGCCGTGTCCTCCCGAGTGCCACCACAGACCTCACCGGAAACCAAACTCGAACATAAGCTATCTGACTTGGAGGACAATTCAACTACTCTCTGTTTTAAAAAGACGAGTTGTCGTCCAATCCGGCAAACTGCACAAAAGTCAGAACTGTTGGGGCACTTTTCGTCATTTCGTTTCAGGGATGCTTGACCATATGAAATGGATGATATTTCTGTATCGAACAGTGGAAATCTAATGGACTGTTACTCACCGAGTCTGTCACCTATTTCCAGTCTCGCCTGCCTGGCAAATTCGGTCGCCTCCATCTTGAATGATTTGTCCATTTGAACCTTCTGAACTAATATCGCCCCGCGTTTCAATGATACCACGAATCCATCTGCGCTACTGTTGATAATCTGACCCGGTAGACCACCCGCAATGTCATGAATTGGCTTCGAATCAAAGATCTTGAGCTTCTTACCATGAAAGTACGTTGTTGCTCCCGGTTGAGGGTTGGTGCCCCGAATGAGGTTATATACCCTCTCAATAGATGCAGCCCAGTTGATTATGGCATCCTTTTCAGTGCACAAGCCCTCGTAAGTGGCTTGTGATTCATCCTGAGAGATTCGCGGAGCCATTCCCCTCTTAATCAGCTCGATACTCTCCACCAATGCCTCTATACCCAAGGGAAAGAGTTTCTCAAAATAGAGCGAGCCGACAGTATCATCAGGAGAGATTTCCACCTCCTTCTGCAATAGGATAGGACCAGTGTCTACACCTCTGTCGGGCCAAAAGATGGTTATGCCTGTCTTAGTCTCGCCGTTGATGATAGCCCAGTTAATCGCACTGCCACCTCGATGCTTTGGAAGCAACGATGGGTGGTATTGTATTGTTCCTATATTGGGATAGTTTAAGATAGAATCCGGCAGAATACTGGTCACAAAAGCCATGACATTCAGGTCGGGATTCAATCTTGTGTACTCTTCATAGATTTCAGAGACTCGCATTGACCTTGGCTGAAAGACTGGTATACCCAGCTGGATTGCTAATTCCTTTAACGGGTTCCTCTTGCCCGCAGCGTCTTGAGGTGTATAGACTGCAACAACTTCTTCGCCCCTTTCAGTCAGCTTCTGAAGGACTTTCTCGCCAAAGGCTGCTTGTCCAATGCAGACAATGCGCATCGGTTAATTCTCTCGCTACTCACAATGACGGCCATCTACATTATAGACGCTGACGCAACTAATCAGAAGCAACTTCGTGAATATACGAGGGGTTCCCCCAACAGTTAGCCACTTTGTTATGCCTTGCCTGATAGCCATAAGAGCGGAGTGGAAGAGACGCGCGACAGAGCAGCGCAAGAGGGTGGAGAACAAGCCCGATAACAAAGAAGATACTAAGGTGGAATCAAGTGGAACATAGCGACAGACCCCATAGAAACAACCTGGCTGATCATTAGGTCACAAAACGATGGATTGCTCAGTGACTTCACTTTCATAAGGCAAACCAATATAGTGCTTCAGCGGCGGCCTTCAGTACGACTACATAGTGCGTCCAAAATACCGCTTCCACAGGACATGGCAGGAGGAAACACACTGGTTCTGGCTGAGACTGTCCTTGATAAGGTTCTGCAGCCGTACAATTGCCGCTCATTCTGGACGGTCGGTATCAGGGACCTAGCCGTGCCGGAGAGGGATTTTTTTCATCACTCCATGCCACGTGCCAAGACGGCTGTTGTTGTTGGCCACCATGTCACAACCAGAGAGGAATGGAAGTGGTACGTCTCAGCAAGCAGAGGCGCACACTGTGCCGCCGACGATCACGCTCGGAACGTGTCCCTACACCTCGAAGAAGCACTACTAAGACAAGGTTTTCCAACTGAGATAGTGCCCTATCCCGGGGAGAGCGGCCTGCAATTAAGGTTCGTGGCTCAATCAGCAGGCGCAGGTGAAATTGCCAAAAACGCATTTCTTCTGCACCCGCAATGGGGGCCATGGATACACTTACGTGTCTTAGCCACACAGGCTCTGACGAAGAACAAACCACGCCGTGTGATCTCAGTCTGCAATAATTGCGGTGCGTGTGTCTCGGCATGCCCTGCAGGTGCGATCGAAGATGATACCTTCAACGGACTCAAATGTCGCCAATTTCGCAAAGCGAGGGGAGAATACCATCCAGTTGGGCCAAAGCGCGAACTTAGATATTGCGAAATCTGTGCAGATATCTGCCCGATTGGATCGAAGCCCGACTAGTAACTATGCAATGATCGGATGCAGTAGTAACACTCAGCAGCAGTTCCATGTCCAAGACATGCCTGTGGAGCTAACGAGTCACAGAACGTTAGATTGCTACCTGTCACTCAGAAGTTATTATCACTGTTTGTAGTTTATGTGATACATGTGGCTGCCAAATAACTCAGAACCGGTGGATAAATCTGATTGTATTGAGCTCCACCCCTACGCCGACACGGACAAAGCTATTCTTTTCTAGAACTCGGACTGAAGCTCTATTATCAATATTTGTCTCGGCCTCGATGCGTCTTGCCTCAGGTTGGTCCTTCGCCCATTGAGTTACACCAGCGACCATTTCTGTTGCCAGACCCTGTCCCTGGAATTCAGGAAGGACTGAATACCCAATCTCAACTGTTCCTTGTTTGTCCGGAGGACCTTTGAAACCAATACTCCCACAGAGCACCGGATAATCATTGTCAACTCTAATTGCATACCATGCAAGCCAGCCTTCCCATTCCGGGTGTTCTTTATGGAGTCCGTAGAAATGACCCAGAACGTCTCTAAGATTGTCTGGGGGCCAGGTTTCCGGTACTAAAGCTCCCAAAAGGTTGGCGAACTCCACTCTGTCTTCAATTTCGGCTGCTGCAAGTATTTCTGTTCCTGCAACCAGTCTCAGTCTGTCTGTTGTTTGAACTATCATCCTGTTAACACACATTATGGCACTACGATTTGGACGCCTTCTTCGTTTCCGTCGAGAGGGCACCCAGTTTGGGGCCGAAGGGACCCAATCTAGATTGATCGTTGCCCGACCAGCGGTTTCCCAAGAGGGATTCTCACATTCAGCGGCGCAAGCACAATATGTGCCATGATATACCAAGCAGTGAGCGCACAGATCGTGAGATCTACCGCTGCGACGATGGTGAAGAACGACATCGCAGGCCCACCAAGATGGCTAAGGTCCAGGAAGACAAAGCCGAGAAGTAGTGTGAAGAATAGAAGCCCATGCGCGCGACTTATCCGTATTGCACCCATGAGGAATATTGCGGTGATCAACGTGAACATGACAAGGAACCAACCAATATCGACACTCGTGGGCTGAAGAATGCCAAAATGAGTTCCCAGCAAGATGCCGCCAAGGGCCATCCAGAACCCACCATATGACGAAAAAGCAGCAAAGCCGAAATTGTTGCCAGTTTCGAACTCTTTCATACCGGCCATGAGTTGCATCAGGCCACCGAAGAACAATGCTGTCCACAGAACGGGGCTGGCGCCGCACCAGCCAAAATTGTGAAACTGCAGCAGCAACGTTGTGCCGCCGAAGCCAGCAAGTCCCACCACCGCAGGGTTAGCTGAAGTTTTCCCGTTCAATCCAGATTAATCCTCCCTTTTATTATTCTGTGATAGGCATTCCGTTCAGAGTCAGTGTGTCTGCACTGGTCCTTTAAGATACCAGGCGTAACCTGCAAGTGATGGGCGGACGCTGGACAGACTGACTGAATCGAAAAGGTTGCCTTCTCTACTGCCCAAAACCACCCATAATAGGCTAACTGGCGGGCGGAGTCAATACGTCCCCTTTGAATTGAGGGCCTTGTTTTGGGTTCACGACACCAGGTATAATTGATTACCTGCGCATAACAAAGGGAAGCAAGATGCCAGATTATGCTTTTTTCCACAAACAATTTGTGCCGCTACCTGAAGCCAAAATCGGAGTCCTGACCCATGCCCTCCACTACGGCACCGCCTGCTTCGAGGGCATCCGTGGCAACTGGGACAGCAAAGAGAAACGGTTTTGTATTTTTAGAATCCAGCACCACTATGAGCGCATGCTTGATGGCTGTCGTATCCTGAAAATGAATCTCCCCTACACAGTTGATAAGCTTTGCCAATTGACGAGGGAGGTCGTGGAAAGAAGTGGCTATCAGGAAGACGTGTACATCCGTCCTCTAGCCTACAAAAGCTCCGAAGTTGTAGGAGTCCGTCTTCACAATCTGGAGGATGATTTCTGTATTATCGTCACCACGCTCCCTCCCTACCTAGATGCAGAAAATGGCGTTCGTTGCTGCACGTCGTCATGGCGTCGCGTGGATGATACCATGATTCCACCTCGAGGCAAGATTTGCGGCATTTACGTGAACAGCGCTCTGGCCAAAACAGAGGCCTGGGAAAATGGCTTTGATGAAGCAATACTGCTAACTCAGGATGGGCATGTCTCCGAGGGCAGCGGTGAGAATATCTTTCTCCTTTTAGGAGGAAAATTGATAACTCCTCCATCCTCCGACAACATTCTCATGGGCATCACCAGGGACACGGTCATGAAACTGGCCAGGAATGAGTTAGGCACAGATACCATTGAGAGGCCAGTGGACAGAAGTGAACTATATGTCGCTGAAGAATGCTTTTTCACCGGAACCGCAGCCAACGTGGCTCCGGTATTGGAGATTGACCATCGCCCGATAGGCACGGGCAAGATTGGCGAAATGACCGCCAAATTGCAGAAGCTCTTCGCCGAAGTGATGCTGGGAAGAAATTCTAAATACCCCGAATGGTACTACCTGGTTTCGCCTAAACCTGTGAAGGCATAACAGAATTTATTAAACGGTGGTCACCCCGGGATTTACCTGTAAAGCTTTAAGCAGATAGAGGAGGCGACAACTCTGCTCCAGGACAACGGTATAGTAATAGGCTTCCTCTAACAGCTGACTGGCGGCAAAACTTCCGTGCCCCCGCACCAGGACCACCCTGCACTCACTTAGCAGCCTGGCTATCCTCTCAGCGAGCTTCGCTGCCTTCACCTCCTTGCCTGCACTCAGAATAGGCACCCTAGCCAACAAAGCCCGCCCTTCCACATCGCGGGGCACAATCTCCTTTTCCGTGAACGATAAGGCAACAGCATAGGGCGGATGGGCATGCACCACTGCCAATGCGGAGGTGCTTTTGTAGATACAGCGATGAACCTCCAACTCTGTTGAAGCTAACGGCGTTGCCCGATTGTTCTTACATATCCCTGTCTCCACCAGATCTCCTTCCTGAATAGAGCCCAATGCACTGCCCCGATGGGTAATAACAAGATGCTCTCCAAGTTTGACGCTGAGATTACCTCCCTGGGGAGAAACCAATCCTTGAGTGAAGAGAGCTTGACCTATCGCCTGGAATTGAGACAACATTTCATAACCTACGAGATGCGCCGTATCACAGCCACCACCTTGCCCCAGATCCTGACATTGTCCGGACTGTCATAGAGCCGATCACTCGCTCCTGCTTCGGTGAAAGCGACTTCGTAGCCATCGGTGACCAGCCGATTACTTCTTGTTTGGTTTCTTCATCAGGCGGGACTTAAGTCTGGCGCCCTTATTTCCGTGGATAATGCCCTTGCTCACTGCTCTATCTATCTTACTTACGGCCAGCACCGCCTTCTGATGCGCCGATTCTTCCCCGGCAGCAATCGAATCTTTCGCTTTGACCGTAGATGTCTTAACACTACGGCGCACCAGCCGATTCCGTAACCGCCTTCTTTCCGCTGTCCTGGCTACATCACTACTGCCTTTACTTGTTGACACTTATTTCCCCCTTTCTGGCTACATTTACTACGTTCCATACTGAATGAATCTTCGACATTATTTTGCTCAACTGAGCAGCACTTTTCACCTCTAAGGTGAAATGCAGTGCGACACTATCGTCGCGATGATTGTCCATGCTTACCTCACTAAGGTTTACCCCTTCCTCGGCTATAATAGCACTAATATCCCGAATCAGGCCAACTCTGTCCCAAGCATCAACCTGAAGTGTCACGGGGTAGACCTGCGCCACGGCACCCCACTCTACTTTGACTAACCTTTCTTTCTCTTGTTCATGGATGATATTAGGACAATCCCTCCGGTGGACAGTGATACCTCGGCCTTGAGTAATATACCCAATAATCTTGTCTCCCGGCAAGGGATGACAGCAGTTAGCCAAACGAGTAAGCAGGTCTCCCACACCCAGTACATTAACGCTCACAGGGCTGATCTTCCGTGAAGGCACAACCTCAACCCCCTCTGCAGTTGGCTCCAGGTCTCCGCTTAATTTAAGAATCACCTGCGAAGAATTGATGCTGCCATTGCCCAGGGCGGCAAAAAGGTCATCTGCGCTGTCATAGTTAAGCAGGCGCGCTACCTTGTCTACACCGGGTAGACCAATGCCTAACCTCTTGAGTTCCTTATCCCAAATTTGCTTGCCGCTCTCAATGCATTGACTTCGTTCTTGCCTGGTAAACCATTGCCGAACCTTGTCTCGTGCGTGGGACGTCTTAACATAGCCAAGCTCGGTATTAAGCCAGTCCAAGCTCGGGCCCTTATCCACTTTGCTGGCCATAATCTCCACCACATCGCCATTCTTAAGAGCATAATTCAAGGGTTCCAGTCTGCCATTCACTTTCGCCCCAATACATCTATAGCCCAGATCCGTATGAATACGAAAGGCGAAATCCAGAGGAGTGGCGCCCCTGGGCAACTCTTTTATCTCCCCCTTAGGGGTATAGACAAACACTCGATCTACAAGAACATCGGTCTTGACAGACTCCAGAAACTCTTCACTGTCGAACTCTTCTCTCCAATCACCAAGCTGTCGCAACCAAGCTATTTCGTCCTTGAACTGCTGACCTACTTTCCCTTCTTTGTAGAGCCAGTGAGCCGCCACCCCATATTCGTTGACCCGATGCATATCATGGGTCCGAATTTGAATTTCCAGCGGTGTTGTGCCCTGGCACATTACCGTAGTGTGCAAAGCTTGATAGCCATTGTCTTTTGGATTAGCAATAAAATCGTCGAATTCTTCAGGGATAGGCCGCCAGAGATTATGAATCACCCCCAATGCCTTATAACAATCCGAAACGGAGTTCACCAACAGGCGCAAAGCAAAAAGGTCGTGGATATCCCCAAAATGTTTGCCCTGCGCATCATATTTAGCCATTTTTTGATATATGCTATAAATATGTTTTGGCCGGCCATAAACCTTGGCTTCTATGCCGGCTTTATCTAATTCCTGGCTTAACTTCTGACTAACCTCGGTTATGAAGCTTTCCCTTTCGACTCGCTTTCCAGCCACTAAACGGGCAATCTGATGATATACACGTGGCTTCAAGTAGCGAAACGCCAAATCCTCTAACTGCCATTTCGCCTCTCTCATACCCAGACGGTGCGCCAGGGGAGCATATATCTCCAGAGTCTCTTGAGCGATGGTGCGCCGTTTCTCTACGGGCAAAACACCTAGTGTCCGCATGTTATGTAATCTGTCTGCCAACTTGATAAGGACCACCCGCAGGTCCTCAGCTGTGGCCAGAAGCATTTTGCGCAAGTTCTCCGCCTGAGCTTTCGATTTTGCCTCTCCTGCCCGAGCCCGACTTGCCAGCTTGTCTAGCTTCGTGACCCCATCAACAAGTTTAACGACCGGCACACCAAACTTGGCTTCTATCTCATCTAATGACACACCGCAGTCCTCGGGGACGTCATGCAACAGGGCAGCAGCTAAGGTTTCGGCATCGAGGTGCATTTCAGCCAGAATCATGGCCGTATTTAGAGGATGTTCTACATAAGGCTCTCCTGTTTTGCGCAGCTGCCCCTGGTGAGCTATCGCAGCGAATTCGTAAGCCGCTTTGACAAGAGCTATCTTATCTTCAGGCAGGTAAGTGCCAGCCTGTTCTACAAGCTTACTGCCATCCATCCAATTCATAATACTGCAAGAGCAAGAGTAACGCAAACCACAGTCAAGAAGGTGCTGACAAATGTCATTCCTCGCGAATCTTGTCGTGGGCAGAGTTGGATTGTTCGCTTTCTCAGAATAACAGGTAGCGAAGCGCTCATAATGACAATAGCAGGCGGGATAGTTACAATATGGTAAACTAGAAGACAGAGAGGGAGGATTTCTTTGTACAAAGCACCTCGAGGAACATTCGACATCCTGCCACAAGAACATGCCTGCTGGAAATACGTAGAGGAAAAGGCTGCTTTCCTATGCCGGCTCTACGGCTACCAACCCCTGAGTACGCCGATTTTCGAAGATGCCCAGGTTTTTGCCAAAACTGTGGCCGGGGGGACGGATATCATCGACAAGGAAATGTACATCTTTAAGGACAAAAGCGGACAAGAATTGGCCTTAAGGGCGGAGGGAACGGCACCGGTTTGCCGAGCATACCTAGAGCACGGACTATTTAACTTGCCACAACCTGTGAAGCTTTATTACATTGGACCAGCCTTCAGGTATGAGCGTCCCCAGTCCGGGAGGTACCGCCAGCATCATCAGTTTGGTTTTGAGGCATTGGGGGAGGCCGACCCTGCTCTCGATGCAGAGGTGATTGAAATGGCTCAACAATTCTTCTATTCTTTAGGGCTTCCTCAACTCACTATCCACCTCAACAGCATCGGCTGTAAGCTATGTCGTCCCCGGTATTTGGTAGTACTGAAGCAGCATTATTCTAGCTATATGGACCAGCTTTGCCCCGACTGCAAAGCCAGGCTGGTCAAGAACCCGCTACGCTTGCTCGATTGCAAGAAAGTCTCTTGCCAAGAGATAGCCAAAACCGCACCGAAAATCCCGGACTATCTGTGCCATGAATGCCAAATCCACTTTCAGAGCGTGCAAGAATATTTAGGGGCAGTGAGCATTCCCTTTCAACTGAATCCCAGGTTGGTGCGCGGACTGGATTACTACACGAGGACAGTGTTCGAGATTGAACCCCGAGAGGCAGGGGGACAAAGCACGCTCGGCGGAGGGGGGCGCTATGATCACCTCATTGAGGAATTAGGGGGAAGACCTACTCCTGCGGTGGGCTTTGCGACTGGCTTGGAAAGAATAATATTGAATCTGAAGAACCAGAGATTAGATATTCCACCATTGCCAAAGCCTGATGTTTTCATCGCCTACCTGGAACAGGAAGCGAAGATTGAGGCAATGAAGATTGCCTCAGAGCTACGCAGGGAGGGCATTCCTGTCATCATGGCTACGGGCGACAAAAGCCTGAAAGGACAGATGAGGCAAGCTAATTCCTTAGACATTGCCTACGCCCTCATCCTCGGCGAGCAGGAGCTCCTCCAGCGAACAGCAATGTTGCGGGACATGAGAAGCGGAGAACAGAAGAGCATTCCGTTAACTGAAATAGCCGGATTTCTCAAACAGTTCAAAATGTGATATAATTACCAGATAATTGATTATATGCTAATGCCCTCGAACGGAAAGCCTGAGTCTTCCCTCTTTGAGTCTGACTTCGTACTTCTGCAAATGTAACCAGGAATAAATTGCTAATGCCTCAAGACGACCTGAATAACCAGATAAATCACGCAAATTCGGAATATACCGCCAAAGACATCCAAATCTTGGATGAACTCAAGGCCGTACGTTTACGTCCAGGAATGTATATTGGCGGCACCGATAAGTACGGACTACACCAAATCCTCTACGAAATAGTGTACAACAGCATCGACGAAGCCATGGCCGGCTGCTGTGACCGAATCGAAGTGACAATCCACGAAGACAATAGCATCACCGTAACTGATAATGGGCGGGGTATCCCTACGGAGAATATCCCGGGGCAGAATATCACAGCTCTGGAAGCAGTTATGACTCGTCTGCACGCCGGAGCCAAGTTTAGTAATCACGTCTACGGTGTATCCAGTGGGCTGCACGGCGTTGGTGCTTCAGTGGTAAACGCCTTGTCTTCCTGGCTTAAGGCTGAGGTCAAGCGCCAGGGAACACTCTACCGCCAGGAATACCGTCAGGGAGTTCCCCAAAGCGGCGTAGAGACTGCTGGCGAAGCCCAGGACACAGGCACTTCAGTTTCCTTTCTTGCTGACAAAGCAATCTTCGAGAGCATTGACTACGATTTCGACATGGCCTGCCAGCGTCTGAGAGAGCTAGCTTACCTTAACAAAGGGGTAGAAATAGCTATCAAAGACAAGAGGGCCGACCAGGAGAAAGCGTTCTACTTCGATGGCGGAATAGCCAGTTATGTTCGGCGCCTCAACAAAAATAGAGGCGTTGTTCATCCTTATCCCATTTATATCTCCACCATGACAGATAGCACCGTCATAGAAGCAGCTTTGCAATATAATGACAGCTTCACGGAATCCACTCTCTCCTTCGCTAACTGTGTCAATACCAGAGACGGCGGCAGTCACCTCACGGGCTTTCGCTCGGCACTAACCCGGGTCTTCAACGATTATGCCCGTAGCGCGAAAATCTTGAAGGATACGGACCCCAACTTAACCGGGGAAGATGTGCGCGAGGGGGCGGTGGCCATCATCAGTGTAAAACTACCCCAGCCCCAGTTTGAAGGGCAAACCAAGGCAAGGCTGGGCAATCCCGAGGTGAAAAGTCATGTTGAATCTGCTGTAGCTAGCAGCTTGTCCCTCTACCTCGAGCAACACCCGAACGAGGCCAGGGCAATCATAGACAAGTGTCTCACGGCCGCCAAGGCCAGAGAGGCGGCACGCAAAGCTCGCGACCTCGTTCTAAAGAAGACCGGATTCGAAACATCAACCCTGCCCGGGAAATTAGCCGATTGTTCAGAGAAGGAGCCAGCGAAATGCGAGATCTACCTGGTCGAGGGCGACTCAGCCGGCGGCTCAGCTAAACAAGGGCGAGACCGCCGCTTTCAAGCCATTCTCCCGCTGAGAGGCAAAATACTGAATGTGGAAAAAGCGGCCAAGGATAAGATCCTGGAGCATGAGGAGCTAAGGGCCATCGTCACAGCGTTAAGAGCGAGTGCTGACGAACAATTTGATAGTTCGAGACTTCGCTACCACAGAATAATCATCATGACCGATGCCGATGTTGATGGCTCGCACATTCGCACTTTGCTCCTTACCTTCTTTTACCGCCACATGACAGAGTTGATCAACCAGGGCTACCTATACATTGCCCAGCCGCCTCTTTATCGACTCAAGTCCGGTAAACAGGAGTTCTGGCTTTACTCCGAACAGGAAAAGGAAAAAAGAATTAAGGAGCTGAAACAAGACAAAATAGAGATTCAGAGATACAAAGGGCTAGGGGAGATGACTCCCGTACAATTGTGGGAGACAACCATGAACCCCGCTAACAGAACCCTGCTCAAAGTAGAGGTAGTGGATGCCATAGCCGCTGACCAGTCTTTTCGTATGCTCATGGGCGACGAAGTTTTGCCTCGCAAAAGATTCATCCAGGCTCACGCCCAGAGCGTGAGGAACCTCGATATCTAGCCGTTCGGCTTCCCGGACCACCCAGGCTGTTGTGTGATATGGGGGAATTCGCTAAGGAATCCCGGTAATGGAAATAAATAACGGGATATGCGGAATTCTTTCCGCATAGTTACTGGCTAGAAGCCGTGACGAGCGCCAGATGGCTAATGCGACAGGCACACCACCAACAATCTCAGAACCGATACTTGGTTTGTGTCGCTCAATATGTGCTTCACAGGAGCCTATGTATCTAAAGCACAGTCCAGAGTCATATGCTCAGGCTAATGAGTGTTTTCCAGCCATCGACAGAAAAGTACAAGAATGCGGTGGGAAAGTCCACTATGGATGGCAGATTTGGGAATGGCCTGGTGTTTTGCTTGAAGCTGAATTTCACGCGGTTTGGCTCAGCCCAGAACATGAGTTAGTGGACATAACCCCCAAGTCGTTCAAGGTTGAGAAGATACTATTCTTGCCCGATCCCAGTATGAGATACGAGGGAAAACAGGTTAACAGTATTCGTGTCCCACTTTCAGACAACCCGATAACGCGAGATTTTATCGGAATATGTGATGCGATATTCCGGATTCAAAACAAGGGTAATAGAGCCAAGCAGTCAGCGGTGTCTCTTGAAGGGCCCGAATCTCAATTGCATCAGCGGTTGCAGGAGACTAGGTTACTGACGCTTCAGATGCTCGAAGCTGGTCTAAACCGCAACAGTCTATGCCCATGCAATAGCGGGAAAAAATACAAAGCATGTCATGGTAGGAAACTGGAGAAGAAGCTTGCTAGAGTCTAGTAGTCCTGCTTCTAACAACTCGTTACAGTCGCCGCCTTAGGCGGTCGGCTGAAGCGCAGCGTTGTCTGGCAGATGTCAGGAATCTCGACGATCCCAATAAATAATGGGATATGCGGAGAAATTCTGTATAATTACACGTTAGGCGGCCAGATAAACAGCCAATGATTACTATCGACTCACGCTGGAAGCAAACAACAAACCCACTTTACCCATGGGTAGCAACGGTAAACCGTATATTTGCTGCTTGCCAATTGCCACACCTGCTCGGCCCCACAATCGCTTTGATGTCGGACTATGGAGGTGAGCATCGAACAAGTCGATATGATACGATCTCGATTCTAGCGTTTGATTCTGAAGCAAGGGGTGAATGGGAATACAGACGACGGCAGATAAGGGGCAAGATTCTCAAAGACAGCAGGCGTATGAGTTTCAAGAACCTTGCTGACGGCAGGCGCAAACAAGCCTTGCTGCCCATCTTAAGTGCAGCGAATACGATTAACGGGATCTGTGCTACATTTGTTATTAGAAAGGAAATCAAGCACCTTTGTTCTTTGCCCGAGCACTTCAATGAATTTCGAAAGCATGTGAATCTGGAGGGAAGCTGGAATTCCAGAAGCTTCGACCGAGTCATACGTTTAGTGCATTTCGTGAGCCTTTTGATTGCAGGCCTTTCCCACCCAAAGCAGAATGTGTACTGGATATCAGACGAAGATTCTCTCTTTGCAAATACCCGTTGTTCTCAAGATGTCGTCAATTTAGCCACCTACTTCACCAGTTACTACGTCAAGTACCCATTGAGAGAGCTGGGCATCGGAACCACTCAGATCGATGAAGCCGACCTAGGATTGGAAGACCTCACGGCGGTGCCTGACCTTGTGGCGGGTGGGTTAGCAGAGATTGCCACGAGTATAGCTGCCACATATGGTGGCCGCATTCCTGTGGGCCTAGCATTATCTCTCCCCGCAAAACTGTCACCCAAGGCAAACGTACTAGCCGATTGGCTTGCGGATGATACTCAATCACTGAAAAGGCCAACAATCTGTTTTGATTTGGCTGAAACTGGTGAACTCGGTGTATCGCGATTGACCCTGGCGTGACGCCCTTACTTAAGAATGTCTCACAAAGAATCACCTAACAAGCCGCTGCCGTCGGCCGCCAAGGACAGCGGCTAAAGCACGCTATTATCCGACAGATGTCGGATATATGCTTTGTTCCCTTATATATTCCTCTACTTCAACCGGCACCAAGTAGCGAATTGACAGCCCGCGAGCCAGACGCTGACGGATATCCGAGGAACTGATGCCGATTACGGGCATATCCAGCTGGATGATCTTGTCGAGCAGCCCGGGTATTTCTGTTTGCAGGCGCTTCAAATCTTTTGAACCCAGCCTGGGTGCAACCACCAAACGGCATAGCTGAGCCACTTTCTCCGGTTCCTTCCACAAAGGTAACTCGGCTAAGGTATCGCGTCCCAGGATGAAGAACAGGCTTGCTTCACTGTCTAGCTGCTTTCGTAGCATCGTCAGGGTATCCACGGTGTAAGAGGGACCCGGGCGCTCTACCTCGAGAGCACTGAGCTTAAAGTGAGGGTTATCAGCTATGGCATGGAGCACCATCTCTACGCGGTGGGCCGCCGGAGTGATATGATGGTCTTGCTTAAGCCAGGGCTGACCAGCAGGCACGAAAAAAACTTCGCTCAATCCTAACTTTGTTCTTGCTTCCTCTGCAACGACCAGATGACCTATATGGATGGGGTCGAACGTACCTCCAAGAATCCCGATCTTCACTTCTTCACTTTCTCGGCCTGGGACGGAATATCGCTATTTCAGCCTGCGAAGTCATGTCCTCCTCCCGGCTCGCCTGCTCCACCATGTCCATGGCTTTCCTGGTCAATTCTAGCACAGCTTGGCCACTAAGAGCAGAAATGTAGAAGACAGGCGCCTCATGTTTGCTCAAGTGGCGCTTGATCTGCGGCAAGCGAACTTGAACCTCAGGCAAATCTACCTTGTTTACCGCCACGATTTTAGGCTTATGTGCCAAGCCTTTGTACAAGGCTATTTCTTTATCCAATGTCTTGAAGTCATCGATGACAGTCGGTGAACCTCCATCCAATAAATAGATGAACAACTTGGTTCTTTCCGCATGGCGCAAAAACTCGTTTCCCAGCCCCTTGCCAAGATGAGCGCCCTCGACAAGACCGGGAATTTCGGCGACAATAAAGTCCCTTTTGTCGCCCACCATAACGCCCAGAACCGGCAGACGGGTGGTAAAGGGATAATCGGCGATTTCGGGTCTGGCTCTTGATATCGCCGATAGCAGAGTGGATTTCCCCGAGTTCGGATGCCCGACAATACAGATATCGGTAACGACTTTCACCTCGAGGATAATATCCCGCTTTTCACCTGATTGACCCTTACTGGCGATCTTGGGAGCTTGATTTACTGCCGTGGCAAAACGCGCATTACCCAGTCCTCCCCGGCCCCCCTTGGCCGCCAAGACCTTTTGCCCGGGCGTTCTCAAGTCCGCCACCAATTTCTCCTGCCCCGACTTAGCTTTAGTGGAAACCAGTGTACCCACTGGCACCGAGATAACTAAATCCTCGCCATTCTTGCCACGCTTTCGCCAACTGCTTCCTCGACGGCCATGTCTGGCTACAAATTCCTTCTTCCATTTCATCCAGCCCAAGTCAACTAAGTTGGAATCAGCTACAATAATCACACTGCCACCATTCCCACCATCTCCTCCATCCGGCCCGCCAGAAGGCACATACTTCTCCCGCCGAAAACTGACACAGCCGTCACCCCCAGAGCCACCCTGGACTGTGATTTCCCTCTTATATACCATATATTAATTACCTACTGTATATTAATTGATATAAGTAGATGAGTACTAACTATTATAATCGATGTTGTTAAGTGGTAAATAAGTAGCGCAGGAGATCAATACTGAGTGGGCCGTGAAGGCAGGCAAAACAACAACTTGTCCACAAACTATCAGCAATTCTAGGCAGTTTGGTATGTCCCTCTACGGCCTTTCGGGGGGTTAAGCTTTGCCCTAATCTCTGCAATCTGGCTGGAAAGGTTAGGGTTGGTGCTCAGTTCGCTGGCTATTTTTTCGTAGCCATGGAGAACTGTGGAATGGTTCCGACCACCTAGTTCCTTGCCGATTTCTGACAGAGAGCAGTTATAGCCTTCGCGCATAAGATAGATTGCCACGTGTCGTGCCAATGTGGTCTTTCTATCTCTCTTCTTGTTAATTAGCTCTTCTGGCGAGATACTGAAGTGATCTGCGACCATGCGCAAAAGCAATTTTATGTCTTGTTTGCAGGTCATGCTTGTCAATAACTTGTTGATTGTCTCAGGAGTTATTTTGGTGCCGCTCAATTTAGACTGAGCAGTTAGATACACCAAAGCTCCTTCAAGCTGGCGGACATTCTCGCACACCTTCTCCGCTATAATATGCAACACCCCTTCCATTTCTGAGGCCATCGTCTTTTCTGTTTTAGCCCGTAAGATGTTGAGGCGTGTTTCAAAGTCAGGTGGTTGCAGGTCAACAACAAGACCTCCCTCAAGTCGTGACTTCAGCTTGCTACTCAGTGGCTGCATATCTCTGGGAGCACAGTCGGCAGTGATAACAATTTGGCGGTTATTGCTGTACAGTTCGTTGAACGTGTGAAAAAAACATTGCAGGGTCTGTTTCTTGTCAATCAAGAAATGAACATCGTCGAACAGAAAGAGATGGATATTTCTGAATTTGCTGCGGAATTTGTCGACCTGGTTTTCTCTAACAGCTAATACGAATTCATTGGCAAACTGTTCCGCGGCAATATAGGTCGCTTGCAGTCCGTTGTTTGTCGTTAAATGTCCGATAGAATGCAGTAAGTGAGTTTTGCCTTGCCCAGTGCTGCTGTGGATAAAAAGGGGGTTATAACTACTTCCCGGATTCTCAGCTACTTCTACAGCGGCAGCATAAGCTAAACGATTGGAATCACTGACAACGAAGTTGTCAAAGGTATATCTTGGATTGAATCTACACTGCGGAGCTTTGCTGCTTGTCCCGCCGTCGGTCTGGGCAACCAAGGGGCTAGCTGACAGTTGTTCGCGATTGTGGACCTCGAACCGGACATCGACATCTTTGCCCATGATATCGGCTAAGGTCTTTCTGACAAGAGGGTAAAGGCGTTTCGATAGCCATTCAGCAACAAAAACGTTGGGGACACCGACGACAAAAGTGTTATTCTGGCAGCTTAGACCCCGGCTATCGCTAAGCCAGGTAGTGTAATTTGCCTTACTAACTTGAATCTGCAGCTTGCCGAGGGCAGTCTGCCAAATGTCTTTCGCTAGTTCCAATCTGTCCCCATTCCCAACAAAGCTCAGCCACAAAGATAGCTGAAATGAGTATTAAGATGCGGTAAAGGTGTGAGAACTTACTCGTTACAGAATAACAGGTTTTCCCAATCCTCCGCTAGGCAATGTTTGACATAATTAAAGAATTAATGAAAAATACGTTTGCGATGAAAGTGGGCACTGTCTTCATGGGCACTCCGCAGTTTGCGGTGACTATACTGGCGTCTCTGCTTCGGAGTTCCTACCAGGTGTGTGCCGTGTACACCCAACCTGACAAACGCGCTGGCAGGGGACGCCCGGTTGTTTTTCCTCCGGTGAAAAAACTAGCGCTGGAGCATCAAATACCAGTCATGCAACCCGAGACTTTGGCGTCCAGCGAGGCGCTGGAGCAGCTGGCCAGCCTTCAGCCGGAGCTCATAGTTGTGGCAGCTTTTGGTCTCATTCTGCCTCCGGAAGTGCTTTCCTTGCCTAGATTTGCCTGCCTTAATGTCCACCCTTCACTATTGCCGCGGCACCGGGGGCCGTCTCCAATCGCCAATGCTATTCTCTGTGGAGATGAACTCACTGGTGTTACCATAATGTTAATGGATGCCGGATTGGATACCGGGCCGATTCTGTCCCAGAAAAAAGTGGGAGTCTCTTTTATGGATACCACCGGGTCTCTTAGCCTCAGGTTAGCTGACGTGGGAGCCGAGCTTTTGTTGGAGACCTTGCCCAAATGGCTTGGGGGCGAACTCAAGACCCATGCTCAAGACGAGCCGCAAGCTACTCAGAGTAAGCTGATAACTAGTGAGGATGCCGAGATTGATTGGCACCTTGGCGCGGTTGAGCTCTGGCGGAGAGTCAGGGCGTACAATCCTTGGCCAAGCTGCTCCACCTGGTGTCAGGGGAAACGACTAAAGATCCATAAGGCTATTCCTCTTGGCGATAGGAGAGCAGGGCAGGTAGGGGAAGTAATCGCCTTGGCAGAACAGCCGGGAATCGGGGTGGTGACCGGGGAGGGCACTCTAGGTCTTTGCCAGGTTCAGATAGAAGGGAAGCGCGCAATGTCGGTAACCGATTTTGTCCGCGGGAAAAGAGATTTCATTGGTTGTATTCTGGGGGGGGAGTAGCTTTTCTCGCCGGCGTTTCCGGGCGCCTGCGAAATAGCTTCTCAGTCGAAACCAAGCCAGGCAGTCACCTCTCTTATAGCCTCCCGCCCAGTTTCCACCTTGTTCGCAGGGAAATCCCAATCAGGGTAGCCGACGGCAATGGCTGCTATTATTCGCTTGGACTCGGGTATGTGGGCGTGTTTTCTTAATACCTCGGGATAGGCTACTCCCTGGTCTTCGATGCAGGTCCCCAGATCGAAGTGTAGCGCGGCTAGGCAGACGTTCTGTATCGCGGCGCCAATGTCGAGCAGCGGCCCGCTTTCGCTCAAGCAACGGTCGGTGGATATGATGATCACCGCCGGCGCATCGAAGTAACGAAATCCGCGCTCCAGCCATCTGGCCCGTTTCTCCTTATCCTCCCTGGGTATGTCCATAAGCTGGAAAAGCTGTTTGGCCAGGTCTACTTGGCGTTGACGGTAAATGCTCTCCTTTGGCCAGTTCACAACCACGTGCTCGGGGTTAGGCAGCGCTCCCGAGTTGAGAAGTGCAACGTTGCTCCGTCTTATGTTTTCCAGAACCTCGCCAGTGAGCACAGTAAACTCCCAGGGCTGGGTGTTCATAGCGGACGGGGCGTGGCTGGCCAGTTCCAGTATTTGCCCCAAAACCTCTTTGGGCACAGGGTCAGGTCTGTAACCCCTGATACTTTTACGCTTTTTCACGGCTTCGATGACATCCATAATCGGCTCGTTTTCCGTAACGGTAATATTAAGGGGCAGCAGTTAGGGGTTCTGATTCGTAAATCCTTTCCTCCGCCAGCTCTGCTTGGGTGAGAGGAACGTCGGCTTCAATGTCTCTGCCCTCGATGCCTTTGGCCAGGATTTCCTTATAGTATTCATGCTGGATTATTAAGTTCATGATTTCGTTGCTGCCGGTCCAGATCATGAGAAGTCTGGCTTCTCTTAATACTCGCTCCACGGGGAAGACATTGGTATATCCGATGCCACCGAGAATCTGCATGGCATCATTCACCACTTCCCAATTTGTCTGAGTAGCCAGCTTCTTCACCTCCGACACCAGTCTCCTTTGATAACCCGGCGTACCTACTCCATCATCGATGGTCCTGGCCACGGCGTATGCCAGAGCGCTGACAGCATCGAGCTTGGTGACGCAGTCGGCTATCCTGAAGCTTATTCCTTCAAAATTCCTTATGGTCTGACCGAAAGCTTTCCTCTTGTTGGCATAGCGGGCGGCTATTTCCAGAATCGCTCTGGCACCGCCCACACCGCCAGAAACAATCCTTTCCGGCACCATCAATTTATAGAATACCTTTGCTCCTTCGTTCTCTTTCCCCAGCAGATTCTCCTCTGGCACCGGCACATCGCGGAAGACTAATCTACCTGTGCCTGTACCGCGGCTGCCCATCAAGCCATAGACATGCTTGACCTCCACGCCCATATCCCTCTCCACGATGAAGGTGCTGAGCGAGTCGCGGCCGGCCCCGGGATTGGTGACGGCGAATACTAGGAAGAAATCGGCGCCTTCCGAGCCGACGACAAAGCGCTTCTGCCCGGTAAGGTAATAGTGATTTCCTTTCTTGCGGGCCACGGTGGTGGCGCCGAAGAAATCAGAGCCGCCTCTGGGCTCGGTGAGTGCCTCGCCAGCCCATTGTGTGCCGGCAATTAACGGTTTCAGATACTTCTTTTTTTGGGCCTCGGTGCCGAACACATTCAAGCCCTCGCCAACTATGGACATGACTGAGCAGAGGCAGGCAAAAGGCACGCCCAGTTTATAAATCTCTCCTATGTAGATGAGTTCATCCACCCATTTCAGGTCTCTGCCGCCATATTTCTTGGGGAACCTGATGCCTAGTAGATTCCTCTTGCCAGCTTCCCGGACAAACTCGTAGGGGAACTTGATTTTATCGGCATCCATATCCAGTATAAGCTGCCGTGGTATGCTCTTGACCAGGTCCTGAACCTCCTGTCGAAACCTCTTGCGCTCTTCGGTTAAGAATACCTCCAACATTGCTCCCTCCTTTCTTGTCCCGGCAAGCAGATGGTAGATTCCCGGAATACCCCATACAGCGCTAGCTTTTCCAGAATCCTAGCCAATAGTATAGCACGTGTCTAATTATCCGAAACAGCTGTTGTTTGACGATGGAGGCGAATGTCACTTAGTTCAGTCCGCTTCTAGCCAAGAAGAACCATGGATGAGGTTCAACAGCAGTTGGCGAGATTACTTCTTGCAGCTTGCGAAGATCGGTCGCGCTGTAGTATAAGGAAAAACTGGATTGGTCCCTCGCATCTTCAATCGAGGTTGACTCTGCCTAATGGACTTTGAACACCAGAGCACCGACAGGGCAGACGGTAACGCACTCACTGCAATCTTGGCAGCGGGACTTACCCATAGGTTCATCCCCAAAAGTGGTGACCATTCTGCGGAAGCCGCGATAAGCAAAACCGATGGTTCCCCTGTGCAGTTTTTCCTGGCAGACCCAGACGCATCTGCCGCAGAGCACGCATTTGTTCGGGTCATAGATGAATAGGGGACTACTGGAGTCGATGGGCAACTCGGGCACGATCTTCTTGAACCTTTTGGTCTTGAGCTTCACGCCGAGATGGTTGGCTATCTTTTGAAGTTCACAGGAGCCATTCTTGAGGCAGTCGGCGCAGTCCACAGGGTGGCTGGCCAGGAGCAATTCCAGAGCGGTGCGGGCCAGCCTCAATGCCTTTGCGGCTTTGGTATTGACCACCATCCCCTCTGCCACCGGTGTAGTACAGGCTGTAACCGGGTTATCCTTACCTTCAACTTCCACAAAGCAGAGGCGGCAGGCACCAAAAGGCTCGCTCCTTTCCCGGATGGCGCAGAGGTTGGGGATGTAGATACCGTTATCCAGAGCTGCCCACAGGACCTTTTTCCCCGGGGCAGCTCTTATCTTCTTACCATCAATCGTTAGAGAAACGCTCTTGACTTTTGCCAGTACCCTATCCCCTTATCCTCTCCTCAAGGGAGAGAATGTCATTGGCCAGAAGTCATCTTCCCAGCCCGGTGTATCATCGCTTAGAAAAGCCCTTGTACCTTGCCGGTCTTGGTATCAACATCTATCCTTCTGAATGCTGGATCGGAGCTCGTGCCCGGCATCAGGCTGATTGTTCCAGCGCAGGGACAAAGGAATTTCGCCCCGGAATAAATGAGTACGTCGCGAATGGGCAGTGTCCATCCCTTGGGAACGCCCTTGATTGCCGGGTCGTGAGTCAGGCTCAGGTGAGTCTTCACCATCATAGTGGCGTACTCATCATATTTCTTGTCTGCTTCAAATACCTTGGCCTTGGCTTCCGCTTCAGGTGTCCAGGACACGCCATCGGCTCCATAGACTACCTTGGCAATCTTTTCCACCCGCTCTCGTAGCTTCATTTCCATGGGATAAAGGAATTTGAAGTCGTTCTTCTGGTTGCAGGCTTCCATAACGGTATCGGCTAGCTCGAGTGCTCCATCGCCACCGTTTGCCCAATGAGACGAGAAAGCACAACGTGCCCCAGCAGCCTCGGCTGCCTTACGCACCATGGCGACCTCAGCCTTAGTGTCAGTGTGGAAGGAGTTGATGCACACCACCGGATTAATGCCTGCTGTTTTGATGGTATTGATGTGGTGTACCATATTGGCAAGCCCCTTCTCTAAAGTCTTCAAGTCTTCTTTGGTGTAGGCATCAGGCAGTGGCAGTCCCGCTACAACCTTGGGTCCGCCGCCATGCATCTTCAGTGCCCTGATGGTGGCGGTGAGTATTGATACGTGAGGCTTGAGGCCGCTGTAGCGGCACTTGACATTCCAGAACTTCTCAAAGCCAATGTCGGCAGCAAAGCCGCTTTCGGTGACAACGTAGTCAGCCATCTTGAGGGCAATGCGGTCGGCGATGATGGAGTTTTGGCCGACAGCGATATTGGCGAAGGGGCCGGCATGCACAAGAACGGGCTGATACTCCGCGGTGCTGCACAAAGTGGGGTTAATAGCATTGCACATGAAAGCGGTCATAGCACCAGCGACTTCAAGGTCACGGGTGGTAACCGGGTTACCCTTTTTATCGTAGGCCACGGTGATCTCGTCCATCCTCTTACGCAGGTCTGCTAAGTCATTGACTATGGCGAGCATAGCCATGATCTCAGAGCTTACCGCAATACCGAACTTGGACTGCATCAGAAAGCCGTCCATCTTGCCTCCGATGCCGATGATGATGTTTCTGAGAGTCTGGGCACAGAAGTCCATGACCCATCCCATTTCTACCCTGGTCGGGTCAACATCCAACCGGCGCAGGTTACGTTTGGCCAGTTCGGCGTCATCGTAATTGCGCTCATGCTGCATTCTCGAAGTAAGCGCTACCATGGCCAGGTTATGGGCATTCACGAGCGAGTTGATGTCGCCGGTAAGTCCCATGGAGAATTCGGTCATGGGAATGAGCAAGGCATTGCCCCCGCCAGCAGCCGTTCCCTTGATATTCATAGTGGGCCCACCTGAGGGCTGGCGGATGCAGCCCATTACATTCTGCTTCCGTTTGCCCAGACCCTCTACGAGACCCATCAGGGTAGTCGTTTTGCCCTCGCCCAGTGGCGTGGGAGTAATAGCGGTCACCTCGATATACTTGCCGTCGGGCTTCTGCTTAAGGCGATCGATGATTTTCAGGAAGTCCAGTTTGCTTATTCGCGCATAAGGGACAACTTCATCCTTTTGCAGCCCAAGCTTCTTCTGCCATTCCTCGGGGGTGGGCATATTCTGTTCCGCCGCTTCTGCAATCTCCCAGTCCTTCATTTTCGTTGCATCGTAAGCCATGATAATCTCCTTTCTTATCGTTCTTAAGTATTATTTTCTCGTACGCTCAGCTCTTCGTTCAGCCGCCACCACAGTGTTGACCATAAGCATGGTGATAGTCATGGGGCCAACCCCTCCCGGCACCGGCGTGATAGCACTGGCTTTTGCTTTGACCGCCTCGAAGTCTACATCGCCCCTGAGGTCAGGGACCTGCTTGGTGGGGTCCGTCTTGCTTTGTTTCCATCCCACCCGGTTTACCCCGACATCGATAACAACTGCCCCTTCTTTTACCATATCTGCTTTGATAACTTCTGGAGAGCCCATTGCGGCAACCAGGATATCCGCCTGTCTGGTGATTTCTGCCATGTTTTTGGTTCCCGTGTGAACAACAGTCACGGTGGCATTGGCACGCTTGTTCTTCTGCACCAGCATGGCCATAAGGGGCTTGCCTACTATGTTGCTGCGACCACATATGACCACATGCTTGCCTTCAGGGGGATTGCCGCTGCGAACCATTAGCTCCACTGCGCCGTGGGGTGTGCAGGGCATGAAATACGG
>MGMS01000006.1 GCA_001796515.1 Chloroflexi bacterium RBG_13_51_36
CTATCTCCGCAATATAGGCACAATCGGGATGAACGGGCAAATTAGGCTACTGCAGTCAACCGTTGCCGTGGTGGGAGCGGGAGGATTAGGTAGCACCGTTATCGAGTTACTCGCCAGACAAGGAATAGGGCACATGATTATTATTGATGACGACTGCTTCACGGAGCAGAATTTGAACAGGCAAGTTATGTCCACAGAAGGGAATCTGGGCGAGTACAAAGTCATCGTGGCCGCAAAAAGAGTCAACGAGATAAATTCAGCAACCACCGTCACCACTTTGCAAGAACGGTTGACCGGAGAGAACGCTCAGAGCTTCCTCACTGGTGCCCAAGTGGTAGTCGATGGGCTTGATAACCTGCCGTCACGACTGGTGGTCGAGCGGGCTTGCCGTCAACTGGCAATACCCTATGTTCACGCCTCAATAGGCGGCTTCGCCGGACAACTCATGACCATTTTCCCCGGAGACGTGGGCCTGTCTTCGCTTTATGGGTCATCCCCCGATACTATGCCCGAACAGGGTATAGAGACCAGAATTGGGAACCCTCCGGCGACGGTAGCCATAATTGCCGCATTGCAGGCTCAGGAGGTGGTCAAAATCATCACCGGTGTTGGTGCACCTATACGCAACCAAATCCTCCTAATAGATACCAGGGAATATGCTGTTGACAAAGTTGAGCTAGGAAAGTAGGGAAATGGCGTTAATTACAGTGCGCTTCTATAGTCTGTGGCGTTCTTATCTCGGCACAGATAGTGCTACTTTGCAGGCTGACCGTATAGATGACGCACTGACTCAACTTGAAGAGAAATTTGGCCGTCGACTCCGAGAGAAACTCGAAACTGCTGGCGTCCATCTAGATGGGAAGATACAGGACTATTCGCTCATTCTGTTGAATGGTATCAACTTGCGCAATTTGAAGAGCACTGACTTCAAAGAGGGAGATGTGCTGCACATCTTTCCACCTGCCATCGGCGGATAACAGTTCCACAGAGGCGGGATAGACTTCACCACCACATCCACTCGGCAGCAAAGCCGACCCCTCGGGGGAGATACGCTTGATCTTGATCTGTCTAGAGTGTCCGGAAATCAAACCATCCCTACTGGGTCGACATCTATGGTCCAGCCTCGCGGCAAAGTAAGCCGGGATAATACCTGGGCTGAGTCAGAACCGCGAAGGAAGAGTTGCCAGCGATACCTGCCCCTGGCCTTAAAGGCAAAAGCAGGCACAGGACCAATCATGTCGAAATCGATGATATCCTCTCTCGCCTTCTCATCAAGAATCAAACGATGGACCCTCTGTGCCTCACGACGACACAACTCTTCATTGATGTTGCTATAAACGAGGCGAACTAGCTGGCTGAAAGGTGGATAGTTGTATCGGCGACGATAATCTATTTCCTTATGATAGAACTCAAGATAATCATGTTTGGCAGCAGCTCCAATAATGTAGTTATCCGGGGAGTAAGTCTGGATGATGACTTTTCCTGTTTTAACCCCACGCCCTGCCCTGCCAGCCACCTGACACAGGAGTTGAAAAGTGCGCTCGCCACTTCGGAAATCAGGAAAATTGAGGCCCGTATCGGCACTAATCACCCCGGCCAGGGTCACCTGAGGGAGGTCCAAACCTTTGGCTATCATCTGGGTACCAATGAGTACATCTGCCTTGCGGTCCCGAAATCTCTTCAACAATTCCTCATGAGCATATCTTCTGGTAATCACATCTCTATCCCAGCGAAGCACTCTTGCCTCCGGGAAGAAATGCCTTACCTCCTCTTCCACTCTCTGTGTGCCGATGCCCAAGAACCTGAGACTGCGCCGGGAACATCGCGGACAGTCTTGAGATACCGGAATAGAATAGCGGCAGCGATGGCAGATCATTTTCTTCTCCACCGAATGGTAAGTAAGGGCTATGGAGCAGCGGGGGCAACGCAAGACAAAGCCACAGCTGCGACATCGGACAAAAGTAGCTGCGCCCCGACGGTTCAGGAAGAGAATTATCTGTTGCCTTTGCGCCAGAGTTTCTTTCATGGCAGCCAATAGGGAACGGCTAAGCAAGCTCGTGTTTCCAGCTTTGAGCTCCTCTCTTAAATCCACTATGGTTACTTCGGGGAGAGGGGAATAACCGCGAGGAGTGATTCTTTCCTTTAGCTCCGCAAGGTGGTACTCGCCTTGCTGTGCCCTATGGAAACTGCCAATATCGGGGGTAGCACTGCCCAGGATAACAACTGCATCACTGAGTTGAGCCAGTTTAATGGCCGCGTCTCGGGCATGATAGCGAGGCGACTTATCTTCTTGCTTATATGTCCACTCATGCTCTTCATCAATAATGACAAGACCAAGGTTGGGCAGGGGCGCAAACAGGGCGCTCCTTGGCCCAATGACGACATCGCAGTTTCCCTCTCTTATCCATTGCCACTCGTCGAACTGCTCTCCTGCGGAAAGGCCGCTATGCAGCACCGCCACACGTCCGGGAAAACGACCGGCAAACCTCTCTACTGTCTGCTGGGTCAGAGCAATTTCCGGGATGAGGCAAATGCCTTTCCTACCGGTGGCAATGACCTGCGCTAGGGCTCGCAGGTAAATCTCAGTCTTGCCGCTGCCAGTAACGCCGAAAAGGAGGACTATCAGCGGTTTGTCAGATTGCCTGGCCTCCTTCACAACGCCATCTTGGATTGACTCCCAAGCAGCTTGCTGAGATGAAGTGAGAACCGGAGGTGGAGAAGTCGTGAGGCTTATGCGAAATAAGGGGTCACGCCTCACCCTGAGCCTTTCCACCGAGACCAAATGCCGGCTCTCCAGAGCTTTGATAGTGGCAGGAGAGCAATGAAAACACTCCTTCAATTCGCTAATTGAAACGGGTCGAGTCTGCCCAGCCAGAAATGCCAAGAGTTCTGCTTGTCTATGAGCTCTGGCCTTACTCAGACGGGCCTTCGCTACTTCGACTTCTTCTCTGCCAGCTGTTAGCCTGATATAAGGAACCGTTTTAGGCTTTATCCTTGGCTCCTCGAATTCCAGCGTCTGTCTAATTAGCCGACAGTCTATTAGCTGACCGGTGATTTGCCTGGCTTTTATCTTGCCAATTGTTCTCTCCAGCTCAGGCAAACTTATCTTCTTCTCGTTGACAATCTGAAGGACTTGCCTTTGTTCCGGCGTTAGGGACAAATCTGCTTGGCCTCTCGTCAAATCAGGGGTCGTTAGCTGAAAGGAAGTAATAGCCCGCCTCTCAAATCCGGGGGGCAGCATTAAAGCCAGAGCATCAAAAGGGGAGGCAAAATAGTGTCCGCTTATCCACTGAGCAAGGCTTACCTGTATCGGGGAAAGCAAAGGACCATCAGTGACAATGCCCGTTACTTCCTTGGTTTCCGCAACCGCCGGTTCCTTCGACAGATGCAGCACAATCCCCTGAATGACACGGGAGCCAAAAGGCACCCATACTGCTTGTCCAACACTGATATTCAGGGCCGGCGGTATGGCATAGCAGAAAGTTGACCGGCTTCCCGGTGAATTGACTGCCACCTCGGCGTAGTTCATTCAGAGGACTGTTCTTCTTTGGGAACTTGTTCCTCTTGAGGCGTGGTTTGTTCCAGTACCCGTTCGCGTCTTTCCTTAAGTCGGGCCTGCTTAACGCTGAGCCTGCGAATATAGTAAAGCTTGGCCCGGCGCACATGCCCGTGCCTGAGCACCACCACACCCTGCACGGAGGGGGACTGGAAGGGAAAGGTGCGTTCCACCCCGATGCCATAAGATACCCTTCTCACCGTGAAGCTTCCCCCAGCAACACCCCTCCTCATCTTAATCACCACGCCTTGGAAGTGCTGTAAGCGCTCTCTATCCCCTTCCATAGTCTTCAAACTAACCTTGACCGTATCGCCAGGGGAGACCTGAGGAATGTTGGGGTTTATTTTGGGTTTAACGAATTCTCTAATATCCATTTTCTTTCCTCATCGCAAATATTACCCTTCTCCAAGAGTTCGGGGCGCCGTTTCGCCGTTCGCAGGATAGCCTGACGGCGTCGCCATTGAGCAATTTCTCCGTGATTTCCTGAAAGCAGAATCGAGGGTACTGACCAACCTCGATATACCTGAGGTCTGGTATATTGTGGATATTCCAAAAGCCCGTCGCTATGAGAATCACTGCTGGCAGAATCCTCTGAGCCCAATACCCCCGGTACAAGTCTAACAATAGCATCCACCACAACCAGGGCAGCCAATTCCCCCCCACTAAGCACATAATCACCAATACTGATTTCGTCAGTCGCCAGGTACTCACACACTCTCTCGTCGAAACCTTCGTAATGGCCACAGATCAATATCAGATGAGGGTAGAGGGCCAGTTCCTGAGCCACAGATTGAGAAAAAGGCCTGCCCTGAGGGGTGAGTAGTATGGTAGGTACCTCAGCTACACCGATTTGCTGTTTTACCGCCTCCGCTGCCTCAAAGATAGGCTCGGGCTTGAGCACCATACCGGGCCCACCACTGTAAGGATAATCATCCACAGTATGATGCCTGTCATGGGTATAGTCACGAATGTTATGAATCACGATATCCGCCAACCCCTGCTCCCGAGCACGCTTGACTATGCTCTGGTTCAGTGGAGAGACAAACGTTTCAGGGAAGAGACACAAAATATCAATACGCATAGACCCTTTCAACAAAGACCTTCAAAACCCATATCTTACCATGTAAGAGGCGGCAAAGGAAAGTCTTGTGCTTCACAATAACCTTGGCTCTCAGACAGAAGTATAACCGGTGCCCCACATTTGACACCACTCTATTGTCAACCCGCAAAACGAAAATTGTTCCAAAACGCAAGAAAATCACCAAAAGGTATTGACAAAATGAAGACATGGTTTATAATAGCATTGTGGGGAGAAGTGGGGAATTAGGGGGATAGTGGCATGACCGGGACGATAGGTGAAGCGGAATTGAGTGGCTCCGGGGGGAGATCGAGGTAAATAAGATGTTCTTTGGCGAGTACTCATATAAGGTTGACGAGAAAGGCAGAATACCTCTGCCGCCAAACTTCAGGGCGCAGCTGAAGGATGGCTTGGTATTAGCCAAGGGCATGGGGGAAAAGTGCATCGCTGTCTATTCCATAGCAGAATGGAGAAGACTGTCCGAGAAGCTTGCTGAGAAGGCACTAACCCCAGCTAATTTGAGGAGACTGAACCGCGCTATCTTCGGCACGGCGTTCAGCGCCTCGTTTCAGGGACAAGGCCGCATAAAACTGCCGGATCCCTTGCGCACATATGCCGGGATCGGTGACACCGTAATTGTCGTCGGCGCCAACAACCGTGTTGAAATCTGGAGCGAAGACGGATGGAAGCCGGAAATCACGTCGGCCGAAGAACAGGCATCACAGATAATTGAGAGCGGAGTATGAGTGAATGAGCGTGACCATGTCCTTGCCCGTTCACGTCCCTGTCCTGCTCGATGAAGTTATAGCAGCGCTACAGCCTCGGCGAGGAGATTGTTTCATTGACTGCACAGTTGGTCTGGGGGGACACGCGGCAGCCATACTGGAGCAAATCTCACCTTCAGGAAGGCTCTTAGGCATTGATGCTGACCCCGAAGCCATCAAAGCAAGTCACGATAGACTTAGCGACTATGGCAAAGCAGTCACTTTGGTTAATGATAACTTCGTTAACCTGGAGGCAATCTCCAGAAGATACCATTTTCATCCGGTTGATGGTATTCTTCTCGACCTTGGTGTTTCTTCTCTGCAACTGGATACAGCCGAACGTGGCTTCAGCTTCCACCTCGATGCTCCCCTAGATATGAGGTTCGATCCCGGGCAAGGCTTAACCGCATCGGACATCGTCAATCGCTTCTCTGAGCAAGAGTTGGCTAAGCTCATGGAGAGGTACGGTGAAGAGCGTCACAGTCGGCGGATAGCGCGGAACATCGTTCAAAACCGCCCCGTCGCTACCACCGTTGAGCTTGCCCGCTTGGTAGAGCAAGTCTCGGGCGGCAAGCGTGCCAGAATTCACCCTGCCACAAGAACCTTCATGGCACTTCGCATCGCGGTCAACAGTGAACTACAGAATCTGGAGCTGGCTCTCAAAGTAACCCCCAACCTCCTTCGTCCCGGTGGAAGACTAACAGTCATCAGTTACCATTCTCTGGAAGACCGTATAGTCAAGCAATTCATGCGCTACGCAGCCAGCAGCTGCCTATGTCCTCCGGGAACGATAGTATGTCGTTGCGGGCAAGTGCCCACCTTGAAACTCATTTCACGGAAGGTCATCAGACCTACCTCGTTGGAGACAGAATCCAACCCACGCAGCCGCAGCGCTAAACTAAGGATAGCTGAGCGACTCAACTAGGCAGCATACTCAGCAAAAAGGAGGTGAAAATGGCAAAGAGAATCATTTCAGCTATTGATGTGGGCACAACTAAAGTAGCCACGCTCGTGGCTAATGTCAAAGCGGAAGATGACATTGAAGTTTTAGGAGTGGGAGTCGTTCCCTCTCATGGCCTACACAAAGGCATCGTAGTCAATATGGATGAAGCCAAACAGTCGATCGCCACATCGATAAAGGAAGCTCAAAGAGTTAGTGGCATACGTATAGATTCTGCCTATGTTGGGGTTACCGGCAGACACATAAGTAGTCTGAACAACCGGGGGGTAATAGCTATCCCGCGAGACGACCGATTGGTGCGCACGCAGGACCTTAGGCGGGCGCTATCTGCGGCTCGGAATGTCTCCGTCGCCGAAGGGAAGAAGGTGCTCCATGCTATTCCCCGATACTACGCTCTGGACGGACAAGAAGGAGTGAAACAGCCGGTGGGTATGCACGCGTCCAGGTTGGACGTGGAAACCCATATCATCACTGCCTCAGTGACTTCAATACAGAACCTCGCCAAGTGTGTACGCAGTATCGGTGTTGACGTTGAAGACCTCATCCTTGAGCCCTTGGCTAGCGGAGAAGCAGTGTTGACTCCGGAAGAAAGAGAGACGGGTGTTATCATGGCTGACATCGGAGGCGGGACCACAGACATAGCCGTATTTAAGAGCGGCAGTATCTATCACACCGCTATCATTCCGGTAGCCGGCTACCAGGTAACCAGCGATATCTCTATAGGCTTGGGCCTGCCGTTCAATATTGCGGAGAAGATGAAGAAGAGATACGGCAACGTCACTCCTACCTTGGAGTTCGACGAGACAGTCCAAGTGGGTCTCGAAAACGGTCACAGCGCTTCTTACAAAGACCTGTGCAATATCATCCGGGCTCGGACGGAGGAGCTGCTCCAACTTATCTTGATGGAGATGCCCACCAGCGATTACCACACTCTGGCCCCTTGTGGCTTAGTGCTGACAGGTGGCTCGGCGAACCTACCCGGGTTGGACGAGCTAGGACAATCACTTCTGCGAATTCCAGTACGCAGAGGCCGACCTTTGAGCGCTGGCATTTATGGCATTTCCGATATCCTGCATGACCCAGCTTATGCTACCACACTAGGCTTAATCCTATGGCCGGTGCGAGGCAAAGAGGGCTCAGCTTTCCAAGCAAAGAGCGCCGGTGTCCTTGGCAACTTTGTAGGTTTCTTCAGAAGGCTGTTCCGTGCCTGATTTGTGAAAGGAGGTTAGAATGGCAAAACAAATTTTTACTCCAAGTCCAGCAAGAATTAAAGCTATAGGCATTGGCGGCGGCGGCTCCAATGCCATTACTCGCATGGTCCGTGAAGGCATCAAGGGCGTTGACTTCATAACCATGAATACCGACGGACAAGCCCTGGCTCTTGCCGAGGCTCCCACCAGAATCCAACTGGGTGAGAAGTTGACCAGAGGGTTGGGCGCTGGCGGTGACCACAAGGTTGGAGGCAAGGCAGCAGAAGAAAGCATCGACATAATTGAGGAGATCGTTCAGGGCGCTGATATGGTGTTTATTGCCGCCGGCATGGGCGGTGGCACAGGCACAGGTGGCATCCCCGTTGTGGCTGAAGTAGCCAAGAAGAGTGGCGCCCTGACCATCGCAGTGGTGACCAAACCTTTCACCTTCGAGGGCATGCACAGAACGGAAGTGGCCGAGGAAGGGTTGGTCGAACTGAGCAGCAAGGTTGATACGCTTATCATCATACCCAATGACCGCCTTCTCCAGCTTTGCGATGCCAAGACGACCGTGGACAATGCCTTCAGGCTGGCTGACGATGCTCTTCGTTTGGGGGTTCAGGCCATCTCTGAAGTAGTTACCGTCCCCGGGCTGATTAACCTGGACTTCGCTGATATTAAATCAGTGATGAAAGATGCCGGCCCAGCCTGGATGTCCGTAGGCAAGGCGGGTGGACAAAGTCGCGCTGCTGAAGCAGCTAAGGCTGCTATGGCCAGTCCGTTACTCGACGTATCGATAACCGGAGCCACAGGGGTGTTGTTCAATATTACCGGTGGCCCGAGCCTCACCTTGTTTGAGTGTAACGAGGCTGCCCAAGTAATTAGCCAGGCAGTAGACCCCAATGCCAACATAATCTTTGGTGTGGTGTTCGACCCCAAGATGGATAGCGAACTCCGCATCACTGTCATCGCTACTGGCTTCGCTAAGACATCTGGCGGAACAATACGCAGCGCCGATGAGCTTCGCCGCTTGATACGAGGCGGCAGCGATGCTCTCGACATGCCCTCTTTCCTGCGCCGCGCTAATCGTTTCCCGGCTTCCCGCGTAGACAACAAAACTCATGCTCCTGCACCGGTCACCCCTGAGCCGACCAGAATCTCACGACAGTAGACCTAAGCCTCATACGAGAGGAAAGGGGTAGCTCCCGCTACCCCTTTCCTCTCCATCACTGCAACGGATTGCTTTCCTAGGGTCTCAGGAGGCCTTGAAGAGGATATCCCCTAATTCTCACCGGTCGATGGTTAACAATCGTTGGAAGCAGGCAAGAGTTGCATTATCTCTACAATTGTGTCATAATAACTGTTTAGACCTTTAAATCAGTCCAGTGAGGCTGGTAAGGGGAGACATGCTTAAGCACATCGCAATAGAAGCATCAAGTAAGACCTCTTGCCGGTTTTATGGCAGGAGGTTTTTTGATGCCTGAAAAGACTCTCCTGACCTCAAGGGAGATAGAGCGAGCGTTAACTCGTATTGCCCACGAGATTGTGGAAAGAAACAAGGGCGCGGAAGGGATGGTGTTCGTAGGCATGCGAACTCGGGGAGTGCCTTTAGCCAAGCGCATAGCTGAAGTAATCGAAGTCTTAGAAGGAGTCCCCGTTCCAGTGGGTACTCTGGACATTGGTCTTTATCGCGATGACATTTCACCTTCAGAATTGAAACCAGCAGCCGAGAGCCACACTGATATTCCCACCAGTATCACCGACAGGCAGGTAATCCTGGTTGATGACGTTCTCTATACTGGACGGAGCATTCGTGCCGCTATGGATGCTCTGATGGACCTGGGGCGTCCGAAGTCTATTCAACTAGCTGTACTTATCGACCGCGGCCATCGGGAGCTTCCCATTCGGGCCGATTATGTAGGTAAGAATATGCCCAGCTCCAAGGATGAGGAGATACAGGTTCAACTGGTGGAGACTGATGGTGTGGACAGGGTGGTAATCGAAAGTGTGGCCAAAAGAGAGCTAATTACAGGAAATTGATAGGGGAGGAGATATCATGAGCCTAGCAAATAGAAGTCTGGTGACCATAGACGACTTGTCCAACGGGGAAATCGAAGCGCTATTTTCCTTAGCAGACGAAATGGCAGACTCTCCAAACAAGCAAGCTGTACTGTGCCAGGGGAAGATAATGGCCAGTTTGTTTTTTGAGCCAAGCACCAGGACACGGCTATCCTTCGAGACTGCCATGCTCAGACTTGGAGGTCAGGTCATAACTGCCGTGGACGTCGGCGCCACGTCTTTGGCCAAAGGCGAAAGCATCGCTGATATGGCGAAGGTGGTCGGGAGCTATGCCGATCTTATCGTGGTCAGGCACCCCTGGGAAGGAGCTGCCAGAGTGGTTGCCGACTATGCTGGCGTCCCCGTGATAAATGCCGGTGACGGCAGCCATGAACATCCTACCCAAACCTTGTGCGACCTCTACACTATTAGAAAAGAAAGACAGACTATCAAGGGGCTCAGAATTGCCCTGTGGGGAGACTTGAAACACGGGCGTACCGTACATTCACTGATTTATGCCCTAGCCAGATTCGGTGCCACTATACTCTTCTGTTCTGGTTCAGGGCTTGATATGCCGGAGCATGTCCTGAGGAGGCTAGGCACTGAATATAAAGGGGAGTTAAAAAGCTGCAAGGAGCTGAATTATGAAACCGAAAAGAGTCTCTTCCCTCTTGATGCCATATACCTGACTCCCAGCAGCCCCCACCAACTTGCCATGTTGCCCGACATAAATGTCCAAGTGGAATTGAAGGCCGGAGTTGACGCTCTCTATGTAACCCGGCTACAAAAGGAAAGGCAAACGTCCACAGTGGAAGAAGGGAAGTCTGAAAAAAGTTACCCGGTGGTAGATAAAAAACTCCTCAAAGGCAAGGTATTTGAGAAAACACTCGTTATGCATCCGCTGCCACGTGTCGACGAATTGACCCATGAAATGGATGCTGATCCCAGGAGCATGTATTTCAAGCAAGCGGCTTATGGGGTACCCGTCAGAATGGCGCTACTAGCTATCTTATTGGGTGCAAAAGAAGTCACAGTTGATAGAGATAAGGATTCCTTTATCCGGGAGATAGACTATCCCGTTTATAAGCGGGATTCCGGTGTCAAGTGTTCCAATAGAAACTGTGTTTCGAACCAGGAAACAGAAGTAAGGTATATAAAACCTGAGTTCAGAATAGTGAGTCGCCAGCTTTTAACGTTGCGTTGTATCTACTGCGACCATGAACTGTATCCTCATTATGTCGCCAGTTCGGAATGGCACGAAGGGAGATTGGAGAACAAGAGATACCATAGTGCCGATAGCCGCTTTGCTCGAAAGATTAGACCCGAGAATCTGATTATCTTTGCCTCGGAAAATGAGGCTCAGGCCAAACGATTTAAGCCAAGCAGCTACGTCAAACAATGAATAAGGAAGCCGTTTCCCTGCTCATCAGCGGTGGCCACATAATTGACCCCAGTCAGGGCATAGACCAGGTTAGTGACTTGATTATTGCCCAGGGCAAGATTGTGCAGATAGGGGGAACCGCCATTTCGAGCCCTTCATTTTCTGTCATTCTGAGCAAAGCGAAGAATCTCGACGCCACGGGATTAGTCATTTGCCCTGGCTTTATGGACCTCCACTGCCACCTCCGGGAGCCAGGTTTTGAGGACAAAGAAACAATTGCCACGGGAACAGAAGCAGCCGCCATAGGCGGCTTCGCCGTTGTCTGTTGCATGGCAAACACGGAACCACCCTTAGACAATGCGGCCGCCGTAAGTTGGGTTAAGCGAAAAGCGAGCAAGGACAGCTTGGTTGCTGTTCTTCCCGTAGGTTGTATCACTAAAGGTAGAAAAGGCGAGGAATTGACCGATATGGCTGAGCTGGCTGAAGCCGGAGTAGTTGCTTTCAGCGATGATGGCAACCCGGTGGCAAGCTCGCAGCTTATGCGCCGCGCCCTGGAGCATGGCCGAGACCTGGGCTTGCCAATCATCGACCATTGTGAGGACAAGACACTGAGCGATAACGGAATCATGAACGAAGGGCGGATGTCTGCTGAGTTAGGACTAAAAGGAATCCCAGCAGCCGCTGAAGAGGTTATGGTAGCCCGTGACCTGAATCTGGCAAAGTTGACCAGGGCCAGACTTCACATAGCCCATGTCAGCACCAAAGGCTCTGTGGAGCTCATCCGCCGCGCCAAAAAAGAGGGGGCTCCGGTAACCGCCGAGGTCACACCCCACCACCTGACGTTGACCGAAGAGAGAATTGCGAGGGAGCCTCCCGACAAATCATTTGATACAAATGCCAAGGTGAATCCGCCTCTGCGCACTAAAGAGGATATTGAAGCCCTGGTTAAGGGACTCAGAGACGGAGTAATCGATGCTATCGCCACTGACCACGCACCTCATACCCCGGCGGACAAAAACTGCGGGCTAGAACGGGCTGCTTTTGGCATCAGTGGCTTTGAAACCGCTTTCGGCTGCCTTATGAGCCTGGTGCACCAGGGAGAAATAAGCCTTACTCAGCTGATTTCTAAGCTAACTTGCGAGCCGGCAAAGGTCATTGGTAGAAATGGTGAACTGGGTACCTTAAGAGCAGGCTCTCCAGCTAACATCACCATACTCGACGCGAACCGGGAATGGGTAGTGGATAGCCGCAAATTTGCCTCCAAGGGCAAGAATACTCCTTACGATGGCTGCAGGTTCAGGGGCAAGGTAATGGCGACCATAGTAAATGGCAGGATAGTCTACATAGATGATTCCCTACCCTGTCCTACCCTCTCCCTTGAGGGGAGAGGGCGCGGGTGAGGGTGAAAGAACTCATGGCTAAAAAGGCGATTCTACTTCTCGAAGATGGCTCGGTTTATGAGGGCGAAGCCTTTGGCGCCAGGACTACCACCTACGGTGAGGTAGTTTTCGACACCAGCATGGCCGGTTATCAAGAAATGCTCACCGACCCATCGTTTGCCGGCCAAATCCTGGTCCCTACCTATCCTCTGATTGGCAACTACGGCATCAACGAATCCGATTTTGAATCCAGGCAAATTCAGGTCAGAGGTTTAGCTGTCCGGGAACACTGCCCCCACCCCAGCCACTGGCAAAGCACGCGAACTCTACACGAGTTTCTGCTGGCTTATAGCATTCCCGGCATCAGCGGCATAGATACCCGTGCCCTGACTCGTCATCTGAGGTCAGCTGGAGTGATGATGGGCATTCTCAGCTCAGAGATGACCGTTGAAGAGGCATCAGAAGAGCTGAAAGCCTTACCCAGATACGATTCTGTCAATTTTGTTCACCAGGTCAGCACCGAGAAGGCATATGAGTGGCAATCTCATGCTCCTGCCGCCGCGAATTTGATATCCTCTCCCTCGAAGGGAGAGGAAAAAGGTGAGGGTGAAGCGAAGCAATCTCACATCGCCGTTATCGACTACGGCTTGAAGTACAACATACTGCGCATCTTGAGCCTGCTGGGCTGCCAGCCAACCGCTATCCCGTGCACCGCTTCGGCAGAAGACATCTTAGCCCTAAATTCCGATGGAATTGTCTTATCGCCAGGTCCGGGCGACCCCGCCCTCCTTGGTGACATAGCGGACACGGTAAGAAATCTTATAGGTAAGAAGCCCATAATGGGCATCTGCCTGGGACATCAGCTAATAGGCAAAGCCCTGGGAGCTAAGACATTTAAACTCAAGTTTGGGCATCGCGGTGGCAACCACCCGGTGCGGGATTTGGCTACCGGCCGGGTCTATATCACCGCCCAGAACCATGGCTACGCCGTGGACGCCGATACCTTGAAAGGGGGGCTGGAGGTAAGCCACATAAACCTGAATGACGGCACGGTGGAGGGGCTTCGCCACCGGGACTTTCCCATCCTCTCCATACAATACCACTCCGAAGCCTCCCCCGGCCCACTGGACAACATGTACCTGTTTGAGAGATTTCTGGAGACGGTGGGAAGTTAGAACAGAAGAAGGGATATGTCCAAAGTATCTAAAGTCCTAGTGATCGGCTCGGGCCCGATAATCATCGGGCAGGCGGCCGAGTTCGATTATTCTGGAACCCAGGCGTGCCGGGCTCTACGGGAAGAAGGCGTGACCACAGTCCTGGTGAACTCGAACCCGGCCACCATTATGACCGACGAGGGCATCGCCGATATCGTCTATATCGAGCCACTCACTGTGGAAGTCATAGCTCGCATAATCGAAAGAGAGCGCCCCGACGGCTTATTGCCCACTCTGGGCGGGCAAACAGGGCTCAATCTGGCGGTGGAGGTAGCTGATGCCGGAATACTCGACAAGTACAGTGTGCGTTGTCTGGGCACACCCATAGAAACGATAAAGAAGGCCGAGGAAAGGTCTTTATTCAAGCAGCTTCTTCTCGATATTGGCGAGCCTGTGCCTAAGAGCGACACGGTGAGGTCAGTGAAGCAAGCGAAAGAACTGGCAGACTCCATCGGGTTGCCTCTGATCATCCGCCCCTCCTACACCTTGGGAGGCACCGGTGGTGGCATCGCACACACCATGAAAGAGCTTGAACAGATTGTTACGAGCGGCCTAGATTCCAGCATGAGTCATGAGGTCCTGGTGGAACAATGCGTTTTAGGCTGGAAGGAAATTGAATTTGAAGTCATGCGGGATGCTGCCGACAACTGCATCGCCGTTTGCATCATGGAGAACATTGACCCCATGGGCATCCATACCGGGGATAGCATCGTTGTGGCCCCCAGCCAGACCCTCACCGACAAAGAATATCAAATGCTCCGGTCGGCCAGTCTGAAAATCATAAGAGCGCTGAAAATCGAGGGTGGCTGCAATATACAGTTTGCCCTTACTCCCCATCCCATAGTCGCCGAAAAATGGGCTCCAGACCAGAAGACAGTCTCCAGAAGCGAATACCACGTAATTGAAGTCAACCCGCGTGTCAGCCGTAGCTCGGCTCTAGCCAGTAAAGCCACCGGCTATCCTATCGCCCGGGTGGCCGCCAAAATAGCCATAGGCAAGAGGCTCGATGAGATACCTAATAGGGTCACGGGCAAAACGCTGGCGTCCTTCGAGCCAGCTCTGGATTATTGCGTAGTCAAGATTCCCAGGTGGCCCTTTGATAAATTTGCCTTGGGTGACCGAAAGACTGGCAGCCAGATGAAAGCCACCGGTGAGGTAATGGCCATTGCCAGGGGTTTTGAGGCTGCTCTGCAGAAGGCAGTGCGCTCGCTGGAATTTGCCAAACGCACCTTGCTCTGGGAAGACCCGGCCTGGAGTAAGGGGGAAGGGCTTAATTCCTATCCGCTTCACCCTAACGACCTGAGGCTATGGGCGATTATGGCGGCACTGCGCAGAGAAGCCTCGCCTGAAGAGCTTTGCCAGGTCACCGGTATAGACCCCTGGTTCATGTATAAGTTCCAGAATATTGTGGGCATGGAGAGGAGGCTTCTTTCCGAACCACTGATACCGGAGCTTTTGTGGGAGGCGAAGAGGCTGGGTTTTTCCGATGAGCAAGTGGCTACCTTGGCCGACAGGTTGCCGGAGCAGGTAAGAGAGGCTCGCCACCAATGGCATATCCTGCCGGTGTATAAGATGGTAGATACCTGCGCTGCCGAATTTGATGCCGAGACCCCTTATTTCTACAGCACTTATGAGAAGGAAAATGAGGCTCAGCCCCTGGCAGAGAAGAAAGCAGTGGTCATCAGTAGCGGGCCTATACGCATCGGGCAAGGAATTGAGTTTGACTACTGTTGCGTTCATTCAGCCTGGGCGCTTCAAGAGATAGGAATAAAGAGCATCCTGATCAATTCTAATCCTGAGACAGTGTCCACTGATTTTGACACCAGTACTCGCCTCTATTTCGAACCATTGGACGAGGAAAGCATCCGAAATGTGCTCGAGAATGAGAGCGATAACGGTTCCGCTCCGCCATCCATCGTTCAGCTTGGCGGGCAAACACCTATTAACTTGGTTGGGGTCTTAGCTCGCAACAACTTGCCGATACTCGGCTCGAGTGCCGAAGCCATAGACATAGCTGAAGACCGCCGTCGCTTCGAGGATTTCCTGGACAGACTAGGAATTCCTCAGCCGCCGGGGGCCGGGGTAACATCCATCGAAGAGGCATCGAGTGTAGCCAAGACTCTGGGTTATCCGGTGCTGGTGCGCCCGAGCTATGTTCTGGGGGGGCGGGCCATGGAAATCGTCTACAACGAACCTGAGTTGGTCCGCCACTTGACGCTAGCTCTGGAAATGGACAGCCAGCATCCTGTGCTTATCGATAAGTACTTTCACGGCATAGAAGTCGAGGTAGATGCCGTTTGCGACGGGGAAAGGGTTCTTATTCCCGGCGTTATGGAGCATATCGAGAGAGCTGGCGTACATAGTGGTGATGCCTTGTCTATCTACCCGGGCATTAATCTCACTCAAGATGAAGTGAACGCCATGGTGGACTACACTATCAGAATTGGGCCGGCTCTGGGAATCAAGGGGCTAATGAACGTCCAGATGGTAATCATGCGGGAAAATGGGCGCTCGACGGTATATGTTTTTGAAGTAAATCCCCGCGCCAGCCGTACCGTGCCTTTCATCTCCAAGGTAACCGGCGTGCCCATGGTCAGAATTGCCACTAAGGTCATGGCTGGGATCAGCCTCAAGGAACAAGGCTATGAAGGTGGCTTATTGAAAAGACAGAAATTGATAGGCATAAAGGCTCCTGTTTTTTCTATGTCCAAATTAACCGGAGTAGATAGCTATCTCGGTCCTGAGATGAAATCCACGGGCGAGGTTATGGGAATTGATTACAGCTTTGAGGCGGCCCTCGTCAAGGCACTTCTGGCCGCTGGGCTGATGCTGCCCCAGGGAGGTAGTCTGCTACTGAGCATCGCCGACAAAGACAAGGCTGAAGCCGAGCCCCTGATTAGGCAATTGCATTCGCTTCACCACGAACTCTACGCCACGGAGGGCACCGCTGCCATGATTGAATCTCTGAGGCTCCCGGTAAAAATGGTGACCAAGAAGCTAAGCGAGGGGCATCCTAATGTTGTTGATGTTATTCAGAATAATTCTGTGAGCGGAGTGATCAATACCATCACTGGAGGACGTATTCCACTCAAAGACGGGTTAGCTATCAGGCGCGCCGCCGCCGAGAAGAGGATACCGTGCTTCACCTCACTGGATACTGCCCGTGTAGCTATAGAGGCACTGGCAAGGAGCAGCCAAATCTTTAACGTCCAACCACTCAGGGAGTATCTAAAGAGGAAAAAATAAAAATGGAAAATGCAAAGATACAAAGCAAAAATCAAAAAACGGGCAGTAGGCAAACATCAGATTCTTACATTTTGGTTTGTCATTTTGACTTTTGATATTTGATTCTTGATTTTGTTTGGGTTCTAACATGAAACAAACCTTAGGCTCCATAGCTTCTAACGTGGAGGTGATGTCCGGCGTATATGTCATGTGGATTGAGGCGCCACATGTAGCAGCGGCGGCTCAGCCGGGGCAGTTCGTCACGGTGCGGTGCAAAGATTTCACATTGCGCCGCCCTTTCAGCATCCACCAGTCCTCTCCCTTGACGGGAGAGGATTCAGGTGAGGGTGAAATTGCCATTCTGTTCAGAGTGGCCGGCAAAGGCACTTTCTGGTTGTCCCAGCGACAGGCAGGGGAGAAGATAGACATCCTTGGCCCTTTGGGCAAAGGCTTCACTATCAGACCCGAATCAAAGAACTTGCTGCTGGTGGCCGGAGGAATCGGCATCGCTCCACTCGTATTGATGATGCAGCAGGTTTCGTCTCAGCACCAGGTTACTCTGATTCAGGGAGCGGGCACTGCTGCTCAGCTCTACCTCGATAGTCGTCAGCTGACAGCTATCAGCCATCAGAGAGCCCAGGTTGTTCCCGTCACGGAGGATGGCAGCATGGGACGGAAAGGCACGGCCACGGATATTCTCTCTGATTTCCTGAACTGGGCTGACCAGGTATATGCCTGTGGTCCCATAGACATGTACAAAACGATGGCCCTCCCCCTTAATCCCTCTCCCTTGAAGGGAGAGGGAAAAGGTGAGGGTGAGAAGCGAAGCAATCTCAAACTGAAAGAATGCCAGGTCTCTCTTGAAGTGCGGATGGGATGTGGCTTTGGAGCTTGCTACGGCTGCACGATAAACACCAGGAAAGGCTTAAGACGTGTATGCCATGATGGACCTGTATTTGAGCTGGACGACATCATATGGCAGCAGGTGAAGATATGACTGTAGTCACCCAAGACATCACCCTTCAATCGAGAGGCAACTGCGACATCATCGATATAACCTGTCAGGTGGCCAAGAATGTCGAGAAATCCGGTATTAATAATGGAACAGCCACATTGTTCATAGTCGGTTCCACGGCCGGAATAACCACCATAGAATATGAGCCAAATCTGCTTTCGGACTTCAAGAAGATGTGGGATAGGGTGATACCCCAAAATATTCCTTATGAACATGATAGAACCTGGGGGGATGGGAACGGCCATTCCCACGTGCGCGCTTCCACGCTTGGAGCTTCCCTGACAATACCTTTTGTGAATAAGAAGCTGACTCTGGGCACCTGGCAGCAGATAGTCTTCGTCGATTTCGATAATCGCCCCAGGTCCAGAAAGATTGTTATCCAGATATTGGGTGAGTAAGCTACATGGTATACACGTTCGAGATAGAATAGACAATAGCTCCAGCGGCCTGACGAGCCAAGCGTTGAGACTTGATACGATCCCTTAATCTACTTCTTGCACTTCCCAATTCTCATTAACCCATAATCCGATGGCCCTAACCTTGAAATTCCACCCTTTCACAGTCTTGATTGCAGCAACTATCTGTTTCAGTTGAGTTTCCTCTGGCACCGGATTTCCGGCACAGTCATGATGCCCCGCAATGGCAACAAGCTCTGACTTGTGGCGATTCACAGATATTTCAAGACGCCTCCGTATTGATGCGCTAACCCACGGGTCTTCATCTTCTGCCAGAAATCGTACCGGACCGGGCTCAGTAATCATGTCTACGTAATCCACTCCGTATTGACTTCTTAACCAGTTGCATATAGGTATCTGTACCCTCCCGTCCATGCAGTTAACGGCTGTGCCAAATATTGTGTTAGTCATGACGACCTCTCTCAAGATTATTCCGTTGCGCTTCCTTTGCCATACCCATCACTCAGGTGCTGCGGGTAGCCAGCGAAAGTGAGACAATCATGCCTTCGCGAATAGCAGACACTTCAACGGCCAGGGTTCTGCCTCGTAACGATTTCATTATACCCCCTTCCAGTCCATAATGCCTTGCTGCTTCCTCGCCTCAGTTGTCAGTACTGGTTAAACCTGTTAGATTTACGTCAATGACTTACCGTCGCATAGTGGCCAAATTCGGCACAAACCTCCTGACCTCTGGGACTGACCATCTAGACTTGCAGGTTATGTCGAATTTGGTCGGGCAGATAGCCCGGCTCCACAGCCAGGGGAAGGAGATAGTCATAATCTCCTCCGGAGCCATTGCCTCGGGAAGACATAAGCTCAGGAAGGTTCCCGAACGAAAGACCACTCCTTTTAGACAGGTTCTAGCTTCCGTGGGGCAAAGCCACCTCATGTATACCTATGAACAACTCTTCAGCCAGTATGATCTAACCGTAGCTCAGGCGCTGCTCACGAAAAGAGACCTCTGTGACCGTAGCGGCTATCTGAATGCTCGCAATACCCTGCTGGCGCTTATTGAGCTGGGCATTATCTGCATTGTCAACGAGAATGACGTTGTCGCTGTTGACGAGATTGAAGAGCTGAAATTCGGGGATAACGATAATCTTTCCGCCATGGTGGCTAACTTGGTTGATGCTGATTTGCTGGCAATGCTCACCGACATCGGAGGCTTATATACTGCCGACCCCCATTATAATCCCCAGGCT
>MGMS01000007.1 GCA_001796515.1 Chloroflexi bacterium RBG_13_51_36
CAGGCGGTAACTATCACCCTTGATGGTCGGGAAGTAAGCGGTCATTCAGGAATGACTATCTTGGAGTTGGCCCGGGAATCAGGCATAGATATTCCTACGCTCTGCTACGACCCTCACCTAACCTCAATTGGTGCTTGTCGTATATGCCTGGTTGAAAATGAACAAACCGGCGCTTTGGTGGCATCGTGTGTCACCCCTATAGCACCAGGAATGATCATCAATACCCATTCCCCTCGAGTGATAGAGCATCGCAAAAACATAGTTAAGCTGCTGCTTGCCAGCCATCCTGATTCCTGCCTGGTGTGTGACAAAGGCAACCGCTGTCAATTGCGCCAGCTTGCCTCAGATATGGGCATCGGATTGGTGGAATTCCAGAGGATCCCCCAGATGGCTGCCATCGAGGAAGTCAATCCATTTATTGAAAGGGATTTAAGCAAATGCATCTTATGTGCTAAGTGTATTCGAGCATGCCAGGAATTGGTCGTTGAAGGAGCTATTGATTACTTTCAGCGAGGATTTGCTAACAAACCAGCAACGCTAAACAATTTACCTCTAGAGGATTCTGAGTGCACCTTCTGTGGAACTTGTGTGGCATTGTGCCCCACAGGTGCACTGACGGAGAAGGAACGGTCATATAGGGGGACAACCAAAACCACGGTTCAGACAACCTGTCCTTTCTGCGGCTGTGGATGCTGCATTTCCTTGGAAGTAAAGGATAATCACATAGTGCGAGTTTCACCAGGCGAAGGGGATGTGGTAACCCATGGCACACTTTGTGTAAGGGGAAGCTATGGCTGCGATTTTATCCATAGCCCAGATAGATTAACCAAACCTCTCATTAAAGTGAACCCCGTTAGAAATGACAGGGCTTTAAACACCGCCCTTTCTGAAAGGCATTTAGAATACGGCTCATCCCCGCTTTTATCCCGCAACGGCGGGACTAACGGGGTGAAGGAAAGTTTTGCGGAGATGTCTTGGAACCAAGTGTTGGAACTGGTAGCGACCGAATTCAAGCGAATAAAGGATGAATATGGTCCCAATAGCCTGGCTATTCTTGGCTCCTCCAAATGTACTAATGAAGAGAACTATCTACTGCAGAGATTCGCCAGATGTGTTCTGGGCATCAATAATATCGATAATGGCAGTCGTTTGTATAGCTCTGCTACTCGCTTAGGTCTTGGCTCCTCTATTGGCTTCTCCGGTACGACAAATTACCTTAGCAATCTGGAACAGTCGGAGGTAATAATGGTTGTTGGAGCTGACCCCACTGCCTCAGCTCCTATCGTTGAGTATGCTATAAAACGTGCTGTCAAATATAAAAGTGCTAAGTTGATTTTGATAGACCCGCGGCAAACGAAGCTTTCTTCATTTGCCTGCCTCTGGCTGCGACCCAAAATTGGCACTGATGTGGCTTTACTAAATAGCTTGGCAAAGGTGATTATTGACGAAGGTTTGTTAGATGAGGAATTCGTCGCTAGGAGAACAGATAATTTTGAGGCACTGACCAAAGCCTTAGAAAGATATTCCCCGGAATATGCCGAGACTATCACAGGCATTCCCAATCATGAAATTCGCGCCGCCGCTCGATTATACGCCACGGCAAGTGGGGCGACAATTGTCTATGGAACCGGAATCACCCAGCATGAAAGTGGAACAGACAGTGTTAAGGCTATACCGAACCTGGCGCTATTGACCGGGAACATCGGGCGAAGGGGAGGCGGCATTTATGCCCTGCAAAGAGAAAATAATGGACAGGGCGCCTGTGACATGGGAGCATTACCCGATTTCCTCCCTGGATACCAGAGTATGGCGGATGCCCAAACGAGGAGAAAGTTTGAAGAACACTGGAAGGTGAGCTTACCAGCTAACCCTGGGCTAACCGCTGTGGAGATTATAGAGCAAGCGAAAGAGGGAAAGATCAAGGGCTTATATATCGTGGGAGAAAATCCCGTTTTAAGCTTCCCCCACTCAAGCCTCGTTGCCGAGGCCTTTGCTTCTCTCGATTTCCTCGTAGTGCAGGATATATTCCTTACTGAAACAGCCAGACTGGCGAATGTGGTTCTACCTGCGGCAAGCTTTGCTGAGAAGGAGGGTACATTCACTAATTTTGAGGGAAGGGTAAATAGAGTGCGGAAAGCAATCGAACCCCCTGGTGAAAGCTTACCAGACTGGGAAATAATCCTACGACTGGCTGATAAGATGGGATGTCCGCTACCCTTCTCTTCCCTTCAACAGGTTATGGATGAGATTGAAGAACTGATTCCCTTATACGAAGGGTATACTGATTCCGGGAGTCTATACCAGGCTGAGCCGGACACCCGGGAAACCAGACGCACCTATATGGAACAATTCTTAAGGGGATTTGCTCGCTTCTCCCCGGTCGAATATATCCCGCGGGCAGAGGGAGCAAAGGAGGATTATCCTTTTACCTTATTGACCGGAACTATCCTGTATCATTTCGGCACCGGTGCCAGAAGCTCGAGGGCTTCGCGGTCGAAGAAATTCCTCCCACAGGCTTTTGTGGAAATTGGCGAATCTGATGCCAAAAAGCTTGGAATTAGTCGTTCCGATAAGGTCAAACTTGTTTCGCCTGTGGCTGAATTGATTACCGAGGTCAGAATTACTGACACACTCCCTGAAGGCATAGTCTTCATGCCCATCTCATTCACCGAGAGCCCTGTCAATAGGCTATTCAGCATCGTTTTAGATCCAGAGGCAAAAACGCCTTCACTCAAAGCATGTAATGTGAGGATAGAAAGGATTGAATTTCATGGATAAAGCGAAGATAACCAACTACGAAGAACCCGGCCTGGCACGAATAAATGAAATTGTAGCCGAGTACAGCCAACAGAAGTGGGCGTTGATCCCACTGGTTCAAAAAATCCAAAATGAGTTCGGGTATATCCCTCCCCAATCTATACCAATCATAGCTAAAAATTTGAGGCTCTTCACCAGTCACGTGCAAGGGGTTATTTCCTTCTATGGCCAGCTCTATACTGAGCCACGGGGGAGGCGTGTAGTCAGGGTCTGTCGGGGAACAGCCTGCCATGTGCGTGGTGGTAAGACGATACTGAAATTAGTGAAGCATCATCTGGGTATAGAAGAGGGTCAAACCACCCCCGACCTGGAATACACTTTGGAGACGGTTGCCTGCATCGGCGTTTGTGTCCTGGCACCCAATATGGTCATTGGCGACAGGGTCTTTGGTCACCTGAATCCCAAGAAGGTGGAGCAATTGTTCAAAAAATAATAGAGTCTCAAAATAATATCTCCCCTCCCCTGGCGGGAGGGGATTCACCCTGTTAGATAGAAGATTTCTTGAATAACGGGGCTGAATAGACAACCTTATCTAACAGGGTGAAGGGGAGGGGGAATGGTTCGACAAGCGTTCGACTGAGCTCACGCCGAAGTCTAACCATAAATCACTCTGAGCCCGTCTAAGGACCACCCCCACCCTCGCCCTCCCCCATCAAGGGGGAGGGGATCTCTTTAGGAATTTTCATGGTTCGTGCCTGCCTGCCGCAGGCAGGTGTGACGAACCCGTCATGACGATTTGCTCAGGAAGGGAAAGAGTAATATGCAAAACCATCGCACCATTTTTGTCTGTCAAGAGACGCCGTGTCTTTCTATGGGCTCTGGCGTTGTCTATGAGACGCTCAAGGCAGAGGTAGCGCGACAGGGATTGAGAAACGCCGCAATAGAAATCAGTGGTTGCCATGGTCATGGTCTCTGCGAACATGGTCCTAGTGTAACTGTTGAACCTGAGGGCATTTTCTATATCCATGTGCAGGCTGAGGATGCAGCTGAAATTGTTCGTTCTCACCTTCGGGATGGCAAGCCGGTGGAACGACTTTTCTACCGTGACCCGGTGACTGACAAAGCAATACCGTACTATTCAGAGATAAACTTTTACAAAAAACAGCAGCGAATTATCCTGCACAATTGTGGGCGTATCAATCCTGAGAAAATTGACCACTATATTGCCCAGAAAGGTTATCGAGCACTGAGAAAGGCTCTGCTAATGACGCCCGAGCAGGTCATAGAAGAGGTGAATAGGTCGGGGCTGCGAGGCCGGGGTGGTGCTGGCTTCCCTACTGGGCGAAAGTGGGAGTTCTGCCGCAAGGCTCAGGGAGACAAGAAATATGTTATCTGCAATGCCGATGAAGGCGACCCCGGCGCTTTTATGGATCGCTCCATATTGGAGGCAGACCCTCACTCTGTTATTGAAGGACTAACCATTGCGGGGTATGCCATAGGTGCCACTGAGGGCTATATCTATGTGCGTGCAGAGTATCCTTTGGCAGTCAAACGAGTTCTCATCGCTTTAGAGCAAGCCCAAGAAAGAGGCTTCTTAGGAAAGGATATTCTTAGCTCAGGCTTTGATTTTACGATCTATGTCAAAGAAGGCGCCGGGGCTTTCGTCTGTGGTGAAGAAACAGCTTTAATGGCTTCCATCGAGAGCCGACGGGGCATGCCTCGCCCACGTCCTCCATTCCCCGCTGAATCAGGTCTCGAGGGAAAACCTACTATCATTAACAATGTAAAGACTCTATCTTCGGTTCCTATCATCATTGATCAAGGGGGCAACTGGTTTGCCAGCATTGGCACCGAAAAGAGCAAGGGAGCGGCCGTCTTTGCCCTTACCGGGAAGATTGCGAACAGCGGATTGGTTGAGGTGCCGATGGGCACTCCTCTTTCCACCATCATTTTTGATATCGGGGGCGGCATTCCCCGGGGCAAACAATTTAAGGCAGTTCAAACGGGAGGGCCTTCAGGCGGATGCATCCCCGCCCGGTTCATCGATACCCCAGTGGAATACGAAACCCTATCTCAGCTTGGCTCAATTATGGGCTCCGGAGGCATGGTGGTATTGGATGAGACTACCTGCATGGTAGAGGTAGCCAGGTATTTTCTGAGCTTCACTCAAGCCGAGTCCTGTGGAAAATGTGTCCCTTGCCGTCTTGGGACTAAGCAAATGTTGGAAATCCTGACCAGAATCACTCAGGGTAAAGGACGTGAGAGTGATATTGATACCTTGCTCAATATAGCTAAGACAGTCAAGGAATGCTCACTCTGTGGCTTAGGGCAAACTTGCCCGAACCCGGTGCTTACTACCCTCAATTACTTTAGAGACGAATATGAAGTTCACATAAAAGAAAAAAGATGCCCTGCTGCGGTCTGTGATGCCCTTATGATTTCACCCTGTCAGCATACCTGCCCGGTAGGCATCAATATTCCTAAATATGTGGCTCATATTGCAGCGTGTGAATACTTGGAGGCTATCGAGACAATCAGGGAGCGTAATCCCTTCCCCGCTATTTGCGGCCGCATCTGCCATCATCCTTGCGAAGGCAGGTGTCGCCGTGGAGAACTCGACGAGTCAGTAGATATCAGGGCACTGAAGCGCTTCGCTGCCGACTGGTATTTTGACCACGCCAGTGAATTGCCTGAGCCAGTTCCCTTCCCCAAAACGAAGAGCCAAAAGATTGCTGTGGTAGGGGCTGGACCCTGTGGACTGTCTTGCGCCTACTTTTTAGCTCAGATGGGCTATCCCACTATGGTCTTTGAGGTTCTTCCTGTAGGCGGAGGCATGCTTTCAGTGGCTATACCTGATTTTCGCTTGTCACGAGAGGTCATTGAAAAGGAGATAGAGTATATCATCAAATGCGGCGTAGAGATAAAATTCGATACCCCCGTCAACGTAAATTTCACTGTAGA
>MGMS01000008.1 GCA_001796515.1 Chloroflexi bacterium RBG_13_51_36
CTAAGGTGGGGTTGGTGACTGTGACGAAGTCGTAACAAGGCAGCCGTACGGGAACGTGTGGCTGAATCACCTCCTTTCTAAGGAGTCTTAAGCAGAAGCTTGCTGATTCCTAGGTCGGTCGATGGACTTGAGAGTCTGTCGCCAAATTTCCGAAATGTTGCTTCCTTCCACTATCCAGTTGTTAGGGATACTGTCTGTATGGGATACTCGATAACAGGGAGAATCCTCGAAAAGTCACCTGACCAGTCTTAGCGCTTGGCAACCTGCCGTTAGATAGTCACCAGAGTTGAGCCTCTCCTGCCCAGTTTGCTAACCTCCTGCAAATGTTGACCAGTCTCTTGAAAGATTTTGGGAGTGCGGGGTATGATATAATGTTCGCTGGGAGTTAGAGTTTTGGAAGAATTGGACGAGTATCACAGGGGGTAGAACATGAGTAAACACATCAGAGTCATGCTAGCAGCGTTGCTGATTGTGACCGGGGTTCTGGTCTTGTTGCCCTCCGGCTACGTAGGCGCCGGAGGATGCGTTGTGAACCAGAGCTTCGAGCAGGGAGAGGGAGGAGTCCCGAATGGATGGAACCTGACCGGGAGCGCTATGCGCGTAGATACTGGCCCCATCTATGTGGGCAATTGGACCGCCCTGATAACAGGTAACAATGACACGTTTACCCAGTGGCTGTATATCGGGAATAGCACCCTGCCCATGCCGGTGACATATGACGTCTGGGGATGGATATATGTTTCCGGCAACGTTACCGGCGTCGTTTCTTTCGATTTCTGGGCGGGACTGAATGGGACCCAGGTGAGTGCGACAACAGAGTTGTCCAAGAATGATACGAATGGCGCCTATGTGCAGGTGGCTAGTACGCTAATGGCGCCAGTTGGAGCGACTCGTCTAAGAATCCGTCTCTTGGGAACTGGCTGGAGTGAGGGGGCAGAAGTACGATTCGATGAGATTGGCGCCTTCCCGCCGATAGGTGGCTACTGCTTCATTGCGACCGCGGCTTATGGCACGGAAACTGCCGCTGAGCTCGACACATTGCGTGATTTTCGAGACCAGGTACTATTGAAGAGTGCCCTGGGTTCTTTGTTCGTAGACACCTATTACGCAGTCAGTCCACCGATGGCTGACTTCATAGCAAAGAACGATTTCCTGCGTGCGGTTGTCAGGGAAGTGTTCCTCGATCCGGTAGTAGACCTCCTGCAATGGTCGCAGCGTCTGTGGAGAACTTAGGCAGATATACCCCCAGCACAGGTCCTCTATGGTGCGAGCACTGTTCATGTGGGCTCGCGAGGGCAGGCACACTCGCCGGAAACGTAATTGGATGCCGTAGAATTGGAACGGCGTTGTCTTGGAACTGACTTGAGGCTTCGATAGGAATCTGAAATTCTCCTGGTTGCTGCAATTGGGGATACGATGGAGCGTATAGATTACTGTGGCTAGTCCGATCAAATTCGGCACTGATGGGTGGCGAGGAATTATTGCCGAGGATTTCACCTTTGCAAATGTGCGTATCTGCGCCCAGGCCGTGGCAGAATATCTCAAGGACAATAAACTTGATAAACAGAGCATAGTCATCGGCTATGACACTCGCTTCGCTTCTGAGGATTTCGCTGCTGCCGCTGCTGAGGTGATAGCCGGCAACGATATCAAGGTGCGCCTCTGCCTCAAGCCGACCCCTACGCCGGTGGTGAGCTTTGCGGTCCCGGCTACTAAGTCGGCCGGCGCCATCGTGATAACTGCCAGTCATAACCCAGGTTCATGGAACGGATTCAAATACAAATCTAGGGATGGGGCGAGCGCCCCGGATGTGGTCACTTCTCAGATAGAAAGAAATATAGCCTCCCTCACCCGCCGGGTAGGGGGTGTGAGGAAGCTTGCCTTGGATAGAGCCTTTAAGACAGGAGGTGTTGACTATTTGGACCCCTCTCCCATTTACTTCGAGCAACTTGGTCGCCTCGTGGATATAGCAGGATTACGCCGCCGGAAATTGAATATCATGGTTGACTCGATGTACGGTGCTGGTATTGGCTATTTCAAGGCACTGCTTCAAGGCGATAACCTGCGAATCAGCGAGATTAACGCTGAAAGAAACCCTCTGTTCCCCCGAATTCGTCCCGAGCCGATTGCCAAGAACCTGACCAGACTTTCCCGTTTGGTCGTTGAGAAGAAGGCTGATGTCGGATTGGCCACCGATGGGGACGCCGACCGCATTGGAATTATAGACGAAAGAGGACAATTTCTAACCCAGCATCAAGTTTTTGCATTGCTTTGTCTGTATCTTCTGGAAGTTCGCGGTGAACGTGGCGCCATGGTGAGGACCTTGACTTCCACCATGATGCTTTCCCGCTTGGGAAAGCTCTTTGATGTGGCTGTCTATGAAACGCCGGTGGGTTTCAAGTATGTTGCCCCCTTAATGATAAAGAAAGATGCCATCATTGGTGGGGAAGAGAGTGGTGGATATGGCTTCCGTGGTCATGTCCCGGAAAGAGATGCCATACTTGCTGGACTTTACTTCCTTGATTTCATGGTAAAGACAGGAAAGACCCCGTCCCAGCTTCTGGAGTACCTTTACAGCAAGGTTGGGCCTCACTACTATGAACGCAGAGATGCTCATATCTCCGCAGCCAAGCGTAGGACGATCTTGCACCGACTGAGCTCTAGCCCTCCGAATAAGATAGCTGGTTCCAAGGTGACCAGAGTAGATACTATCGACGGTTTTCGCTTCTTCCTTGGCGATGAGTCCTGGCTGCTCATCCGCTTTTCCGGCACGGAACCGCTGGTCCGGATCTATGCCGAAGCTGCGAGTCTGGAAAGGGTAACGGAGTTGTTGGACGATGGCGCAAGGCTGATAGGATAATGGGGTCAACTCTGTTTTTTCATTGGCAATCTGCTTGATTAAGGCCGAGAGGAGAACTGAGGAGAAAAAAATAGAGTTGACCCCATTACCATTTTGGCGATAGTATATGAATCTAACCTTCGAAGCAGGACGCGATAATCTCTTAAGATTGACGCAATCATAGAGATTCTGTGCATGCAAGACTATTATGAAGTCAGGTGGCACGGGCGGGGTGGTCAAGGAGCTATAACTGCAGCCAAAATTTTGGCGCAAGCAGCCTATCTCGAAGGTTATCAAGGGGTGACTGCTGCACCATCGTTTGGCGCCGAAAGGCGCGGCGCTCCCATCAGCGCCTCGACCAGGATCGCCCCGCAGACAATCATGGTCGTATCCCAGATAGAGACTCCCAATGTGGTGGTCGTTCTGGATCACACCCTGCTGAAATACGACGAGGTAACCAGCGGGCTGGTTAAGGGAGGATGGCTCATTGTAAACTCTTGGCGACGTCCGGAGGAGCTTGCCCTTCCGGGTGATTTCAGCATCGCTACAGCCGATGCTTCTAGAGTGTGCTCAAACCTGGGGCTGATAATCGCGGGCGTAACGGTCGTGAATACAGCGATACTTGGTGCGTTTGTTCGTGCTACTGAAGCAGTAAGCATGGCAAGTATGGAGAAGGCGATAAGAGAAAGACTCTCACACAGCCAGGCAGGTATTAATCTTGCCGCAATTGCGCAGACCTACGAAATAACCAGACTCGGAAGGATAAGGTAACTACAGACCATGGGAACCCGGGATTGCCGACACATATGTGGTGAATCATCACCGGCTATCGGCGAAGCAGGTAAAACAGGCGAATGGCGGGAATCGTTCCCCGTGATAGACTTGAAGAAGTGCGTCGTAGCTAAACAGAACAAGCCCGCTTGTTTTCTGTGCTGGCTCTATTGTCCGGATGCAGTTATTACCAAGACCATACCCATCCAGATAGATATGGAATACTGCAAAGGCTGTGGCATATGCGCGCAGATATGTCCGGCACACGCTATAACCATGGTTCATGAACAGGGACTGTGTCTCGATGACATGGATTAACTGGCATTGGTGAACAAAAAGATGGCCAAAAGGGGCGGGATTCGGATACTGGATGGCAATCATGCAGCGGCCCAAGGGGCAAAGCTGAGCCGGGTTCAGGTAATTGCCGCCTATCCTATTACACCCCAGTCACCAGTCACCGAGAGGTTATCGGAATTTGTCGAAAAAGGCGAACTTGATGCTCAGTACGTTGCCGTTGAAAGTGAACATAGCGCCCTCGCCGTTTGCACTTCAGCTTCAACGGTGGGGGCCAGAACCTTTACTGCTACCAGTTCACATGGCCTGGCCTATATGCATGAGATGTTGCATTGGGCCGCCGGGGCGCGCCTTCCCGTGGTCCTTGCCTGCGTAAACCGTGCTATTGGAGCACCCTGGAATGTACTTAATGACCAGCAGGACTCTGTCTCCCAGCGAGACACCGGTTGGATACAAATATACGCTCGAAATAACCAAGAGATTCTGGACTCGATAATCCAGGCCTATAAGATTGCAGAGTCAGTTTATGTCCCGGTCATGGTCTGCTACGATGGTTTTGTTTTATCTCACACTGAAATGCCGGTCAACGTGCCGTCGCAAGAAGATGTGGACAGATTCCTGCCTCCATATACACCACACACGATACTGGACCCGGCCAACCCCAGAAACTATAACCTTGTGACCTTTGCCAATCCCAGAGTCAATGCCGAAGGCGTGCTCTGCCACGGATATATGGAACTGCGGTATCTTCTCCAAGAAGCGTTGCAGAACTCCAGAGAAACGATAATCAAGGTGGGTCAGGAATTCGGTGAAGTGTTTGGCAGGAGCTACTCCAACACACTTTGGACGGATAGATTGGATGACGCTGATACAATTATTGTGGCCATGGGCAGCTTAGTAATGGAGGCAACGGTGGCCGCAGATACGCTACGAGAGGCAGGACATAAAGTGGGCGTCTTGGGATTGCGGGTATTCAGGCCGTTTCCTAAGGCAGATGTGGTAAAGGCGTTGGAGAAATCCCGCCTTATCGTGGTTTTTGACAAGAATATCAGCTATGGCTTGGAAGGAGCCACTTGCTCGGAGATAAAATCGGCCCTTTATGGCAGTTCCCTGAGAGCGGCCATACGGAACTTCATTGTTGGACTGGGCGGTCGCGACGTCAAGGCCAGAGAGCTAGTGGATGCGGTAAATAGATCGCTGGCATCAGTGAAGGAAGGCGATTTAACCAGAGAATATCCTGAATGGATATGTGCTATTTGAGAGGTTTGACTGATGAAGGCTAATGCCGTCAACTTGACCGAGAAAGAATATCTGCTGCAGGGCAATAGAACCTGCCCCGGCTGTGCCCTGTCGCTCGCTTATCGTCATATTCTAAAAGCACTGGAAGGGCAAGTTATCGTGACGGTGCCGCCCAGTTGTCTGACAGTGCTGCATGGCATGTATCCCATAACATCTGTCACTGTCCCCTGCGTGAATACACCGTTCGCCTCGGCTGCAGCGTCAGCTACTGGTCTACTTGCTGGCCTCAAAGCGCTGGGCAGGGAAGGGTTGACCGTGGTGGCCGTTGCCGGTGACGGTGGAACACACGATATAGGATTACAGGCATTGAGTGCTGCTGCGGAAAGACAGACTGATTTTCTCTATATCTGCTATGACAACGAGGGCTACATGAACACTGGCAATCAGCGGTCAGGCTCCACGCCGCTGGGTGCAATTTCAGGTACTACGCCGATTCTGGGCAAGCAACAGATCCCGAAAGACATCGCAGCCATAATGGAGGCACACGGCATCCCTTATGTGGCTACCGCAAATGCTTCCTATCCCCTGGACCTTTACGAGAAAGTCAAGAAAGCCGGGGCGATACGGGGGACCAGGTTTATACATGTATTCTCGCCTTGCCCACCCGGATGGTCATTCCCTTTCAATAATACCATCATCATCGGCAAGCTGGCGGTCGAAACCGGATGGGTGATACTCTACGAAGTTGAGGACGGTGTTTTCCGCCTGACTTCGGCCAGCGAATCCATCGCCAAGAAGGGTGACCTGAAGCCATTGAGGGAGTATCTCGTGGAACAGGGAAGGTTCAAGAGTATTACCGAACAGCAGATTGAGGCGCTGCAGCGCTGGGTTAATGCCCGGTGGAAACGTTGCCTTGATCGGGCAGATAAGTCACCGCACTCGGTTCATTAATTGATAGCCATATGTTTTGTGTCTGACGAGGGGATGCGCTGTGGCTGATGGCTTCTTCGACCATTTGGCGGAGGGAGAGGGATTCGAACCCTCGACCCCGATTTAACTCGGAGTAAGCGCTTAGCAGGCGCCCGCACTAGACCACTATGCGATCCCTCCACTCCCTGCTACCTATTTCATTATGCCACACGTGAAACGAATGAACAAACCCCAGAATCTCTCAACATGTGAGGCGGACGAAAAGTGAGACAGCTTGAGTGCCCTCTTATTCATGAGCGGCCGTCAGTTCATTATGCCACTAGGGGTTCACTTTTCCTTCAGTCGATAGTGTCATAATGTTTTCAATGCGGCAGCAGAAGGTGCCGGCAGGAGCAGTAACTTCAACGGTCTGTCCCCTTTCTTTGTCCAGGATTGCTTTACCCAGGGGAGATGCGACAGAAAGTTTGCCCTTGGCTGGATTCGCTTCTCGAGGATCGACTAAAGTGTAGCTAAACTCTTTGCCTGACGATAAATCACGAAGCAATACTGTGTACCCAAATTTTGCCCTGGTTGTGTCCTGGCCCTCCCTCATTATCTTCGCCTGATTCAGGACTGCCTCTATCTCCTTGATTCTCCCTTCGAGATGGGACTTCTGCTCTCTAGCTGCTGCCAAAGGGGCATTTTCGCGAAAGTCCTTGTCAGCGGCTGCTATTTGCATCTCCTCGATGACTTGAGAGCGCTGATTTTTCAGGTTGGCTAATTCCTTTTCTAATTTTGCGTAACCTTGTGTAGTCAAGGTAGCCTGGACTGAACTGCCCTGCCAGACAGCCACAGTTTTTGAAGAACTTTTCTTCACTTTGAGATGCGGTGCCAAATTCGTCCTGCTGAATCCCTGTTTCTGGATGTACGCGAGGAAGGATTTGATGGGCTTAGCCGCTGAGGGAGTAATTTGTTCACCATAGCTTGCCACATCTACAGGATTGATGTCCTTCAACTGACGCGATGAGCCAAGCCATCTAACGAATTTGAATACCTCTGCCTGTATCTTTCCCCTTTCTTCCGGCGGAAGGCGTGATAGAAAAGCTTCGGTTACTTCAGCAAGTGTGTGGTTGTTCTCTATGTTTCCCACGGAGAACAAATAATAGCTTCCAAAATGGATACTGTCAATTTGGATTCTGGCAGAGAGAGCTTATCCTTTATCTTCTTGGCATAGTGTGTTAATCTAACTACATTTGTCTCTGGGCGCTAAAACGAGCAACAAGACAGTTAAGGAAATGGGGACATTGACGGTGGAATATCAACGGTGAACAGCTTAGTTCAATGTGATTTCGACGGTACGGTTACCGAAACGGATATTAGCTTCCTTCTTCTGGGCGCTTTCGCTCAGGGGGATTGGCGCCGGCTGCTGCAGGATTATAAGGAACATAAGATATCTGTCGGGGCGTTCAATACCAGAGCTTTTGCCATGGTCAAAGCCGATGAACATACGCTACTTCAATTTCTGAAAGGCGACCTCAAGGTGCGAGCTGGATTTCACGAACTGGTCAATCATTGCCAGGAGAGAGGATTCAGATTGGTCATTGTGAGCAACGGTCTTGATTTCTACATAAGGGCCATCCTTAAGGACTTGGGGTTGGGACATCTCGAAGTGTATGCTGCACAAGCCGCGTTCCACCCCGAGGGAATGGAAGTTCACTATGTGGGGCCGGATGGCAGAAGACTGGATGATGGCTTTAAGGAAGCATATATCGAGTCGTTTCTGAAGCCAGGATACAGGGTAGTATATATAGGAAATGGCGATTCCGATATTGCCCCGGCGAAATACGCTCACCATGTCTTCGCCACAGGCGACTTGGCGGTGTACGGCAGAGAGCGGAATCTTAAATATAAGCCCTTTGAGACCTTTCTTGAAGTCGTCAGGGAACTGGACTCTATGTAGCTGCGATCTTTGAATTTCTACCGTTCCAGGTAGACCTGAATTCCCCGCTTTCAATCATCGGCGTCATTACATCCACTACGCTGGCATTGTACTTTGTTCCCCTGCCGTCTCTTAGCTCTTGTAGAACATCCGTTGTAGTTCTTGCTGGCCGGTAGGGACGATGGGAACTCATGGCCTCCACCACGTCGCAGACAGCAAGAATGCTGACTTCCAGACTTAGCCCGTCTTCTGTCGTACCATCAGGATAACCCGAGCCATCGAGCCGTTCGTGGTGTTGTAGCGCCACGTCAGCTATTGACCAGGGCAGGTTGGCATCTTTCAATATGTTATAACCTTGTCTGGTATGGGCACGGATAAGGGCCCATTCTTCCTCAGCTAGTTCACCGGGCTTGGTAAGAATACTCTTTGGAATAGAGACTTTGCCGATGTCGTGGAGCAGTCCGTCGAGATAGAGCCTGTCAACCGTATCCTCAGCCAAGCCCATATTATCGCCCACAAGACAGGCTAGTTCCGCCACTCTTTGTTGATGCCCCGCCGTGTAAGGGTCGCAAGATTCGACGACACGAGAGACTATTTTTGCCAGGTCGACAAAAGAACTCTTCAATTGTTCTTCAGTCTTACCCCGCTCGGTGATGTCAGTGCGAAACCCCTGTAATCCTGCAGATTTGTCTTTGTTACTAATGAACTTCAAATACTGCTCCATCAGTATTCTTCTGCCATCTTTCCTGAAAATCTGTTGCACTATGCTGGACACAGGTTGCTCTGCGCTCAGTATCTTTCCCACTTGCGTGGAAAGCCATTCCCTATCTTCCGGTGGGAGGGTGTTTTCTGGCTTCAGCTCGGTCAGTTCTTCCAGACAGTACCGACCCAGCTTCTCAAGCGCCTTGTTACCTGCTCCAGTATCGTCCTGGATGTTCGCAGAAAAAACTGCTTCTAGGCAATTTTCAAAAAGACTGCAATAGTGTTCTGCGCTTTCCTTCAGTGCCTGCTCCATGTGTTTGTGCTCGGTGATGTTTCTTGCGACGACAAGTACCAGAGATTTGTCGTCTTGCCGCTCAATAGATAAAGACAATTCAAAGGGAAACGTAGACCCATCTTTCCTTAGTGCTTCGCCTTCGATGCGCCCTGTTTTCCCGCAATTTCCGTTCAGGAAAGCCCGCAGTATCAGTGTGTGATCTTTTCCGTGTTTCTCCGAAATCAACCTGGTTACTGGCTGGCCCAGAATCTCTTCGCTTGAGTAGCCAAAAATCTGCTCTGCGCCTTCGTTCCAGAATACTATTGTCCCTTTGCGATTCACCCCCAGTACGGCATCCCGGGAGTATGCTACCAGAGCCCTGTATATCTCTCCGCTTTTAGGTAGCGTCTCTGACTTCTTGTGCGGTGGTTCTATTTCTTCTCTCATGAGCGATTTTTCTTCTTACCACCATGCCTACTTCCTTCCCTACTTGGCTCGAAAATTCACGCTCCGGCCATAACCAAATATAGTCAACTATATCAAACACATAAATCCATTTGCAATAGGAATCTGGTTATGAGGCTGGGGGAAAACGTGTCCGGGTCCAAACGTTTATGCTGTTTGACTGGTGGGGCATGCGCCTGGTCCTGATCACGGTGGCCCTGGTTCCAGGCAGGGGATATTCAGAGGCTTGGTGTGAGGTTTTGGCTTCGTGCTGTGCGGTTCTCGAGAATCGCGCTATAGGATCCTGGAATGTCACAGTCCTAGCTCTGGAGCGATTCCTTGCATGGCTTCGATTCCCATGCTGATGAACTCTTCCAGTTCCAGTCCGATTTCGCGGCACCCAGCAACTTGCTCCCGATTGACTCCAGCCGCGAAGCTTTTTTCGCGAAAGCGTTTCATTACCGATTTAGTAATCAGCCCCGCTAGTCTATCAGGCCGAACCAACGCAGCGGCCGTGATCAGCCCGCTCAGTGGGTCGGCACAAAAAAGAGCCTTATCCAATTTAGTCTCACGGGGAACGCCATGAGCTTCGTTGTGGCACAGAATAGCATGGACCATAAGCGCGCTGGCACCCAGCTCCTGGGCGATGTCAGCGCTCAATCTGCTGTGGCTGCTCATATCACCCTCAACCAGTTCCATATCTATATCGTGAATCAGTCCGGTAATGCCCCACTCCTCTTCATCTTCTCCCAGCTTCCTGGCCAGGGACCGCATAATAGCCTCGGTGGCTAACATATGCTTAATCGTGTTCTTATCCTGCACATTGCCATGAATGGAATCGAGGATTTCCTCTCTGTTGAGCTTTGATTTCATGTCAATACCTTTTCGTGTGTCGTTGATAATATAGCACGTAAATACTTTCCAGTGAAAGAGGCCTCATTCTGAGTCAGTTCTTCAGGTGTGCCGGCATCTACCAGGTAGCCGCCCTCATCACCAGCTCCAGGGCCGAGGTCAATGACCCAATCGGCATTTTTGACCACATCCAGGTGGTGTTCAATGATGATCACCGTGTTTCCGTAATCGACCAGGCGCTGCAGCACCTTCAGGAGGCAAGCAATATCTGAGAAGGAAAGGCCGGTAGTCGGCTCATCCAGTATATAAAGCGTCTTGCCAGTGGAGCGGCGTGAAAGTTCAGTAGCTAATTTTACCCGCTGAGCCTCGCCCCCGGACAGGGTTGGGGCGGGCTGTCCCAGGCAAATATACCCCAAACCTACGTCTCGGATGGTTTCCAGCTTGTGTTTAACTTTCGGGAAGTGGTCAAAGAAGACCAAGGCTTCATCCACCGTCATGGCCAGGATTTCGGCGATGTTCTTCCCCTTAAATTGGATTTCCAGCGCTTCACGGTTATATCTTTTTCCCTTGCATATCTCGCAGGCAACAGTGACATTAGGCAGAAACTGCATCTCAATCTGAACATAGCCTGCTCCTTGACAGGCTTCGCACCGTCCTCCTTTTACGTTAAAGGAAAAGCGCCCCTGGGGATAACCACGCACTCTGGCTTCGGGGACAGTGGCGAAAAGCTCTCGGATAGGGGTGAATGTCCCCGTATAAGTAGCCGGGTTGCTTCTGGGGGTGCGGCCAATCGGTGATTGGTCAATATTGACCACCTTGTCAATGTGTTCAGTGCCGGTGATGCTGTCACAGTTACCTGGCTTCTCCTTGGCCCGGTAGAAAAGTCGGGCCAGTCTTTTGTACAGGACTTCGTTGATGAGAGAGCTTTTGCCGCTGCCTGAAACACCTGTGACGCAAACAAATTTGCCCAGGGGAATACGGACATCGATGTTTTTCAGGTTATTCTCTCTGGCGCCTTCAATCACCAGCTCTTTTCCCGAGCCGGCACGACGCTTGGATGGCAGGGGAATTTGCTTTGTCCTGCTCAGGTACTGTCCCGTTATTGACTGAGGGCAAGCCATTATCTCTGGCAGTGTCCCCGTGGCGACTACCTCTCCTCCTTGTTTCCCGGCGCCGGGCCCCATATCAATAATGTAATCGGCAGCTGTCATCATAGCCTCATCGTGCTCTACGACAATTATGGTATTATCGAGGTCTCTGAGGCGCTTCAGCGTGGTGATGAGGCGGGAACCATCGGCAGGATGTAAACCGACCGTGGGCTCGTCACAAATATAAAGGACGCCGCTGAGCCCGCTGCCAATCTGGGTAGCCAGACGAATCCTCTGGGCCTCACCGCCGCTCAACGTTGCTGAAGGACGGTCCAGCGTTAGATAGCCCAGACCTATGTCTCTCAGAAAGCCCAAGCGCGCGTGAATCTCCTTGATAATTTGCCTGGCTATGGTAAGTTCCCGGGGGCTGATCTTATCACTCAGGTGCTCTACCCAATTTGAAGCCTCCATGACAGGTAGGCCGGTAACATCCATAATATTTTTGCCCACTATAGTGACAGCTAGAGATTCCGGCTTCAGCCTCTTCCCCTGACAGGCAGGGCAGGGCGTGGATGCCATATAGCGCTCGATATCCGCTCTGACACTATCCGAACTCGTCTCTCGATAGCGGCGCTCCAGGTATGGTATGACGCCCGGAAAATTAGTGTAGTACTGACGCAGATTACCGTTACGGTCTTCATATGTGGCGGGAATTGGCTCGCCCCCGTCGCCATAGAGAATGATGCGTAATTGTTCTTTGCTTAGAGCCTTCACCGGCGTGGAGAGAGAAAAATCGTGGCGGTGACCCAGAGACTCTAGTATGCTGGTGGACCAGGTGCTGAGCTGTCCATTTCTCATCCAGGGCTGAATAGCTCCCTCAGCCAGGCTCAATCCCTTATCCGGGATGACCAGGTTAGGGTCAATTTCCAATTTACAGCCCAGTCCCGTGCAGGCCGGACAAGCTCCGTAGGGGCTGTTAAAGCTAAATGTTCTGGGGGCAATTTCCCCCAGGCTTATTCCGCAATAGACACAGGCGAAATGCTCCGAGAAAAGCAATTCTTCCCCGTCAAGGACTTTGACAATCACCACGCCCGATCCCAGTTTTAGTGCTGTCTCAACGGAGTCGGCCAGGCGGGTGGCGTTTTCGCTTTGCTCTATCTGAAGTCTGTCAACTATTACCTCTATGGCATGCTTCTTCTTCTTATCTAACTGAAATTCATCAGAAAGGTCATGAATTTGCCCGTCAATCCGAACCCTGACAAACCCCGCCTTCTGCAAATCCTTGAATATCGCCTGGTGCTCACCTTTGCGGTCCCTGACCAAAGGCGCCATGATCATAATGCGGCTGCCCTGCGGTATTTCCTGAACGGAATCCACAATTTGCTGCACTGTCTGGCGCGAGATTTCCCTGCCGCACTGTGGGCAATGGGGATGCCCGACGCGGGCGAACAGAAGGCGCAGGTAATCATAGATTTCGGTCAACGTGCCCACGATAGACCTGGGATTATGAGGCGGCCCTTTCTGGTCGATGGATATGGCCGGGCTAAGACCTTCGATGTAATCAACGTCCGGCTTCTCCATCTGCCCCAGAAACTGGCGGGCATAGGCAGAAAGAGACTCTACATAGCGGCGCTGTCCCTCGGCGTATATGGTGTCGAAAGCCAGAGAGCTTTTACCCGAACCGGAAACACCGGTGATAACCACCAGTTTGTTCCTGGGGATAATGACATCTATATCCTTAAGGTTGTGCTCTCGGGCACCCTTGATAAATATGACATCGGGCATGACGCTCTATTTTAGCATTGGCGCTCAGGCTTCTCAAAAAGGAAGGGCTAGAATGCTAGAAGCAGATTCCGAATGGGGCAGGCACTTCAGGGTTTGCCAAAAGCGAATGGCCGTCATATTATTAAGTAAGGAGGAAACGGAATGGGCTCTAATGGGAATGGCAGGCGTAATTTGCTAACCGCCGGCGGAGTCTTGAGCGTAGTGGGGGGGATACCTCAGGTAATTAGCGGTGGAGTGTTAATAGTGAATTTTTTGGTGTCCTACCAACATGGCTTTGTGCTCATAAGTAGGTTTTTTCTGCCATTCTTGCCAGACGGTTGGCGGTATTATATTTTGTGGGGCGGCCCCATGGTTCCTGCGTCCATGGATTATATCCCAATTCATTGGCCGATCCTTGGAGGATGTTTTGTTGCTTTGGGTATAGTGGCTGTAGTTGGCGGCATCTCGGCTGTAAGAAGAAAAAGATTTGGTTTGTCTTTGGCCGGGGCTATATGCGCCCTTCCGTCAGTGTTTTTAGGGATCGCGGCGGTTGTTCTTATCGCTCTGGGGAAGAGAGACTTTGAGGTGAAGGCCTGAGTGGGACACGCAGAATGAGATTTTGATGCAACTAAATTGTTACTGCTGCATTATAGTTTTAGATTAGACAGCCCATGAATCAAATAAGGTGGAGGAACCGGTGAACAAGTGGGTTTTGCTCGGCATCGTAATCTTCCTGTTAGCGGGAATATTCGCCACGCCAAAATGGTCTGTGGAAAAAGAGCAAGCCGTCGAGGTTGGTAGAGGGTTTTTCGAAGACATAGGGCTCCAGCTAGGGAGGGTTCTTTCTGTTGGTCTCGTACATATAGACGAAGTGCCTGAGGGCTATTTGTCCTACTGGCTCTCAGCAAGGGGACTGGATATACCTGACACATCAGAGACTGAGTCGTGCTGGTTGGTCAGGTTCGAAAATGGATATCTCCCCGGGCATTGGTGGGAGATTCTGATTGATACGAACACGGATGAAGTGGTGGGTGGAATGTCCTGCAGATGACGCGGTCGTCGTCTCTTGTGCCAGCTATACGGTAATGGGGGCAGGCGACTCAAGATTTGGGAATTACGCCTGCCCCGTTGCACTTGTTAAATCAAACCACCGAAATGCATTAGGACCGGCGCCAGCATCAGGGAAATCACCGACATCAGCTTGAGCATTATGTTCAGAGACGGTCCTGCGGTGTCTTTCATGGGGTCACCGGCTGTATCGCCAACCACCGCTGCTTTATGAGCATCAGAGCCTTTGCCACCGAACTTCCCAGACTCAATCCATTTCTTGGCGTTGTCCCAGGCTCCGCCGGCGTTATTTAAGGTGATAGCGAGGATGAAACCGGTAGCCAGGGCGCCGACAAGGAAGCCAGCCAGGGCATATTTGCCCAGAACCACTCCCACGATGACAGGCGCGACTATCGTCATTATGGAAGGAACCAGCATTTCTTTCAAGGCTATTCTGGTGGCGATATCCACGCATTTGCCATATTCGGGCCGGGCTGTCCCCTCCATCAAGCCCTTTATCTCGCGCCACTGTCGACGGACTTCATCGACAATCGCCGCCGTAGTTATACCGACCGCCTTCATGCTCATAGCGCAGAAGACAGGCGGGATAAGAGCGCCGAGAATCAGGCCGACGATAATCGGCGTACTTAGCAGACTCAACTCTGGAGGCAGCGGGTTCAATTGCCCTGTGGATGAGATTGTGACTATCCCGACAGCCATAGCATAGGCCAGGATCAAGCCAAGGGCGTTCATGACAGCAGCGCCGATGGCGAATCCCTTTCCTGTGGCGGCGGTGGTATTGCCCAGAGAATCCAGAGCATCTGTCCTCTCACGCACCTCCGGTGGTAACGCCGCCTGAGTGGCGATGCCTCCGGCATTGTCAGCTATGGGTCCGTAGGCATCGGTAGCCAGTGTCACGCCCAGGGTGGACAACATGCCAACGGCAGCCAGGGCGACACCATAGAAGCTGCCGAACTTGTACGCTATGATAATAGCCACGGCTACCAGGACTACGGGCGGCCATGTGCTCATCAAACCGTTGGCAAAGCCTCGAATTATAGTAGCGCCCGCGCCTCTGGTGGAAGCTTCCGAAATTTCCTGGGTTGGCTTGAAGGCATAAGAGGTGAAATAGTTTGTGGCTTCCCCCATTAAGGCACCGGCCACAAGGCCGGCCAGCATTGCCCAGAAGAGACCTAGGCTGGCGCCCAAAAAACGAATCACCAGGAAGCCGAACACTGCCGCCAGTATTGTGGCGCCCAGTGTGCCGCGGCGCAAAGCTCCCAGAAGAGCGCTCATCTCCACCTTCTCCCCGACCCTGACCAGAAAACAGCCGATGACGGAAGCCACAATGCCGGCAGCCATGATGAGAAGGGGCAGCCACCAGGCGTGCCGCAGGGCAACTTCGGGAGAAAGTGAGGGGAACAACACTCCCTTGACCCACGGGGCGAGTAGGACGCCCACCGTAGTAAGTGTCATAGTGCCAACAGCGGTTTCCACATACGATTCGAAAAGGTCGGCACCCATCCCGCAGACATCGCCGACATTATCTCCGACATTATCGGCTATCACAGCAGCGTTTCTGGGGTCGTCCTCCGGTATCCCCGCCTCCACTTTGCCCACCAGGTCGGAACCGGCGTCGGCCCCTTTGGTGAAAATCCCACCGCCCACCCTGGCAAAAAGAGCTACCAGTGAAGCACCGGTACCGTAGGCAGGGATGATATACAGGAACTGGTAGTCAGGAAGGTCATGCCATATGAAGTAGAGAATAGATAGTCCTATGATGCCGATGCTCACCACTGTCAGTCCCATAACTGCCCCGCCCCGGAAAGAGACGCGCAATCCCTGGTTGAGACTTTTTTGTGACGCGGCGCAAGTCCGGCCGTTGGTCCTGAGTGCCATATTCATGCCGGCATAGCCGGCACCCATGGAGCACAGGGCGCCAAATATAAAAGCTACCGCCATTCTCCAGCCCAGGGCCGGGACGACTGCCAGGATAATGGCCACTACGACTACTACGATGGCCAGCGTGCGATATTCCCTGTGGATAAAAGCCAGTCCGCCTTCTTTGATGGCGCCGGAGATTTCCTTGAGCTTGGCTGAGCCCTCGTCCTGCCGCAGAACATACCTCACAAAGTACGCCACCACGGCCGCCCCCACAATTCCCACGATTACACAAATCCAGACTAAATCCATTGCCCTACCTCCTAGATGGACATAAAATTAGGGCACTCAAGCCAGGTCCCGGTGCCCTTACTTCTTTCTAAGGCATGCATACTAGAGACGTGAGTTTAGTACAAAAAACCCCACCCGTCAATGACTGGTACTGGTTCACTACCTTCGTGACACCTTTCTCACAGCACGTGAGCTTCTTCAAAAGACGGGTGCCCGATTTCCCTTCTTAACGCCTGTCGTAAGCGAAGTAGCGGGATTAAGAGGGAGCCGTCAATCCATTCTTCCCGAATCCCCCTCTTAGGATAAGAGGGGAAAGGCCTGCCCGCTTGCCTTCGCTGAAGCTTTTGCGCAAGCAGGCCGAACAAGTTCTTTGGCAGGCGGGGGAGTTATGAAAACATTGGCAAGCATCCATAACCCCCTGTAATCCCCCTTACCTTAAGGGGGAAATTATCGGAAGAACTAAGCCATAAGCCCTTCTATCATGGCACTGTTACAAACGATATGAGATGTCACTAGTCTGCGTCAACTAGACCATGATTCGAATCCCCTCTGTCAGGACAGAGTAAAAGATTGACCATGACTCAGGCTGAGTAGTAAAATCAGCCTTTGAAGCGAACGGAAGCGGGCGGAAATGACAGCCTTCGAGAAAAACAAGACTTCTGAGATGGTGGGATGATCAATGACGGTTGGTTACCGTTCAACAGGCAGGGCCTTAGAATAGACTGTAAAGGAGTTAGAAATGGATTTTGAGCTTACCGAAGACCAGAAGATGTTCCAGGCTATGGTGCGGGATTTCTGCGCCGCCGAAATTGCGCCCCACGCTGCCGAATGGGATGAGGCGGAAGAATTCCCCTATGACGTTATCAAAAAGATGGCTGCCGCCGGCTTGCATGCCGTGCATTTTCCTGAAGAATATGGAGGAAGCGGAGACGAAGTGACTTTTGCCATAGCCACTGAGGAGATATCCCGCGCCTGTGCCGGCATAGGCGTCGTGTATCTGGTCAGCCTTGGCCTGGGTATGTATCCCGTCGTCATGCACGGCAGTGAGCAACTGAAAAGGCACTACATCCCCCGTGTCATCAATGGGGCAATCGTGGCTTTTGGCTTGACTGAGGCCATGGCCGGCAGCGATGTCGCGGCTATGGAAACAAAGTACGCCCGGCAGGGCGATTACTATGTTCTGAATGGCCAGAAGATCTTCATAAGCAATGGCGCTGAAGCTGAGATTGTGACTACCTTTGCCACGAAAGACAAATCGCTGGGCTATCGCGGCATCAGTGCCTTTGTGGTGGACAAAGGGACTAAGGGCTTCTCCGTGGGCAAACTGGAAAGAAAGATGGGACTGCACCCTGCTTCGGTAGCGGAGCTTATCTTCGATGACTGCAAAATACCTGCGGCTAATATGCTGGGCGAGGAAGGAAAAGGCTTCAGGGTAGCCCTGGAAGGTATAGACGCCAGCAGGGTCAGCATAGCTGCCCAGGCACTGGGTATTGCTCAAGCCGCTTATGATGCGGCCGTGGCTTATGCCAAGGAAAGAAAACAGTTTGGTGCCGAACTGGCTCGACTTCAGGCAATCCAGTGGATGATTGCCGATATGGCCACTGAAATAGACGCGGCCCGGCTGCTAATCTACAGGGCTGCCTGGTTGACCAAGAAAGAGGGACACGCTCCTCCTAAGGAAGCGGCAATGGCCAAGCTTTATGCCTCCGAGGCAGCTCACAGGGTTTGCCACAAAGCGGTCCAGATATTCGGCGGCTATGGCTACACCAAAGACTTCGCTGTGGAACGCTACTACCGTGACCAGAGAATAACTGAGATTTACGAAGGAACCTCGGAGATGCAGAGGTGGACGATTGCCCGACAAGTATTGGGTATGAAGTAAAAGGCGCTGATCATGTTTAGCGACAAAACCCTGCGAGAAGCGGAAGAAGGCCAGAAAGGATGGGAGAAGGAGGTCGCCAAGGCCGGAAGGCAAAAGGCTGAGAAGGGAAGAAGGTTTTCCACCGTCTCCGACCTGGAGATAAAGTCAATCTATACCCCGGAAGATATCAAGGACCTGGATTTTTCTAAGGATATCGGCTATCCCGGCGTTTTCCCCTTCACCAGAGGTTGTCAACCCACAATGTATCGGGGGAGGGAATGGACCTTTCGTATGTTTTCCGGGATGGGTAGTGCCGAGGATACTAACAAGAGATGGCACCACTTGCTCAAGGAAGGCGAGACTGGGCTGAGCACCGCCTTCGACTTCCCTACCTTGATGGGATACGATAGCGATTCGCCCCGGGCTAGGGGTGAGTGCGGGAAATGCGGCGTGGCCATTGACACGCTGAGAGATTTCGAGATTCTGACTCATCGGATTCCCCTGGACAGCGTCACTACTTCGATGACCATAAATCCCCCTGCCTCCATACTCTGGGCCATGTATCTGGCTGTTGCCGAAAAAGCAGGAGTAGGTTGGGACAAAATCGGGGGCACGATTCAAAACGATATGCTCAAGGAGTTCATTGCCCAGAAGACATTCATGCTGCCGCCGGAGCCGTCCATCAGGCTGATAAGCGATACCGTCGAGTTCGGTACCCAGCATGTTCCCCTGTGGAATACTATAAGCATCAGCGGCTATCACATCCGGGAGGCAGGCTCCACTGCCATCCAGGAATTGGCTTTCACACTGGCCGATGGGATAGCCTACGTCCGGGACGTCATGGACAGAAAGAAGCTGGATGTCGATTCCTTTGCTCCTCGTCTTTCCTTCTTCTTCAATTCTCACCTCGATTTCTTCGAAGAGATTGCTAAGTTCAGGGCAGCCAGAAGGATGTGGGCCCACATTATGAGGGACAGGTTCAAAGCTAAGAATCCGCGCTCCTGGTGGATGCGGTTCCATACTCAAACGGCAGGTTGTTCTCTGACCGCCCAGCAGCCCTACAATAATATTGTAAGGACCACCACTCAGGCGCTGGCCGCCGTCATGGGCGGGACACAGTCCCTACACACTAATGCACTGGATGAGACCCTGGCTTTGCCCTCTGAATTTGCTGCTACCATTGCTTTGCGCACCCAGCAAATCCTCGCCGATGAAACAGGCATCACCAACACCATAGACCCGCTGGCCGGCTCTTATTTTGTGGAGTCTTTGACCAAACTGATGGAGGAAAAGGCCTGGGAATACATCAATAAGATAGACGACATGGGAGGCATCCTTGCTGCTATTGATAAAGGTTTTCCGCAGATGGAGATTGCCGATTCTGCCTATCATTATCAGCGGCAGGTAGATAAAGGCGAGAAGGTCGTGGTGGGCGTGAATAAATATGTTGTTAAAGAGAAGGCTCCTCCAGAGATACTGAAAATAGATGAAGCGGTCGAGGAAAAGCAGATTGCCAGGCTGCAGAAAGTGAAGAAGGAGAGGGATAATCGTAAGGTGGCTCAAATCTTGAACGACCTCCGTGCTGCTTCCAGGACGGACAAGAACTTGATGCCCTATGTGATAGAGGCAGTAAGGGAATACGCTACTGAGCAGGAAATCTGCGATGTCTGGAGAGAAGTCTTCGGCGAATACCGCGACCCCGGCTTCTATTAGACTCCACTCTTCGAATCCCCCTCTTAAGATAAGAGGGGTCAGGGGAGTTACGAAGCCTGGAAGGAGCTATCTAAAGGAAAAGACAATATGACGAATTCAGGAAGAAGGATACGAATTCTAGTAGCCAAACCCGGCCTGGATGGGCATGACCGCGGGGCCAGGGTTATAGCCCGGGCTTTCCGGGACGCCGGGTTCGAGGTGGTATATACCGGCTTGCATCAGACGCCGGAGCAAATCGTCGCTGCGGCATTACAGGAGGATGTTGACCTCATCGGGCTCAGCGTTCTCTCCGGGGCTCATATGTACTTATTTAAGCGGGTGCTCGAGTTGCTCAAAGCCAGCAAAGCGGATGATGTGATGGTCATCGGCGGAGGCATCATTCCTGAAGAAGACGTTCCCAAACTCAAGAAACTAGGAATCAAGGAGATATTCCTACCCGGCGCCTCTCTCGATATTATTGTAGGCTGGGTAAAAGATAACGTAAAGCCACGTTGCTGAAGCTAGCCTCACGGCGCCTCCCTTTTTCTCCCTGGCTTACCGCTGATTGAGACAAGTGTGTGCTGGGCTGTCGTGAGGTACTCTGATAGCTGGGCAAGAACTACCTTACTGCTTTGGGCGGCAGAGACACTTTCATTACCCATAACCCTCTAGTTACCACCTGTGGCACCGGCAACGGTGCTGAACCGCACCCGCAAGCAAGAGCAGGGTCAAAATTGACTGCCCAGGGCGGTATTGTACTTTTATCGTTTGGGTCTATTTGTTTAGCTTTGCCCGGGCTGGGGAATTCAGAAGGCTCGAATCTCATATGCAGGCTGCCCGATATCTCAGTAAAGCGTTTGTTGAATTTACACCAAATCCACCTCTTCCTTAGTTTTGGCCATAGATAACTTATGTAGTGGAAGTGGCAACCGTATTTCCAGTGATTGGTGCTCGGTGGTTCAATGTCCTGGTGGCTGAAATAAAGGCAATGCCAATCTGCGCCGCGTTCGAACAAGTGTGCATGGATATATCTGCGTTCCAACAGGATGGAGTGAGTCTTTGTCAAAAATCTCTTTGGATTTCCCGCTTTCATTTCATCCCTGTCGACCCGTGACACTGTTAAATGCTCAGGTACATACTGCTTGAACCTGGAACGGTGCGTGAAGTGGATTTGGGAGCAGTTATGGATCAGCAGGAACAAATCGTACTCCGAAAGCACAATACTTCGACAATACTGTTCGACTTCAGCTTTCTTGGTTATTAAGAACAGTCTTTTAAGTTTATCGGGAACTCCTATCTGATTCACTTTGTCATGGTATTCTGCCCTTCTCTGTTCTGCGGTGCTCTTAACTTTGGCCTTAATTGCTGGAGTGATCGACCTGCCCTTTGCCCGTAGTTGTTCAAGTTGCATATCTACATCCATCTGAAGAAGGCCTTCTTGGTCACAGGCACAATAGAGTGCTCCCGAGCTAGTCAAAGGCGAACCGAATCTAGTGACGTGTCTATTTCTCATTCATGCTTTCCCGCGATGCTGTTAGCTCATAATAATACCCCACATTGGGTTCTTCTCGATGGACTGGTCCTTCTCCCCTCCCCCTATTGGAGTCATGATACGAATAGGGGTTGATACGGTTACCCTTTTTTTAAGCGAACATAGACTCTTATCCCTACCCCAACAAGAAGGCTGAAGATAGTAATAGCCAATGGTGGCACCCAGCGTAGTGGCAGGCAGAAATAATGAAGGGAGATAATATAAGAACAATCAAAGAAGATAATTGAACAAATTATCGTCCAAACAAAGGCAATCAAAATGGGTGTTAACCAGGTATGGGGAGCTACATCCATGTAACCCGCGGTTTTAGTTTCTGAAAACGGGTGCTCAAGAGTTGCTCTGAATATGAAAGCAACCGTATTAAGATAAACTAACGGGAAGTATTTAATCCCAAATCTATGTTGCGGAACAAGTCTATCTGAAACATGAGAGTCAAAACCTGGCAATGTATTGATACTCCCTGAACTGATAACCTTTCTCAGGAACAATCCCATATCATGGATTATTTTTGTATTCATGAAGTTTATTATGGAGAAAAGATAGGAAAGCGAAAAACCAAGTGTACCAATTACTAGAGCAATCACAGAATATTTGTCAGACAAGTCCCCTGTGAACCTATTTGATAGTACTATAGTCACAAAAGCTATCATGAGAAACGATGTCATTAATAGGAAATAGTTGAACCTTTGAAATAATAGAGAAACACTGTGATTGATTTGCTCTTGTATGTGTTTGCGGTATGAATCCCAGCTATTGTCCACCACAGTGATTCTATTCCCCGCAGTAGTGGGTGTCAATTGCAGTCCCTTCCTTTGCTCTATTTGTTCATATCTTCCATTAGCGGTTCGCCAAGGATATAATAATGGAACCAGAAGGAGGTACAGAAATGCCGGATAGACGAGCAGGCGGAAGTATCCCTCATGTAGGCAAGCAACCTCGTTCTCGAACCAAGAGTGGAAAGTGGCGAAGGAAGAGAAGTGATGCTGGTAAGAAAAGACCTGCACAAAGCTGGTGGTAGGGAACGGGATACTTCCCACGAGCTAAACTCTGTCATACCTGCCTGATTGCTTCTTACACTATTAAGAAGGGAGGATAATTGAGATATGGACAGAATAGAATTCAGCATAGTAACAAAAAGAATTGAGTGGCTTAGTGCGGGAGGTGAAAGTGGAAAGAACACTCTCCTGAAATATGTTAAGGACAAGAAAGTCCCCGCTAGAATGCCTCGTTCCAGATGTCGGGTATGCAAGATACCCTTAACTTGGGGCAGTGGGACTTATAATTTTGACCATAGGGACAATAACTCAGCCAATATTAGCCAAAAGAACTGTTTCCTAGTCTGCAGAAATTGTCATGGCAAAGCCACGAAGATAAGGGTAGTTAGGGAACGAGAGCCCTGGTTTGGTTCGGTAATCGGCTACAGAACTCAAAAGCTCAAAGTTGGATATAAGAAAACTGCAAGGAAGCCCGCAAGGAAAACTGCCAAGAAGCCAGCAAGCAAAACTGCTCGAAGAAAGCGCTAGCCCAGCCAGCGGATTTGGAGAATTGGCTCTTGCACAGGGAGGTGCAAATGTTTGGACGAATAAAAAAAGGTGAATATGTAGTAGGGTTGAGAGCAATAGGTGTAGGCGAGTGGACTTTTCGTAGGGGTCCAGCCATTGTGCGAGGAATCTATAAGGGAAAAATGCGGGACTCCTATATGGTGCAGACGAGAAGAGGGAAAATCTGGCTCTGTTCTGAGATTAAAAAGTTGCACTGACCGATCGTATCAGGGAGGTAGACATATGCGTTATACGAGAAAGCAGAAGAAGGAAATTGCTGAGTATCAAGGTCAACGACGCAACTATCGTGATGACTGGTCCGGTAGGATCACAAAGGTTGTGTATCTGTGTAAGATGTGTCACAGCAGCAAAGAATATGACCTAGATGACCTTGAAGTAGACCATATCATTCCAGTCTCTATTGGCGGGCCTGAGACACTTGATAACCGACAGTTGCTTTGCCCGAAACACAACAAGAAGAAAGGTACTGCAATCAGGATAAAGGGCAAGCTCATTAGGATAAAGCCTCGCACAGTCAAGAAAAAGGGCAGCACGACTAAGAAGAAGCGCACCACGACCAAGAGGAAGGCTACCACAGTTAGGAGGAAGGCCAGCACCGTTAAGAGAAGAGGATAGAAGCAGCGAGGGATAAGGTGAAGAAGGTAGTAATCCCCATTGTCACAGTTCTTGCGATTGTCGTAGTCGTCGGCTTTGTCCCGCTTATGAACGTGCCTTATCAAGATACTGAGACTTACTACGAGAATGAGCCTTACGAAGCGACGGAGACCTATTACGAAACGCAGTCATTAACTTACAAGGTGACGGAATCTTACACGGACACAGAATCGTATCAGGAAAGAAGGCGCATAGTCATCGGAGGGATTGTCTTCCAGGATGAGATAGTGGAGGTATTCTACCCAATAGGCTGTGTAACCCTACAAAATAAAGACAGCGTGTCAGGGACATTTGCGGTTCAATTTACCTATTATTCGATGGATAGGAGTAGTGCAGCACAATTATGCCATCCTGATTTTGATTTTACCGACTATCTTGCTGCAGAAGACCAAGAGGCTTATCTGGATACGCTAGATTGGGACAGACTAGATTGGGAACAGTTTGTGTTCTTTGCGGACAAGGATGATGGAGAAGAAGAGCTCATCCTTGAACCAGGTCAGATGGACACAGCCAAGTATAGTGCTCAAGATATTGACATGGATGAAGATGTGTGGAAATGGGATTACACAATTACTGAAGGCACAAAGGAAGTGGAAGAGGAAAGGACTGTAACCAAGTATAGGCAGGTGGAGAGGGAACGGACTGTAACTCACTACAAGAAAGGCTCTATCTTTGAGTATCTACGCTCCAGATTTTAGCCTTGACCGATAAGGGGATAAAATGAGAAAAGCAGCAGGTATTCTGATGACAATCGTTGGTGCATTCTTGCTGATTTTTGCGGCTGCTATCTTGAGTGACTTCCCTGTTGATGATGCTCGCCTTGCTCTTTTGGGGATACTCATTACTGTTTCGGCTATATTTGTTATTACTGGTGGAGTCTTCTGCCTTGAAAGGAACTATTGGAGGATATGCTTGGCTTCGGCCTCACTCCTCTTTGTCCTTTCGGCTTTGGCTCTCTCTTTCTTTGCGGTTCTCTGGTCATACCCTTACCCTGAAGTTCCAGGTGCATTGGTGTATTACCCACCCATATGGCCTCTCCTAATGGTGGCGGGGATTCCCCCATTGATTTTCGTTTGTCTCAGAAAAAGTGAGTGGTCAGAATCTCAGACTTGACTGGATTTCTTCTACGGGCCAACATCTTCGTGGCCAGGCTTAGGTAGCACCCGTAGTAGTGGGTGTCAATCGTGGTTCGGTGCTCTCGTTTGCTCTATTCTTTCACACCCTATCCATAGGGTTGGCTGGTGGTATAATTCAATCAGGAGCGGTAGAAGTGAAGAGGCTGGTCACTGTAATCATCCTTACGATCTCTCTGCTTGTATCAATCCTGTTATGCTGGATGATTGCAGGTTGTACAACCGGACAGGTGACGGTTAAACCGAGTTCGTTGGGGGATAGCTATTTCCCGTTGCTAGGGAACGAAGGTTACGACGCTTTGCATTATCATCTCGATATTACCCCTGATTTTGATGCGGAAACGCTGGATGCAACAGTTGAGATTACGATTCAAGCGACGCAAAATCTCACCGAATTTAATTTGGATTTTTGGGGATATACAATCACGGATGTAACAATTGAAGGGCAGTTGGTCAAGTACGGGCGTGATCAGGGCGAGTTGATGATCATTCCAAATTATCCGATTGCGATAGGGGACACGTTCGAGGTAACTGTTGCATATAATGGCAAACCACGAAAAGGGATTCCTGAGGATGTATTTTATGGTGGTCCAAAATTCCTGGCATCGGCTGGCTGGGTATTTCATGCAGGGGGATCCTTTGTGACGAGTGAGCCGCGTGGTGCATCATTCTGGTATCCTGTGAATGATCATCCAAAAGATAAGGCAACGTATAGCTTTTCGATCACCGTGCCAGAGCCATATGTAGTGGCGACAAGTGGCGAACTCATCGAAGTGATTAATGACAATGGAATGCTGACCTATAAATCGGTGTTGAATGACCTAACAGCGAGCTATCTTGTGACAGTCCATACAGGTGATCTGGTACTAGATGAAACAGGAAAAGAAGGACAAGTACCGATTCGGAATTATTTTGCAGGTCGGCATTTTGACCGAGCAAGACCCATATTTGAAGATACATCAGAGATGATCACGTTCTATGAAGGTATTATTGGAGAATACCCGTTTGATGTATATGGTAGTGTGGTCGTAGATTTTGATCTGACATATGCGCTTGAAACACAGACTTTATCTACTTATGGCACACGGATTTTAGAGGATTCTGTACGGGCTGATATCACGCGGGCACATGAATTGGTGCATCAGTGGTTTGGCAATAGCGTGAGTCTTGCGCGCTGGCGAGACATCTGGTTGAATGAAGGCTTTGCAACGTATTTATCGCTCATGTGGGTCACTGAAATTTATGAAGATGATGTTGTGCAAAGCGTATTGAATGATTGGTATGATCGTATTTCCGATCCTGATTTTATGAATACGGCTCCGGATAGCATTGGTGATCCGGACGCCGAAAATTTATTTCATGACGCAGTATATTGGCGTGGCGCTTTGACACTTCATGCCTTACGTCAGCATGTGGATGATGAGGTGTTTTTTGAGATGATCCGCACGTATTTCCAACGTTTCAAAGATAGTAATGCAACTGTTGAGGATTTTATTGCGCTAGCGAACGAAGTCAGTGGTGAGGATTTGACTGATTTGTTTGATGTGTGGCTGTATCAAAAGGTTGTGCCACAAATCGAAGGGTTGCCCTTTGGGGATGATACGTCATAATTTCCTGGTTGAGTTATTTGCAGAGCAGTGTAAGGAGGTCTACCCATTCTAGGTTTCTACACCACAGCTCAGAGATCTCGCTGTTGAGGCCGCTATTTCCAGTCATTCCTGCAATCCTTCTGATAGCGTTAAACCTGATTGGTTTATCTTGTGCTCCACAGGATACGTTGGGAGTCTCCGTCACTGAACTAGCTAACGGAGTCATGATCGAGAATGTGGGTAGTGTTGATTCCCTTGTTTTCGTCAATTTGCCCGAAGGTGAGCAGCAATTTGAAGTAGCTGTCGGTCAGAATATGACAGTCACTGGTATATGACAGCCTCTTGAGGTTTCAGTAATCAGCATCAAGCAAACGGGAGGATAGAATGAGACAAGCAGCAGGTATCATGTTGATAATCTTTGGCATATTCCTTCTAAATACTATGGTTTCTGCCCTGAGTGATTTTGGTGTTAATGTTTATCAAATTGTTCTTAACCTATTAATGATTATTCCGGTTGCATTTCTTATTGCTGGTGAAATTTTCTGCCTCAGGAAAAACTACTGGAGAGTGTGCTTTGCTTCGGCTTGGCTTGCAGTTCTCTTTATGATTATGTGGTGGGCGGGTTCCCCTCCTTATGGTTTAGATTGGTTACCTTGGGTTTTCTCCATCTTAGGGACTCTCTCGATCATATTCGTTTATCTCACGAAGAAAGAACGGAAGGAAGTCCCAGGCTAACTTGATTTTTTCTGCGGGCCAACATCTTTGTGGCCAAGCTTAGGTAGCACCCACAGTAGAGGGTGTCAACGGTAGTGCAGCGCCTCCCTTTGCTCTATTTGTTCATGTCTTCTCTACAAGCTGGCTGGTGGTATAATTCATCTAGCAGAAGGTATTTAAATGGCCAATGTTCTGAACGTGATTCAAGCATATTGGTATGCAAATTGCTGGGTGTTTGACGATGCCTCCAGGGGACTAGGGAAAGAATCACTTGAGGGACGCTTTGAGGCAGAGCTGAGAGAAATAAAGGTGCTGGCTCGGCTAGTAGGGGGAGGGGTAACGAAGATGATCGACTATCTGGTCAAAGACATACCTAATGCTCGTGAAGGGTTCGTACTGCTCTTCTCATCACAGCCGTTTGCCGGCTGTCAGGTGGAGCTTGACAGAATAGCAGAGGAGGATGGTGGATGCCTGTACAGGGGAAAGAATCATAGTGTAGAGGCCTGGTTGTCTCCCGCACTGCTCAGATACTTTGAAACTACACCAGAGTCACTCTATATGAAAGCAAAACCACAGCGTGCTGAATATGACTCAACCCAGATGGAGGCCCTGGAGGACAGCATAGCGCAGTTATAGCAGATGATAGGTAAATTGAAGTGAAGCTCTGGGAGGGGGGAGAAACAGACCAGGCGATTCTTACTATTGACGGCTACGCCTACTGGTTCCTCTGATTATCAAGTCAAACACTAATCCTGCAGCAAAGCCGATTTACTCAGACACCGTAAAAAGCTGTATTGACAACTACTTTTGATTCTCATATGATGTATGAGAGAGACAGGAGGCTAGAATGAGAAAAGCAGCAGGCATTATCTTGTTAGTCTTAGTTGTGTTTGGACTAGCCACTACAATTATTTATGTGAGAGCCCTGATGGATTCAGGTATTCCTTCCTCTACCCTTGTCTACATGCGAATTGTGTCGGGTGGATTTCTCATCGCCGCCGGGGTTCTTTGCCTGAAGGGGAAATATTGGGGATTGTGCCTGGCCACGGGCTTGTTCACACTTTTAGTTGGGATTAATTCGGTATTGACGCGGTTGCTGCAGGGAGATTTTTGGACTAACTGGCAAACTTGGGTTTGGGTCGTTGGGGCGCTAGTCTCAACAATATTCATCTCTCTTACGAAGAGAGAGTGGCAAGAAAATCAAGGCTTGCCAGATTCTTCTACGAACAAAAGAAGACGTGGAATGAGGATAGCAGCAGGTATTATCTTGATAGTCTCAGCCGTGGCCGGACTGGTCGCCCTGGTTATTGATGTGAAAGCTCTGATCGATTTACATATCCCTTCCCTTGCCTCGGTCTCCACTCTATTCCCAATGATCTACAGCCAAATCGTCTGGGATGGATTTTTTGTTGCCGCTGGGGTTCTTTGCCTGAAGAGAAGATATTGGGGATTGTGCTTGGGTTGGGCTTTGTTTGCACTTTTGGTTCAGATTTCTGTGGTAGGGCCGCCGTTGCTGCGTGGACATTTTTCGACGAGCTGGCAAACCTGGATTTGGGTCATTGGGGCGCTAATCTCAACAATATTCATTTCTCTCACGAAGAGAGAGTGGCAAGAGCAAGGCTTACCAGATTCTTCTACTAGCCAGCATCTTCCTGCCGAGGCTTAGCCGTGACCCGCAGTAGTTAGTGTCAATTGCGGTACTATCCTTTTCCCTATCTTTTTGTGGTCTGTCCGAGCCTCGAGTGATGGTATACTTCAATCGGCAGACGACTGGAGTCAATAGGCTCATTGTTGCGAGTTGAAATGGCAAATCCCGACGAGGAGTCTCGGAATAGCCAAATATAATTGAAGTGGAGGATTATGAAATGGATGGAGAACTGATAGCAAGGTGTGGCGCCTACTGCGGTGACTGTGAATGGAAAGAGAAGATGAATTGCCTGGGGTGCCAATTAGCGAAAGGCAACATGTTCTGGGGTGAATGCCGGGTTGCTAGGTGTTCTATCGAGAAAGGCATAGAGCATTGCGGGTTGTGTTCGAGTGTTCCTTGTGACACACTTCAGGAGGCTTTCGATAACCCTGAGCACGGTGATAACGGTGAAAGACTCGCCAACTTGAAAGCCTGGGCAAGAGGTGAAGACTCTTACGTCAAATTAGGAACATTTGGTCCAAGGGCTAAAGGTTGAACGAGCCTTATCTTGCCACATCCCTGCATGCCCTTGCGATTTGGACATATCAGCTTTGTTTCCGAGCGCTGCAATCACGATTACCGTGACAACTGCAAGGAGCCAATGACCGCTACGATTGACTGTTCACTGATTAAACTTATTCCCGCCGATGAAACGCACAGAGAATTCAGCTACCAGGTCAAGAAAGAGGCTGAAGGGGAATACATAACTTCTATGTTTGATTGGGATGAGGATGTTCAGCGAGATTTTCATGCCAAAGCCTGGCAACAGCAAAAGCCAGACATCATAACCTACGATGGCGAACTGATTGGCACCATTGCCACAATCGAGAGCAAAGATTGCATTGAGATAGGCCAATTCTTTATTCTGCCTGACTACCAGAACAAGGGGATTGGTACGCACCTGCTGAAAAGCATCCTGAGCAAGGCAGACGAACTGAGCAAGAATGTCACGTTAAGATTCCTGAAGAATAATCCGGTGAAGTCGCTATATGTCAGGAACGGCTTTCGGCTTGTTTCTACCAGTGAGGTTGCACACCACATGGAGCGAAAGGTGGGTGCCAATAAGGACTCATCGTGAATTGGAATACTGAATATGGTCGTACGGCAAAAGCATCAGTCGATATTTGACAAGGTTCAAGTGATTGTTGAGACCTCAAGCTATCCTCAAACTCCACCTCAGTATGTCGTTGGGGCGTATTGACAGCTCTTCTTGACTCTCATATGATGTACCAAGGTGACAGGAGGTGAAACTATGCCATTTTGTCCTAATTGTGGGAAAGAAGCAGGTGAGGGCTCCACGTTTTGCCCTCACTGTGGAGGGAGACTTGGTGTTGGAGTAGCACCAGATAATACGTCGGGACAAGGTGAGTCAGCCATAGTCCCGGAGGAGGTTAAGGGGTGGAACTGGGGAGCATTTGCCTTAACCTGGATATGGGGAATCTTTAGCCAGGTCTGGATAGCGTTTCTCGTGTTTATTCCTTTCCCCCTTTTTGGCCTGGCGTGGGCTATTGTTCTCGGCGTGAAGGGAAATGAGTGGGCGTGGCGAAACAAGAAATGGGACAACATCGAGCACTTCAAGAGTACGCAGAGGCCCTGGAATATTGCCGGCATAGTATTATTTGCGATATCAATGGTTGCACTAATTGTAATCATCCCTGCGGTTCTTATTCCTTTGTTCCTATTCGGTTAGACATGAAGTCTCAGTAGCCTCTATCCTGTTGTTTGGCGAGGCTCTTTGTGCTGATTCATCGGGAGTCCTCGGAATGCCATTGTGGAATGATTTCCTCCGTTCTTGTTTACCAGCAGTGAGATTTCAGGTAAAATAGATTCGGACTCGCGGGAGTAACTCAGTGGTTAGAGTTCCTGCCTTCCAAGCAGGGTGTCGCGGGTTCGAATCCCGTCTCCCGCTCCATATAAGCTTGGCTGCCATGAAAATGGAACTTCTCATGGCAAAGACAACGGGCTCGTAGCTCAGGGGCAGAGCGGCCGGCTCATAACCGGTTGGTCGCAGGTTCGAATCCTGCCGGGCCCACTTCGCCCTACACGGGGGAGAAACCGGAACAGCTCGCAGACTCTGCCTGGTAACCTTTTCTTGCCCGTGCCTCCCATCCAGTGAGGGCAGCCGTAATAGAATGTTGACAATAATTGGAGGCCGTGTATAATTTAGTATACATAGTATGCCGATGTATCAGGAACTGGCCAAATGCCGGACAAAACCATAACCTATGAGGAGCTAACACCCGGTTACAAATTTCCTCCCGCCACTTATGAACTGAGTGCCTCCTTCGTCTCCAAATATCTGAAAGCTGTGGATGCCGCCGGCGATGGGTTTGTTCCGCCCCTGGCCGTTACAGCCTGCGCCGTAGCTTCCATGACGAAGGCTGTTCCCCTGCCGCCGGGCACTATCGCTATACATGCCTCACAAGACTTGGAGTTCTTGAAACCGGTGCCCGTTGGCGCCACTATAGAGTGTCACATAGGAGTGGCACAGAAAATAGCCCGGGGCAAGATGAGTATGCTAATCCTGGAACTCGATGTTTTTGACAAGGGTAAGGAAAAGGTGCAATCCGGGAAGGCAACTATAGCGCTGCCCGCTTAAGAAGGAAATGCTTACAGAGATTCAAGAAGGGAAAGCTCTTAATCCTGTGGTAAGACATATCACCCAGGAGAAGATTAACCTCTATGCTGAGGCATCGGGCGATTTTAATCCCATCCATGTAGACGAGTCTTTTGCCGCTAAGACTCCTCTCGGTGGAACTATTGCTCATGGTATGCTTAACTTAGCTTATGTATCCGAGATGATGACCTCGGCCTTTGGTCAGAGCTGGCTATCCGGCGGTAAGCTTCGAGCAAAGTTTAAAGAGCCGGCACGTCCAGGAGATACTCTGACTGTCAGCAGTAAGATTAATTGCATTGAGCAAAGAGATAATGTATCATACGCAAATTGCGGTTTTGAGTGCCGTAACCAAAAGGGCGAAATGATAGTTGCGGGGGAGGCAATAGTCAAGCTTTCAAGTGCTAGAAAATAGAGACATGGCGCAAAATGGTAGAATAAGGGTGGCTGTGGATGCCATGGGTGGTGATTATGCTCCCGAGGAAATAGTCAAGGGAGCCGTGCTGGCAGCCCAGAAGGACGATGCAGAAATCTTCCTGGTGGGTACCGCAAACGTTCTGGAAGAAGAGTTAGCCAAGCACACGTTCACCGCCAATGGTTCATCCATCCATATTGTTGGAGCCAGCGACTTTATCAAGGAGAATGAGTCGCCGGTTGACGTAATTCGTCGCAAGCCTAATTGTTCCATTGCCGTAGCGGCAAAGATGGTGAAATCAGGCGAGGCAGATGCATTATTCAGTGCCGGGTCCAGTGGAGCAGCTGCAATAAGCGCTATCCAATATATCGGCATGTTAGACGGGGTGTATCGTCCGGCAATTGTTGGCTCTCTGGGTAGCTTTGCACCGAATACCGTAATGGTAGACCTGGGAGCTAATGTGGATTGCAAGCCATACCAATTTCTGACTTTTGCCATCGCCGGCTCGGTCTACGCCAAGAAGTTCCTGAACATCGCTGACCCTAAGATAGCTTTATTGAGCACGGGAAGCGAGGAGACCAAGGGGAATGAAGCAGTGCGCGAAGCTTATTCCCTTCTCAAGAATAGCGGGTTGAACTTCGTCGGCAATATAGAAGGCGGCGACATCTTGAATGGCAAAGCCAACGTTATCGTCTGTGACGGGTTTGTGGGCAATGTTGTTCTGAAGTTTTATGAGAGCATCGGGAGTTATGCCCAGGGTTGGATTGAGTGGAAGATGAGAAAACACCTGCCCCTGCGTGCCTTAGCTAGATTGTTGTTTAAGCGACTGTTCCCGGCAACTAAAATATCCAGTGTAAGTGAGAAGCAAGGCGGTGGCATCTTGTGGGGCGTTGATGGGGTTGTGAAGATAGCGCACGGGGCTAGCCGGGCTCCCCAGATAGCTAATGCTATAGAAAGCGCCAAGGAAGCGGTGAAAGCCGGGGTTGTCGAGAGTATGAAATTGGAATTAGTAAAATTTAGCCAGGGAGGTAAATTATGACCATTGAAGAGCAAGTAAAGGACATCTTGGCCAGGATTACTCGTGTTGATAAGAGCATTATCACCCGGGAAAGCACATTTAAAGAGATCAAGGCAGATTCTCTGGATGTCGTGCAGGCATTGGTGGCTGTGGAAGAGACCTTTGGGATTGAAATCCCTGACGAAGAAGCCCAGAAGTTTGAGAACTTCGGCGACTTCGTCTCTTATGTGGAAAATAAGGTAGGCCAAGGGCAGAAGGTCTAGATATGTCTCTTGAGGGGAAGCTGGCTTTAATTACCGGCAGCGGGCGAGGCATTGGCCGGGCAATTGCCTTGAAACTTGCTTCCCAGGGTGCCGATATAATTGTCGATTTCTTCCGCCACCGCGAGAGCGCAGAACAAACAGCCAGGGATATCGAGGCTCTGGGAGTGAAAGCTGAAGTCATCCGGGCCAATGTAGGAGACCCGGCGAAGGTAGATGAACTGTTTGATATGATCGGTAATAAGTTTGGCCACCTGGACATCTTGATTAACAACGCTGCCTCCGGTGTAGGTCGCCCTCTGGTGGATATAGATGTAAAGGCCTGGGAATGGACAATGGACATCAATGTCAGAGCCTCTTTGCTCTGCGCTCAGAGAGCGGCTAAACTGATGGTGGACAGGGGTGGTAAGATAGTCGGCATATCCAGCCTTGGTTCACGCTTTGTCCTGCCCAATTACACTGTTGTCGGAGTCTCCAAAGCTGCCCTGGAAGCTTTGACTCGTTATCTGGCAATAGAGCTAGCGCCTCAAGGCATTTGCGTCAACGCCATAGCCGCTTCGGCCGTAGAGACAGAGGCCTTGAAATTCTATTTCAAAGAGGGGCTAGTGAAAGATACTCGTCAAGCGACGCCAGCGGGAAGGATGGTAATGCCCGAGGACGTCGCTAATGTAGTGGCTTTTCTGTGTAGTGAAGAGGCCTTCATGATAAGAGGACAGATTATCGTTATCGATGGGGGTACCTCTATAGGGGTCTTGGCCCTCGCCGGAAAAGGAGAACAAAAAGAATAATGAATACGACTGGAGTTCCCGGAAACCCGATGAATTCCCGGGGCACGATAAATATACCGAGGGTCGTGGTTACCGGCCTGGGCACTATCAATCCTCTGGGTTTAAGTACCAGGGAGTTCTGGGAGGGATTGGTCGCAGGAAAGTCAGCCATCGGTCCTATTACACACTTTGATGCCAGCAAGTTTCGGGTGAAGGTGGATGCCGAGGTGCATGGCTTTGATGCCACAAAATACATGGACTTGAAGGTAGTCGATCGGACCTCGAGGACCATTCAGTTTGCTATTGCCGCCGCCAAGGAGGCGATACAATCGGCCGGCCTGGATATGGCCAGGGAAGAGCCTGAGAGAGTAGGCGTTACCATTTCTACTATGACGGAGCAAGGCTATGTCATTAGGGGATGGGAACTATATCAAAGAGTGGGTCCGAGAAGAGCCGACCCTCTCTTTATCACCAAGTCGACTGCCAGCGCGGCATCCATGCAAGTGGGGATGATGCTGGGGGCCAAAGGTCCTAACAACAGTGTAAATAGCCTTTGTGCCAGTGGTACCGACGCCATGGGCACAGCGACCAATTTCATTCGCCTGGGGTATGCCGATGTGATGATAGCCGGGGGTTCAGACGCCAGCCTGGAGCCGGTTGGTATGGCCGGCATAGACCAGTTGGGAGCGCTTTCCCACGAACCTGAGCCGTCCAAGGCCTGTCGCCCGTTCGACCTCAACCGCAATGGTTTTGTCTATGGTGAGGGTGCCGGACTGGTTGTTTTGGAAAGCTATGAACATGCCAAGAAGCGAGGTGCGCCTATGTTGGCTGAACTTGCCGGCGCCGGCTGGTCTTTCGATGCACATGACGCAACTGCTCCCGCCCCCGAGGCTGAGGCTTATGCTATGCTTACTGCACTGCAGAATGCCGGGGCGAAGGTTGAGGAAGTTGATTATGTCAATGCTCATGGCACCAGCACCAAGTTGAATGACGCCACTGAAACCAAAGCTATCAAAATGGTGTTCGGAGAGCACGCCTACAAGATTCCCATAAGCTCTGCCAAGTCCATGATCGGGCATTGCATTACCGCAGCCGGCGCTATCGAAACCGTCGCTGCTATATTAGTCATAAACAAAGGAATCATCCATCCAACCATAAATTATGAGACTCCTGACCCGGACTGTGACCTGGATTATGTTCCCAATGCAGCCCGCCCGGCTAAAGTGAATGTCTGCTTGAAGAATAGTTTTGGTCTGGGCGGGGAAAATTGCTGTCTGGTACTTAGACGCGTCAATGGATAAAGGGCGGCAATGGAATTGGAAGGGGAGGGTATTGACAAAGAATCTCTTTGTGTTCATAATACATCGCATTACGATACAAAGACATGTAAGGCACAATCGGGGTCTTGTTCATTTCTTCGCATTATTATTTCCGTGGAAGAGTGATATTTCGTGTAACAATGGCGTCTTGACAAAGTCTTGGGGCAGCAACTTTTTGATCCGGAGGTATTGACAATAAATTGCTTTGCATCCATAATACATCGTATAACGATATAGAGAATGGTTCTGCTAGATTTGAAGATTAAGTATAGAGTGGGCACGTCCGCCCAGTTTCGTATCAATATCATCCGGCATAGCGGGGGAACATGCAACTATTAGTACCGACGAATTGGGATCCAGATCTGATATCGCCGTTGGGTAAACTGGAAGCTGATGTGCAGTTATATGGCGTATTGCCGACGTCCATGGTAGGAAGTGGCGGGTCGGGCCCTGATAAGGTCCGCATGGTGGAGAATCAGGTGGAGGAATACATCGAACGAACTCACTCAGCAGGTCTGAAGTTCGACTACCTCCTGAATGCTCCGAGTATGAGTAATATGGAGTGGGATGAGAATACCCATGAAGAATTGCTGAGGCATCTTGATTGGATCAGAAGTGTTGGCGCGGATAGCGTTACGG
>MGMS01000009.1 GCA_001796515.1 Chloroflexi bacterium RBG_13_51_36
GGTATCGATATGTTGAAAATCAGCGGCAGATCGATGCCCACCGAGAAAATCCTGCGTGTTGCCACAGCGTATTCGTCACGTCACTATCAAGGCAATCTGTATGATATTTTGCACGTCATCACCCCGGGAACTGGATTTGTCAACTCTACTTTGCCGGGTGAACAAAGCAATGGTGTTGGAGTGCCGCCAAGATTCTACATCGACAACCAGGCTCTGGAAGGCTTCCTGGACTTCTTCAGGAAGCAAGACTGTTCATCCGGGTGCAGCCAGTGCGGTTATTGTCAACGAATAGCCGATAGAGTTATACAGTTCGATAGGGACGAAGTTGACGAATATGTAACCGTCCTCAATCAATCTTTAGACAACCTATCCAGTAGCAGGATGTTCAAAGTCAAGGCAGGAGCAAAAAAGCGCCTGCGTTAACGAACAAAGCGTTCAAAACATCATAACAGTCCAATTTCCCCTGAAAGGCGCTTCTCCCCATTTCTCTTGCCGTGAACCAGCACCCGAGGGCGGTCTTGCCGAAAATCGCTGCGCTCTGAGCGCACCTGTGGGTTCATGCGATGACAGTCTCATCATCTCTTGCATCGACACAGGATGATGGGCAAGCCTACCGGGCATACCATATTGTGATGGCCAGTATCCATTTGAATACAGACGAGAGTGCAGACCATATTCTGAATTTGGGAAAACATTGCTTCGCTAGTTGACAGCCTGATTGCCTTGTGTTACATTACTAAGTTGGCGTCTACTAGAAGGTAAAGACTTAAAGAGTTAAAAAAGCCGGCTGGCTGAAGCCGAGCAAGGTTTTCCTGGAGTAGACCGGCAAAGCAGGCGGCTTTTTGATTGCCTAAAACAAGGAGTATAAAGAATGCCGACAGTAAGTCAACTTGTTCGTAGAGGGCGGCGAAAGCTGGGCAAGAAGAGCAAGGTCCCAGCATTGCATTACACCCGAAATACGATGAAGGGCGAAATTAACTGGGTATCAGGGGCGCCCCAGAAGAGAGGCGTATGCATCCTGGTCAAGACAGTGACGCCCAAGAAGCCCAACTCGGCATTGCGCAAAGTTGCCCGCGTTAGGCTGACTAACGGCATGGAAGTAACGGCTTATATTCCTGGCGAGGGACATAATTTGCAGGAACACTCGGTAGTTTTAATTCGTGGTGGGCGAGTCAAGGATGTTCCTGGGATTCGCTACCATATTATCCGTGGCACCTTAGACACCGAAGGAGTAGCTAATCGGAAGCAAGGTCGCAGCAGGTACGGAGCAAAGGCACCAAAATAACGGAGATGTCAGATGTCAAGAGGAGATAGAAAAGCAGTAAAAAGAATACCACCGCCCGATGCCAAGTTTAACAGCGTCACGGTGGCCAAATTTATTAATAAGCTTATGCTACGAGGGCAGAAGGCCACAGCCGAGCGTGTTCTCTATAATGCCTTGCAGCTCACTGCTCAGCAGGTGAATAGCAATCCTGAAGAGGCTTTAGAGCAGGCAATCAAAAATGTTGCGCCACTTTTGATGGTTAAGTCACGCCGTGTTGGCGGGGCCACCTACCAAGTTCCCACGGAAGTGGACGAAGATAAGGGACGTGCTCTTGCTGTGAGGTGGCTCATTGCTTCGGCGCGGGCGCGTAGCGGCAAATCTATGGAAGAAAAACTGACAGGTGAGCTAGTTGATGCTGTTAATGGTCGGGGGGCAGCAATCAAGAAACGTGAAGATGTTCACAAGATGGCAGAGGCTAACAAGGCCTTTGCTCACTATCGCTGGTGAGAAATCGTGGCAAAAGCAGTACTTGAGGCAAAGGATAGGCTCATGTCGCGGACTTTCCCTTTGGAGAAAATACGGAACATAGGGATCATCGCTCATATAGACGCTGGCAAGACCACAGCTACAGAGATGATGCTCCATCATACAGGGCGGACCTACAAGGTTGGGAGCGTGGATGACGGGACTGCGGTAATGGATTGGATGGAGCAAGAGAGAGAGAGAGGTATTACCATTACTTCAGCGGCTACCACGTGTCACTGGCGCGAACATCGCATAAACATCATCGATACGCCCGGGCATGTAGATTTCACCGCTGAGGTGGAGCGCAGTCTCCGGGTATTAGACGGCGGTGTGGTGATTTTCGATGGTGTAGCTGGAGTGGAGGCGCAATCAGAGGCTGTGTGGCGCCAGGCAGATAAATACGGCGTGGCCAGGATTTGTTTTATTAACAAAATGGACAGGGTTGGCGCTGATTTTCAGCACACGGTGGCCATGATTAATACAAGGTTACGAAGCAAGGCCTTGCCTATCCAGATCCCCGTAGGAAGTGAAAAGGATTTTCGAGGCATTATGGACCTCGTGGAAAACAAAGTGATTATCTTCTCGGAAGAACCTGATACAGCTTCGATTGAAAAGAACAGTGAGACTTTGCTGGCCACGCATCGTCAAGCATTAATTGGAGACCTAGCCGAACTCGATGAGCAGATTATGATGCTCTATCTTGATGGAAAAGATATCTCATCCTCTCAAATGAAGGCAGCTATAAGAAGGCTGACTGTTTCCAACTGCGTAGTGCCTGTCCTTTGTGGTAGTGCCTTGAGGGATAGAGGCATCGAGTTATTACTTCATGCTATTGTAGATTACCTTCCCTCGCCGCTGGATGTCCCTCCCGTCTCGGCTACTGATCCTAAGAGTGGAGAGAAAGTCCTTCGTGGAGTGAGCGATGATGAGCCTTTCTCTGCGTTGGCGTTCAAAACGGTTTTTGACCCGTTTATGGGCAGACTGGTCTACCTGCGTGTGTACTCAGGCGGGGTAAGGGCTGGTGCACAAGTCCTGAATTCCAGCACGGGTAAGAAGGAAAGGGTGGGGAAACTATATGTTATGCATGCTAATCGCCGGGAGGAAACTGACCACACTGATACCGGCAGTATCGTGGCCAGTCTGGGGCTTAAAATGACCTCGACAGGGGACACGCTTTGTGATCCTGCGCGCCCGGTGCTTCTTGAGGCTATACGGTTTGCCGAACCGGTGCTTGCCATGGCTGTGGAGCCCAAGAGTAAGGTCGACCAGGACAAGTTAGATGATTCTCTGGCTAAAGTCGCCATGGAAGACCCTACATTTAAAGTCTACCATGACAAAGAGACCGGGCAGACTCTGATTTCGGGGATGGGCGAACTTCATCTTGAAGTGTTGATGGAACGCATATTCCGCGAACATGGTGTGAGGGTCAATGCAGGGAAGCCTCAGGTCGCTTATAAGGAGACAATCACCGTTCCTGTGGAATCTGAAGGGAAATTCATACGTCAATCCGGTGGTAAAGGACAATACGGTCATGTTTGGCTTAAAATTGAGCCTGGCGAGCGTAGCAGTGGGTTTGAGTTTTGTGACCAGATTCGAAGCGGGGCTATACCTAAGGGATTTACCCCCTCAATAGAAGCCGGTGCTAAGTCAGCCTTAGAAAGTGGCGGACTAGCTGGTTACCCCGTGATAGATGTGAAGGTGGCGTTGTTTGACGGTAGTTTTCATGAGGTCGATTCTTCGGATATGGCTTTCAAGATGGCAGCCTTCATGGCTATGAGGGATGGGATAAAGAAGGCTAAACCCGTTATCCTCGAGCCAATTATGGAGGTAGAGATAACAACTCCCAATGAATTCCTGGGGGACATCATTGGTGATCTGAACTCTCGAAGGGCTCATATCGAAGGCATTGAAAGTCGCGATGAATCTTCCGCCGTCCGTTGTCTTGTTCCTCTGGCGGAAACCTTTGGTTTTGCCGGAGATTTGAGGTCGCTCAGTCAAGGAAGGGCGAGTTACACTATGTGTTTTCATCGCTACGAACAATTGCCTCAGAGCTTGGCTGAGCAGCTTGTAACTAAGGTGGGAAGAACCAGATGACTGAGCAAAAAGTTCGCATTAAGATCAAAAGCTTTGATCATAGGTTGGCCGATCAAGCAGTGAGGCAGATAGTAGACGCAGTGGAGCGTACCGGAGCTATCGTGGTCGGCCCTGTACCTTTGCCCACACGTATCGAGAAGTTCTGTGTTATACGCGGCCCCAATATTGACAAAGATTCCAGGGAACAGTTTGAGATCAGGACCCATAAGAGGGTAATTGATGTTTTGCAGCCAAGTTCGAAGACCATAGATGCTTTGAGTCAACTGGACCTGGCATCTGGAGTGGAAATAGATATCAAATTGTAGTTAGAACCATGTTTCCAGGCATTATCGGCAGAAAAATAGGGATGACGCAACTGTTTCAGGAAGGCGGAGAAACAGTGGCGGTGACCGCTATTCAAGCTGGACCTTCCGTGATAACTCAGGTAAAGAGCCGGGACAAGGATGGTTATGATGCTATCCAGATAGGCTTTGTTGAGAGCAAGGTCAAGCAGTCCAGGCTTAATTCTCCACAGAAAGGACATCTCCGAGGTCTGGAGAATGTTCGCTACCTTAGGGAGTTCAGAACTTATGATGTTGGCTCGGTCAAGCGCGGTGACAAAGTGGATGTCGGCTTCTTGAAACAAGGTGACTTGATAAATGTCAGTGGCCTTTCTAAGGGTAGGGGTTTTGCCGGTGTAGTCAAGCGGCATCATTTCAGTGGCGGGCCAAAGACCCATGGCCAGACTGATCGCCATCGCGGCCCCGGTTCAATAGGCGCTACGACCTGGCCCGGTCGGGTGCTCAAAGGGAAACGTATGGCGGGGCATATGGGAAATAGAAGGGTAACAGCGCGTAACCTCGAGGTAGTTCAAGCTGACCCAGAACGCAATTTGCTTCTGGTGAAAGGTGCAGTGCCTGGAGCTGTTGACGGGCTGTTGGTAATTGAGAAAGCAAGGTAACGGGAAATGCAAGTGCCGGTGTACAGTTTAAGCGGTGAAGTCGTCGAGCAAACGGAGCTCAGTCAAGCGGTTTTTGCTATTCCGTTTAATGAGGCCGTGGTGCATCAGGCAATGGTAAGGCAATTGGCAAATGGACGCCAGGGCACTGCGTCTACCAAGACCAGGGGGGAGGTCAGTGGGAGCACAAGGAAACTCTATCCCCAGAAGCATACTGGCAGGGCGCGAAGAGGGGATATAAAATCACCTATACTGAGAGGGGGTGGGGTAGTCTTCGGCCCCAAGCCACGCACCTACCGCCAGTCGATGCCCAAAAAAATGAGGAGACTGGCTTTGCGATGCGTACTCTCCTCCAAAGTGAGGGAAGGAAGTATAAGGTTACTACAGGAACTTGATTTCAAGGAGCCAAAAACGAAAGATATGATAAATATTCTATCTTCGCTCGGTGTTGGCTCTTCTGTTTTGATTCTGACTGATGAATCCGCACCCAATGTGGCCAAATCAGCGGCTAATTTGCCCGAGGTGAAGGTTCTGCCTTCGGCTCTGGTTAACGTGGTGGATTTGCTTTCCTATGAAGTGCTGGTGGCCACTGTACCGGCAATACGCAATATTGAGGAAATCTGGGGCACATAGATTGAACCTTTACGAAGTTTTGCAGCGTCCTTTAATTACAGAGAAGGTTACTTCTCTTAAGGAGAAGTATAAATATGCCTTCGAGGTGGCGAACAAGACTACCGAGTCTCAGATCAAGGAGGCGGTAGAACAGGCCTTTAAGGTAAAGGTAAACAAAGTAAATGTGATGAGGGTGCCCGGTAAGACAAGAAGGTTTGGCAGGAGACAAGTGACAGGCCCATCCTGGAAGAAGGCAATAGTCACCTTGGCGCCGGGAGACAAAATTACTTTTTTTGAGGGTGTCTAATGGGTTCAGTTACCAAGTGGAGAAGAAAGAAGATGTCCAAGCACCAGCATAAGAAGCTTCTTAAAAAGACTCGCTGGCAAAGGACCCACAAATAAGGAGTGTTTCTTGGGATTAAAGACTTATGAGCCGACCTCTCCAGGCAGGAGATCTATGTCTGGCGCTACTTTCGAAGAGCTAACCGGAGTAGCTCCAGAGAAATCCTTGCTTGTGTCGCTGAAGAAGAAGGCAGGGCGTAACAGCCGGGGTGTTGTAACTGTGCGTCACCGCGGCGGGGGCAATAAGCGCAAGCTCCGCCTTATGGATTTTGAAAGGAAAAAAATCAACGTTCCGGGAAAAGTGGCTTCCATTGAATATGACCCTAACAGGTCAGCTCGCATTGCCTTGATTCATTATGCCGATGGGGAAAAGCGCTACATACTCGCTCCTTTGGAAATCAAATTGGGTGATACTCTGCGGGCAGGTGAGGACGTTGACATAAGACCGGGGAATGCCCTCCCCTTGGAGTTTATTCCTGTGGGGACTGCGGTGCACAATGTTGAATTCGAGCCAGGCAAAGGAGGAAAGCTTGTTCATAGCGCGGGGAGTTCAGCCCAGATCATAAACAAGGAAGGCCAATATGTGGTGCTTAAACTACCTTCGGGTGAACTGCGCAAGTTTCATCAGAAGTGCTGGGCCACTGTTGGTCAAATAGGCAACGTTGACCACGAGAATATAAACGTGGGCAAAGCCGGAAGGAACAGATGGTTGGGCTGGCGGCCTACAGTCAGGGGCTCTGCTATGACTCCCCGTGATCACCCTCATGGAGGTGGGGAGGGCAGGGCCAAGCGAGGAATGCCTCCGAAGACTCCGTGGGGAAAGCCAGCTTTGGGAGGTAAGACACGTCGCCGCAAAACATCGGATAAGATGATCCTTAAGCGGAGGAAACAAAATGTCACGATCGCTTAGAAAAGGGCCTTTTTGCGACCCTAAATTGCTTAAGAGAATAGAAGCGCTCAATAGTTCTGGCGAGAAGACCGTGCTAAAGACGTGGTCCCGTGCGTCTACTGTTATGCCTCAAATGATAGGTCACACTATTGCAGTGCACAATGGGAAAAAACATGTGCCCATCTTCATTACCGAGAATATGGTGGGGCACAAACTGGGAGAATTTGCATCTACCAGGACGTTCAGAGGCCATATCACCAAAGCTAAAATAACTGAACAGGCGGTGAAGCAATAAGACACGATGAAGGCAAAAGCAATCGCTAACGATATTGGCATTTCGCCTCAAAAGGTTCGCTTAGTGATAGATATGGTTCGAGGCAAGAAAGTTGATGAGGCTTTGACTGTCCTCAGGTTTTTGCCTAGCCCTACGGCCAAGGCCGTGGCCAAGGTAATCAAATCGGCGGTGGCCAATGCGGAAAACAACTTCCAGATGTCGCCTGCTCAGCTTAGAATCGCTGACATATTTGCTGATAAGGGACATACGTTGAAGAGATTCCGCCCGCAGTCGAGAGGGAGGATTAGTCCTATATTGAAACGGTCTAGCAGTATTACAGTCTTCGTCACCGAAGAGGAGGAATAGTATTGGGACAAAAAGTTCATCCTTTGGCTTTTAGGCTGGGTGTTAATCAGGATTGGCGAACCAGGTGGTATGCTGAGAAGAACTATGCTCGGTTTTTGTTGGGCGATCTGAGGCTAAGGAGAGTTATCGAGGAAAAATGCCAGGGAGGAGCAGTCGCTCGCGTGGAAATTGAACGTCCGGGAGATGAAATACATTTAACTCTGTACTCAGCCCGTCCTGGCATCTTGATTGGTCGGGGGGGACAAAATGTGGAAGTATTGAAGTCGGACCTCGAAAAGGTGAGTGGGGATAAGATTAGATTGACCATCAGGGAGGTCGAACACCCCGAGCTCGAAGCTCTTTTGGTGGGTCGAAGTATAGCTGAGCGGCTTGAAGAAAGAATCCCTTTCCGGCGGGCTATGAGGCAGGCGTCCTTCCGAACTCTGCAGGCCGGTGCTAAGGGCATAAAGATAAAGTGCAGTGGCAGACTTGGCGGGCTTGAAATTGCCAGAAGCGAAACGCTCCGTCAAGGTCAAATGCCGTTGCATAAATTGCGTGCCAATATTGATTACGGTTTTACTGAGGCTCATACTGTGATGGGGCGTATTGGGGTCAAAGTGTGGATTTATAAGGGCGATATTATACCTGAAGTGAAGGAGAGAAGTGTTACAACCGAAACGAGTGAAGTACCGCAAGGTACATAAAGGAAGGCGAAAAGGTAGTGCCCAGAGAGGGGCTACCATTGCTTTTGGTGACTTTGGCATGAGGGCCGAGGAATCTGCTTGGCTAACAGCGCGACAAATTGAGGCAGCCCGTCGCGTATTTGTCCGACAATTGCATCGTGGCGGCAAACTCTGGATACGAATTTTCCCTGACAAATCTGTGACAAAGAAGCCTGCGGAGACAAGAATGGGTGGAGGGAAAGGCGCGCCGGATCACTGGGTGGCCGTAGTTAAGAGAGGCAGAATCCTGTTCGAACTGGCTGATGTGAAAGAGGACATAGCCTCGGAGGCAGCCCGCCTTGCCTCCTACAAACTGCCCATAGGTACTAGCTTCGTAAAGAGAGAGAGACAGAAAGTTGAAAGCTAGCGAAATTCGTACTCTCAATAATGACGAGCTGCTAACGAAGCTCAAAGAAGCTCATGAAGAGCTCTTCAACCTGCGTTTTCGCCTGGCTACTAGACAGCTGGGAAATCATTGTGAGATTCCCAGAGTGAAGAAAACGATTGCCCGAATAGAAACTATGTTGAGAGAAAGGGAACTTGGCACAATAAGATGAGTCATCTAGAAAAAAGAAAGGTTAAAGAGGGCTTGGTGGTAAGCGACAAAATGAACAAGACCGTCGTGGTGGCTGTGGAAACCAGAAAAGTCCATCCGCTCTATAAGAAGGCTATCAAGGGTGCCGCAAGATACAAGGCTCACGACGAAAATAATGCCTGTAAAATTGGAGATAAAGTGAAGATTATTGAGACCCGCCCTTTGTCTAAGGGAAAGAAATGGCGGGTAATTGAGATAGTGTCCAAGAAGGGAACGGTTGAAACCAGACCAAACCGAGAGAAATGATTCAGGCTTATACTAGGTTAAAGATAGCAGATAACACTGGGGCTAAGCAGATTATGTGCATCAATGTTCCTGGTGGAGCAAGGAAATATGCTTATATAGGTGACACTATTGTAGCCTCGGTGAAACGAGCCATACCTCGGGGGATGGTGAAAGAGGGTGAGGTAGTGAAGGCTGTAGTGGTACGTGTGGCTAGGCCGTATCGCCGCCCCGATGGCACCTATATAAGATTTGACGAAGATGCTGCAGTGATTCTTGGTGACAAGAATAATCCTAAGGGCAGCCGCATTTTTGGGCCTGTAGCTAGGGAACTTAGAGACAAGAACTTTGCTAAGATAATATCCTTGGCCCCTGAGGTCTTGTGAAATGAAGATAAGAAAAGATGATACAGTTGTCATAATCGCTGGCAAGGACAGGGGGAAGAAAGGAAAGGTTCGCCGGGCCTTCCCCGACGAGGACAGAGTGATAGTGGAGGGACTCAATATGATAAAGCGCCACTCTCGAGCGCGCAGAGCTGCTCGACAAGCTGGCATAATTGAACTTGAAGCCCCAATTCATGTATCTAACGTTATGTTGGTATGCGAGAAATGCGGCAAACCCGCGCGAGTTGGTTTCCGCTTTTTGGACGATGGGAAGAAAGTACGAATTTGTAGTTCATGTCGAGAGGTGATTGACTAAGGGAGCTGATTATGAAATCTCGTTTGGAGGAAAAGTATTTAGCCGAGGTGACTTCCCAGCTTAAAGCTGGACTGGGCTATAATAACATAATGCAATTGCCCAAGTTGAAGAAGATTGTCATTAACATTGGCTTGGGCGAGGCAACACAGGAGCCCAAGGCTCTTGAAGCAGCTGAGAAGGACTTAGCTACAATTTCGGGACAGCATCCGGTGACGACACGCTCAAAAAAGTCTATCTCCGCCTTCAAATTGAGGGCTGGTGTGCCCATCGGGATGATGGTGACTCTGCGAGGCAAGCGGATGTACGATTTTTTTGATAAACTGGTCAATGTTGTTCTGCCCAGGTTTCGAGATTTCCGCGGAGTGTCGCGGGATTCGTTCGACGGCAGGGGCAACTACAGCCTGGGCATGAAAGAACAGATAGTTTTCCCTGAGATTGATTATGATAAGGTGGACAGAATTCGTGGTATGGAGGTAACCATCATTACTACAGCCAAGAACGATGATGAAGCCAGGACCTTGTTGGAATTAATGGGTATGCCTTTTAGGAAGACGTAATATGGCGAAGTTATCTAGGATCAACAAATCAAAGCGCGCACCGAAGTACGGGGTGCAACAACATAATCGCTGTCAACTATGCGGCAGGCCGCGTGCTTATATGCGGAAATTTGGCTTATGCCGTATTTGTTTCCGGGAGCTTGCTGTAACTGGTGTGATACCCGGGATAAGAAAGTCAAGCTGGTGAAGAGAAATGACGGTTACTGACCCCATCGCTGATATGTTGACCAGGATGCGCAATGCCGCCATGGCAAGCCACGAAAGTGTGCTTGTGCCCTCCTCTAGAATGAAGCTTTCTATCGCCAAAATACTGAAGGAGGAAGGTTTTATTGACCACTATGAAGTGCTCAAGGGAAAACCGCAGCCAATGATAAAAATCCACCTAAAGTATACAGACGAGCAGCCAGCAATTTCAGGTTTGGAAAGAGTGAGCAAGCCTGGACTGCGAGTTTACGCGGAAAGACACGAGGTCCCCCGCGTCTATGGTGGCTTGGGTATTGCTATCATATCCACATCCAGAGGCATTATGACTGGTCAGGAAGCATGGCGGCAGCGGATTGGCGGTGAAATTCTTTGCTATGTATGGTGAATCAACTCAGGAGTTGTGACTTATGTCTCGTATAGGATTGCTTCCCGTAGCTATCCCTCAAGGCACCGAGGTCAAGATTAATGGGAGCGAGGTAGTGGCAAAAGGAGGGAAAGGTGAACTGCGCCGTAGATTTCACCCTGCTATTTCTATTGCCTTGAAAGATGGAAGCTTGAATGTAACCCGGCCCAGTGATAGCAAAGTGCATCGTTCTCTGCACGGACTCACTCGCAGCCTTCTGGCAAATATGGTCAAAGGAGTGAGCGAAGGTTTTGAAAAGACCTTGGAAATAAATGGTGTGGGCTATAGAGCACAGAAAGCTGGTGACAAACTATCGCTTCAGGTGGGATATGCCAATACTGTGGAGTTTTCTCCTCCTCCTGGTGTTGGCATCACCGTTGAGGGTACAAATCGAATTCGCGTCACAGGTATTGATAAAGAAGTCGTTGGGGAGACGGCCGCCAAAATCCGGTCGATACGTCCCGCGGACTCGTACAAAGGGAAAGGTATTAAATACGCGGATGAAAAGCTACATCTTAAGCCTGGCAAATCGGGCAAAATAGGCAAGAAATAGTGACCACAATGAACGGGATAGGTTCAAAGGCAATCAGAAAGATACGACACAAACGGGTGAGGCAAAAAGTAACGGGAACGACGTCACGCCCTCGGTTATGTATCTTCCGTAGCTTGAATCATGTCCATGTTCAGCTCATTGATGATTCTAAGGGTCAGACTCTGGTCTCAATGAGCACTCTTGACTCCCAGGTGAGAAGCAAGACCGATGGCATGGGGAAGAGCAAGAGGGCCGAAACAGTGGGGACTTTGCTTGCCGAAAGAGCATTAGACAAAGGAATCAAGCAGGTGGTTTTTGACCGCGGTGGCTATAAATATCATGGCAGAGTCAAGGCTTTAGCCGAGGCTGCCAGGAAAGCTGGATTGGAATTTTGAGGATTAGCGTATGAAGGCAGTTACTAAGTCGAAAAAGAAGAGACCCAAAATCGATCTCTCAGGACTGACTCTCGAAGAGAAACTGTTAGGTATTGACCGTGTAACCAAAGTGGTCAAAGGTGGTAGGCACCTTCGGTTCAGAGCTTCAGTGGTAGTTGGCGATGGCCAAGGACATGTCGGATTTGGCTTAGCTAAAGCGGCGGCGGTTCCCGAAGCAGTTCGCAAAGCAGGCGCTGCGGCGAAGAAGGAGCTGATTGAGGTACCTATCAAAGATGGCACGATCCCTCATGAAATTCTAGCCAAGTTTGGTGCGTCCAAGATCTTACTGAAGCCGGCGGCGCCGGGCACGGGCTTGATTGTCGGCAGTACTGCTCGAGCAGTACTTGGATTGGCAGGTATAAAAGACGTTCTTGGTAAGTCATTAGGTGGGCCAAGCAAAATCAACGTAGCTAAGGCAACAATGCTTGCTCTGGCCAACTTGAAGAAAAGTGAGGAAGCGACGATTCCCCCGACGGCTATGGATGTTGGTGCAGGGGAAGCTCAAGAAGAAAAGGCAGATGAAACAAAATGAATTGAAGCCGCCTGTAGGTGCCAAGCGCGCGAGGAAACTTGTAGGTCGAGGAAATGGCAGCGGGCATGGCACCTATTCGGGAAGAGGCTGCAAAGGACAAAATGCTCGCTCCGGCGGCGGCGTACGCCTTGGCTTTGAGGGCGGGCAGCTGCCTTTGATAAAGCGGCTACCACGAAAAAGGGGATTCACCAACACTTTTAAGACTGAATATAGTGTTGTCAACGTAGGAAAGCTAGCCATTTTCCCGCCAGACACTGAGGTAACCCCTGAAGAATTGCTTCGGGCGAGGTTGATTAGTACCACTGACCGTCCGACCAAGATTCTGGGAGCCGGCGATATCAAGCATCCATTGACAGTCACTGCTAACAAATTCTCTTCATCAGCGGAGAAGAAGATTCTCGCTGCTGGAGGGAAGATAGAAAAGGTTTAGAATGGAGCGCAAGACGACCCGGCCGCGCCTCGTCCAGGCAATGATAGACATATGGGCATTGCCTGATCTGCGCCGAAAAATTCTTTTCACCATCGGCATCCTCGTCGTTTTTCGCTTCATAACTCATGTTCCCTTGCCCGGCGTGGACATCGCCAAGTTGCAGGACTACTTCGGGCAGAACCTCCTGTTTGGCATGCTTGACCTTTTCACGGGCGGTGCCATGGAGAAATTCAGTGTGGCTGCCCTGGGCGTTTATCCTTACATCACTGCGTCCATAATTATGCAACTACTGGTCCCGGTAATCCCCAGACTTCAGGCCATAGCTCAGGAGGGAGAACTTGGTCAACAAAGAATCAATAGGATTACTCACATGGCAACCATACCCTTGGCGGCTCTTCAAAGCTATGCCATGATTGCCTTGCTGCGCGCCCAGGGAGTTACAATCGCATCACTGACGCCATTGATCACAGCCAACATAATAATAACAATGATTGCTGGCACAATGTTCCTCGTGTGGCTGGGTGAACTGATTACCGAGCGCGGTATCGGAAACGGCATATCGATAATAATCTTTGCAGGTATTGTGACTGACATACCTTCGATAGTGGGTCGTGGTATTATAGCTGCTCAAGGCGGAAATCCCGGGGGATTGATCGCCTACATTGTTCTTACCTTAGCTATGGTAGTGCTTATAGTCGTATTTGTTGAAGCTCATCGCCGTATTCCTGTGCAGTATGCGCGGAGTACTTTTCGCAGTGGCCGCATGTATCGCCAATCGGGTTCCACCTATATCCCCCTGCGGGTCAATACTGCGGGGATGATACCCCTCATTTTCGCCATAGCCATGATGCAGCTCCCCGGTACGATAGCTACGTATTTTATGAACCCAACCGGTCAGGACCCGAATTTCTGGAATACAGTTTACAACCTGTTTCAATCGAACACCGCACTCTACAACGTACTGTATTTCGCCTTGGTAATTGGTTTCACTTTGTTCTACACTATGGTCATATTCGAACAGATGAACCTGCCTCAGACTCTGCAACAACAGGGTGGTTTTGTCCCGGGAGTTCGGCCCGGCAAGGCAACAGCGGATTACCTGAATGGAATCATAAGACGCATTACCTTTGGTGGCGCCTTTTTTCTGGCTCTGGTGGCCATTCTGCCCTTCATTGGTACAGGGATTACCGGCAATCTGAATTTGGGAATCCAGAGCACCGCCATGCTTATAGCTGTTGGTGTGGCCTTAGATACTATGAAGCAATTAGAGGCTCAACTGACCATGCGCCGTTACGAGGGTTTCCTGAAGTAATGTACGTTATCATGCTGGGCGCCCCAGGGGCGGGGAAGGGAACTCAGGCGGATATTCTCTCTCAAGAGATGGAATTGCCTCACATAGCTTCTGGAGATTTGTTTCGTCGGGCGTTGGAAGAAAGAACCGAAGTTGGTCTTCTGGCCAAAAAGTATATGGACAAAGGAGAATTAGTTCCGGATGGGGTAACTGTAAAGATGATTGTGGAAAGAATTAATCAGTCTAACTGTGCCCCGGGCTGCATTTTCGATGGCTTTCCCCGGACTTTGCAGCAGGCCAAAGTTCTGGACGAAGCCCTTGGAAAGGAAGGGAAAAACATAGATAGGGCAATATACATTCAAGTGCCCAATGAGGAACTGGTGAAGCGCCTCAGTGGAAGATGGCTTTGTCGGAGGTGCCAGACGCCATATCACATGGTGAATTCGCCGCCCAGAGCGCCGGGGAAATGTGATAAGTGTGGTGGTGAATTGTATCAACGTTCTGATGACAAGGAAGAAACGGTAAAAGATCGAATTAGCGTGTTTTTTAATCAGACTGTTCCTATACTTGATTACTATCAAGAACAAGGTAAACTAGTTAGGGTCAATGGCAACCAGGGAATGCAGGGGGTAGCTGAAGAAATAATCTCTGCACTCAAGGCAGGGATAAAATAGATGGTGATTATCAAATCGGACGAGGAAATAGTTATTATGAAAAAGTGCGGCAAAATCCTCGCCGATATTTTGGACAGACTAATAACTGAGGTAAAGCCGGGGATTAAGACTGGTCAATTGGACGTAATCATGGCTGAAGAATCGGAGAAGCGGGGAGTTCTACCTTCTTTCAAGAACTATCGTGGCTTTCCTGCCAATCTATGCGTTTCCGTGAACGATGAGATAGTCCATGGCATTCCTGGGGAACGAATATTACAGGAAGGAGACATCGTCTCTTTAGATGTGGGAGCAAAACTTGGCGGCTTTCACACCGATGCCGCCGTAACTATTGGCGTGGGGCGGATAAGCAAGGAAGCCGAAGAACTTGTCTCGGCCACAGAAGGTAGTCTAAAGACGGGTGTTGCTAGAGCTATGAGCGGGGCGTGGATAGGGGATATTTCATCTGCTATTCAGCATTATGTTGAGTCAAGAGGATTCTCGGTGGTTAGAGAATATACAGGTCATGGAGTTGGTCGAGAATTGCATGAAGAGCCCCAGATACCTAATTTTGTGATTGGGAAAGGTGTCCTGCTTCGTAAAGGAATGACTTTGGCTGTCGAACCTATGGTCAATGTTGGAGATTGGCATACGAAGTTAGCGGACAACCAATGGACGGTGCTCACCGCCGATGGAAGTCTGTCGGCACATTTTGAACACACAATTGCCATAGCTGACAACGAAGCTGAGATACTTGTCTAGGTAATACGTATCAAATGGCTAAGAGAGAGAGGATAGAAGTCGAAGGCAAGGTGATTACAGTCTTGCCCAATACCATGTTTCGCGTCGAGTTGGCCAATGGACATCAGGTGTTGGCCCATATCTCAGGGAAAATGAGGAAGCACTACATCAAGATTTTGCCGGGGGACAGAGTTCTGGTGGAACTTTCCCCTTATGATTTAACCCGGGGCAGAGTCACCTATCGGCTTAAATAGTTTGACAGGTTGACTGAGAAGGTTTATCATAACAAGGTTTTTGTTTGAACGGTGACCGGAAATGAAAGTAAGAGCTTCAGTTAAGCCTATATGCCGAAAATGCAAAGTCATCAGGCGGCAGGGCGTAGTTAGGGTCATCTGCGAGAATCCGAAGCACAAGCAGAGGCAGGGGTAATACACGATGGCACGTATTGCTGGCGTAGATCTTCCTAAAGAGAAGCCAATTTGGGTGGCTCTACAAAGCATTTATGGCATCGGCGCTACATCAAGCAAGCGCATTATGTCTGCTACTGGTGTCAACCCGAGCATCAGAGTCAAGGAACTTACTGAGGAACAGGTTGGCCAGATTCGAGATGCTGTTGACAAGCAGCACAAAGTAGAGGGCGATCTCAGGAGGGAGATTCAATCTAACATAAAGCGGCTTATTGAAATTGGCTGCTATAGAGGCACAAGACACCGCATGAGGTTACCTGTTCATGGGCAGAGAACGCGCACAAATGCCCGAACCAAAAGAGGGCCAAAAAAGACAGTGGCCGGTCGAGGTCAGAAGCGTGGTGTAGCTAAGAAGTAAGGAGCTTGTTTTCGACAAATGCCGAGAAAGAAGAAAGCCCACAAAAAGGTTAGCGAAGGTAAAGCTTATATCCAATCTACCTTTAATAATACTGTTGTTACTATTACTGACACGGAAGGCAATGTTGTCTCCTGGGGGAGTTCCGGTACTGCAGGGTTCAAGGGTTCCAGGAAAGGCACCCCCTATGCCGCCCAGATAGCTGCCAGAGACGCAGCACACCGAGCAATGGGTGATGGTTTGCGCCGAGTCGAGGTGTATATTAAAGGTCCTGGCAGTGGACGAGAGGCAGCTATTCGTGCCTTACAGGCCGCCGGCATTACCGTTACAGCTATTAGAGATGTGACTCCTATCCCCCATAATGGCTGCCGTCCGAAAGGGAGGCGAAGAGTATAATATGGCGCGCTATACAGGCCCGAATTGCCGCATATGTCGCCGTTTTGGAGACAAACTGGTGCTCAAAGGCGAGAAGTGCGCTACACCTAAATGTCCTCTGGAGAAAAGGAATACTCCTCCTGGCGGGCGTCCGCCAACTCGTCGAGGGCGTGGTGGGGTTTCCGACCGCGGACTTCAATTGCGCGAAAAGCAAAAGCTTCGTTTTAGCTATGGTGTCTTGGAGCGACAATTCCGCAGATTCTTTGGGGAGGCTAAGAAGAGCCCCGGCGCTACTGGGCAGACGCTTCTCATATTGCTGGAAAGGAGACTGGATAACGTGGTTTACCGCTTGGGCTTTGCTGATTCACGTGCCCAAGCCAGGCAAATAGTTCGGCACCGTCATTTGGTGGTCAACGGTCGCGGAACAAATATTCCTTCCTTTCTGGTGAAATCGGGAGACGTCATAAAATGGCGCGAGGGCAGTAGAAAAACAGAATATTACAAAAGGCTGGCTGAGGAAATTGAGGTGAAGTTTGTCCCTAACTGGCTAACCTTGGACAAAGAAAGCATGACAGGCAGAGTGTTGAATCTGCCTGGCAAAGATGATATTGAAACCAAATTTAATGCGAAGACTGTTGTTGAGTATTACTCGAGGTGAGCTATGCCCGAATTGTCTGTCCCCACTATAACTTGTGCTGAAAGCAGTGTTAACTATGGCCGTTTTCTTGCTGAGCCTCTAGAGCCGGGTTTTGGCATTACCTTGGGGAATGCCTTGCGGCGTGTACTTCTCAGCTGTTTGCCTGGTGCTGCGGTGACCTGGGTTAGAATCGAAGGAATTCAGCATGAGTTTTCTCCTATTCCCCATGTCAAAGAAGATGCTATGGAGTTCTTGCTGAATATCAGACAACTGAGACTGTGCCCCCTTTCCCGTCAGCCTGGACAGTTGGTCTTAGACGTACAGGGGGAAGGCAAGGTCTGTGCAGCCGATATTAAACCCTCGACCGACTTTCGCGTTGCCAATCCCGAACTTCATCTAGCTTCCTTAGACTCTTCCAAAGCCAGGCTTTACGTCGAACTTAACGTAGAGTTGGGGAGAGGCTATGTGCCAGCCAGGTCGGCCAATGGTCTACCTGTGGGGGCGCTGCCAGTAGACGCCATCTTCACTCCGGTACGCAAAGTGAATTTCTCTGTGGAGTCTATCAAGCCTGGACAGGAAGGAAGTCCAGAGAAGCTTGTCTTGGAGATTTGGACCGACGGTACCATTCTTCCTTGGGAGGCGCTTAATCAGAGCGCAATCGTCCTGATTAATCAGTTCTCCTCCTTTAGGGACTTTGAAGTTCCCATGGCTAGAGTTTTGCCAATTCTGCCTGAGCAATATGATACCCCTCTCGAAGAACTAAATTTGTCAACTCGCTCCTACAACAGTCTAAAGAGAGCAGGCATTTTCACCTTGGGGCAATTGATGGAGAAAGGGAGAGAAGGTCTGCCGCCATTGCCTGGCTTGGGGGCAAAATCTCGAGCTGAAGTGGAAGAGTTGATGGCAAGATTAGGCTCTCCTATTGCTGAGAAGAAAAAGGAATGAGACACAAGGTAGCCGGACGAAAGCTAAGTAGATCGACAGGGCACAGGTGGGCGTTGTTTCGGAGTCAAGTTACTGCGCTCCTGGCTCACGAGAAGATCATCACCACGGAGGCTAAAGCTAAAGAGATTCGCGGTTTAGCAGAGAAGATGATTACTCTAGCCAAAGACGGCAGCCTTGCCTCAAGGAGGGAAGCCTCAGCCTTTGTCACTGAGAGGAAGATAGTCGACAAGCTATTTGCTGAAATCGCTCCAAGCTATGCTGACCGTAGTGGGGGATATACGAGGTTGCTAAAGCTGGGACCGCGCCCGGGTGATAACGCGCCTATGGTTCAAATTGAATTGGTCAAGTAAGTTTGTTTTGCTCATCGAATATGACGGTACCCGATATTATGGCTTTCAGTGGCAAGTCGGCTTGCCTACCATTCAGAATGAGCTTGAGGAAGCTATAAGGCGATTTTGCGGGCAAAGCAGCCGGGTCATGGCAGCTAGTAGAACGGATACCGGTGTGCATGCCAAGGGACAGGTGGTGAGCTTCTGGGCGAAATCCACAATAGATACCATGAGTATTGTTCGAGCCTTGAACTACTACTTGCCCGAAGACATTGCGGTGAAGGCAGCTTACAGGGCCGCTGATGATTTTAACGTCCGGCGCGACGCTCTGAGCCGGGAGTACCGTTATTATATCTCAGGTGGCAATACCCGTTCGCCGTTTAGTCGAAGATTTGCCTTATTTATGCACAAAATGCCGGATATACAGGTGATGAATGAGGCCTGCCAACTTATCAAAGGTGAGCATGATTTTGCCTCCTTTGCCAGTTCTCTGGAGGGCAACAAGAACACTGTGCGTAACGTCTATGAAGCGGGAGTTGAGAGGAAAGGCGATTTCATCGTTTTCCGTATCATTGCTAACTCCTTTTTGCCTCACCAGGTACGAAGTACGGTAGGCCTTTTGGTCAGGTTAGGCTTGGGTAAGAGGGGCATTGAATATTTTCGTGATATAATGGAGGCTAGGAGTTTGGGTTCAGCCGGTCCCGTGTCTCCTGCTTGTGGATTATGTCTCAAGAAGGTCAATTATCCCAAGCCTTTGGGAAGCTGAACTTGCCCTGAGTTTATAGAAGGAAGTTTATCTAAGGAAATGAGAACTTACAGTACTAGAGCCAAAGATGTCGAGCGGCAGTGGTGGGTGATTGATGCTGCGGATAGGACTTTGGGAAAGGTAGCGACCGAGGTAGCCAATTTGCTTATGGGCAAGCATAAGCCCCTTTATGCTCCTTATATTGACACCGGCGATTATGTTGTGGTGGTCAATGCTGCCAAGGTGACGGTGAGTGGAAAGAAAGCTGAACAGAAAACCTATTATAGATACTCGGGATATCCGGGTGGCTTGAAGAGCGCAAGCTTCAAGGAAGTATTTGACAAAGACCCGTCTCGTGTGATTGAACTCGCGGTTAAGGGGATGCTGCCTCATAATCGTCTAGGCAGAGCCATGTTCAAGAAACTGAAGGTTTACCCTGAGGATGAACATCCTCACCAAGCTCAAACTCCACTTCGTCGCCCCGAGCGAGGCGAAGGGCGCAGAGTGACCAGAAATGAAGAAAGCGAAATATCATCGAAGGAAAGGTAATGACTTATGAGCGAGGAAAGTTACATTTGGGGAACTGGTAAGCGCAAATGCGCTATAGCCCAAGCCAGGCTTCTCCCTGGCAAGGGGGAGATAATTGTCAATGATAGGCCCTATCAGGATGCCTTCCCTCGCGTCGAGCATCGCCGCATGATTGAACATCCTCTGCAAGTCACCAACAGTATGGGCAAATTTCTTGTCACGGTGAAAGTGAAGGGCGGTGGCCTCAGTGGTCAGGCCGGAGCTATTCGTCATGGCATCGCTCGAGCTCTAGCGAAAGAAAACGAACTATTCAAGCCGATGTTACGTAAAGAAGGCTTGCTTACTCGGGATAGTAGAATCAAAGAACGTAAGAAATACGGACTCAAGCGAGCCCGCAAGGCACCCCAGTATACCAAGCGGTAACTGTGCGCCTACCTATCAGTTGGCAGCGCCTGGCTGTTCTGGGCGTCTTTCTTGACCCAACTTTGACAATTTCGTAAGTGCATGCTCTCAGGTATCGTGCTATTGCCCCGGAGAAGGGTAACAGCTATAATATGAACACGCTGGGGATTAGTCTAGCGGTAGGACAGCGGGCTCTGGACCCGTGAGGCCAGGTTCGAATCCTGGATCCCCAGCCAGTGAAGGTAACAGAATCAGTCCGAACTATCTTCGAATTGATGCCAACATACTAATAGCAAAAGAGGCACAATCATGGACTATAAATATATGACGGCACCCTGTGGATTGGATTGTTTCAACTGTTTGATGTACTTGGCTAATGAGAACGAAGAGCTGAGAGCCAAGATTTCCAAGAACCTGGGCATCCCATCTGAACAGGCGGTATGCAAGGGGTGTCGTGGGGAGGCCGGGAAACCAGATTTTCTCAACTGGACTGAACCGTGTATGGTCTACAGGTGCATCACCAAAAGAAAGCTCGACTTCTGTCACCAGTGCTCTGACTTTCCATGTGACAATCTTCACCCGTATGCAGACAGAGCATCCGAAGTGCCCCACAATACCAAAGTCTTTAATCTGTGTTTAATAAAGAAAATGGGCCTGGAATCTTGGGCAAAGACAAAAGCCAAGAGTGTGAAGCATACCTATTTCAAGGAAAAGTTCAAGCTATAGCAGGGTGCGCATGATTTCAGCTATGAGGCCAGATAGGAATTGTCCCGAGAAGTCCTCGTGAAAGCATCTGAGCCCTGTGTTGCCTGTTGTACTTCTGTTGTATAATGGTCACGGCTGCGACGGCGGAGTCCGATTTGAGTCCCGAGCGGTCAGCCAATCTGGCGCATTCGTCTAGAGGCCCAGGACACCTCCCTCTCAAGGAGGAGATCACGGGTTCAAATCCCGTATGCGCTACCAGTTCTTTTGACAGGTAGGACTTCGTTTGAGGAAGTCCTTTTTTGTCTGGTGGACTGGTGGAAGAGCGCCAGAACATAGTCGCACCGTCAAGGATTTAAGTATATTGTTGGATTAAGGAGGATACCATGCCCTCAGGGAAGGACGTATTCGAACATAAATATGCTGATGTCAATAACATACGTCTCCACTATGTAACAGCGGGCAAGGGGAAACTGGTGATGTTTCTCCATGGATTTCCTGAGTTCTGGTATGAATGGAAGAACCAGCTTGCTGAGTTCGGACAGGACTACCAGGCGGTGGCTCCAGATATGCGCGGCTATAATCTTTCATCAAAACCTGCCGATGTAGAACAATATCGAATTAAATATCTGATTGAAGACATACGTGCTCTTGCCGAGCATCTTGAGCATAGGAAGTTCATTCTGGTGGCTCATGACTGGGGTGGTGGAGTCGCCTGGCCGTTCGCCATGCGTCATCCTGAATATCTGGAAAAACTGATAATAATAAATGCCCCACACCCCATTACCTTTGTGCGCGAACTCCGTGATAGCCCGGCGCAACAGAAAGCCAGCCAGTACATTCTGGTGCATCGGAGTCCTGAAGCTGAAGACATACTGGCAAGAGACAACTATGCAGTGCTTGTCAGTAGCCTCCTAGATAACGGTATTAAACAAGGCTATTTCACGAAAGAAGATAGGAAGGCATATATTGAAGCCTGGTCGCGGCCCGGAGCGCTCACCGGCGGCCTAAACTACTATCGAGCCGCCCATCTCGGCCCTTTTACAGGTGAGAGCGATGCCAGTCTGTCCGCAGACCCTTCTTTGTTCATGGTCAGGGTGCCCACACTGGTCATCTGGGGAGAGAAAGACAGATACCTGCTTACAGGAAATCTGGAAGGCCTGGAAAAATATGTACCGAACCTGACCGTCAAACGCATTCCCGATGGTTCGCACTGGGTCATTCATGAGAAGCCTGGACTGGTTAATTCCTATATCAGAGAGTTTGTTGAAGGCTGAATCTGCGGTGGTCATGCTTCCAATGTAAGTTGTCAGCTGCCTATTCATAGTCTTGTTACCAATTTCTTCTATGTGCTACACTTTGGCACAAGTAAATGAGAAAACGCGTTTTCTCCGGCGCGCGCCCCACAGGCCGACAGCATATCGGCAACTATCTGGGAGCGGTGCAGAATTACGTTGCCCTCCAGGATGAGTATGACTGCGTCTATTGCGTGGTAGATATTCATGCCCTCACCACTCTGGAAGACACAGAGTCTATCAGGGAAGACATTTACGAAATGGTGCTTGACTGGCTGGCGGCCGGCATTGACCCGCAAAAGAGTATCGTCTTCGTTCAGTCTCATGTGCCTCAAGTAATGGAGCTCCATACTTTGTTCAGCATGGTGACTCCATTAAGCTGGTTATTGCGCGTGCCCACATTTAAAGAGAAGGTTAAGATGCAGCCCGATAACGTCAACTACGGGCTGGTCGGCTATCCTGTCCTCATGACTGCCGATATCGCACTTTACAAGGGAGAAGTTGTTCCTGTGGGCGAGGACCAGCTTCCGCATCTTGAATTGGCCCGGGAGATAGTGCGTCGGTTTAACGGCCTTTTTGGATCTGTATTTCCTGAGCCGCAGGCGAAACTTACTAACTTTCCTTTAGTCCTTGGCCTGGACGGGGTGCAGAAAATGAGCAAAAGCTATGATAATCATATTGAAGTATCTGCCTCTCACCAAGCAGTTGCCAAGCGAGTTATGACAGCCGTTACAGACCCGGCACGGAAGTACCGCGCTGACCCCGGGCACCCTGAAATATGTAATGTTTTCCGCCTCCATAATTTCTTCACGCAGGCCCGTGTAGAGGAGATTGCCGCGGCGTGCCGTAGCGCTGAGATCGGCTGTGTAGACTGCAAAAGAATACTGGCTGAGGGCATAAATTCGAGTTTGAAGCCCTTCCGGGAAAAGCGGGCAAGCTTGGCCTCCAGGCCTGGTTATGTCAATCAGGTTCTTGCCGATGGGGCCAGTCGAGCTGAAGCCATAGCTGAAGAGACTATTAAGGAAGTCAAAGAAACAATGAAGCTCCTTCAGCGCGCCGATCTGGAGCGACCCAGATAAGGAATTATCAGTCCTTACCGACAGCTATCGCTTAGCCTTTCTGAGCGGCATCATAGCAGCCTTGCTTGCGGGTATTCTTGTCTATCTGGCGCCGAGGGCGCACTCCCGCTGATGCCGTTAAGGCAGAAGGTGTAACATCGATTGTTTGGCCCAGGAATGAAAGGAACCGCGTTTGGCGATTGGGTTACCAAAGAGACTGGCAGCAAAACTGATAGGGCCTCCGGGGGCTCTGAAGTGCCGTTGACGGCATTTTGACGCCGAGCGAGAGTCTTGGTAGGTCGCTTGCGACGGGGTGCGGAGCGAGGAGATAGAATTGCGATGCTGATTGCGTGTATGGTAGAGTTAATATATCTTGGTAGACAGCAAGCATTGATCACGGGCAGTTGGCTCAGTGGTTAGAGCGTCGGTTTCACATACCGAAGGTCACAGGTTCAAATCCTGTACTGCCCACCATCGAGTAAGGAGGAAAGCAAATGGCATCTAATGGTAGTAAGGGTGGGTTACTTACGGCAGGTGGAATCTTAAGCATAGTGGGCGGGGCACTTGAGGTAATTGGCGGATTGGTAATAGTGGCTTTGGCAATAGGCGCTAGAATACTGCTCAGGCTGGGGCTTCCTCCAATGCACCCTGGAGACTGGTTTGAGCACGTCATGCCTTTTATACCTGTCATCCCAATGTGGTTGGTTGTAGTGGGGGGGCCTCTTCTAGTTCTAGGTGTAGTAGCCATAGTGGGTGGCGTCTCAGCCGTACGAAGGCAGAGTTTTGGCTTGTCCTTGGCCGGGGCTATCTGCGCCCTTCCATCACCAACAATTCCTCTGGGGATACTGGCAGTTATTTTTGTCTCCCTGTCCAGAAGAGAATTTGAGGCAGGGAATTAGATGCCGAAGTGGCGGAATGGCAGACGCGCTACGTTCAGGGCGTAGTGTCCTTAAGGACGTGAGGGTTCAAATCCCTCCTTCGGCACCATTTGTGTGGCCTGATATACGCCTGTAGCTCAGCTGGATAGAGCGCAGCCCTGCGGAGGCTGAGGTCGCGGGTTCAAATCCCGCCAGGCGTGCCACGGGCGGTTAGCTCAGCGGTGAGAGCGCCTGTCTTACACACAGGAGGTCAGAGGTTCAAATCCTCTACCGCCCACCATAGGTAAATGTACCATTTCTGTCTACGTAACCGCTTTTTGCACTTCCCAGTTCTCGCCAATTCGGAATCCGATGACCTCGATATCAGAGAACCACGACTGTACAGTTCTGATTGCGGCAAGTATCTGTTTTGGTTGAGTTTCTTTGTCTGCCGGATTACCGGCACAGTCGTGGTGGCCAACAATGGCAACAAGTTTCGAATTATGGCGGGTTACTGATAATTCAAGGCGTTTCCCTATTGATTCAATGCTCCTTCGGTCTTTGCGTTCTGCCAGCAATCGCTCTGGTCCAGGCTCGGTAATCATATCTACATAGTCCACACCGTATTGCCTTTTCAACCATTCAATTACTGGTATCTGTACCCTGCCATCCATGCAGTTAATTGCGGTGGCAAATCTCTTGTCAGTCACGCATGTCCTGCCTTGGGTCTATCCTCTTATTCTCTGAAAATTCCCCCTTGCCTGAGCAGAGTTTTTATGACTTCGATGTCTTGGGATTAGTCACCTGGGTCAAAGCAGCTACGGCAGCGATAGCAGCCACCCTTTTCCTTTCATCGAATATTTGAGACAGCTTTTCTTCCAGAGGTTTCTCCCGTTCGATAATCCTTTTCATGTCTTCCAGCAAGGAGGTTTCGTTTTCGATGAAATGAGTGCTAAGCTCCCCTTTCACAAAGCGGGGGTTTTCCATGACTGCCTTGTGGAAGGGAATATTAGTCCTTACTCCTGCGATGATGTACTCATAGAGTGCTCGTCGCATCCTGTTGATAGCCTCATTTCGGTCTCTCCCCCACGCTATGAGCTTTGATATCATAGGGTCATAGATGGTGGGTATAGTATACCGTGTATGGACGCCGCTATCTACGCGAATTCCGATGCCTCCTGGTGAGCGGTAGCCTTTGAGCTTTCCGGGCGAAGGAGCGAAGTTGTTTAAGGGATCCTCAGCGTTGATGCGGCATTCAATTGCCCAGCCACGCAGTTGCACATCCTCCTGTTTTATGCTCAGTGGTAAGCCCGAAGCTATTCTTATTTGTTCCTTGACAATATCAATTCCGGTCACCATTTCTGTGATTGGATGCTCGACCTGAACTCGAGTATTTGCCTCCAGGAAATAATACGCACCATCTGAATAAAGAAACTCTATCGTCTCAACCCCTTCGTAGTTGACCCACCGGGCAGCCTTCATCGCTGCGGCTCCCATCTCTGCACGAAGCTGTGTGGTAAGCACCGGAGAAGGGGACTCCTCAATCAGTTTCTGGTGCCGCCGCTGGATAGAACACTCTCGCTCTCCAAGGTGAATGACATTACCGTGCGAGTCTCCCAGTATCTGGAATTCTATGTGTCGGGGGTGTGATAAGTATTTCTCAAAGTAGACATCAGGCAAGCCAAATGTAGATGCAGCGATATCCTTTGAAGACTCAAGCGCCGTCTGCAGCTCTTCTTCGTTAGTCACGATACTCATGCCAATGCCTCCACCCCCACCTGACGGCTTACAAATCACCGGAAAGCCAACTTCTCTGGCGATTTCCCTCGCCTGTTTGAAGTCAGTGACACACTCTTCAGTGCCTGGCACCACAGGGACGCCAGCCTTCATCATCTCCTTCCGCGCGGCAACCTTATTGCCCATTAGTTCGAGCACTCTGCTGGACGGCCCGATAAATTTGATTCCTTCTTTCTCGCAGGCATAAGCGAAGCTGGGGTTTTCCGCCAGAAAGCCATAGCCAGGATGGATAGCTTCAGCACCGCATTCCTTGGCAGCCGCAATGATTTTCTTGATGTTGACGTAGCTCTCAATTGCCGGGGCAGGACCAATGAAATAGGCGTCATCAGCGTATTTGGCGAATAGCGCGTCTTTATCGGCTTCAGAATATACGGCTACGGAAGTGATTGCGAGCTCCCGGCAAGCCCGCATGACACGTATGGCAATTTCACCACGGTTGGCCACCAGAATTTTGTTTATCATCTTACCTGCCTCTTCGTCGATACCGGCGTGCTCTGAACACATACCGCATTAGACTGCAGACCTATTCTGTGGTTCTACCAACATCAAGACGTCGCCGGTGTTTACCAGTTCTCCCTGAAAGGTCAGTATCTTCCTGACCAGACCGCTGTGTGGAGCTGATACCTGGTTTTGCATCTTCATGGCCTCAATTATCAGCAGTGTATCGCCTTCCTTGACCTTGTCACCAACCTTTACTTTGATGACCAGTACCATTCCATGTATCGGTGAAACCACCGCGCCTGGGGGTGGCTCTTCATGCCTCTTTGGCTTCTCCACCTCCGTTGTCTTGCCGAGTACCGATGTTACCTTGATGTCGAACACCTCACCATCAACATCGACGCTGAACTCCATGGGTAAATCCGGCACTGAAGAAGTCCTCGCCACTGTGTCAGCCGGAGAAGGCGTGACTTCTTCTTTGAGTTCGCCGCGCAAGAATTTCACTGCCACCTGAGGATAAAGAGCGTAAGTGACTAGGTCCTCTTCCCGGTGAATAATGCCCAATTTCTGGCCTTCCTTTCTTAGCTTCGGCAACTCCGGCCTGATCAGGTCAGCAGGGCGACTAGCAATTGGCTGCGCCTCACCCATTACTTGCTTTCTCACTTCCTCATTGACTTCCCCTGGCGGCTGCCCGTATTGACCAAGCAGATAATTTCTTACTTCTTGGGTCACCCGCTTGTAACGTGCGCCTGAAAGCACATTCAGTAGTGCCTGGGTGCCCACGATCTGGCTCGTCGGGGTCACCAGCGGCGGATAACCCAGGTCAGCCCTTACGTGAGGCACTTCCTCCAAAACCTGGCTGTACTTGTCAAGGGCGTTTTGTTCTCTTAGCTGGCTTACCAGGTTAGAAAGCATCCCGCCGGGTATCTGGTGAAGCAGAACGTTGACACTGGGGCGGGTAGTCTCGCTAGTAAATAGCATTCGATACTTTTCACTCAAGGAGGAAAAGTACTCACCAATTTCATGAAGTAGCTCCAGGTCAAGCCTGGTATCATAAGGCGTGCCTTTGAGAGCGGCCACCATACTCTCGGTGGGTGGTTGGGAAGTTCCCCAGCCAAAAGCGGAGAAAGCGGTGTCCAAGATATCGACGCCGGCGAGAGCAGCGGCATAATAACTTACAGGCGCCATGCCACTGGAGCAGTGTGAGTGCAGATCTAAAGGTGCCTTCACTTTGCTTTTGATTGCTTTCACCAACTCCGTCGCCGCCGGTGGCGAGATCAATCCGGCCATGTCTTTGATACAGATAGAATCGCAGCCCAGGCGCTCCAGTTCCACCGCCATTTCGACAAATCTCTCCGTAGTGTGCATCGGGCTGGTGGTATAGCAGATTGCACCTTGAACATGCGCTTTATAATCTTTGGCCACTTGTATTGCCAGCTCCATATTCCGTATATCGTTCAGGGCATCAAATATGCGAAAGACGTCTATACCGTTCTTCACCGAAAGGCGAACGAATTCTCGCACTACATCGTCGGCATAATGGCGATAGCCAACGAGGTTTTGCCCTCGAAGAAGCATCTGCAGGCGAGTGTTCTTAGCCTTTTCCCGCAGGGCCCTGAGCCGCTCCCAGGGGTCCTCGTTTAGGAACCTGATGCACGTGTCAAACGTGGCTCCTCCCCATACCTCAAGAGAGAAAAAGCCCACCTTATCAAGTTCCGCAGCGATGGGGAGCATGTCTCTGGTGCGCATTCTAGTGGCGATGAGTGATTGATGCGCATCCCGTAATGTGGTATCAGTTATTAGAATGCCCATCTGAATTCGCTTTTACCTTCCTTTTCTCACACTAGGCAACGCCAATTTGCTTCGACTTTGAAACGTCAAGCGTGTGACCTGGCTGCAATTCTTGACATTTCTTCAAGCTGTTAGAAGGTGATTGACATAATTGCTGAGTCATGCTAATATATGAACAGTAATATGCGTATCACATTTCATAATTATATATTGGTGCTTGGGTGATGTCAATGCATCAACGTCAGGAGGACTGATTGGAGAAAGGGTGGTGGGCTTTTCTCTCTAACCACGGGCGGGTGTTCGTATATATTACCAAACACCCGAAAAGCACGACGGAGGTAATATCTCGGGAAGTAGGGCTTACCCAGAGGGGTGTCCAGAAAATAATCGGCGAACTTGAGGCGGGCGGGTATGTTACCCGGCGCAGGGAAGGCAGATGTAATGTCTATGCGGTCCGTCCCGAATTGCCGATGCGTCACAAGCTAGAGCGAGACCATGCCGTTGGAGACCTGCTGGTCGCGCTGGGATGCGAGCCCGAGAAGTAGTGCTCCACTTAACATAGCCCGTTCTACACAGGAGGTCAGAGGTTCAAATTCTCTACCGCCCACCATAGGTAGTTAGATTGCCTCGCAAGGTATGGTGGTGTTGTGTATAGGATCCTTTAGCCGCTGCTGGCTTTGAAGAACAGGATGCTATTCGAGAGGCATTGAGACTACTTCTGTCTAATGATGCTCTTCTGCTTCAGCCTTGTCGGCCTCAGCCTTCGTCTTGTGCACAGTCTTGTCAGGATGGTTGGGAGGAGAATAGATTGTGTATAGCTTCACCTTAGCGGTCTTTGAAGCGTTTGTTACACTATGGTACGTGCCCGCTGGCACTATGACGGCATCGCCATCTTTCACCACGTGTTTTTCCTTTCCTGCCAAAACAAATGTTGCCTCACCCTGCTCGATGCGGAAGAACTGGTCCACGTTTTTATGCACCTCGTTGCCAATTTCCTCCCCCGGTTTTAGGGTCATCACGACGAGCTGAGCGTGTTTTCCGGTAAACAATACTTTTCTGAAATACTCATTGTCCAGAGTCTGTTTCTCAATTGCGCCTACGTATCCTGCCATCTTTGCGTTCTCCTCCTTTCCTTTGCTTCATATTATATAAGGCCGATAGGTCCCGGACAACTCGAAGCAACCCCAAAGGCACCTGACGCTCTCCGATTCCAGTAACTTGACTGGTTCGGCGCACCGGATGTTTTTTTGCCTAATCCATATGTTCGAATGTTTTTTGCGGAGGCACAGGTTCTTTCCCTGACAACACCATACCAAAGTGCTCCAGCTTCTGCTGTGTTCTGGGGTCCACATCGTGCCAGCGGGCCAGGAATTCCTCTTCCGTCAGCCATGTTCTGTGAAAAGATGACGGGTCTTCAAAAACAACAATATTGCCGGAGTGAGCAATAACAATCACGTAGTGGCCATCGTCGTTGTCCGACTTCCAATCTTCAAGGGTCATGTATCTTTCTGCCCACGCCTGCACCAGTACAATCACCGGACGGTTTCCATCCACCAAGCGTTTCACTTGATCCAGAGAAAACCCACATTGCGCGACGACCTTGAACCCTTGTGCTTCGGCCACAGATATCATATTTCGCACAGGGATTCCGTCAGCGTCGCATCTCAGTTCTTCTATCAGTTCGCCTTCCGGGATATCTATGCCGTAATAAGCCATGACAATCTGCAAGGCTTTCGCCCCACAGTCAAAATCAAATGTCTGTCTACCGGTCGGCAGTTCAATCATTGCCATGGGCTCCGGCTGTGTACATATCGGCTGGAAGTCAGATAGCCTCGTTCACAGAGCATTATGTCTTCAATTCCCGAACCTATCTTTGCGTATTATACATCCCAATAGGCGTTGTCGTCTCATCGAGGCGATGCAATAGACTGCTGCAGCGCCAGAATCAACCTCTTCTCGAACAAGAGTTTCGAAACGATTCGCCCAGGGCTTTGATTGATGACCGAACAATGTCGATGCTATATTCTGTCTAGGGAATGCATGTGAACACTCGCCTGTTGAAGATAGGCATCCGTGTTTGGCTCGTTGACACCTTGATTGCCGCCTTCAACTTCTTCGTACTCATGAATCTTGTTTACGAACCACGGTGGGGCCCTCTTGTAGCGCATCAAATCGGCATGTCTACCAGAATTGTCGTGACATTTGTCCTGGCATATTTCCTGCTCAGGTACGTCAAGCAGTACACTCGCAAAGGCTTGATTCTCATTGGATTGGTATGGTTGGGTCTCGAGGAAATATTCGAATGGGGAGGTAGCTTCATCCTCCGGCGATCGGTTGAAGAAATCCTGGTTGGCTGGAACATATTTGCGGGCTATATGTGGCCTTACGTAATGTTGGCGTATCTGCTGTCAAATCTGATTGTGGGTGTAACGCTACACCCGGGCAAGAAGGAGGCGGTCCCAAAAGACATTCGATGAGATTGGAGACAGCCTCTTGTCGTACATTGGCTGGAGCCAGCTCACTCTCTGGGAATTCCGAGCCTTGGCGATAGCGTGCAGAATCCTCTCAAATACTACTGCTCTGGCTCTCACGATACCAGCCGGATATGAACGGGGGCACGTTCGAAATCGGCCGCAGCGAGCAAAGCTTGCGGATGGAGTCCGGCCATAGCTGCCACAAATCGGTCGGGTATTATATCTAGCCTGGTGTTGTAGAAGGTAGCAATGTTATTGAAGTAGTCGCGCGCCAGGGCAATGCGCTGTTCCGTATCTGCCAGTGCGTGCTGGAGTTGCAGGAAAGATTCACTGGCTTTCAGTTCGGGATAACGCTCAACTATTACGGCGAGCATCGGTGCGATTCCTTTAGGATCAGGTCCCGGTTCACCTGGCGGCGTTGTCTCTATCTGCCCGCGTATTTCCGCCAACAGCCTCTGTGTTTCGCTTTCGTGGGTGCGATATCCTTCTATGGTTCCTACCAGATTGGGAATCAGGTCGTGCCGTCGCTTAAGTTGTACATCAACCTGTGACCTGCCCTGACCGACCATGTTACGGAGGTTGATTAGGCTGTTGTACGTAGTCCAAACCCAACCGAGTAGCATTGCGGCAATAAACGCGCCGGTCGCAATTGCAGGCGGTTGCCATATGATGCTTCCCGTTTCGAGCACACTATAACCTATTGCACCTGCGATGACCGCCCCCAACCCCGGAATTGACCATAGCCAGAACGACAATGCGTACCTTCGGCTAACTTGCTTCTCCGTCCGGGTTGAAATCAAAAACATGGGCGCGTCCTTATCATGTGCCACTTCAGCAGCAACGATGTCCTCTCTCTCACGCGCCTGTCCCACGATATAGAGCATGGAATGTAGGGGCACCGCGGTCTCCAGGAAATGCCGTCTGTGAGTAGAATCAGCTACCTCGCTCGGCGGCCCTTTGCCAAAATAGACAGAACTACCTCTGGAGCAAGTCTGGTCAAGTACCTTGACACCATGGATAGTGGCGCCTTCAGGAACGATACGGATGACACCGGAATCGTCCCTCAAATAGAATGGGATAGCCTGACCGCCGCCGGCCACTCTGGTCCAGCCGCTCTCCGTGCGGGTGCGCCTCTGGGTGTGACCTTCGGAATCGGTATATGTCTCGACGACAGTCCTTGACCAGTGTTCATCGACTTGCCAAACATATTGTACGCAGCGAGTCTCAGCCAGATAACTGGTCAGAGGGTTCTCGGTTTCCGCCGTGCCCTGAAGCTCGACAAAACCGATAAATACGCCCTGCGCTTTCGAAGTCGGCACGTCATCGGTGAGGCGCTTCCGACGCAAAGCAAAAAAGGCTCCAACCAGACACCCGAGGGATGCCAAAGAGCCGGCGAGCACCGATAACAGGCTATATGTCATGTCTTGATTGTGCGACGCAGATGAGCCTTTTGTCAAAGTGGGTGAGGGAGCTGCTGCATCTTTCATAGCGGCGGAACCACCGGCTTATTCTCAAACAAGCGTCAGAATCTGTGTCGCGTGACCCATGATTGGCAATTGGATTACAGATTTTCTCTAGAGTTCATAGCCCCTGGATGAAGTGCCTCTTGACAAAACTGTGGCCGAGTGTATAATAATATCTAGATATATCTAGATATTATTTACGCCATATTGGTTAATGAGGCAGAAAGGAGGTTTAAATGTTCAGAGGCCGCATATTTCACGAAGAGCGATTCTTTCGCGGGTCACGGAGAGGGGCTTCATTTCATAGAGGTGACCTCAAATACGTAATACTAGACCTGTTGAAGGACAGACCAAGACACGGTTATGACATTATTCGGGAGCTTGAGGAACTTTCCTACGGTTTTTATAAGCCGAGCCCCGGAGTCATCTATCCTACCCTCCAGATGCTGGAAGAGATGGGATATGCCAGCTCCACTGAGCAGGAAGGCAAAAGGATTTACTCTATTACGGAAGAGGGGCGCAAGTTTCTGGAGAATCAAAGTAATATCGCCGACGACGTGCGACGGCACATGAAACATAAGTGGGGTTTCAAGAATATTGGCAGGATGGTCAGAGTGATGGCAGAATATCATGCGCTCGAAGATTTGCTTGGCAAGGGCTTTCGCAGACTGGATTCCGACAAAGCGGAGCTGATTTGCGGAATTCTCTCTCGGGCTTATAATGAGATCGAGTCTGTGCTACAAGAATAAGACGAAGGAGGGCTAAAATGGGTTACTTTAGAATATTGGCGGCGATACCCGGTTTCTTCCTGAGTTCGTTCTTCCTCATGCTTCTCTGGGGTCCTATTGCTGCCAGACTGGGTATCGGTGTGGATATTGACTATGTCACAGCCATGCTGATAAACATTACCCTCTGGATAGCGGTAGCTCCGCTGGCGGCGGTCGGCCGCAAAAAGATATGTGGTTGATTAGGACTGTGCCGTAAGCGCTTGGCTTGGCGGCGAGCGCGGCAAGCCTACATACACGAGGGCAGAGTTTTAACTCCTCTGCCGCCCGCCGCTCGCTGGGCCATGAAGTTTTCGCAGAAGCTGGCAACCGAGCCGCCGGAGAGGGCCATCTTCATAACGCCACTCTTGAAGGAAATGAGGTCTTGATAGGGAATTCGACAAAAGATATAATGCCCCCATAGCATGATGGGTTACCTGGTCACCTGCCCCAGGCGTGGAGGGATTGCTTCCCAGGTAACGGCAACGCTGGAGGTGTTTAAATGGCAAGAGGGAAAAAAGCTGAAGTGAAGATTCGGCGCATGACACGTAACGACATTCATGAGGTCCTATTTCTCGATAGAATAATCACGGGCCAGAGGCGTGATGTCATAAAGTATGAAGACCTGGCTTCCGCTGACCCGGGGACACCGCCTGACTTGAGTTTTATAGCTGAGATTGACGGCAAGATGGTGGGTTTCTCAATCAACCGGTCGACATATCTGATGGTCCCGCTTACTGAAGTGTGCATTATTCACGCTATACTTGTCCACCCGGACTATCGGGGGCTGGGCATCGGTGGCAAATTGGTTGAGGCGCTGCTGAAGCATTGCCAAACCGAAGGTATTGGGACAGTTCGGGCTCTTATTCCGACAGGCAACAAAGAACTGCAAGACATCTTCAAGAGGCACGGTTTCAAGCGTAGCCGCATAACTAATTTCGATAGGGCATTCGAGAGTTAGATGAGAAGCCTGCAGAACAGAGTTGCCCGGGAATGGTTGGGTCGGCGGGGATAGTCGAATACTCATCGGGACTATCTGCCATATCTTAGCTTGGCATATAACATAGCCCATCCCAGGGCAAAGGTTATTGCGTTCCATATAATTAATGACGCCAGCCCCATTGAAATTCCGTAGGACAGCCAGAAACCTATGCCCGCGATGAAGAATGCTGTGAACGGCAAGCTTATCTCATGGGCGCTCCTGAGCCTGAACAGACGCCACACCTGGGGGATGAATCCCATTGTGGTCAAAGCTCCACCGACGAATCCGAGCAATTCCTTCCAGTCCAAGATGTGCCTCCTTTTCCGTATGTTGTGACAGCCTATCTGTCGCTTTCTCACACCGAAGCCCTGCCGCCAATTATACCATCGGAGCCAGGGGGAACACCGTCTGGACATGTTCAGGGGATGCGCCTGTGAGGAAAAGACGGTGAATGCCGCCAGCGCCGATGACGGTATCCGGGGGCAAGGGCCTGAACGTGCAAGAAGTGCAGAAGACTTGACATTGGGCGCTGTCAGGAAAGAGCCGACCTTGACAGAGCGACGCAGAAACTCACTCCTGAGATGTTGGGAAATAGCAGATTTCCCTCCCTCACTCTGGAACCTCAGGTCACTATTATCAAGGCCGTAATCCGTAACAGACCGGTGGATTAGTATCTGCGTCGTCCGCCGCCACCACCTCCTCCACCACCAAATCTACTACCTCCTCCTCCTCTACCTCCTCCGCCAAAACCACCACCGCCAAAGGGCCTCCTGCCGCCTTCGGTGCGAGGGCGCGCCTCACTAACACTGAGCGTGCGCTCTTTCATCGATGTTCCGTTAAGGCCGTTAATGGCAGCCTGCGCCTCGGTTTTGGTTGCCATCTCAACAAAGCCAAAACCTCTAGATTCGCCGCTGTATCGGTCCTTGATGATGCTTACAGATGTGACCTGCCCGAAAGCCTCAAATGCCTTGCGTAGTTCGTCTTCGCTGACCTCGCGAGATAGATTACCCACATATATGTTCACACTATTAACCCCCCTTTCGATTTTTATTGTCCTGGCCTGCGTGCAGGCAGCCCTTCCTGGGCATGCTGAAACCCACTGTTTCTAAACCTTCGGGGGCTGGCTTTGGTTCCAGCCCCCTATGAATCCAGCTACGGCAGATTACGTGCGAGTGCTTGGCTTAATCTTGGTGTAGCATTCGCTACAATACACTGGCCGGCCCTCTCGAGGCTCGAAGGGCACTTCACATTCCTTGCCACACTCAACACATACCGCGGCATGCATCTGGCGGCTGGTTCTGGGCCCTCTGGCGTTGTTGTACTGAGACCTCTTTGCCTCACGGCAAGCAGGGCAACGCTTGGGCTCATTAGTGTATCCCCTACCAGCATAGAACTCCTGTTCCTCGGCGGTGAAGGTGAATTTGGCACCACAGTCAGAACATTGCAGCGTTTTGTCCGCAAATCCCATTGGATGACCTCCTTTCTTTCAAAAATACTTGGCTCGAGTCTCGGTCATCCAACGTTCGCGAATGGGCCCGGAAGAGCTCTCACAGAGACGTGGCAACCTACACTGATAATCACTGTCTAAGTATAATAAGGCACCTGAAAAATTGCAACTAGTCGGGTGCAAAAGGGTCAAGGCCGGTAATGGCTACATGAGTAACGCTACTTTTTCAGGGCGGGGATGACGGCCATTACTCCCAACACGATAAGAGCGATCCCCAGGATCCATCTTATCAGCTCAGGGAGCGCTATAATCAGTATTCCGACAATGATCGCAATTATCCCCATCCATAATCCGGTTATTCTAAGCATATTAATCCTGTACCTCCTTTGTTCGCTTTGAGGCTATAGCCTTCATTACAATTCTAGGGACGAAATATCACGAAGTCAATAGCCCGTCTCACGTCCACCATGTGAGCCGAAGCTAGCCATTACTCAAATTGCTCAGGGGCACGGGGAAATGCTGAGCAACTATTATGTTGACCCATAGCAGTCTTACAACTATAATGTCGTGATCAAAAACAGAGAGGTGACGCTATGATCAAATCGAGATTGTGTGACCGGCTGGGAATCAAATATCCCATTATACAGGCAGGGATGGGCCCCTTCAGCAACAACAACCTCTGTGTGGCTACAGCCAACGCAGGTGTTCTTGGGTTGCTTTCCACCAGCGGCGTTTTCAACAGAGATGATCAGCCGTGGATTTACCGCGACTTCGTCAGGACGGGAGAAGCCGACCCCGAAGACGACATGGCTACGGTATTGGAAAAAGTACTGAGACGGACATACAGGCTGGTGAAGGACAAGGGTGGTATTTTCGGAACCAATGTGATGGTTTCGACCGAAGTTCTCCCGGCTGCACAAATCATGATTGACACAGCCATCAGGGTCCGTGAGGAGACCCCTGATATGAAGAAGCATTTCAAGGTGATGTATACATCCGCCGGTGACCCTCTTGGCTGGGGTGAAAAAATAAAGGGAGCGGGATTTACCTGGATACATATTGTCCCATCTGTTAGGGCAGCTTTGCGCTGCAAGAAAGCTGGCGTCGACGTAATAGTTGCGTCCGGCCACGAAGGCGGTTTTCATACATCATGGGAGCCGGTACATTCAATGATTTTGCTTCCAGCCGTAGTGGAGGCGGTATCAGATAACGAGGCATTGGTTGTCGGTGCCGGTGGGTTCTGCGATGGCAAGACACTGGCGGCTGCGCTGGTCATGGGGGCGGATGGTGTCCTGATGGGGACGCGCTTTCTGGCGACACAGGAGAGTGATTTCCATCAGATTTGGAAACAGGCAGTGGTGGATGCAGGCGATAGGGCAACCCTTGTGGCGCGTGGCTTTGTCGGGCCTGCCCGCTGGCTGAAAACACCCCGCAGCCAGGAACACGCCAGGAACACTCTTCAGAAATCTCCCGGCGTTTTTCTGGGTACGCCCGATGATTACACAACGATTGACATGTCTTTGATTGAGTATGAAATCGAATCAATGAAAGCCACCTTCGAAGGAAATAAGGAAAAGGCACTCATGGCTGCGGGTGAGGTGGCTCAGCGAATCAAAGATATGCCCAGGGTCGACGATTTGGTGCAGCAAATTGTCAGGGAAGCAGAAACTGTCCTCAGGGAAGTCCCAAAAAAGCTTCTGGGGTAATGTCTGAGCCGAACCGATGGGAAAGGCAGTTCTCTCAGTTTGCCCGGGGGCTAGTGCTACTTCTCGAGCTTGTCTAAATGTGAAACTCGACTATGTCTCCGTCCTGGAGGACGTGTCCCTTGGCGACCCTCTGTCCGTCATACTTTCCTGAGCCCCAGACGACGGCATACTTCAAGTTCTGGTAGAAGTCCTTATGGAGCGCCTCGGCGGCTTCCTCCAATGTGCTGCCCTTCTCCAGCACCATGGGATCGGTCAGGTCGGCTTTACTGCCTGGGGTCTTAGTATAAACCCTGATTATATTCAGGGCTTGATAGATTGCTCTTTTGAACTCCTCCAGGCCCCGACCTCCCTTGGCTGAAACGGAGACCAGAGGAAACAGCTTAGAATATTGCGAGCGCAAGCGCTCCCAATTTCTGCTGGAATCTGCCAGGTCATTCTTGTTTCCCACGACCAACATCTTGCGAGGATAGCTTCCCGGAGTTACTTGCGTCCCGTCAGCTGTTAAGGGCTCTATTCTGGCCTCTCTCAGCCCCTGCAAAGCTGTCTCTACCTGGCCTACCGGCTCCCGGGATAAATCTATTACAATGGCAATGATGTCAGCGCTTCTCAGGATATTTGATAGCAGCACTCGCACCTCTTTGTAGCCTATGGGCGGCGTATCCACCAGCTGTATCTGGAGACCTTCAAACTTCATCATGCCCGGCACAGGAGTCTTGGTCGTGAAGGGATATTCAGCTATCTCGGGAATGGCTTCAGATACCGCCGCCAGCAGCTGTGATTTTCCGGTATTGGCCGGTCCGACTAACATCACCTGTCCGGCACCCTCCCGCTGGATATAGAAACCCGCTCTGCGGGCCGTAGCCAATTTCCTTTCTGCCTCCTGGGACAACTTGGCAATCTTCTGTGTTAGGACAGCACGGAGCCTATCGGTGCCTTTATGGTGGGGCATAATGGCCAGCATTTGCTCCAGAGCCGCAATCTTCTCCTCTGGCTCCTTGGCTGCCCGTAATCTCTTCTCGGCCTCGAAATACTGTGGCGGTAGATTTGCTGGCATATTGCCAATTTTAGCATTATGTGCCCTCCGTCGGAAATTCAGTGGTCTCTCCGTCCGTTTGCCAACCCGGAGGATGATATAATCTACGCTAACATTCTTGGCAGGCCAGCCATCAACGAAAAGGAGGACAAAGATGTGGGATGCTTCAAAGTGTAACCTGTGCGGCGACTGTCTGGTGAACTGCAGGTATGTCAATTACGACAGGGATAAGGCGATTGCAGAGATTGAGCTGCTCATAGAGGGCAAAGGCGCTGAAATACTGAACAAGTGCACTACCTGCATGGCCTGCAGCAGTTACTGCCCTACGGGAGCTGACCCTGCCGACCTTATCTTCAAGATGCAGGAGAAGATAGGGACATCTCCCATAGTAGCTGTTGGCAAACCCGCACGCGAAGCATTGGTCAGGGCATTTGAGAAAGCAGAAGACCCCGCGCAGTTGATACCGGGCGATCCTGATAAGCCGGCTCTGTCACTCGACTCCTTCCGCTTCGAGAACTTCCCCGAGGGCACATTCGACAGCCAGCTATTCAAGGGCATGACCATAGTGAGAGGTGGTCAGTATGCCTCTCTTGCCGGCTACGTGCATATGGGTGGGGCGAGCCTGGTCGAGAAATACGGTCGGCGGGTCCTGGATAATCTAGCCAGCCTGGGCAAAGACATTGTGTATCTTCATAATGAAGGCTTTGTCCTCGCGCACGTCAAGGCCAGGGAGTACGGTTTTAGAGTTCCCTTCAAGTACATGCACCTCTTCGAGTACCTGCGCAACTATCTGAAGGCCCACAAGAAGAACATCACCAGGCTGAACAAGAAGGTTGCCTACCAGGCTAACTGCGGTACCCGGTGGATACCCGAGTATGATGCCTTTCTGGACGAGGTTTTCAGGCTTGTCGGCGTGGAGCGGCCCGAAAGAAAATACGAGCACCTGGATGCCCTCTGCTGTAGCGGCCCACTTATCTACACTAACCGGGAGCTCGCCGTTGAAATTCAGAAGAATAACTTCGAAGACGCCATTGCCTGTGGCGCGGATGCCATTATAACCTCCTGCCCTATATGTTACGGAGTGTTCAGGCGATCCAGCGCGCAATTCAATCTACCCGACATATTCATTACTGACCTGTGCCGCATTGCCCTTGGCGAAAAGCCCTGGCCGGATAGCTCCCGGCAGTAGGGCTACAAGGAGTCTATCATACGGGGAGCGCCGCTGTTCTGCCATAGCCTTGCAGGCTTTCGTTCAACATAAGCGACCGTAGCTTGGCATGTGGTATGATTGTCCGTACCAGGGCAGTGACTCATGGTCAGTTCCGGAACAATTAAGAAGAGGATAATTCAATACGGAGCAGACATCTGTGGGGTGGCTCCGGCGGCCCGGTTTGTGTATGCTCCGAAAGGCTTCCATCCGTGTGATATCTATCCCAATTGTAAATCGGTAATTGTCTTTGCATCTCATTTTCCCTTAAGCACGCTTCAAGCCAAAACCAATGCGCCCTATACTCTGGTCAGAAACAAAATGGTCGACAAATTGGACGGAATTTCCTTCTGTGTGTCCGGTGAACTGGAAACGGAAAACATTGTGTCAGTTCCGGTCCCCTCCGCTGAGCCGTATGACTATTGGGATACGGGCCGGAATCACGGGAGAGGGATTCTATCCTTGAAACACGCAGGCGTCCTCGCCGGGCTGGGTGTACTTGGGAAGAATACTCTTCTCATTAACGAAAGATTCGGAAACATGATCTGGCTGGGGGCTATTCTTGTACCTGTTGATTTAGAGCCCGATCCGATTGCATCTTATGAAGGTTGTATCTCTGGATGCACGTTGTGTATGGATTCATGTCCGCAGCATGCTCTTGATGGGACAACCATTGACCAGAAGCTTTGTAGAGAGCGTTCTATTTCCTACAACCATGGTGGCGGCTGGGTCCTTTCGTGCAATGTCTGTCGAAAAGTTTGCCCCTATCACAAAGGTCTTCTGAAAAAGCGACGGAAAAAGACATCGGTTAAGGCTTAGTCGTGGTCTGCATTTGCTCGTCTGGCTATTCAGTGCTGAGACCTGAACAGCCTATGCCACCATCTTTGCTTATGGGTATGCTTATGGGCTTCCAGGAGCAATAATCGTTCTTGGAGGAATTCTGCTTTAGCTTTCCAGTACCCGACTTCCTGGGATAGTTGCTCTATTCTGTTGATGAGGGGTTGGGCTGGCTGGCTGTCGTCTGATAAGGGCTTGCTGGGCAGGGGCAGGTCTTCGATAACATAGGACTCCCCGAACTTGGTAGGGACCAACCTGGCCTTGAGCTTGCCGGACTTGATATAGCGGCGGATGGTGACTATGGAGACCCCTAATGCCTGAGCAGCCTCTCTCAGTGTATAACCACTCATCAATAATATTGTAACACCTTAGTCAATGTCCTTGAAACAGGGCTGATCAGTCTGATGGGGGTACGGCTAAACATATTGAGCGGGGAGAAGAAGAATGAGCCGTGCGAGACTCGAACTCGCGACACCCTGATTAAAAGATACAAGAGATTTGTCCGTGAGCGTGAAAAGGGGTAATCCCTGATACCTTTCTGTTGACAATTTAGCTGCGATTTGTACCGTTAGATACCTTCTGGTTTTTCGTGGTGGTGAAAAGTTCGTTAGCAAAAATGTTAGCATCTCTACTAGGATGTCAGAGGTAGCGGACCAATATTGGCATCGGTGTTGGTTGGAAGGTAGAGTTTGTTGAATCTAAGATTGTTTTCAACAACATCAATTTCGTCGTCTGAAAGACCGAGTAGTCTGTATATAGCCTGGTCGATAGCGTAGAAATGGCCAGCTATTCGAGCATTGTAATTATTGACGAACTCGACTTGGACATGGGTGTTCTTTCTGACGTAGGATTTGTTGAACTCAGCAATGAACTTGTGTTCTTCTCTAATGATGTGGTCGAAGGTATCGTTAATTAAGGTGATTTGCTCTTGTGAATCGGGTCTATTCAGTGTGATTATAGGAAGGCGCAGGGTGCTGAAGACTCTAGGGTCCGTGAAGTCTGTAGTGCCATGTCTATTGAGCAGATACCATAAGCAAAACGACGACTTGAGGAAGGCTACGAGGAATCTCATACCATAGAATGAAGTCAATGGTTCGGGATGTAGCTTCATAAGCGGGTGTCTAGCTATCTTACAATAGAAGGGGTAGTCGTACTTTGAGTAATAAATGGCACCTTGCGGGACAATGTAAATGGTTTCTTTCAATTTGGCCTTGGGGACAGGATGTTGGACGAGCCATAGAGGCAAGGTATGTCTCGAATATGCACGGTCTAGACGAGCTGGGGTAGTGTCTTGGATATAAAAGAGGTTGCCGCGAGCACAACCAATTATATGTGGGAATTTTAGCAATCGTTGGAGCTGACTATCGTTTAAAGTGACAGGTTCAGGAATAACTGGTGTCGCCCTTATTTTGAAGCTATTCATTTCGAATTTCCGCAATACGGGTAGTGATACGGTGAGATTCTTTATTTGAAGACAGTCAGCTTCAACAGCTTGAAGTCGATTGACTATATTGGCCTGAACGTCTTTGAGGACGTTCTCTTGTACCAGTGATTCTATCTCAGAGGCAGAAAGAGTAACGATTTTGCTTTTGCGGATTGAATATATTGAAGGGTCGCCCTCTATATTTACCAAGCTAGTTCCCTTGGTGAAATAGAGAGAGAGTATGAATCTTCTGTTTTGGAGTTCATAGTGTTTCACTTGTGGTATGTCCACAGAAAAGAATGGTTCAAGTTTACGGAGGTGAGGGAAAGCCGTATCGATAATATGTGAAATCTCGGTGACGATTGTGTTGTTTGCAGATGGGGATATGCCGACCTTGCTCTTATTCTCTGTTAGTCCCAGGAGAATATAACCACCCGCAGAATTGTTTAGGGCACAGGTGAGTTTGAGAAAATATCGGATGTCATCTTCAGATTCGAGTTTTGTTATACCGAAGGAATTATTCAGTTCTGTAAGGTTATTCAATATTTTAGTAGTTGATGGTTGCTCTGTAAAGAATGACTCCAATGGATTTAGGAACGCTTTTCTGAGTGATTGAAAGGACGGGTCTTCAAGTTTTGCCCAGGTGAAGACGTTGCCAACATCTGAAGGAACATGCGCATCCGAGCATTTTAGAAATGCTAGTGGTCTTGTACGCTTATATTGAGGGGTCGATAATAACCTGACGATGTTGTCGCGCTGAGTCTCGCTTTTGTAGCAAACGCCAGATAATTGTTCGGACCGGAAGCAGTGAATTCTTTCTGCTCCCTTCAATTCCTGCCAAATACCTTTGTCGGAATCGGTATGAGCATCAATAAGGATGCAGTCGTGAGTTGTTGTTTTTTCGAGGAGAGTAACGATATCCCAGCTAGGCAGAATCGGTGATTCCGTCTTAGCCAAGTTCTCAGGTTTGTGGCCAGCGTCTGAAAGGAATTGCTCAATTGACTGGGGATTAACCGAGGTGTTGAATATTAGAAGAATATGAATACCAGGCCTGACCGTGAGTTCTACGCCCGGAAGGACCAAAACACCTTCGAAGAGTGATAATCTGGTTTTAATCTCTGCTAATCTCTTGTTTGCTTGTTGAGAGTCTGTGATTGTTGACAGGGATTGTTGTTCAAGCAACAACTTATCCTTGAGGGAGTTTATTTTCTTGTATCCCTCAATTGTATTGTGGTCCGTAACTGCAATAATTCTGATTTCCTTGGATTTCGCATTTTGAAGAATATCGTAATATTCCTGGTCATTTGTGTCGCCGGTGTCGCGATTATAGCCTGAAGAGGCAGGCGTATGAACATGGAGGTCGACTCTTACAAAATCTTCTTTGGTATCGGTTTTGCTGGCCATTTTGTTGCTCACCTCTCGTCAATAATTCTAATCGGTGATTATATCGCAAATTGGTGTTTTTGACTATTGATTTGTAAGTGGTATAGCTTGGGCTGGTACCGATAGGTCAGTCTTCGTCTTTCGTGGTGAAAAGTGCGTTGGCAGAGATCTTGGCGGAATGAGAGACTTGACAAATCATTAAGAATATGGTACTGTGGTACTATATTTGCTAGGGTGTCAAATATGAATGAATATGGAATGAGTATAAATCCTCGGAGTAAATGGAGCAAAGACTCAAGGGAAGCAAAAGTATCTGTGAGAGAGCTGGAGATACTGATTTTGCACAGCGAAGGAAGGTCGAACGAGGAAATAGCTGAGACCCTTGATATTAAGTATCAGACTGTAAAGAACATGTTGTACAGTCTGAACAAGAAGCTAGATGCAACAACCAATGCGCAGGCTATTATGAAAGCGATTTCAGAGGGTCTAGTGAGGGTGAATATACATAACAAGGATGAAAGGGACCTTGCCGAGAAGATAATGTGGGCTATACAAACCGATGTATTGGTGTCGAAGGAGGACGCGGGTCTAATAAACATAATAAAGAAGTGGAGAAGAGAGCGAAAGTCGAAGAGTGAACAAGGGGGTAAGTGAAAGGTGAGGGAATCATTGAGTCGGTGGAGCGAACAAGTAACGCGAGGCGATGCTGGCGAGGGCGGTGGCGGCAGCCACTCGCCCGCCCATCCTTCTTTCCTTGTCTTAATATGAATAATGTCAACGCTGAGCTTTGGAGAGCACAGAGTTTATTGGCATTGTGGGACTTCCTGGAGTATAAAGGACGTATTGGTAGGACGCATGTGATTCTGCATAAGGTGAATGAGCCTTCACTTTTGAAGATTATGCCTACAAAGTGTAGAAGTAGATACTTTGATGATGGGCGGCTGTATATGTCAGGGAGAATCCGAATACGGCTTGGTAGATACCATAAGGTGCCAGGATTGATGGAAACGCTAACCTATGATACGAAGAGAATTGGGAAGAGAGAGGCATGGGCTAGCTTTGGGCAAGATACCAGGCGGTTTCTAAATGGGGTAAACCAGTATAGAAAGAGAAGAGGCTGGCGAAGGTTACACTATTTGTGGGTTGTAGAAGTGCAGCGTGGGACCGGTTATCCGCATGTGCATATCTTCTTTCCGAACCTAAGGTGGCTGGCACCGCTTAAGGTTATCAACGGTAATTGGGGAGAAGGTAGGGCTAACGTTGAGAGTCCTAAGAAGATCAAGGTTAGTTGTGCGGCTTATGTTTCAAAGTACCTGCGCAAGATGGAGGGGTGGCTAGACCTTCACCTAGCCATGCTTTGGTGTGGCAAGTGCCGGATGTACGGCTTTTCCAGAGGCTTCTCGTGCAAGATTGGAAAGAGAGAATCGGAATGGCGGAGATGGCAAATTGTGGAAACTGGGGATCGTGAACGGTTGGAAAAGGTCCTTGAGGAGGGGGCATATGCAATTGAACAGGGGTGTTGATAACAGGCTGTGCATAACAGTGCCGGAAGCAGCGGAAATGCTCGGCATATCAAGGAATTCTGCCTATGAATTGGTGAAGCAAGGGAGATTTCCTGTGATAAGGTTTGGGAAAAGGCTTCTAATACCAAGATTGGCATTGGAGAAAATGCTGGAGAAAGGCGTCACGAAGTAGGTCAAAGGAGGGCCGAAATGGATGAAATGCTGGTTATTTGGACTGCGGTGAATGCGTCGGCAACAATAGCTATGGTGGTGGTGTTGTTTCGGACACTGAGAGGTACATTTGCACAAGTTAGGGCGATGCGACAGGCGCAGGAGTTGCAGGGACGTGCACATGAATTGCAGGGATTTGTGAAGGTTGCAGATTGGCTGCAAAGAGAAGAGGTTAGGAGAGCTAGAGGAAGAGTTTATGAGTTAGAGGATATAAAGTACAAGAGATGGGCTCGGGCAGACAGGGAAGAAGCTAGAGTCGTGTGCTACAACTTTGATGTTGTGGGGGACATGTTAGACAGGAAACTGATAGATGAAGGTGTGTTGGATAAGTGGGGATGGACAATAAGTAGGTGTTGGGTAACAGTGGAACCGATGGTGAAAGAGGAGAGGGAGAAGAATCCGCGATTATTTGATCAGTTCGAGCGGCTGGCGGAGGTGGTGTATAAAGAATACACGAACAAGTTGAGGTAAGAGGTGAGAAAGGCATGAAAGGTCATATCTGTCAAAGAGCGAAAGGTAGCTGGACAATTGTTTATGATCTACCGATGGATGCTGTAACAGGTAAGCGGCGGCAGAAGTCGCAAACGGTAAAGGGTACGAAAAGGGATGCTGAACGCGCCTTGCGTGAGGTACTGCTGTCACTTGAGCAGGGGTCATACGTTAAGCCCAACAAGATGACGTTAGGTGAATTGCTGAGGCAGCGGCGGAGAAGTTTGACAGGATTTTTGATGTGGATGAGGATGAAAAGTCATATGCGAACGTTAGCAAAATGTTAGCAGATTCTGGTGATTTAGCTAGTGAGCCGTGCGAGACTCGAACTCGCGACACCCTGATTAAAAGTCAGGTGCTCTACCAACTGAGCTAACGGCCCATGATTCAGCGAAACTATGTGCAGCCTATTTTTCTACTGACAGAAGATTGGAGATGTAGATGGCGAAGGCAGGATGAATGTCGCAGACAAATCCCCCATCCACCGCCTCCACAGAGAAGGTTACCCTGTTGGGCTTTCTGAGAGGATCGCCAAATTTATTAAGCCCCGTTTCATCCCAGGGCATGTTGTGGCCCAAGATTTCCAGTAGACCCTTGACGTCCCTCGGGTCTTCTACTATAACTTCGAAGGGGAGCTGATGTGCCAACCCTGCCAACTGGCTATTATTTAACTTTATCCTCATCTTCTAATCCGCATTCTCGTTGTTTGTAGATATCACCACAGCGGGTGATGGGATTCGAACCCACGACGTCTTACTTGGGAAGCGCATATTTGCAGGGAATGACTATTGACCTCCTAAGCCCCATAATTCATAGTATGTCAAAAATGGCGAAAATGTCAAGGCAAATGAGTGAGGGAGTGAAAACGTTAGAAGTCTCGGCTCATATCCCGTTTCGGAGACTTTATAGTGAGATGGTTTTAGTAGTATCGGAGGTTCTGAGCCCTGTATCGGAAGATTGTTGGTGAGTTTGACTCTGGGGCTGGTAGAGGTTACGATAAGAGCAGGAAGAAAGAACATGGAATCTAGTGCTAATCGTAGGAGTGGGCTGCTTACCGCTGGTGGAGTACTGAGCATAATAGCAGGGGCATCTCAGATAATCTTCGGACTGATAGTGCTGGGTTTAATGATAGGCTTTGCCATCTGGGGTGGATATAATCCTTTTCCACATATACCTTGGATGCCAGACAATCGGTTAGAGATTACGGTATATCCTTTGTTCCCAACGTGGCTCACTATTGTGGGAGTGCCTGCTCTAGCTTTAGGCATAGTGGCCATAATAGGCGGTATCTACGCCCTAAGAAGGAAGAGTTTTGGCTTGTCCTTAGCTGGGGCTATGTGCGCCCTGCCATCAGTCATTTTGGGAATACTGGCAGTTATCTTTGTATCACTGTCAAAGAAGGAATTTGAGGCATAGAAATAGATGCGGAAGTGGCGGAATGGCAGGTGAAGCACTGGCGGTTGGCTGAGTGATTAGGATAGTTAGAAGGGAAGTGAGCGGGAGACGAGACTCGAACTCGCGACTCTCTGCTTGGGAAGCAGATGTTCTACCACTGAACTACTCCCGCGTGAGTGCTGTAATGGCTATTGGTGGCGGAATAGTTCATTATCAAATGGAATGAGCATTGATGTCAAGAATGAGTCGGCTCGGGTGGTATGAGCGTCAGCAGCTTCCTTACAATCTTAGGATATTTGGCAATGAAGAGCAATTCATCTTCGATCAGGGGTTTTTGGGCCTCCACGTTAGCATACCTGGCTAATTCCAGAACCTCTTCAGCTTGCGTCGCGTTTTCGAATGACACCTCGATTTTGCCCATTACGTGTTTGAAACCGGATATTCCGCTGTATTCTCCCGAGCATATCTCTCTGCCGGTTTCCACAAGCTCCGGTTCGCCTCTGCCTACTTCATCAAAGCTGTATAGCTCGTAGTTGTGGGGGTCCTTCAACACACCGTCAGCGTGAATACCGGATTCGTGGGCGAAGGCATTGGCTCCGACGCCCGGCTGGTTTATGGGGACCGGGACCTCAAAGGCGTAGCTAGCGAATCTGCTTATCTTCCAGGCCTTCTTGAGGTCTACGGGCTTGGCCAGTTGATATTTTTCGGCGAACCCCTTGGATTTGGTGACAGCCAGGACGGTGGCGACAAGGTCAGCATTGCCGGCCCTTTCTCCGATGCCGTTGATGGTGGTGTTGATGTAGGCATCTTGCCCACCGTCTATGGCCCCTTTAGCCCCGGCAATCGAATTGGCCACAGCCATGCCCAGGTCGCCATGACAATGGAGTTCGATGGGGATTCCGACGTTCTCTGCGACAGTCCTGGTGCTTTGGTAGATGGTAAACGGGTTGTCATAGCCCAGGGTATCGCAATATCTAAATCGTTGAGCTCCATGTTCCTTGACTGCGGAGGCGAATGTAATCAGGAAATCCGTATCGGTTCGGGACGCATCCTCGGCATTTACGCCTATGCTTTGAGTTCCGTGGGAGCGAGCGGCTTCCAAAGCATCGACCATCATGCTCACGACATCGTCCCGGCTCTTGGCGCCCTGGAATTTGCCCTGAATCATCTGGTCCGACGTGGAAATAGAAAGATTAACGTGCTGAAGTCCCGGGACAAGCTTGAAGGCCTTTTCAACATCATCTACGACGGCCCTTATCCACCCCCCCAGCCGAATGGGTTTCAGGACGCCCGTCTCGGCCAGTTCCAGGTTCGCCTGAAGATAGTATTGTTCGTGTCTGGTGGTCGGGAACCCAAATTCGGACTGAAAGACCCCCATTTCGTTGAGGTACATATTTATCATGGTCTTTTCCAGCTTGGATAGACCGAGGTGTGCAGTCTGAACGCCGTCGCGATTGGTAACATCTATGAGATAAATCCCGGACATCTTTGCCTCCCAGGAAGTGTGAGTACAACAACGATAGCATTATTCTTTCACGTTATCAAGTTCTGGCTGCGCTGGGTTTGTCTGTCTTCCGAACCTGAGAAGCAGCGCAAGGTCTGGATTCTTCGCTTCGCCGAGAATGACAGCAGGCAAAGGGCTCAGAAAGGCAAGAGGGCGTTACCAAAGGCTTATTCAGAACTTCCTTTATGTTCGTGCTTTCGATTATACTAAGAACGATGACGACTAAAACAATAGAATGGCTTGATGGCAAGCTAAGAATATTGGACCAGAGCAGGCTTCCACGTGAGCAAATCTTCGCTGATCTGGATAATTACCACGATGTAGTCCTAGCTATTAAGGAAATGAAGGTCCGCGGGGCGCCGGCCATCGGGATCGTTGCTGCCTATGGGATAGCGCTGGGTGCAGCAGGCATTAAGACGACAAACAAGGATGATTTTCTCGCTCAGTTGAATCAGATTATGCAGGCCTTTGCCACCTCCAGACCTACTGCGGTCAACCTCTTTCAAGCAATCAGCAAGATGAAGAAGGCTGCTGAAGGAGATAGCGTCACTGAAGTTAGAAAGTCGCTTATCAATGAAGCAAGGCGGATTCACCAGGAAGAGATAAGCGCAACCGAGAAGCTCAGCCGGCTGGGAGCCAGACTCATCAGGGATGGATTCACCGTGCTTACTCATTGCAACGCCGGTTCTCTGGCCACCGCGGGTTATGGCACCGCCCTGGGCGTCATCAAAGCTGCTAGGGAGCAAGGAAAGAAAATGAGTGTCTTTGCCACGGAAACCCGTCCCCTTCTCCAGGGAGCCAGACTCACTACGTGGGAACTAATGCAGGAGGGCATCCCGGTGACTTTGATTACCGATTCCATGGCTGGCTATTTCATGAAGCGGGGAGAGATAGACTGCGTCATCGTGGGCGCCGACAGGATTGCGGCCAATGGCTATACTGCCAACAAGATCGGTACCTACGCTCTGGCGGTCCTTGCCAATGCCCACGGTATCCCGTTCTATGTCGCTGCTCCGACAAGCACCATTGACCTCTCCCTGACCAGTGGCTACCAGATTCCAATTGAAGAGCGAAGCCCTGAGGAAGTAACTCATATCCAGGGAGTAGCTATTGCTCCGGTGGGCGTGAAGGCAGCTAATCCGGCCTTCGACGTCACTCCCCCTAGTCATGTAACGGCCATAATCACTGAGAAGGGCATAATAAGGGCGCCCTACACAGAAGGACTGAAAGAGGTAAGCTCCGGATCTTCATAGTCCAGGTCTTCAATGGTCGTGCAGCACAAAGACAAAGCCGTGCACCTCGTTTGCTTACAAGGCAATTTTGAGGGGCAGGGCTTGTCCCTACCGATTCTTTCTTATTGGTGGATATCTCACTAAGCTTTGAAGGGAAAATGTTGCTTTACCTTTCAACAGTTGCAGTGGTAAAATAGTGTAAAGGATAGCGATGTCAGGACATTCTAAGTGGGCAAATATTAAGCGGCAGAAGGGAGCGGCTGATGCGAAACGCGGGCAGGTATTTACCAGGCTTGCTCGAGAAATCATAGTTGCCGTACGTCAGGGCGGGGTCAGTCTGGATAGTAATTTCCGATTGCGTTTGGCAGTCCAGAAAGCCCGAGATAGCAACATGCCTTCGGATAATATAGAGAGGGCCATAAAGAGAGGCAGCGGTGAGGCTGGGGAAGCAGCGCTGACCGAAATAAGGTTTGAAGGCTATGGGCCGAGCGGCATAGCAGTTCTGGTGGACGCCCTGACTGATAACCGCAATCGCACTGTCCAGGATGTGCGCCGTATGTTCACCCGCCACGGTGGCAATCTGGGTGAGACTGGCTGTGTCTCCTGGCTCTTTGAGAATAGAGGAGTAATCACTGTGGAAAGCGATGCCTCAGATGCCGAAGGAATAGTGCTGCGGGCTATTGATGCCGGAGCCGAAGATGTCAAGACCGATAATAGCTTTGTGGAGATTTACACGCAACCACAGGATTTAGAGAGGATAAGGAAGGTCATTGAAGAGAAAGAACATGTGGTTTCGGCAGAGGTGTCGCTGACACCCAAGACTACAGTGATACTGGACGAAAATAAAGCAGTTCAGGCCTTGAATTTCCTCGACGAGCTGGAAGCCTTAGACGACGTACAAAATGTCGTCTCCAATCTCGATTTTTCGGATACTACCCTAGAAAGGCTGCGCAGTCAAAGCTAATATGCGTATTCTCGGGGTTGATCCTGGTACTATAAACCTAGGATACGGTGTGGTGGATGGCGAAGAGGAGATGCGTATGGTGGATTGCGGAGTAATCAAGTTGTCGCGTAGACTTTCCATGGAGGAAAGGCTGCGCTCTCTTTACCACGAATTAAGCAAAATCATCGCCAGGTATCAGCCCGGAGAAGTGGCCATTGAAGAGCCTTTCATCGGCCACAACGTAAAATCAGCGTTCGCTATCGGCAAAGCACAGGCTATAGCTATCCTGGCAGCAGTCAACCAGGAATTGCCCGTCTACTATTACTCGCCAGCCAAGGTAAAGCAGCAAATAACCAGCTATGGACAAAGCGACAAGCAACAGGTTCAAGAAATGGTAAGAGTCCAGCTCGGGCTCGCTGAGCTACCTCAGCCTAGCGATGCTGCGGATGCTCTGGCTGTAGCTATGTGCCACATCCAGCAAAGGCACCTTAGTCACTGGCTCACCGAACATACGCCGGAATGATAGCTACATTAGAAGGAGTACTGGAGTATCGCGGTACCGACTCCGTTATCATTAATGTCGGCGGAATAGGTTTTCTGTTGTATGTCCCCAGCTCAACTTTGGGCCGATTAGGAGCTGGCAAGGGCAAGGTCTTCCTCTATACCCATCTCCACGTGAGAGAGGACAATATTTCCCTTTACGGTTTTGCCTCAAGCGAGGAATTAGCTTTATTTAAGAACCTTGTTTCCGTCTCCGGAATTGGGGCCAAGTTGGCTTTAGCTCTACTCTCGGCGTGGAATCCCGAGCGACTTGTGGTGGCCATAACCAGCGGCGATATCGATCTACTGAGCCAGACCCCGGGCATCGGCAAGAAAATGGCCGGCCGCCTCGTTGTCGAACTGAAGGGTAAATTGGAGAAGGAGTGGAAAGAGATAGGCCTGCCCCTGGCCCCGGAGAATACCGACATCATAGCTGCTTTGACTGGCCTGGGCTACTCTGTGGCGGAAGCCAGTAAAGCTATCTCCAGGCTTCCGAATTCTGAAGGGCTGAGCTTAGAAGAGAAGCTTAAGATGGCACTGCAGCAGATGGCAAAGGGATAGGTTGGCAGAGGCAGAGCCAAGGAAGAAAGGCATGATTGCTCTTCCTTCGAAGCTGATGTTGCATGATATAATGAGGTGTTGTTTTTCATTTTTCCTGCCCGAGCGGACAACGAGGCAGATTTGGCCGAAATAGAATGTGCAAATGCGACCATACTTCGTGAGTTGGAGAGGGAACTATGAAGTTTGTGAAATGGTTTGATGAGATCGGAGCAGAAGACGTAGCTTTGGTCGGTGGTAAGAATGCGTCTCTTGGTGAAATGATAAGAAGTCTGGGCAAGAAAGGGGTGAATATTCCGCCCGGGTTCGCCATTACTGCTGAAGCGTACAAGTATCTAGTGAAGAGAGCAGGCATTAGGCAGAGAATCAAAGGCATTTTAGCGGATCTGGATACACATGATATGGAGGATTTGGCGGACAGAGGCGAGAAGCTGCGGAATTTGATAGCACATTCTCGCTGCCCAAGAGACCTGGAAGAGGAAATAGTAATTTCCTATCGGAAGCTGGAAGAGAGATTTGGAAAGAGTGTGGATGTTGCCGTGAGAAGTAGTGCCACTGCCGAGGATCTGCCTACAGCCTCGTTTGCGGGACAGCAAACGAGTTACTTGAACGTGCGCGGAGAAGGTGATCTCCTGGAAAGGGTGATGGATTGCTTTGCATCCTTGTTCACAAACCGGGCGATATCCTACCGGGTGGATAAGGGATTCGACCATCTAAGTGTCTACGTATCAGTGGGAGTGCAAAAGATGGTGCGGTCGGATCTAGCCTGCGCCGGTGTCATGTTTTCCATAGATACAGATTCAGGTTTCCGGGATGTGGTCTACATAACTGCTGCCTATGGTCTGGGAGAAAATGTGGTACAGGGAATTGTTGACCCGGACCAGTTCTACGTTTTCAAGCCCACTCTGAAGAAGGGTTTCAGACCCATTGTCGAGAAGAAGCTGGGCCTGAAGGATAATAGATTGGTCTACATGAGACATGGGTCCGGAGCGGAGCAGAAACAGGTCAAGGTTGAAGAGCAAAGACAGTTCGCATTAAATGACGATGAGATCTTGACTCTGGCCAGATGGGCTTGCATTATAGAAGAACACTATGGCGTACCCATGGATATTGAATGGGCAAAAGATGGAACAAACGGGGAACTTTTTGTAGTCCAAGCCCGGCCAGAGACGGTGCATTCGCAGGTAGACTTAACTTCACTGAGGACCTACGTGCTTGAAGAGAGAGGGAGATTACTGGCTAGAGGGGAGCCGGTGGGTACAAAGATAGGGCAAGGTGAAGTACATGTAATAGAAGATAGCAGTGAAATCCAAAAATTCAAGAGCGGTCAGGTCCTGGTCGCTGATATGACAGACCCCGACTGGGAACCGATAATGAAGATTGCCAGTGGCATAGTCACCAACAAAGGTGGCAGGACCTGTCATGCAGCCATAGTTAGTCGTGAGCTCGGCGTACCATGTGTAATCAGCACGGGCAATGGGACGGAAGTCTTGGAGGAGGGACAAGAGGTCACGATAAATTGCTCAGGGGGTGAGGGCAGGGTATATGAAGGGAGACTGAAATACAGAATAGATGAGGTAGAAGTGACTAAGGTCCCCAGGCCCAGGACCAGAATAATGATGAATTTCGGCATTCCTGGCGGTGCGTTTATTCAAAGCCAAATTCCCAACGACGGTGTAGGTCTGGCTCGGGAGGAGTTCATCATTAACTCCTACATCGGCATACATCCGATGGCGCTAATACAATATGATGAGCTGAAGAAAGCAGCGAGCGGAGACGAGAAGCTGACAAAGGTTATCAAAGAGATAGATCAGAAGAGCGTGCCGTATAGGGACAAGAAGGGGTTTTTCATTGACAATTTGGCGATGGGGATAGCGAAAATAGCTGCGGGATTCCATCCCAACGATGTCATCGTTCGGTTTTCTGATTTCAGAACAAATGAGTATGCCAATTTGGTCGGGGGATATCGTTACGAGCCCAAGGAGAGAAATCCCATGCTTGGCTGGAGGGGAGCATCTCGCTACTATGATAAGAGATTCAAGCCCGCCTTTGGTTTGGAATGCCTGGCTATAAGGAAAGTGAGAGATGAGATGGGCCTGACCAACGTCAAGGTGATGATTCCTTTTTGCCGGACGCCGGAAGAGGGGATGAAGGTCATGGAAGCCATGGAAGAGTTTGGCCTAAGGCGAGGAGAAAATGGATTGGAGGTGTATGTGATGTGCGAGATACCATCAAATGTGATACTGGCTGAAGAATTCGCCGATGTATTTGATGGATTCAGTATAGGGTCGAACGATTTAACGCAGCTAACTCTTGGTTTGGATAGAGACTCCGAACTCGTGGCACACATATTTGATGAAAGAAATGAAGCAGTGAAACGATTGGTAAAGCAACTCATATATGCTGCACACCGCCACAAACCGAGGAGAAAAGTGGGGATATGCGGGCAGGCGCCGAGTGATTTCCCCGAATTTGCCGAGTTCCTGGTTGAATGCGGGATAGATTCAATGTCTCTAAATCCGGATGTGGTGCTGGCAACGAGGTTGAATATCGCAGAGGTGGAGAAAAGAATAAAGTCAAAGACCAGAAGAAAGCAGAAGTGAGGGTGCTGCTGAAGCAGACTAAGGATTTTGCGTTGACCTGCAATACTATAGTGATTCCATGGTTAACAAGCCTCATATACGCGAACAGACAGAAGAAAGAGAAGAAAGCCTTTCCCCCTGCGCCGCCAAGAGCAAGTTCAGTCGCGGCCGGCTGAAGTGGGAAGAACCCTGTCCGATAAGGACTAGTTTCCAACGTGACCGTGACCGTATCATCTACTCCAAGGCCTTCCGCCGGCTGAAACATAAGACACAGGTTTTCATCGCCCCGATGGGTGACCACTATGTGACCAGGCTCACTCACACTCTGGAGGTATCTCAAATAGCCAGGACTATAGCTCGGGCTCTAAATCTCAACGAAGACCTGGCCGAGGCCATCGCTCTCGGACATGATTTGGGGCATACTCCTTTCGGTCATATAGGCGAGGAGGTGTTGAATGGGTTGTATCCTGGTGGCTTCAGGCATAATGAGCAAAGCCTGAGAGTAGTTGATTTACTGGAAAGGGAGGGACATGGGCTGAATCTCACATGGGAAGTGCGAGATGGTATTCTTAATCATTCCAAGGGACAGGTTGATATCCTGGGAGACGGATGGGGAGATGTTCACACTCTGGAGGGACAAATATGCAAGATAGCTGATATCGTGGCCTATGTTAACCACGACGTCGAAGATGCTATTAGAGCCGGTATTATCTCCCAGAAGGATCTGCCCGAGGCGGTAGCAGCGGGTCTGGGACATACGCATTCACAGCGAATTAATACCCTGGTTTGTGATATCATAAATTGCTCCTGGCCTGTTAGAGGCAATGGCAATTTGACTAATCCAACCATAGCCATGAGTCCCGAAATCATTGGAGCTACTAACATATTCCGCCAGTTTCTATTTGACAGGGTATACCATCCCAGTTTGGCTGGCGAAGATGCAGTAAAAGCGAGGCAGGTATTGACTTTGTTATATTCTTACTTTCTAGCGCATGAGGACGGATTGCCTCGGGAATTTGCCTGTTTGCCGGACGATGAAGGGCGCAAAGTGATTGATTACATTGCAGGGATGACCGACCAATATGCACTGAGACTGGCTGACGAGATATCTCGATGAGCAAAATCACAGAGGTAAAACAGAGGCTAGACATAGTAGAGCTTGTCTCTGAGTACGCTACTCTGCAAAAAGCAGGGCGCAATTTCAAGGGCTTGTGCCCCTTCCACAGCGAGAAGCACGCTTCTTTTTATGTCTTTCCGGAGCAACAGAGCTGGCATTGCTTTGGCGCGTGTGGGACCGGCGGCGACGTTTTTTCCTTTGTCATGAAGAAGGAGAGCATTGACTTCGGCCAGGCTCTTCGTCTTCTGGCTCAAAGGAGCGGCATAACTCTAGGCCCTCCGGAGGCGCCAAGCAAGGCTGAGGATGAGAAGAAAGAGAAATTATTTCAGATTAATGAGGCGGCCACTGAATACTACCGTCACCTGCTTTCGAGCGCCAAGGCAGGGGAGGTAGCAAGAAGCTATCTGGCGAAAAGAAAGGTCATGCCCGAGACTGTCAAGGAATTCCGCCTCGGTTTCAGTCCAGACGCCTGGGAGACCATCAAGAATTACCTGCTGGGAAGAGGCTACACGGAAAAGGAGCTGGTAGAAGCCGGTCTAACAGTTGAGAAAGAGGAAGGTGGTAGTTATGACCGATTTCGCAACCGATTGCTGTTTCCCATATGTGATATCCAAGGGCGAGTCACCGGTTTCGGAGCGAGAGTATTGGATGATTCTCTGCCTAAATATATCAACTCCCCCCAAACGCCAATTTTCGATAAGAGTAGCAGCTTGTATGGCATCGATAAGGCTAAATCTGCCATCAGAAAGAAAAACCTGATAATAATCGTGGAAGGCTACATGGATGTCCTCACAGCTCACCAGCACGGGTGGCAAAATGTAGTCGGCTCAATGGGAACTTCTTTAACCGAGAAGCAAGTGGAAGGCATGAAAAGGCTGACCAACAATATAACTCTCGCACTTGATGCCGATCTTGCCGGAGAAGAGGCTACGTTGCGGGGCAAAGCGATACTGGCCTACTCTAATGCTGAAGCGAACGTCATATTATTACCTCCGGGCAAAGACCCGGACGAAGTGGTAAAAGAGGAGCCTGCTCTCTGGCAGAAGCTTGTAGAGGAAGCTCTGCCTATTATGGACTTCGCCTTCAAATCCGTGATAAGTAAGGTCGATATGAACAAAGCCAGGGACAAGTCTCTGGCTGTACAGAAACTACTGCCATCAATCTATGAGATTAAAGACCCCGTGCAACAATCCCATTACCTGAAGAAACTGGCACGTGAACTAAAAATCGAAGAGTCTGCCATAAGAACCGCCTTGCGAGAATCGAAAGTCGGTCCTAAAAAGTCTCAACCTGGCAAACCAGCAGGACAATCTCGCCTTGCCCGCCAGCTTGTTTCCAGCCCTATTGAAGAACGCTGCCTGGCACTCTTGCTTCAATTCCCGGAGCTCCGTCCCCTGGCACAAGAGCTATCACCAGAACACTTCGAATCCACGGAGAATCGGGAGGTCTTTTTGGCATGGCAACATTCCGCAGATGGCTCGAACCTTGAAGGCAAACTTGACACCAGTTTATTAGAACATTTATATTACTTGGTTAAAAAAAATTTCCCACCGGCTATACGGGAAAGCGAGCGAACGCGACAGCGTGATTTGGCCCAGTGTATTCGCCGTCTACAGGAGAAGTTGTGCAGGAGATTAGAGCTTGAGAAAGAGGCGACGCTTGAGATTGAGAGAGAAAAGGGCGGCGTAGGCTCAGAGTTGTCAAAACTAGAGGAACAAGGAATAGAGTCCGGGCAAAAACTTCAAGAAGTCTTTATCAAGAAAGAAAGAAACCATGGATTCAATTAAGGAAGAACGTATTAACCTGGATGGTGATGAGGTGGTGGCTGAGGGCCTCCTCAGTGATGAAGCCGAAGTCGAGGATGTCAGCACGTTAGCTGAGGAAGTCGAAGAGAAGGAAGAGGGCGAAGAGTTTCTAGCTGAGGAGACTGAAGAAATCAAGCCCCCGGCGCCGTTGGAAGAGCATGAGATAACCGATGACTCGGCCCGGATGTATCTTCAGGAAATCGGCAGAGTGCCACTTCTAAATGTTAGTGAAGAGAAGCTGCTATGCCGCAAGATAGAACTGGGCAGGAGCCTGGAGGGAATCGAAGAAAACCATTTCAGAAAATATAAGAAGCTTCCTTCACCCGTTGACATAGTCCTTCACGTAATGTCTCAATTAATTAAAGCATACCTCGTTGTTCAGATTGTCGTCGAGCACGTTGGTATAGATCGCTCCAGCAATGTAGTGGCGACGATTAAGAATCTTAAATTTCGTTCCGCCATTGATGATGTTATAGACGCATCGTTAATAGAGGCGACTGCTAAGGGCTTGGGCAAGGGAGCCGATGCAGCCGAGGATGCTATAGTGAATCTGTCCATAAACAGTCAACTTTTGCCGCCGCAGTTGCTAGAGATTTTAGCCAGGGACAAGACTTCATGGCAAAGGCTGAAAACCATTCATACCAACAACAAGTTCTTATCTCGTATGGAGCCTATTGCCAATGAGTTCAAAGGTTACTTTGGACAGGTGCAGACTGAAGCGAAGGCATCGGAAAGGCACCTCACTGAGGCAAACCTGCGCCTGGTGGTGAGCATAGCCAAGAAATATATCGGGCATGGAATGCCTCTCCTTGAGCTTATCCAGGAAGGGAATATTGGCCTTATTCGAGCTGTAGATAAGTTTCAGTACAGGAAAGGCTATAAGTTCAGCACCTATGCAACATGGTGGATCAGGCAAGGCATCACCCGATCTATAGCTGACCAATCCCGCGCCATTCGCATTCCCGTACACATGGTAGAGACAATCAACAAGCTGTTACGCACCATGCGGCAGTTAGTTCAAGAACTCGGACGCGAGCCAAGTTACGAAGAAATTGGCGGCCGCCTGGGTATGTCGCCGGAAAGAGTGGAGGAAGTCATGGCCCTATTCTTCCGTGAGCCCATATCGCTGGATATGCCCATTGGCGAGGATGAAGACAGCCGGTTGGGCGACCTTGTTGAAGACCATGCCAGTTTGGCGCCGACTGAAGCCACTTCACAGCAGCTGCTCAAGGAACAAATAGACAAAGTACTTGGCGAACTTACCGATCGTGAGAAGAAGGTATTGCAGCTCAGATTTGGCCTAAAAGACGGACATGCTCGGACCTTGGAGGAGGTGGGCAAAGAATTCAATGTGACTCGAGAAAGGATACGACAGATTGAAGGCAAGGCTCTGCGGAAATTACGTCATCCCACCCGCAGTCGGAAGCTCAAGGGTTATCTAGACTAGACCAACCTACGGAAATCTGGCAATTTTGATGAGAACCCAGCGGATCTGAAATCAAAGCATTAGAGGCCCCCAAGAGTCGCAGGACTTTCAGGGTGCTTTTAGAACGGTCTTATCTCAAGGGAATATCAAACATAGTCCCCATCTTCTTGGGTAGCTTGCCCCGTGTCAATGACTTGGTCAATTTCTGTATCTCCCGAAACTGGTTGAGAAGTTGATTGACGTCTTTGGACGTAGTGCCGCTCCCCCGGGCAATACGGCTTCGCCGTTTGCCATCGATGATGGCTGGATTGCGCCGCTCCTCATAAGTCATGGATAGAATCATAGCCTCTATCTTCTTTAGCTGTTTCTCACCTTGGTCATCCGGCAAATGTGAAGCCAATTTAGAGAAGCCCGGCATCATTTCCACCAGTCGCCCTAGCGACCCCATCTTGTGGATTTGACGCATTTGACCGAGAAGGTCCTCAAGGTCAAAATCCCCGCTACGCATCTTTCCTTCCAGATTCTTGGCCTGTTGCTGATCAAAGGCCGTCTCAGCTCGCTCGATGAGGGTCAGCATATCTCCCATACCCAGAATACGAGATGCTAAACGGTCGGGATGAAATACTTCCAGCGCGTCTATTTTCTCACCCGTGCCCAAGTATTTTATGGGCACCCCGGTGACAAATCTTATAGAGAGAGCAGCCCCGCCTCGAGCATCTCCGTCCATCTTCGTCAGAATAAGTCCTGTGAGCCCGATGCGGCTATGGAATTCCTCAGCGACTCTTACGGCATCCTGCCCAATCATGGCATCTACCGTGAGTAATACTTCTGAAGGCTGTACCAAGGATTTAATGTCAACCAATTCCTGCATTAGGGCTTCATCGATATGCAGACGACCCTGAGTATCTACTATGACCCAGTTCGCCTCTTTTTCTCTGGCCTGCTTCAGAGCGTGCTGGCAAATTGCCGTTGCTGTTGCGCCACCATCTTCACTGTATACCGGGATATCGTTTCGCTCACCCAGCAATTTGAGTTGTTCAATAGCAGCAGGTCGGCGAGTATCGGCAGCTACCAACAGCGGCCGCTGTCCTTGATGTTTAAGGTGAACGGCTAACTTGACCGCGGTGATGGTCTTACCAGAGCCCTGCAATCCTACCAGCAGAGCGACCGCTGGCAAACCAGTAAGCGAAGCTAAACGGCTAGCCTCTCCACCAAGGATAGCGATCAACTCTTCGTTGACAATCTTGATGATCTGCTGTGCCGGTGTCAGACTGCGCAATACTTCAGAGCCAAGAGCACGCTCTCGCACCTTGGTCAAGAACTGCTTGACCACCCTGAAATTCACGTCCGCTTCCAAAAGCGCCAGCCGTACCTGACGCAGCGCATCGTCAACGTCCCCTTCGCTGAGCTTGCCTTTCCTGCCAAGCTTATCAAATACAGCGGTCAATTTCTGGGTCAAAACTTCAAGCATGCTACCCCTGAACTATTCTATTCTTAGCTGAATCCCGCAGTCAACTCATCTCGCCACGTCCGGAATTCTTCGTCTCAGACCAAGGATCCTATTGCACTTAGCCCGGAATCAGCATACTATATAGATTTGATGGAACATCTTTGGGCGCCATGGCGGGTAGAATATATACATAGCGCCGCGGACAGCCGCTGCATTTTGTGTCAAAAACCGAGGGAAAGCAACGACGAAGCAAACTGCATTCTTTATCGTGGTCAACACAATTTCATAATCCTGAACGCCTTTCCCTATAATCCAGGGCACTTGATGATCGCTCCTTATCGGCATATAGCAGGTTTGCAGGACTTGACAGATGAGGAAGCAAAGGAACATTTCGACGTTGTCAAGAAAGGCTTAGAGCTTCTAAAGGAGGTAATGAATCCCACGGGGTTCAATATCGGCTTGAATATGGGCAAAGTCGCTGGAGCCGGAATAGCGGAGCATATGCATACTCACATAGTGCCGAGGTGGCAAGGCGACACCAATTTCATGCCGGTGTTATCTGATACGAAAGTCGTATCGGAAGCTGTAAGTAGCACATACAGCAAGCTCAAGGCGAAGTTGTAGCATAGCTGCCGGATTCTATTGAGACCGTTCAGTTACTCTCGTCGTAGTCAGAACGATAGCCAGATATAAAGGGGTTCGTCGTGTATTTCATCATTCTCCTGGGGATTGTCAGCCTATTCGGAGATATAACCTATGAAGGGGCCAGGAGTGTCACGGGGCCCTATCTCGCTACACTGGGGGCAAGTGCCGGTGTCGTCGGTTTGGTGGCTGGCGTCGGCGAATTCGTGGGCTATGCTCTACGCCTGGCCTCTGGCCACCTGGCCGATCGCACCAAGGCATACTGGCTTCTGACCTTTATTGGATATGGACTGCTCTTGTCCATTCCCTTGCTGGCATTTACTGGTCATTGGCAGCTTGCCGCTGTGCTTATCATTTTGGAGCGAATCGGGAAAGCGATAAGAAGTCCAGCGAGGGACACGATGCTTTCTTATGGTGCAAAAGAGGTGGGGAGGGGCTGGGGGTTTGCGGTTCACGAGGCATTAGACCAGATTGGGGCTGTCACTGGCCCTATCTTCTTTTCCCTTGTCTTCTTTTTCCACGGTGGCTATGGTGAAGGCTTCACTCTGTTGTGGATACCCGCTTCGCTGACTATGGTCGTTCTGGCCATAGCCAGAAAGAAAGTCCCTTTACCGCAGAGACTCGAGCCTCCAGAGGAAGCGGGCAGACAAGACATTCAGGGCAAGCTTCCGCGAGTTTTCTGGCTCTATACTGTGTTCACTCTGTTTTCGATAGCCGGATTTGCTCATTTCCAGATAATTTCCTATCATCTGAAAGTCCAGTCCATTGTCCCGGATACTCAAATTCCCTTGATTTACGCCATTGCTATGGGTGTGGACGCCGTGGCAGCTCTTCTCGCGGGCAAAACGTACGATAGAGCGGGGCTTATGTCATTGTTGGCGGTGCCATTGTTAGCTGTGCCCATCCCCTTCCTTGTTTTTTCCCATAGCTATACTCTGGTGATAGTTGGCATGGCATTATGGGGTGCGGTGATGGGAATCCAGGAGACGATTATGCGTGCCGCTATCGCCGACCTAACGCCTGTGGAGAGAAGAGGGTTTGCCTATGGGATCTTCAATACGGCATATGGAGCATCATGGTTTCTAGGGGCTGCCCTGATGGGGCAGCTCTATGAGCTTTCCATTTACTACTTAGTCTTGTTTGCCGTTGTCATGGAGCTAGTATCGATTCCGCTGCTTTTCGCGGTCAGAAGAGCAACCTAACGATTGCCACGTCTAGTCGCAGGGCATCGCGAGTACAAGAGACGGGGCTCGCCCAGACTATCTCTCGAGATTGCCGCGCAGAGTTCACTCTGAGTGAAGGTAAGTTGTTCGCTTAGCTCAGGATGACAGAGAGCGAAGTGCTTCGCAATGACGATTCGAGTTGCCAGATCACTTCAGGCGGCTTGGGGGTAGGAGCCGAGTATCTTAATGAAAGTAGTCTCTCTCTGTAATTCTGTCATGGCTTCTTGGCAAACCTCGCCATCTATATGACCCTCGAAATCAGCATAAAAAACGTATTCCCACGGCTTCCTGCGGCTTGGTCTGGACTCCAATTTTGTCAAATTTATGTTCCTCGTGGCGAAGATACCCAGAATCCTGTATAGGGAGCCAGGCTTATGTTCAGTGGCAAAGACGAGAGAGGTTTTGTTTCTCTGCGCAGGTTTAGCTTTCTGCTTCGAGATAGCCACGAATTTGGTGTAGTTACTGGCACTCGTCTCAATCTCAGGTGCCAGGATTTCCAGTCCATAAATATCGGCGGCTCTTTTGCTGGCTATGGCAGCGCAATTCTTCAACTTTTTCTCTTTTATCATTTTGGCACTGCCCGCCGTATCATAGACGGGCATAGTTTCGACATTTACCTTACCTAGAAATCTCTCACATTGAGCCAGGGCTTGGGGATGAGAGTAGATCGTTGTTATATCCGCTAATTTCTGCCCCGGCAAAGCCATCAGACAATGGCTTACTCTGAGAATGACTTCAGAAAATATATTCAGAGGGTATGCCAGTAACAAATCGTACGTCTCGTTGATACTGCCGGCTTGAGAATTCTCCAGGGGGACTACCCCGAATTCAACCCTGTCCTTCGATACAAGTTCGAAAACCTCTTTCAGCCGGATACACGGCGAGAAATCAATGCTGCTGCCAAAAAGCTTCGCCGCAGCGTCCTCGCTGAAAGCGCCTCTTTCCCCTTGAAAAGCAACCTTGACCATGAGTCTATGACGAAGTATAGCTTAAACCTGCTTTGAGCTTCCAGTGTAGCCTGATTAGCCCTTCCAGAAGCGCGGGGAGAATATCATGAAAACGGTAAACAGCTCCAACCGCCCCAGCCACATACAGAAGATCAAGATAACCTTGGCTGCACTGGGCAGCCAGGCAAAATTCGCAGCAGGACCTACTGCCCCCAGCCCGGGGCCACAGTTTGCCTGACAAGTCGCTACCGCCGAGAGCGACGTTTCTAAATCAAGTCCCAGGAAACAAAGCACTATTGAAGCTATAACTGCGACAAGAATATAGAGGAAGAAGAACGAGATCACATCTCTCATTACTCCCTCGGAGAGAGGCTTCCGGTTATATTTCACCGGAATCACAGCGTTAGGTGAAATAGCCTTTCTCATCATTACTCTCGCATATTTCAGTAGGGCTAAAATCCGCGCCACTTTTATTGCTCCCCCAGTAGAGCCACCACACGCTCCAATGAACATCAATGCCAGAAGCACGGCTCTGGTGCCGAAGTGCCAGGAGGCGAAATCGGCGGTGGCAAACCCGGTGCAAGTCATGATGGAGACTGCCTGAAAAAGCCCGTCCCTACATGAACTGAGACCCTGGGAAGCAACCAACACCAACGTAGCCACTAATAGGAGAACTGTGTAAAGTCTGAATTCTTCATCTTTAAGGATTCTGAAATTTCCTCTAAAGAATTGATAATGAATGGCGAAGTTTGTGCCGCCAAGGAACATGAAGACTATGATGATATATTCCGCTAGGGGACTAGCGTAGGCCGCAATACTTGCCGTGGTAGGGGTAAACCCGCCCGTGGAAAGAGTCGTAAAAGAGACGCAAATCGAGTCGAAGAGCGGAAGCCTGGCCAGGAAATACAGGAGCGCTATTTGAGCGGCGGTAAAACCTACGTAGATTGTCCACAGGAGCCTGGCTGTGGTGGTGAATCGGGGACGAAGCCTGTCAGGCATAGGACCAGTGGTCTCAAATTCAAAGAGCTGGGAACCTCCTACGCCCAATTTGGGCAAGATAGCAATAAAGAGAATAATCACACCCATTCCACCCAGCCATTGAGTGAGGCTACGCCACAAGAGCGCGCTCTTGGGTAACGCTTCCACCACCGTCAATATGGAGGCTCCGGTGGTGGTGAAGCCAGACATGGCCTCGAAAAAGGCATCCAGAAAACCTAGCCCCAAGAATACATAGGGGAGCGTGCCAAAGAGGGAGATGAAAAGCCATGTGAAAGCTACTATGCTAAAGCCATCGGCACGCTCTATTTCCCTCGCGGTTTTGAATCCGAATTGAAGAATTAGCCCGACGCCGAGAGTGAGCAGCAGAGCATACAGGTAGATACGCCACCCCTCCTCGCCATAGTAAAGAGCTACACATAAGGGGAAAATGTAGGCTAAGGCGAAGTACTTTAGAAGTGAGCCAGTGATGTGTAGGGTTAGACTTACCCTTTGGCGAACCATTTATTCATGAACTCGGTCCCGCGTTTGGTAACTTCCCGATTCACAATGAGAGTCAGCCAGTCTTTCGGCCGCATCTCCTTGTCCTCATCCAGATATTTTTCCACTCTCTGTACCACGAGGACCTTCACACCGATTGGAGCTGCTAACTCGGACACGCTCCGCCCGACACACTTCATGCCCTCCTCAATCTCTATTTCGAAGATCTCCGCCCTTTCGAAAGAGAGAAAGTCCTTGACATAAGGGTGTGAAATCAGGCGGTGGATGTGCCTGGCTGCTACTATGTCCGGGTTGACCTGTAGGTTAATTCCAGCCTGCCTGAAGGTTTCCGTATGCTCTGCTTCATCCACAAGAGAAATCACCGTTTTTACCCCCATATCCTTGGCCATCATGCAAATCATCAAGTTTTCCGAATCGTCACCAGCTGCAGCCACAAAGGCATGGGCGCTCCTCACTCTCGCCTCTTCGAGGGTAGACTTCTGACTGGCGTCTCCTGTGATCGCTACAACCTCAGAGTTTTCTGCTATCGCTGTGCATCTGGCGGGGTCCCGGTCTATAACCAGTACCTCATTCCCTTCTTTGGCAAGGAGCTCTGCCAAATTCTTCCCAATATCACTTAGGCCTGCTACTACGATATACATTGCTTATCTTTGATAGCCAGTCAACTTTGCCATACTTTCAATGAACTGCAGAACTGATACTGAATAGAAGGAGCTTCGAATCAAGAAGCAAACAGACTTGAAGACTGACCTAGAATGCTGGCCACACTCCATTCGCATACTTCAATGTTTCACAGCTTTCAAGCATCGAGCGATTTTACCCCCCACCAACATGCTTGTCAAGTACTGAGTTCACCGGGCAGGGATTTCCTTTCTCAACTCTGCTAGCCAGGTCAGTGACTTAAGCTCTCGCTGCAAAATGTATCTTATGTACTGCTGAAGTACCTGCTCCAGCTCGCTGGACAATTCCGGTTTCACTCTAACTCGCGTTGCCGTGGCATAGTCACAGCTTTGCCACAGACGAAGAACCTTCAAGGCCCCGACCGAAACGGGAAGATGGGGTGCTAGTGAAGTTGGTTCGTTTTGCTCGTAACGGTCAGCTTCTTCGGCACCACAATCAGGGCACAAGAACCCCCCCTTGCCGGGGCTGAAGAAATTGACTACTGGCTTGAGGGACGAATCGCAGTTAACACAACGGCGCAACTGTGGACGATAGCCGAGGTGGTGGAGAAGATGTAGCTCAAAATAACGCAGCACGGTCTCATTGCTACGCTGCTCGCTTAACTGGTTTAAGATGTCCAGCAACAAGTCAAACAAAGGACGACTTTCGCCCCCTTCAACAGTGAAGGAATCAATAAGCTCCAGGATGTAGAACCCACAAGCCATCCGCCATAAATCGCTTTTCAAAGCCAGGAAACCATTTATCGTTTGGCTTTGGGTAATAATGTCGAGATTACGTCCTTTGGCCAGCAGCATCAAGCTGTATGTCAGAGGTTCCACGTTGCCACCCAGTTTGCTCCCGGGACGGCAGGCTCCTTTGGCTACCGCCTTCAACTTGCCAAACTCTGGGGTATAGATAGTGACAATCTTGTCGGCTTCGCCCAGCTTGATTTGTTTCAAGATGATGCCTTGTGTTTGATAATTCCGAGACGCGCCCACCTTAGGCCTCAGCCTGCAGATACAGAATACCAAACGAATCCAAATGTCTAGTCAAAGTTCAAAGCTTCTTTTTGGAGGAGCGTTTGGATTCCAGCAAGTGTAATAGAGATTATCTTCATTGCCGCAAGACTCCCTTCTGGTATTATACCTTGGTCAGTTCGGCAATCATAATTGAGAGCAGCTACCTGAGTCTCAGCCTAAGACTTCTGGGAATGTTTCTCGGCGTGGGTCAATACTAGATCTATGGCATTGGCGGCAGTGGCAAAAGAGAAGTACACAGGCAACTCAGACGCAATAGCACCACGAATGGCAGCCAGAATGGCCGCAGCCTCTTCGGGCATAATACTGGGTTCAAGCACCATGGCCAGCGGCTTGGGGAAGAATCCCTGCTTTACTGGGAAGCTGGTCATTAACAAATTCCTGACCCAGGTGTCTGATATCCGAGATGTTGTGAATTGACCTGTTCTGACAAATATGACCAATAGATCAATTCCTTCCCACCTTGATAGTATATCGAATGTTTTGATTACGCCCTCAGTATTCGTCATGGCCTGTGAATAATCCACGGGGTTTCGCAAGATATTGCCTGCGACAGGAGTAAACTCTCGTATCTGTGCAACGATATGCGGGGGGATTGGAGGGATTTTTAGCCCTCTGCTTTCAAACTCATCGGCGATTAGGACGCTGGCCCCCCCTCCAGCGCCGAATAACAACGCATTCCTGCCTCTTAGGAGCGGGAGGAACAGAAGTGTAACCAATACATCGATCATTTCTTCGATGCTGCTGACTTTGATGATTCCCAGCTGCTTGCAGAGGGCATCCCAGGTGGCCTTGCTTCCAGCGAGTGCCGCAGTATGGCCGGCAGCGGCTCGAGCGCCTCCCTCAGTGGCGCCTCCTTTGAGCAATATCACCGTCTTTTCCTTCGTTGCCTCCTCCATGGCTCTGCGGAATCGCTTCCCATCCTTAATTCCTTCAATGTAAAGGGCTATTATTTTGGTATCTGCATCTTTGGCAAGATATTCAAGCAAATCACTTTCATTGATGTCGCATGCGTTGCCGTAGCTGATGACCTTGCTGAAGCGTATGCCTCGCAACGCTGCTTGCCTGACCAAGAAAATGGAATTGCCCCCGCTCTGACTGATGACTCCCACCGGGCCACTTTCTTTGGGGAATTCTGGACTGTAGGATAGGCGCGATTGGGGACAGTAGATGCCCATGCAGTTAGGCCCGAGAATCCTGATGCCTTTCTTGCGGGCTATTTCCGCCAGTTCGTTTTCCAGCTTAATTCTCTCTTCTTCACCAGTCTCACTAAAGCCCGCTGTGCAGAAGTGAATTGCCTTTACGCCCTTGTCGGCACATTCCTCCACGAGCCTGGGAGCAATCTGAGCATTAACCAGGCCAATTACGTAATCGACGTTGCCAGGCACGTCTCTGAGACTGGTATAGACCTTGTGACCTTTAATCTCGCCTCCCTTGGGATTAACAAGATAGAGAGGGCGGTCGAACCCAATCTCTAGGAGGCCCTCCAGGAAGGTGAGTGTCCAGTGCCAGGTCTGGGCAGTTGTGATGCCAACGAGGGCGACCGAATTAGGGTGGAACAGAAAGTCCAGGTCATCTTGGCGTGAATTCTTCATATTTCCTATTCCTTCATACTTCATTCGCTCAGGCGAATGGCCAGGCAATTTCAAGGTGAAGAAGTTGCGTGGTTATACTGATACGAATCTGCTAACTCTTTGTATCAACTTTCCTGAGGTTGCCATGCCATTCAGCGTCCTGTGAGTAAAAATGCATAGCTAGCTACCTTCCGCCGAAGTATAGCAAAGAGTCTGTGTATTGTAAATCTTGCTCTGGAATCGACGATTTACTCTGAAGGAGCTGCTCGACAGTGTTTCCAGAAGCACATTCGACGAAGTGATTTGATGACTCGACGGGAATGTGGTAAATTACGTTCGGTTTTTGGAACAACCAGAAGTGTTGAATGAAGCTTCTGCCGTAACTTGGCCGTTGTCCGGTCTAGGAATTCTCAGCTCACTTAGTAATTAGGAGACTTGTATTGAATGCAGAAAAACTGGCGAAACTCGACTATATCTTCTACCCAAGAACGGTAGCTGTAATAGGCGCTTCCGACAGCGATGGGTTCTCGCAGGCTATGATGGGCACGAGAATCAGAGAAGATCTGTTCTTGGTTAATCCCAAATACAAGGAACTTCACGGCAAGAGATGCTATGCCAGCATCTTGGATATAGAAGGTGAGATTGACTATGTTGTTATAGCGGTGCCGGCGTTGCTTGTGCCCCGAGTTTTGGGCGAATGTATAGAAAAGGGAGCAAAAACGGTCCATGTCTTCACAGCCGGTTTTAGTGAAACCGGGTCAGAAGAAAGGAAGATTCTGGAGGACGAAGTGCGGGAGATAGCCAGAGGTAAGGTCAGCCTGATTGGTCCGAACTGCATGGGAATATGTTGTCCTAAGTCCGGATTGGCTTTTGTTCCCGATATCTTGACTGAGGAAGGTCCGGTAGGGGTGATTTCACAGAGCGGCACTTTTGCTGAGCAATTCTTGTCTATCGGGAAGCTAAGAAATGTGAAATTCAGTAAAGTCATTAGCTATGGGAATGCCATAGACCTTGACTGTCCTGACTTTCTGGAATACCTAACGTATGACCCTGATACCAAGGTCATAGCTTTGTATATAGAGGGTACAAAAACGGGTGAGCGTCTCAAAACTGCACTGAGTGAAGCTGCGAAACTAAAGCCAGTGCTGGCACTTAAAGGCGGGGTAAGCGAGCACGGCCGGCGGGCAGCATCTTCTCACACAGGTTCATTGGCCGGTTCACCAGAAATCTGGAGTTCACTCTTTAAACAGGCCGGGGCAGTCCAGGTGGGAGATTTCGATGAACTGCTGGATGCCGCTCTGGCATTATCCTGCGTTCCGCTGCCCGCAGGGAAAGGGACCGCCATCATTACCAACTCTGGTGGTTTCAGCGTGGTTGAAACTGATTTGTGCGTGAAAGCAGGATTGGAGGTCCCTCAATTCACGAAGGGGACTATTGCCGAATTACGCAAAATGGTTCCCATAGCGGGAACAAGCATAAATAATCCCCTGGACGCTTGGCCGATATACTATAACATGACTGGAACGGCGGGGACACTTGCGGACGCTATCAAGGCCGTGTCTCATGATAAGAATATTCATGCAGTAGTGTTGCACTTCGATGAGGTGCGTTACCTGCGGCATGTCTTTGGCGAGGCAACTGAAGGCTTCCTGAAGGAACTTGTCAAGATCATGGTTCAGGGGTGTAAATATGCTCGAGATGAAATGGGCAAGACCGTAATGATTTGTGTTTCACTCGATGCCTATTCAGAGGATGAAAAGGACAGAGAATATCACTTTCTGGCCAAGAGAGCTTTCGAGGGCGAGCAATTCCCCGTATATTCCACGCTTGGTGCCTCAATCAAGACTCTGTCCAATTTGTACAGGTATAAGGCTCAGTGTCGCAACCGATAGACTCTGTCAATGTCACCTACAGTCAACTTCGGCAGACCTAGCGGCCTCAGATTTCTTGAGTCGCCAAACATATGTCAGACGCGGACCGGTTAAGGGTCACCCCCCAGATGATGCCTCGTAAACTGCCTATCACAGGAAGGGATTTCAGACCAGTCCAATCTTCTGGGCCACTATCTCTCTGTGGAAATCAGTGTTGCCAAAAGCGATATCCGCAGCCTTGCTTCTGCGGTAGTAAAACGGGATGTCGTGGTCAGCGCTGGTAGCGATTGCCCCATGCAGTCTCACCGCCCACTTGGCAACATCCTTATAGACCTCGTTGACATAGGCCTTTGCCATAGAGGCTTCCTTGGCGCAGGGAAGTCCCTCCGACTCCATCCAGGCTACTTCATAAACCAGATAGCGGCTAGTTTCCATCGCAGTCCACATATCAGCGAACTTGTGTTGAAGCGCTTGGAAAGAGCCTATGGGCCTCTCATATTGAACCCTTTCTTTGGAGTAGGCCACGGTCATTTCTACGCAGGTTTCTACAGCGCCTATGGATTCGGCACACTTAGCGATGGCGCCTTTGCGTAGCATCATTTCCACAATGGGCCATCCCTCATCCAGCTTGCCCAGTATGTTCTTCTTGGGCACACTGACGTCTTTGAAACGCACTTCACATAATTTGTCTGCGGCGGTGGTAGGCATTACCTCATGACTTATTCCCGGGGTTTTCGAGTCGACAATAAAAACGGTTACTCCCTTCTCGGGCGAGGCGCCGGCCGTTGTCCTAGCTACACAAAGGATGTAGTTGGCTACATGGGCCATCTCCACGAAGAGCTTCGTGCCGTTTATTACGAAGTCATTTCCCTTTGGTGTTGCCTTAGCAGTGATTCCAGAAGCATCGAAGACACCTTCAGCTTCGAGAAGCGCCGTGGTAAGAATCAGTTCGCCCTGGGCTATCTTGGGAAGTAAAGCCTTTTTTTGCTCTTCAGTTCCTGCTTGGAGTATGGGGAAAGTCCCAGTTATGGTAGCTATTAGTGGTCCGGGGAGGATATTCCTGCCTATCTCCTCTAGGAGAACAATAAGGTCCTGGAAGGTATAACCCATGCCCCCGTATTCCTCAGGTATGATGAGGCCCATCCAGCCCAGCTCGGCCATCTTCTTCCAGAGTTCGGGAGAGTATCCTTCCTCGCTCTGTTCCAGTTTTCTGACCAGGGTTTTGGGACATTCTGTACTAAGAAAGTCCCGTGCCATCTTCTTCAGTATCTCTTGTGTTTCGGTAAATCTAAGATCCATGATCCCTCCTTATCGAAGCGTGGTCATCTTATCCTGGGCAGGCCGAGGCCGTACCAGGCGATGATATTCCTTTGTATCTCATTTGTTCCCATGGACACAGTGGTTATAAAATGTTCGTGGAACATTCTCTCCCATACCCCGTTCATAGGAGCCCACCGTGAAGTCTTGACCTGACCATAGGGACCTAAAATGTCTGTGGCCACAAAAGCAAAACGCTCGCCCAGTTCACTGAAGAAAATTTTGCCTGCCGAGGCATCCATCAGAGACATTTCGTTTCTGTTCTGTAAATCAGCGACACGGTACGCCAGAGCACGGGCTGCCTCTAGTTGGCACGCCAGCTCAGCCAGCCGATTGCGGACAAGCGGGTTCTTGGCCAGTGGCTGCCCGTGGCGTTTGGTCTGGTTGCAGAACTCCACTAGGTCTTCTAACCCCCGGATCATGGTCATGATTTCGTTTATACCGGATCTCTCGAAACCAGCCAAAAGATTCACAACAGCCCAGCCTTCGTGTTCTTGGCCGACGATATTCTTGGCTGGCACGTGGACATCGTCGAAATAGACCTCGCAATAAGGAGCGTGACCATCCAGGTACGGGATTGGCCTTATGGTAATCCCCGGCGTCTTCATATCGAGTAGGATGAAGGTCATGTTATGATGTTTCCGAGCAGATGGGTCTGTCTTGAACACGCCAAAGCCCCAGTCACCTTTGTGAGCGCCGGTGTTCCAGGTCTTCTGACCATTTATGATGTACTCGTCACCCTTTCTTATTGCTGTTGTGGATAGAGAGGCAAGGTCTGAGCCGGCATTGGGCTCGCTCCATAGCTCACACCACATAGCTTCTCCGCGGGCAATAGGTGGTAGAAATTCTCTCTTTATTTCCTCACTTGCGGCCTGTAACAAGGTTGGGGCAAGCATTTGCACTCCGAAGATATCTACCCCGGGAACGCCATGGTATCCCCTGGCTTCAGCAAATAGGACGCGATCCATCATATCGCCTTTGCCGCCGTATTCCGGTGGCCAGCCTAGGGCCAGCCATCCCTTTTTGGCAAATTCCCTGGCACAATGCAGGTTGTACTCCCAACACTTGTCGTCTTCATAGATGGTCTCGAATCCTAGGAAGTTTGGTGGTCTCTTTTTTTCGAGTTCTTTGCATGTGTCGTAGAATTCTTGTTTGCGGACTTTCTGTTCATCTGTTAGGGCAAGGTCCATATGCACCTCCTTTGATTTGAAGATGTTGTAATAGCGTCGCTCGAAGCGGCCGCCTTATTTTATATGGTGGAAAGGAAATTGTCAAAAGACCTGTGGTGATGGTTCAGTATAAACGTGGTTGATTTTCATAGTATAATGTCTCCTGTGAAAAAGGGGCTAGAGTTATGGCAATATATCATCTCTTTTGCGATAACCATTCTACTAGGTATCCCTTGGACTATATTGTTTGATTTCCTTAAAACTCTACTTAATAGCACCCTATGGGATATATTCTGCTCAATCCTTTATATTCTCGGACTTATCAGCTTTTTCTTCTGGTTTTCCCGCTATCTTGGAAAATCTAGTTCTGATGACTCCAATTCTGATTAAGTATTTAGCTATGTAATAGGAATTGCCTATTCCTAGTACCAGAGCTACCATAATCAGGAAGTCCGTAGCTGAAAGGTGTCCCATATTCTTAGCCTCACTATTTAAGTGTTGTTACACTAGTCTGAATAAACGCTCTCTGTTTTAAGCCTTTTGGCTTTCTCTTCGGGTGTTTCCTCTTTACAATAGGCTTTTGTAGCATAGATTTTAGCCTTGTGAATGATGTTAGGTTTGGTTTTACGCTCGGTTTTACGTGCCATATAACCTTTGCTCGGCTAACAACTTCAGCCCAATTCCTGAAAGGTGTAGGTATGCCCATCTTTTGTGCCGGGGGTATATTGCCTAACGTCTCATGTTCCTTGAAGAAGTTGTAGTGGACTAGCCAAGCATCGGTTAGTAGCTCACCTGTTTTCATGCTCTTGAAGCCACGTACAATTTTCGTTCTATCCTTTAGTGTTCCTTGAAACCGCTCAATAATATTGGTCGAATTTACATCGGTGAAAGGCGTACTCTGAATGTGTTTCGTATCAGCCCCAAAGACAAGTTCTATTCCATCTATATACGCCCCCATCTTATCGGTAAGAATCCGCTTTGGCGATTTACCCGCTCTGCGTTTCGCTTCGTTCATTACTAAAGCTGCTTCTTTGGTTGCTCTGCTTTCCGTCAATCGGCTTGCGAGTAGATAGCGTGTCTTTTCGTCTATCACATCGAAGAACCAAACTTTCTTCCCCCCGACACGCAATACTGTCTCATCCGCTATCCAAGTGTCGCCGACAATCGGGTGAAAGTCCTTTATCCTTTCTACCGCTTCTTTAGAGAAACGCTTTACCCAGTTGTAGATGCCCATTTCCGAATAGTAAGTGCCGAATTGCTGATGTAGATGTCTCTGAATAGCATCTAGAGGCATACCGCCAAAGTAGCAACTTAAAGCTGCCGATATTATCTTCACGTCCGTTTTCATTTTAGGCAACGTGCCCAATACGAATTTTCGTTTACAGTCCTTGCACCAATAACGCTGGATGCCCTGAAAAGTGCCAAATTTGACTACGTTTGGTGAACCGCAGTATTTGCATAAGATATTATTCTCCATCTAAAAACTCCTCTTGGTCTTTCACATACTTCTTCATATCCACACCTAGTTGTGTAGCCATATAAGTAAGCATTAAGAAGGTTGCCTTCTCCCCCCTGAACTTTAGTTTCTCCCTTTCTTCCCTCAGTTCATATTCCTTTTGCCTTTGCTTCTCGATTTCATCATGTCTGCGTTCCTCTTTGATAGTGTAAACCCACCCTGCGATGAATGAAACGAATCCAGCTACTACTAGCACAAAGGCAAAGTCACTCCACGTCGGTTTCTCTATAAGGATTAAAGCACCTATAGGAATTAACATAGCCCCAATAGCAGTCCAAAATCCACTCATAATAACCCTCCCTTTTAACCTCTTTAAGAGGCTTACTATGTTAGTCATAGTTCACCTCCAGAGAGGTTTTTGGGGAAAGTATACCACCGCAAGGTGGCATCAACCATGAGTATACTGAACCAACGAGAACAGCCCCTTATGTGATTTTGGAGACTGCGTCTTCTGATTGCAGAAGCTACCGGGGAGCGACTAGCATCCGCTCCTACAAATCTTATTAGCCTCTCCAGGGACTGTGAAAGAGGCTGTGCATATGATTTCGAGATTGACAGCCGCTGCGCATTCGTTGCTATCAATCCTGACTATACTATTTCCAGTCTGACTCTGGTATCCTGTTTCGCTGCTTTCACGCGAAGCAGCGTCCGTAGCGCCTGAGCTACGCGACCTTGTCTGCCGATGACCCTTCCTTTGTCATCGGGGGCAACCTCTAATTTAATCAGCAGGCCTTCTTCACTAGTTTCTTCGGTGATCTTCACTGCATCAGGCTCTGCCACAATGGCCTTAATGATGTATTCCAGCAGGTCTTTCATTTCGCCTCCTTAACAGTTAGTTTTGGCCTGAGGTCGGCTTGATTCTGTCCATAATACCTAGTTTGCCTAGCAAGCTACGTACCGTGTCTGTAGGCTGAGCTCCACATCTAAGCCACTTTAAAGCCTTTTCTTCATCGATGCTGACAGTTGCGGGGTCAGTCAAAGGATTGTAATGGCCGATAATATCAATAGATTCACCGTCACGTGGAGAACGTCTATCGGTTACTACTATTCGATAGAATGGTTTGTTTCTCCTCCCCATACGGCGTAGTCTGATTCTTACCATTAGCGGTGATTATCTCTTAAACGCCAGTGTTTGTCAATGGCCATTGGCTTAGAGAGCATACTCTGTCGGCTCTGCGGCAAAGCAATGAAACAACTAGGCGACGGTCCGGCAACTCATACGATAATTCTGGGAGAGAATACATATACGGTCGTCGTTTTGAACTTCTTCCTTAACAAAGCAAGTTGCGGTCTGTATATCCTGATCCTTCTCTCCTCGCATGCAACGGGCATGCTAAGCGTTTTTGATATAACTTTCTCCTCTACTTTTCCTTCACACATTATAGCTGCTTCAGCTTGATTTGCTCCCAGCTCTATAAGCATGGGCAATGGCAGTGCTTGTTGCTCCTCAGTACTCAATATGCTTGTCAGATACGCAAGTTCACTTTTTTTGAAGAAATGAGTGCTACCGTCGCTGCACACTACGTGAGGATGTTCTTCGTTCAATACATCTGACAGCCTCTTCTGACTCTTTGGCAACCCGGCATTTACTACCCTGAGTTCGCCTCTCAAGCATTCCTGGAGCATTTTCTCATAGGGGGATTGTCTCGCTCCATCTTGCAGTGGATTAAGCATTTGTCTATTCTCGGGCAACCAACACCTTCACACGTTTGAGCCGTGCTTTTTCTTCTCTATCTCTTTCCTCAAACTTCATATTCAAGTAGCTTATTGTCGCGTGCAGTCTTGGGATTATCACATATTCTAAGGCATTAGTTATCCTTTTTGTCCTATTTATCTCCATTGCCAGTAATTCAAAACTCCTCTGGAGCTCAGCCAACTCCACAATAGCTGTAAGATATTCTTCGGACAACTCTGCTGCACGGTCTAACCACGAAGAGGTATCAACCAGACTATATCCTTTCATTGGCTTTCGAGCGTCTGTTAGTTCGAAGGATGGAAATCGTACACCAGCTATGTTTCTCAAGCCAGCGGTAACTTTCAATTCGGTCTCACTGGCAACTAATTCCTTCTCCATAGCTATATATCCGTGATATCCGGCGGCAACAGACAGCGCTTTATAGGCCTGTGATGCTTGATCAAGCAATTTGCTTTTGGCTTCCACTGTATCTCTTGCTGTCTGTAGAAATTCCATGGTTAATATAGAAAGCCTGTCCTTCACTATTTTTTGCACTCTCTGGGCCAGTGAAAGCCGGCGTTTGAGTTTGACCAGCTCGATTTTTGTAGGCCTGACTTTGATTAATTCCGGCATTTTCCCCCAGATTTGCTTCTACTTCCGGTATTTGGGAAGGTACTTCTTGATGAAGTCTTCTTTGATTAATTTCAAGTCTTCTTCAGGCAGTGCTGAAAATAGCCCCCAGGCGGTATCCAGGGTGTTTTCTACCGTTCTTTTCTCCGACTCGCCTTGAGATATGAATCTTCTCTCGAACTCATCCGCGGCAGTCAGATATATCTTGTCCCTTTCACCCAGTGCCTCAGCACCTATAATGGTGGATATCTCCCTGAGATAACATCCTTCAGCATAGGCAGCATAGGATTGCATGAAGACGTTATTGTGGTCCTCCCTGGTCTTACCCGGCCCGATCCCCTCCTTCATCATTCGGGAAAGCGACAAGAACACGTCTATTGGCGGGTATATCCCTTTTCTTTCCAGATTCCGGGAAAGGACGATCTGTCCCTCGGTTATATAGCCGGTAAGATCGGGTATGGGATGCGTTATATCATCGTCAGGCATGGTTAGTATGGGCATTATGGTTACCGAGCCTTCTTTGCCAGAAATCCTGCCTGCCCTCTCATACATCGTAGCCAGGTCAGTGTACATGTAACCGGGATACCCTCTTCTTGAGGGTATCTCTTCGCGCATGGAAGAGAGTTCGCGGAGAGCTTCGCAGTAATTGGTCATGTCGGTGAGTATAACCAGCACGTGCATATGCTGTTTCCAGGCCAAGTATTCGGCTGCGGTTAAAGCCAGCCTTGGTGTTGATATTCGCTCGATAACAGGGTCTGACGCGGTATTAATGAAGGCCACAGTTCTCTCCAGCGCGCCCGTCCTCTCGAGATCTCTCATGAAGAAAGAGGCATCATCGTAACTGATGCCAATCGCGGCAAATACCAAGGCGAATCTTTCTTCCTTGCCCTTCACGGTTGCCTGTCTGATTACTTGAGCCACAATTCGGTTATGAGGTAGGCCCGAGCCGCTAAATATGGGCAATTTCTGTCCTCTAACCAGTGCGTTTAGGCCGTCTATCGCCGAGATTCCCGTTTCGATAAACTCCGCTGGAGGCTCGCGGAGTGCGGGGTTCATAGGCTCACCGTTAATATCCAGGTAATCTTCGGGAATCAGCCGGGGCCCTCCGTCTATTGGCTCTCCCATCCCGTTGAATATCCTTCCTAAAATATCGTTAGAGACTGGCAATTTTAGAGTTTCGCCTTTGCACCTTATCGTGCTTCCCACGAGGTCCACTTCACTGACGCCGCCAAATACCTCGACTATAGTTGCATCCTCACTGATATCTATTGCTTGACCGCTTTTCACCTCGCCGTTGCCAAGCCGAACATCGACCATCTCATTGAATTGTATGCCAGGTATGCTTTCAGCTATGAGCAAAGCCCCCTTAGCTTTGCTGATCGCCCTTCCTTCTTTAACGTAAAGTGAGGAGAAATCCATAAAAACCCTCCTTTTTGTCAGGGAACGCGCTTACCAGTCACCAAGCTCTGTTCCATCTCCGACCACAATTCCTTGACTTTCTGTTCAAAATCCTCATTGGGTATATCCTTCATCCTGGATATTCTGTAGACCATTGCTGATGAGCGGATGCTCTCCATGCCTGCCCCCGAATTTAGCATCTCCTGAGTGAGTTCATAAAACTTCATTATAGTTTTGAGCATGAGGCCGGCTTTGGCTGGCGCACAGTAAGTGTCGACTTCGTTATAGGCGCTTTGCTGGAGAAAATCCTCGCGAATCATCCTGGCGGTAAGAAGCAATAATTTGTCTCCTTCGGGTAAAGCTTCGGGACCCACGAGTCTCACAATTTCCTCCAGCTCAGCCTCCTGCTGCAATATTCTCAAGGCACCAGCCCTGGTATGTTCCCAGCCTGGATCATGTTCATTCCACCAATCCTTTACTGCATCTACATAGAGGCTGTAACTGGTGAGCCAGCTTATGGCAGGGAAATGCCTCTTGTTTGCTAGCGAAACATCCAAGGCATACAAAGCATCTATTATTCTGAGTGTATTTTGAGTTACCGGTTCACTGAAGTCAGCCCCTGGGGGACTTACGGCACCAGCTACTGTCACCGAACCTTCTCTTTCAGGACTTCCCAGGCACTTGACCATTCCTGCTCTTTCATAAAAAGAAGAAAGGCGAGAGCCCATATACGAAGGGAAGCCTTCCTCCCCTGGCATTTCCTCCAGTCTTCCGCTCATCTCCCTCATGGCTTCAGCCCATCTCGAAGTTGAATCAGCAACCAGCAGAATGTCGTAACCCATGTCCCGAAAGTACTCGGCCATAGTTATGCCAACAAAAATACTTGCCTCCCTGGCCACAACAGGCATGTTAGAGGTGTTTGCTATAAAGATCTCTTTCTCCTGTAACAGTCTTCCCGTGTTAGGGTCCTTGAGTTCTCTAAAGCTACTGAGCACGTCTGCCATCTCGTTACCCCTCTCGCCGCAGCCAACATAGATGTTCAGATGTGTCTGAGCCCACCTGGCCAGCTGCTGCAGGGCAACGGTTTTTCCAGTACCAAATCCGCCGGGTATCGAAGCCTTGCCCCCAAGAGCTAAAGGGAACATGTAATCCAGAATTCGCATGCCGGTAGTGAGCAAGCCCGAAGGATCGGACCTCTGCTTATAGGGTCTGGGCTTTCTCACTGGCCACTCTTGCATCAACGTGAGTTCTTTTACTTCTCCATTGTACTCTACCCAAGCTACCGGCTCTTCAACAGTGTAGTCGCCCTGGCGTATCTCCTTTATCTTGCCTTTGATCCCCAACGGCACCATAATTCTGTGTTCTACGAGATTAGTCTCGGGCACCGTTCCTATTATGTCTCCCTGACTAACAGCATCCCCGGCCTTCACTTTAGGTGTGAACTGCCATTTTTTGTTGCGGGGAAGGGCCGAAGCTTTGGCGCCACGTTTTATGAACGGACCAATATTCTCACCCAGCGTTAGTAGAGATTTTTGTAGGCCATCGTAAATAGAACCCACGAGCCCGGGACCCAGCTCCGCACTTAGCACTCTTCCCATTCCTCTCACCACCTCGCCCACCTTCAACCCCAGAGTATCCTCATGTGCTTGGATTATCGCCTTGGTTCCCTCCAGTCCCACTATCTCCCCGACAAGCCCTTCCTCGCCTATCTCGACAACTTCATAAACCTGAGCGCCTTTCATATCATCGGCGATAACCAGAGGACCAGAAACTCTCCATATTTTGCCCATGTCTTTATCCTCCTACTCTTGCCATAATCTCAAATCTCTACTTCAAACCCTATCGATTCCCGGATGAGGGCCCTGTAATATTCCTTAGCATTCGGGTACTTTGTACCAAATTTCGAAGGGACTTCGACAATTACGAGAGTTGTTCCCCTCTTTTTTCTAACTTGTGTCACTAGGTCTTCAACATATTGTGCGTAGTCTTCCAGCATGATTGCTATACCAACATCAGGGTCAGCCAACAGCTCGGCCAAAGCTTTCCTGGTATCTTCCCGGGCATCGTGATTACCCTTCATTGTGTAATATTTGCTGATACCGGCCAATCGCAAGGCGTTGACCAGTTCCTCGTCTCCGATGACAGCTATATCTAGTTGTTTGGTAGACATCGCGTCACAGCACCAAATAGTCCTTTATCTCCTGAACGGAGCCGTCGTCAATGATTGTTTTGAGAATTAGCCGCAAGTTCCGTATTTCAACTTCTTTCAGGACTAAGTACCAGGCCATCACCAGCGGCGACAGCACACGGGGCGACAAAATTTCCTTGAGCATCCTGAACTTATGCTTATCGATAATCTCATCAACGGCTGTGATGGTCTTGGTCCTATCATAATTAGCGGACACTTCGTCTGCTATATCCTGATACTGGGAATCCCCCAACCTGGCGGGTATGTCCGCTATTTTAAGGGCTAGCAATTCTTTAAGCGTTTTATCCGTAATCCTATAGCCGCCAGCAATGATGAGGTCAGCAGCATCAAGTCCTATGCCTGCAATTATGGCTCTCGAGGCAATTTGTAGGTTTGTCAGGTCTATCAACAAGCCGAAGGCACTAGCGAGTACGAAGCCGTCTCTTATTCTTCTGGCCATGTTCAGGATGTTTCTATAGTACTCGCCATCCAGTTTGGCTTCAGCAGTAAACCTAGACTTTGTGCCCTTATCAACTTTGTACTGTTCCAGGGCAGGAACGTAATCTCCCAGTTTGCATTTGACAAGTAACTGGGCGATGTCAGCTGCATCCTCGGCTTTGGAAAGTGCGTCCAGCAGTCCGCTGCTGTGGATAGTACCGATAGGTATCATGCGGGCTCTTTTGCCAGTCGCAATGCCTTGTAGGGCAGCTTTGACATTTGAGACATCATATTTCACTACATATGCTTTGGATATCTTTAGTACATCTTCGGGCAGGAACTTGAATGATTCCACGTAGTCAATGCGTTGGGCGAGATAGCGCCACAAGCATTCATCTATATCATCAAAAGTCTTGACAGACAATTCCTCCAGATAGTCTCCTATGTTGGTCTCTCTAATAATTGCCAGAGCATCCTGAAGGTTGGACGTTGCCGTCATCCTGTCTATATGTTCAGGGGTGACAGTCTTGGCTTCCTCACCTTTCAGGCAAGCAGATATAAATGCGTATCTTGGATTGAGCACAACATTCCCTTACTGAGCCTCAAAGAGTCTCTTGCTTATCTCTGGCAACAACTTCGGTAGCAAGGTCTCAAGTCTGGTTTCGTAAGTATTATCTATTCGGAGCTTCCCCTCAACATCCTCAGCGATGACCCCTCCCATGATATTGGATTCCCTGACCTCCAATATCTTGCCGGACAATTCTCTATCTGCTGCAAGCAGCTTTTTTGCGGTAGCTACATCCTTTGGAGAGACGTAAATTCTGCCCTTGTCCGCGCCGAGTGCGTTTATGGCCTCCTTGATCAATTTCAGGAGGTGACTTTCATCGCTTGAAACTTGGGACAATTCCTGCCGCGCCCCCTCAACTATCTTGACAATTGTGCTAGCTTTCGCACTCGATAGCTGCTGCCGCGCCTTGATGGAGGCCTGAGCTAGAACTCTGGCAGCTTCCTCCTTTGCCTCTCCCAGTATCCTGTCCTTCTCTTCCGCGAGCCGCGCATCCTTTTGCTTCTTGGACTTCTCTATCTCTTCTTGTGCCTTCTTCTCAGCCTCTTGGGTTATGCTTTGGGCTTCTGCCTTCACTTTGCTTAGGACAGCTTGACTTATTTTCTCCATTTTCAGTATGTCCCTAGAAAAGTCCTAACAGGCTTAGCACCAATACGGTGAACACTATGCCCAATATACCCCACAGTTCAACCAGCACTGCCAAAATCATGGTGGTAGTTAGTAGTTTTCCCTTTGTCTTGGGTAAGAGCGAGATGCCTGAAGCGCAGATAACGCCCTGATATGCTGCCGAGAAACCCTCGGCGGCCGCCACGAAAATGCCGCAGCCCAGCACGGCCAGACCGTTGCCCATGGTAGTTATGTTGTCTAACACCGTGCTTATGATAAGGATAAGAATTATGAGCCCGTAAAAGGTCTGTGTCATAGGGAGAGACGATAGCAGGATAACATTCCTAAACTGGCCGGGCTCTTCGGACAACGTGCCGGCTCCCGCGGATGCCGCTAAACCAACACCTATCGAAGAACCGGCCATGCCGCCAGCCAGTCCTATGGCCCCGCCCAGAATTGCTAATGCTGTTGGATCCAATGCCATTTCACGCTCCTTTCTAAGATTTTGCTTTGACAAACACGGGTCGAGTCTTCAACCGGAACGGACTGTACTCTCTGCCGCTACCCTCGTAAAACTTGAGGAGAAATTCCACAAAACACAGCCTGAGAGAATGCACAAAACATGAGATACCGCTAAGGGCAGCATTGATTATATGGCCAACAAGCAAGATTATCACTGCCAGCACCGGGCCGGCAACGACTTGAATTGCCGCCGGCATCAAACCAGGTAATATGGTAGACATCAGATTGAAGGCGTAAGCGAGGTAATACGTAGCTAAGCCCACACCTGCCAGGCGGCAATACGACATGACATCGCCCAGGATTCCCGTCACTTCAGATAGTGAAAAAATCCCCCCCAAAAGGATGCCATTCATTCTGAGATAAGAGACAACGATCAAGATTAAGCCCCCAGCCGCAACATATAATAGTATGGGATATGCCTGTTCCGGCAATATAGGGATATCCACGTGAAGCAGCTTATGCACAATCCAGGGGATTGCTCCAATCTCAAGCAAGAATAGGCCAATCTTACTGACCACTGTTCCCTTACTGCGTGCCTTTGCCCCCTTAATGAGCGTCAGTACATGCGCTATGTTTACATGAATCAAACCTATGAATATTGAGAGAATTATGAACTTTATTGGATCTCCGAGCAGCGATTGAATCCACCCGGAAAGAGCCAGACTCTCAATCCCGAAAAGCTGGACAAAATTTCCGAGGTAGCTGCCCGTAAGCAACCCAAAGACAAGACCGGCCCCGCCACTTATATAGAGCATTTTCTGAAATAGCTTAAATCCTTCGGTTTCGGGGTCGTCAACGAACTTCCTCAAGCCGCGATTAGCGAATAACAGAAGTATGGCCGAATACGCCACATCGTTCATCATCAGACCGAAGAAGAAAGGAAAGGAGTACGATATTATGGGTGTCGGGTCCCATTCCCTGTACTTGGGAACGCCAAATAGCTTTATCACGACCTGGAAAGGCCGAAGAGCAGGAAAATTCCTGAATTTGGTGGGCGGCTCCTCAATCTCCTGAGGCTTCTTGGTGTCAATGAACACATAGTCCACCTTGTCTTTAATCTGAGAAATCGTATCCTCTGCGCTAGCCTCTGGAATCCACCCCTCGATTAGGGTAACGTATTTCGCCTCACAGGCTTTGGTCAGAACTGCCAGTCTTTCCGTTTCGGCTGACAACGCCTCCCGAAAAAGGATAAGCGTCTTCGAATTCTCCTTCGTCTTGTTTTCAATCTCGATCTGAAGTTTTGCCAGTTCCTCTTGAAATCTATTAATGTTACTGTCGGCGGCCTGGAGAAACTCCCTGAGGGCCAAATCCTTTTCTGGTATCTGTAGAATCCTGCCGCCGCCATCCTTGACCGAAGACTCTATGGCTTCTCGATCTTCAACTCTGGCAATAGCGTAGAGGATGGTTTGGTCTTCAGTTGTGACCACAGTATTCTCAAGCAGATAGTCTCCAAGTTTAGAATATGAAGGCTCAAATAGCTCATTGGGAAACACTAAGACCCGCGAGAATAGGTAACCTCCAGAAAAACTCAAATCAATCAACTTGAAGTCAGCTTGCCGCTCCAGAGGGCGAAGACACTTACCCAGTTCTGCTAGTTCCTTAATGTTCTCGTTGAGTTTGGCTGCTATTTGATGCATCTTACCGAGCTTGGTACACAATGCCCTTACTTCGCCGTCGATTTCGCCAAGGGGTTTGGCATAGATAAGCTCCACATCTTCTCCCAGGGACACTCTTTCTCCCTTTGGCAAATAAGCTAACACATCGTTGATGTTCGTCAGTAGTTCGTTGACCTTCCTTCTTTCCCGTTCAATGGTTTCTTTGTCTACAGGTTTTAGCTCTTCGCTTTCCTCAACGTGAAGCACGCCAGCACTATGTAGAGTTTTGAGGGTCTCTGTAGAGTAATCCTTGGGGGTCATTACCCTGACTTTAACCATGGGGTCAGGTGTATTGACGATTAGGGGTATCATGCTGACTTTTTCCCCCTGACAATATTCACCACAAGCTCCGTAATTTCCTTCACTTTCTTGTCGGCGGCGGTTTTGATTTCAGTAGCTTCTTTCTCAGAGTCCTTGATCTTTCTATCGGCTTCCGCCTTGGCCTTACCCACAATCTTGTCGCGCTCAGTCTTTGCCTCATCGACTATCAACCGAGACGAAAGTATTCTCTTGGCTTCCTCCTTGGCTTCAAGGAGGATTTCGCCGGCTCTGGTCTTTGCCTCTGCGAGTATCTTTTCGGCTTCACCCTCCAGGGCTTCTACGCTACTGGTGATCTCTTCAGGCATGTCATCGCTCCTTGGTAAGAGTCTGGGCTGATACTAGACAACGCTTGTACGCAAGCTGTTTTGTAGTCGGATGGATAATCATTTCAGTGACTGATGGTCAGCCTTATCTGTGATTATAACAGAGTAGTCGGTTTCCGCCAAGCTGATGTTTTTGATAAGAAGCCATGGCCTTCACATCCGAGAGACTTCAATGTTTGTTATTACAGTGGAATGCTTTATAATTCAACATATGAGAGTGCAGAAGTTGCATGGGTGGGTGGTGAGTGTTGCCCAAGCCAGGGCAATACAATTGAACCTGGCGAGACGAGTGGCGACTGAACGCGAAGTTGTTGACCCGCGCCTCGTGGCTGGTATTGACATATCTGCTCCTGATGCTCAGGGCATAGCCAGAGGAGCAGTGGTGGTTCTCCGTTACCCTGAGCTCAGTATCTTCGAGATTGGGATTGCTGAAGGTAAGATTACATTTCCCTATATTCCTGGGCTGTTGTCCTTTCGAGAAAGCCCCTTGATTCTGGCTGCCTGTGAAAAACTATGCAGCATTCCCGACCTTGTTCTGATTGATGGTCAAGGGATTGCTCATCCCAGAAGGTTCGGGCTGGCTTCGCATGTGGGGGTCTTTCTAGATTTGCCTACTATCGGCTGTGCAAAATCCATTCTTTGTGGCCAGCATCAGCCCGTGGGAGAAGAGGTCGGCTCTCATGCTGAGTTGCTTGACAAGGGGGAGCTTATCGGAGCAGCTTTAAGGACTAAATCGGGAGTGAAGCCAATGTATGTTTCCGTTGGCCATGGAATCGACCTGGCATCGGCTTTGCAGTGGGTGATAAGGTGCTGCCGTGGTCATAGACTTCCTGAGCCCACTCGTCTAGCTCATCTCGCTGCTGGAGGGATGTTGCGCAGGGAGCCGAGTTACCAGAAAAAGTCATTAGATTAGGGAGTATTCAACATGCAGGAAGAGAAAGAAAAGCTAGAAGCCTTGCTTCGCCAGATCTCAGACATAATGGTGCATCTTTGACATCCCTGGCAAGGAAAGAGAGATTACTGGCATAGAGGCCGAGTCGGCCCAACCTGATTTCTGGCGCGACCCAACTAAAGCCCAAGCTAGCATGCGTGAGCTCAGGGGCAAGAAGAATCTGGTCAATGCTTGGCGAGGGATGGAGAAGAAAGCCGCTGACCTTCTGGAAATGACTGCTCTGGCTGTCGAAGAAGAAGATTACTCTCTTAAGGAAGAGATACAACTGGAACTAAAGAAGCTAGGCTCGCGGTTTGAACAGTTCGAGAGCCAGCAGCTTTTTACTGGCGATTATGATAGTCGAAATGCTATGCTCGCTCTTCATGCTGGTGCAGGCGGGACGGAGTCTCAGGATTGGGCAAACATGTTGCTCAGGATGTACTTGAGATGGGCGGAGCGGCATGATTATGAGGCTGAGGTCTTGGATGTCTCCTCGGGAGAAGAGGCTGGTATCAAAAGCGCTATCGTCGAGATTAAAGGAGACTATGTATATGGCTATCTCAAAAGTGAACACGGGGTGCACAGGTTGGTGAGGCTGTCCCCTTTTGATGCTGACCATGCTCGCCACACATCTTTTGTCCTTGTGGAAGTCCTGCCTGAAGCAGAAGAAGCGGTGGATATCAAGATAAACCCGGAAGATTTGAGAATAGATACTTTCAGGTCCAGTGGTCCCGGCGGACAACATATGCAAAAGACAAGCAGCGCCGTCAGAATAACTCACTTGCCTACAGGACTGGTAGCTACTTGCCAGGGTCAGCGGTCTCAGCACCAAAACAAGGAAGCTGCTCTGAAAGTTCTTTATTCTCGTCTTCTGGAACTTGACCGCAAGAAGAAAGAAGAGGAGAGGGCCAAGCTGAAAGGGGAGCGTATTGAAGCGGCTTGGGGCAACCAAATCAGGAGTTATGTTCTTCATCCCTACAAGATGGTGAAAGACCACCGCACTGATTACGAGGTTCATGATGCCGAAGCTGTGTTGGATGGAGAATTAGATGGATTCATGGCTAGCTACCTTCGGTCTAAAGTGGGGAAATGATTAGACGCATCGCTTTGATAACACTGGCACTTCTCGTGTTTCCGATGCCTTCACTCGTGGCAGCCGAGTCTGGCATTACAGTTATAGCCAGTCATGTAGAAGTGGATTTCCCCGGCCAGGCTGTGTTCACTGTCGAGGCCGAAAGCAATGTTGATATTGTGAATGTTCGTCTTTATTACCAGGTGGATAAGATGAACTACGCTGAAGTGGTCAGTGAAGGTTGGGCCGATTTTGCCCCGGCAAACAGGGTAGGGGCTGATTGGGTATGGGATATGACGAATGCCAGCTTGCCCCCTGGCGCGGAAGTCACATACTGGTGGGTGATTGAGGATGCCGATGAGAATAGAGTTGAGACCTCTCCTGCGATAATGTATTTTGATGACGGTCGCTATACTTGGCAGAGCTTGACTAGTGCTGTACCGCAAGGTGGGGAGATGACCATTTTCTGGTATGAAGGTAGTAATTCCTTCGCTCAGGAATTGATGGATACTTGTGAGACAGGACTTGCCAGGTTGACCCAGGATATTGGCGCTTATCCAGACAGACCCATCAAAATATATGTTTATGCCTCCACCGGTGATTTACAGGGGGCTATGATTTTTCCTCAGGAATGGAGTGGCGGCGTTGCTTTCACTGACTTTGGCATAATTGCCATTGGTATCCAGCAGAGTGAACTTGATTGGGGCAAGGGGGCGCTGGTTCACGAGTTGACGCATCTTATTGTTCGTCAGGCAACTTTTAGCCCTTATGGGGAACTTCCTATCTGGCTTGACGAAGGGTTGGCTATGTACAACGAGGGCGAACTTGATCCCGCTTTTCGTTCCGCTTTGGAACAAGCTATTTTGGAAGATGAGCTTATTTCGGTGCGCAGCTTATGTAGTCCCTTTTCTGCCTATGCCGACAAAGCTCGCCTTTCCTATGCTCAAAGCTATAGCCTGGTGGAGTACCTTCTTGATAATTATGGACAGGAGAAGATGTTGGATTTACTGACTGTTTTGAAGCAGGGTAATACCTATGACGAAGCTTTGACTGAGGTCTACGGTTTTGACATAAATGGTCTCGACGATGGTTGGCGAGCGACCCTGGCGACCCCGGTAGTTGCAGATCAAAGGGCAGAGTCGCATTTTGCCTTGATTGCTGTGCTAGTTGCATTGGCTACAGGATTGATTCTGTGGGGCGCTCTGGCTCTCAAGAAGCGGACCAGGCGGACATCGTCTGGGGCATCGACTCTGTCGGACAAACCATGAAAGAGTCTTTCACAGTTCACGACCTACCAATCGATGAGCGCCCGAGGGAGAGGCTGTTGAAGCTGGGCAGCGAAGCTCTCTCTGCCCAGGAGATTCTGGCTATAATCCTGGGTCGAGGGACCAAAGGTGAGTCTGTCATGATGATTAGCCAGAAGATGTTGAGCCGGTTCGGCAATCTGAAAAGCATTGCCGATGCCTCCGTGGAAGAGTTGACTCAGACGAAAGGTATTGGACCAGCCAAGGCGGCGCAGATCAAAGCTGCCCTGGAATTAAGCAAGAGGCTGGAAGCGGATGCCGGTGAAGGGCCGAAGCCCATGCTCAAGTCCCCCGAGGATGTAGCTGCCGCGGTGAGGAGCCAACTGAAAGGCAAGAAGAAGGAGCATTTCTTGGTACTTTGCCTGGATACCAGAAATAGGTTAATTAAACGTATGCTGGTTTCCATGGGTAGCCTGGACACCAGCATTGTTCATCCCCGGGAGGTGTTTAAGGAAGCGGTATCTTCCTGTGCGGCCTCAGTAATTTTTGCTCATAACCATCCGTCGGGTGACCCCGAGCCATCCAAGGAGGATGTTGAGCTAACCAAGCGGTTGGCTAAAGCTGGAGAGATTATGGGCATCGATGTCCTTGACCACATCATCGTCTGCGATAAGAGTCACGTGAGCCTGAAAGCGAGGAACTTGTTCTAGGTCAATTTACTGCACGTTAATTTCTGGGATATACTGTTGAGCAAGTGAGTATCGTGAAGACCAGCGAAAGAAGCGAAGTTTTCTTCTTCCCCTATGACAAGGGAAGGGCTTTCCTCAGAGGGTTGAGGATTCTCTTCTCCAAGGTAGCCGATGTTGTCTCTGAAGGTGATTCGGTAGCAGTGAAGGTGCACATGGGAGAGTATGGAGGGAGTGCTTATTTGCGCCCGCCGATAGTGCGCCGGGCCTGTGATTTGATCAAAGAGGCTGGAGGCAGACCGTTTGTGACCGATACCACTACTCTCTATCCCGTAGGGAGATTCACTGCCAGCAAATATCTGGCTACGGCGGCCCGCAATGGCTTCACCGAGGAATCGGTGGGAGCGCCCGTGATTATCGCTGATGGAGAACGGAGCTATGATGGAGAATGGGTCGATGTCCCCGGACAGATCGCTGACCGCCCCTTGGATAAGGCAAAGGTAGCCAGTAGGATTTTCAGCGCTGACTCTATGGTAGTTCTGTCCCACTTGAAGGGACATGAACGGGCGGGCTTTGGCGGCTCTATCAAGAATGTGGCCATGGGCTGTGTTACCAAGGAGTCGAAAGCCGGTCAACATAGGGCAAATCGGGCTGTCATTGATATCTCCAAATGCAACGGCTGTGGAAAGTGCGTTGAGGCATGCCCGTTTGACGCTCTGTCGCTGGTCGAGGAAAAGATGGTGCGTGATGATGTGAAATGTATGGATTGCAGTCATTGCCTTTATCTCTGCCCGGAGAGTGTTTACTCTTTGCCGCCGCGGGCCAAGGAGAAGTTTCAAGTTTATCTGGCTCATGCTGCCGTTGGGGTGCTAAGCCGGTTTCACTCCAAAGTGGCTTTCATCAATTTCGTTCAGGATGTGACCCAGTCATGTGACTGTGTGGCGCCGTCAGGTTTTCCGGTCGTTTCCGATATTGGTATCCTGGACTCCACGGACGTGGTGGCCATTGACAAGGCATCGTTGGATTTGATTGCTCAAAGCAAGCCCTTGGGGAAATTTGCTGGCACTGGCTCTCCCGATATACTGGGCGAGATAAATGGCACGGATAGCCTGTCAAATAAGGACCGCCCAGGAGCTTGGCCTGGGCAACATAGAATACCACCTGTAACGGCAAAAATAATCGAACAACCGAAGTTCGCATGATCAGAGCAGATTTGATATTCCTCAGGATCTGAACACTGTTTACAATAACATGGAAGATATTGACCTGGCTCGCTCTCTTTTGAAGGACGACAAGCAGCATCTCGTTATAGTGAAAAAGGGACAGGTTCTTTTCACTTCCAGAGAGCGGGGAATAGCTCCCTTCTTCCAGGCCGTCAAGAGCATGGAAAAAGATTTACATAATGCTGCCGTGGCTGACCGCGTCGTGGGCTTAGCGGTAGCTATGCTGTGTCTCCATGCTCGAATAGCTTCGGTATACGGTGGCATAGCGAGCCAGAAGGCGCTTGATATGCTGAAAAAGAAAGGGGTGGCCGTTAGTAGTGGAAACACAGTGCCCTATATCTCGAACTACGATGGCACAGACTTGTGTCCTTTCGAGAAGCTGGCAGAGAGTTGCCGAAAGCCTTCTCAGTTGTTTGCGGCGTTATTGGCTCTTTTCGCCGAAGGGGGCCAGTGAAGAAAAACTGGCATCGTGTCGTATTGTCTATCCTCCTAGCGGCCTTATTGGCTTCCCCTTCGATCGCTTGCCAGTTCTTCAGCCCCCAGGGCGATCTGGCCCTCTGGGATACTGGACCGCTAACACTTGATCCGGCGATTTCTGCCGACACGTCTTCTCATAGCTACGTTATGCAAATCTTCTCTGGATTGGTCCGTCTCGACCGGGAGCTAAAAATAGTGCCCGATATTGCCGAGAGATGGGAGGAAAGCCCCGACGGCAAAACATATACTTTCCACCTCCGCCACGGGGTGAAATTCCATGATGGCAATGAGGTTGAAGCTGCCGATTTCAAATACTCATGGCAGCGGGCTTGTGACCCTGCTACTGGTTCTGGCACGGCCGCTACGTATCTGGGCGATATCGTTGGAGCCAAGAATATGTTGGCAGGAGAGACAGAAGAAATCTCCGGCGCAGAAGTCGTCGATGAGTACACCCTTCGAGTTACCATTGATGCTCCCAAAGCTTATTTCCTGGACAAGCTGGCTTATCCCACCGCTTTTGTGGTGGATAGGGCAAATGTGGAGTCCGGGCAAAACTGGTGGCTAGAGCCAAACGGCACTGGGCCATTCAAGCTGCAAGAATGGAGACCGGGACAGTGGCTGATTCTGGCGCGTAATCAGACGTATTACGGCGAACCTGCCAAATTAGAGCAGGTCGTTTTCCGACTTCTCGCTGCTCCGGCCATGGCCTTATACGAAATGGGGCAGATTGATGTCGCCCCCGTTTCCACGAGCTATATTGACCAGGCTAGTGATGAGGCCGGCCCACTTCATCTGGAGATGGCCGTAACGCCTGAGCTCGGTCTGTATTACGTTGGCTTTAACACTGCTGAACCTCCCTTCGACGATGTTAATGTGCGTCGTGCCTTCTGTCATGCTGTGGACAAAGAGCATATTGTCAAGGTGATACTGAGGGACATGGTAAATGTAGCCGACGGGATTCTGCCGCCGGGCATGCCTGGCTATAATGAGGCTCTCGAGGGACTGGACTACGACGTAGAAGAGGCGAAAGCTCTCATCGCTGCCTCGAAATACGGGGATGTCTCAAACTTACCTCCCATTACCCTGACCGTTGACGGCTATGGCAATAACATCCCCAGCTATCTGGGCGCCATCATTCAGGAATGGCAGCGAAACCTCGGCGTGGAAGTCTCGGTCAGGCAACTGGAAACAGGGAGATTCCTTTATAACTTGAAACAAGAGAAGGATGAGATGTTCATGCTGGGATGGATAGCTGACTACCCCGACCCGCATAATTTCCTGGATATCCTTTTTCATACCGGCAGTGAGAACAATATCTTCGAATACAGTGACCCCAGCCTGGATGCTTTACTTGACCAGGCAGCAATAGAACAAGACGAGACAGAGCGTCTGGCTATGTACCAACAGGCGGAGCAGTTGGTAGTTGATGATGCCCCTTGTATTCCCCTGTTTCATGGCGCCAACTATATCCTGGTGAAGTCCTATGTCGAAGAGTATGAGCTCAGCCCCCTGGGTATTCCCGACCTGAGCAGGGTGTACATCGACAACGGCTGAATGTCAGGCCGCAAAGGCCAAATTCCAAAATCCAAACGACAAAACTACTCCTTCCTGGAGCTTCGTTCGAGTTTTGAGCTTTGACATTTGAGCCTTGTCGGTCGATATTTCTTGCGGTCCAGGAATTAGTATTTGGAGGCTCTCTTAAGTGCTTGGGATTCAGCATTTTTGTGCCGCAGGGCTGGGGCTTATCCCTTGCCGCACCGCTGCCTGACAGTCCGATGGCTATGTCGGGGTAGTATGTGGTGGTATAATCATAAGGGATGGAAAGGGAGGCGATGTTGTATGAGGCGCTCCCTGGTGGTATGGCCAGGTGTCACGTTTGCCAGTGGAGATGCCTTATCAACCCCGGTAAGCTGGGCGTCTGTCGGATGCGCATCAATCGGGATGGCAAAATCTTTGCAATGAACTATGCCGAGGTGTCTTCCATGGCGCCCGACCATATTGAAAAGAAACCTCTATTTCATTTCTTCCCTGGCACCTATGCATTTTCCCTGGGCGGTTGGGGATGCAATTTTCACTGCAAAGGATGCCAGAATTGGGAAATTTCCTGTACGGATATCCCGCGCGGTTCCCAGCAATTGCTCCCGGAGAGAGAGATTGAGCTGACCAAGAACCATAACTGCCAGGGCATTGCCTGGACTTACAACGAGCCGGCAATTTGGCTTGAATATACCCTGGATTCAGCCAGGCTGGCCAAAGAAAACAAGCTCTACACCGTTTATGTGACCAATGGTTATGCCACGGCTGAGGCTCTGGATGCCATAGGGCCGTGGCTCGATGCCTGGAGGGTGGATGTCAAGGGCTTCACCGACCGGTTCTATCGCCAGTTAGCCAAAATCCCTCACTGGCAGGGCATTCTGGAGGTCGCCAGGCGGGCTAAAGAGAAATGGCACATGCATGTCGAGGTGGTAACCAATATCATTCCCACGATGAACGACGACGAAGAGCAGCTCAGGAACATTGCTACCTGGATTCGAGATGATCTGGGTGAGCTTACCCCCTGGCACGTGACTCGTTTTCACCCGCTGCACGAATTCACTAATCTGTCAGCTACCCCATTATCGACGTTGGAGAAGGCTCACAAGATTGGGAAAGAGGCCGGGCTGAAGTTCGTCTATCTGGGTAATGTGCCGGGGCACGCGTATGAGAATACCGTTTGTTATTCCTGTGGCAAAGAGATTGTTCATCGCATCGGGTATGACACTCAGGTAGTGGGTTTGGACGGCTCGAAGTGTAAATTCTGCGGAGCCGAGCTTAATTTCCGGGCATAGTAGTTGCCCAATTCATTGGGCAAGAGAAGCCTGTCGAATCAGGCAACTACATATGTTCTTGCCCTCACCTTGATCCTCTCCTATCCGGGGGAGGGAAAGGGATGGGAAGGGAGGTGTCATATGGCAGAAGGGGAGCTTCATCCTGTAGTGAAGCTGGCCAAGGAAGCGGTGGAAAGCTATGTTCGAGAGGGTAGAATACACAAACCGAAGGAGCTGACACCGGAAATGAGAGAGCAGGCAGGGGTCTTTGTTTCCCTTCATGAACACGGGCAACTAAGAGGGTGCATTGGCACCTTTGAACCCGCCAAATCTAATGTGGCTGAAGAAATAATCGCCAATGCTATCAGTTCATCTACGGCTGACCCTCGCTTTCCGCCGGTGGCTGTCTCCGAGCTTGATGACCTGGAATACAGCGTGGATATCCTTACCAAGCCTGAGCTTGTCACAGATATCGGACAACTTGACCCCAAGGAATATGGCATTATAGTGGAGAGCGGTTGGAAAAGGGGGCTCTTACTGCCCGACTTGGAAGGCGTAGATAGCGTTGAGGAACAGATCGTTATTTGCCGTCTCAAGGCGACGATATCATCCACCGAGCCGGTCAATCTCTATCGCTTTCAGGTGAGAAGATTCAAGTGACGGTTTGTGATTGCCGCTAATGGATAGGATGCCTCTTTTCGACATACCGGAGGAAAAAGACTCCTCTCATGGTATGCCTCTGGCGGCAAGAATGCGGCCACAGACCTTTGCTGAGTTCGTGGGGCAGGAGCATCTGGTTGCCGAGGGACGAGTCCTCCGCAAGTGCATCGAGGCCGACCAGCTACCTTCTATGGTGTTCTGGGGACCGCCTGGCAGCGGCAAGACCACATTGGCTCATCTTATCGCCAATGTCACCAGAGCGCATTTCAGCCCTCTAAGCGCCGTGAGTGCCGGAGTAGTTGATTTACGGCGTGTTATCGGGGAAGGCAGAAAGAGACTAAAATCATCCGGACAGAGGACTATTCTTTTTGTCGATGAGATTCACCGTTTCAATAAAGCGCAACAGGATTCCGTATTGCCCTTCGTGGAAGATGGTACGGTGACTTTCATCGGAGCCACCACGGAAAATCCATCCTTCGAAGTTATCTCTCCGCTTCTTTCCCGGTGCCGGGTCTTTCGATTGAATCTGCTGAGCGACGGCGATGTCAGGCTCATTGTGGAGCGAGCCATCAAGGATGTGGACAGGGGGTTGGGGAAATTGCGCATCACCGCAAGTGATGAGGCTCTGCGCCACCTGGTGACCATATCCAGCGGAGACGCCCGCGTGGCTCTGAATGCCTTGGAGATGGCGGCACCTGCCACTTTGCCTGATGCTGATGGCTTGCGGTCCATAGACTTGTCGGCCGTTGAAGAGGCATTGCAGCACCGTGCTTTGCTGTATGACAAGAGCGGTGACCAGCATTATGACCTGATTTCGGCGCTGCATAAGTCTTTGCGCGGCTCCGACCCGGACGCTGCTTTATATTGGCTGGGACGTATGCTTGAGGCTGGAGAGGACCCTCTCTATATCGCCCGCCGCCTGATGCGCTTTGCTTCTGAAGACGTGGGCGTGGCTGACCCTCAAGCACTGGTAGTAACAGTAGCTGCCCAACAGGCGGTGCACTTTGTAGGCTTGCCTGAAGGAAATCTGGCCTTGGCTGAGGCGGTGGTTTATCTGGCGACCGCTCCCAAGAGCAACTCCCTATACCGGGCTTATTCTGGAGTCCAAAAGGATGTCCAACAGGGCCGAAACGAGCCTGTGCCCCTCCACCTGCGAAACCCGGTGACTGACCTCATGCATCGAATGGGACACGGGCAGGGCTACAAATATGCTCATGATTACCCTGACCATTTCGTCGAGCAACGAAACTTGCCGCCTTCTCTTGAGGGGAAACGTTATTATGTTCCCACTGAGCAGGGCTATGAGAAGGAAATCGCTGACAGGTTGAAGAAGTGGTGGGGGGAGTCGCACGAAGAGGGTAAAGTATAGCGAGAATTTCTCACAGGGTGCTATAATGCGAAACGGATTTGAGGAGGCTTTGGAGATAGAAGACATGCATTGATGGAGGTACGCTTTGGCTAAGTTCTCATTAATCCCTAAAGATATGGAGTTCTACGACCTGTTCGAAGAAGGGACCAGTAATCTGGTCGTGGCTGCAAAGAAGCTGGTTGACTTCTTCGACCACTACGAAAACGTAGAGGAAAAAGCCAAAGAACTTAAGGCTTTGGAACACGAGGGCGACGTTATAACACACGAGATAATAGCTCGGGTGCACCGCAGTTTCGTAACGCCCATTGACAGGGAGGATATTACTCTTCTGGCCCATAGCCTGGACGATGTCATGGATTTCATCGAGGCTGCGGGCAGAACAGCTCATCTTTATCATATTGCTCAGCCCAGGGAGCCAGCACGAGAGCTGGCAAGGATTGTGGTCGAGATGGCTGTGAAGCTGAACGAAGTAGTACCTCGCTTGCGCCACCGTGACCAGTTTCCGTGGATTCTGAAACAGTGCGTGGAGATCAATACTCTGGAGAACGAGGCTGACGATGTGCAGCACGCTGCCCTAGCCGAGCTGTTCGAAGTCTGCAGTGCTGACACATGCGAGGTAATCAAGTGGCGTGAAATCTATGGACATCTTGAGAACGCCACGGACCGGGGTGAAGATGTAGCCAATGTTCTCGAAGGCATAGTATTGAAGCATGCCTGAGCTCGCTCTGCTCATCGTGGTAATTGCAGCAGCCATCGGCTTCGGCGTGGTTAATGGTTTCAATGATGCCGCCAATTCTGTCGCTGCTTCGATTGGCTCCCGGGCCATTTCACCTCGAAACGGGATAGTTCTGGCTGCCTTTTGTGACTTCGCCGGTGCTGCTACCGGCCTGGCAGTGGCCAGAACCATCGGCAAAGGAATTCTAGACCCCGAAATAGTCAAATCTCTCCCGGTGGTTACTGCTTTTTTGATAGTTATTTCCGCTTTGGTTGCGGTTATCATCTGGGGGGCTGTGGCTACTCGGTTGGGTCTGCCGGTGAGTATAACGCATGGCTTTGTGACCGGACTGGCGGCGGCGGGGGCATCGGTGGTGGGCTGGCACGTTGTGATATGGCATGTCCTGGAGCGGATTGGGATTTCGGTGGTCGCCGCTCCTACTCTGGGTTTTATCAGTGGTTTTGCCCTTATGGTTGTCCTGCTCTGGGTGTTTCGACGGAGTGCTCCGGCCAAGATGAGAGTTGTCTTCAGCCGTCTCCAGTGGCTTACTACCGCTTTCCTGGCTTATAGCCACGGTAAGAATGACGGGCAGATGCCCATAGGCGTCATCACGATGGCGCTGGTGATTTATACCGGACGGGTTGAGCTGTGGGACAGTATTCCCTGGTGGGTGATAGTCATCTCCGCTTTAGCTATTAGCTTTGGTACGCTTGTCGGCGGCTGGCGGGTTATTAGAACGGTGGGGATAAAGATCACTGCGCTGCAACCTGTCCACGGTTTTGCTGTCCAGGCCTCAGCGGCTACCGTTATTGAGATAGCTTCGCGCCTGGGCATTCCGGTAAGCACCACTCATTGTGCTACGGCAGCCACGATGGGAGTAGGTGCCACGAAGCGCCTTTCCGCGGTCAGGTGGGGAGTTACCAGGCGCATCGTGCTGGCCTGGGTTTTGACCTTCCCGATATGCGGCGCCCTCGGCTGGATAATGGCATCGCTTCTAAAACTTGTCCTGTGAGGTGACAAAACTCCTTTGCCTATATAGAACACTTGTGCTATGCTTGCCTTGTGAAGCTGTTGCCGGCGGCTCTTCAGAAGCAGGATTACAACCTGGCAGCTTATGTCCTCGTCTATGGCCTGGTCAAAGCATCGGTAAAGAACCCCAAGAATCCTCCGAGTGTTCCCCCTCTTAAGATAAGAGGGGCAAGGGGAGTTATGAAGACAGATTTCCAGGCACCCCGTAGGTGTTATGACAACAAAAAGAAAAGGCAGGAAAAAGAGTAGCCCGCGGGGTTTTTATGGGCGCGCTCTGGACGAGGCGGAGAAGCTGGAATTGGAGGAGGCTTCTCATATCGAAGGAATTGACGAGGAGATTGCCCTTCTCAGAGTAAAGCTCAGGGAACTGCTGGAAGAGCAGCCGGAGCGAATTGACCTGCACTTCGAGGCAGCCAACATCATAGCCCGGCTGGTGAAGACCCGATATCGAATTACCAGAGAGCAAAAGAAGTCCCTCAAGGAAGGCA
>MGMS01000010.1 GCA_001796515.1 Chloroflexi bacterium RBG_13_51_36
ACGCCGGTATATCTCCTGCTCTGCCCTGGTCTTGGCTGAGCAAAATATGATGGGTATGCCATTTTCCTTCAGTCGGTTTATCGCAGTCAGCGATTTTTCGTAGGAATAGGTTCTGGAGTCCAGTAGGGTGCCATCTAAATCAGTGAATACCAGGTAGTGCAACATTGAACCGACATTTCTCCGGGCAGGGATATTTTATAACATATCGCGCCCAATTTATGAGTTTTCTACAGCGGTGGTGAAGTTGTGAAAAATCCTGGAAATCGGGGGAAAATCTGTTGACAATCTTCTGGGTAATGGTATAATAGGCCCTGACGGCATAGTATCGGTAAGAAATATTACCTTAAGACCGATATAAGGTTGGCGGTCAAGTGTGCGCGTCAGAGGGATTTCACAGTTCCTACAATAGTCATATGAGCACATACAGCCACGTCGATAGGCCCCGTTTGTTCAAGGCGACTACAGAATCCGGAGGTGAAGTATGAAGGCAATACTCAGTTCAAGAGTGCACGACCATATGAAAAGGCTTGGCATCTTTCTCATTACGCTAGCATTGATTAGCGGGATAGCAAGCTGTGATGGTGGTGCCAGCTGCGGCGGTGGCGGCGGCGTTGAATGGGATCTCACCACCTCCAGTAGTGGAGGCGGTGGGGTGATCGTCTCCGGTGAGGGGACCTACGCCGATGGAACAATAGTCACGCTGGAGGCAGTGGCGGACGAGTGTTACGAGTTCGTTGAGTGGACCGGCGCCGACGTCGCCGACCCTTACTCTCCCATAACCACCATCACTATGGATCAAGCGAAGAGTATAGTCGCCAATTTTGCTCTGCTGAGCTACGACCTTACAGTGGATAGCACAGATGGTGGCCAGGTGGCCTCTCCTGGCGAGGATACTTTTACCTATGACTGCGGCACAGTAGTTGCCCTGACGGCTGCGGCTGAAGAGGGCTACTACTTTGTCAACTGGTCTGGCGATGTGGACACCATTGCCAATATCCACGCGCCTACAACGACAATCACCATGAAGGGAGACTACTCCATCACTGCTAACTTCGAGTTGATACCTCCGGAACAATTCGTCCTCACTACCTCCAGCACGGCTGGGGGGGCGGTAATCACGCCTGGAGAAGGGACTTTCCTCTATGACGAGGGAACAATCGTCGACCTGGTGGCCGAGGCTGAGGAGTGTTACCAGTTCGTCAACTGGACCGGCGACGCTGTCGCCGACCCCAACTCTGCCATAACCGCCATCGCCATGGATGGAGCTAAGAATGTGACCGCCAATTTTGCCCTGCTAAGCTACAACCTTACAGCAGACAGCACAGATGGTGGCGAGGTAACCTCTCCTGGCGAGGGGACTTTCACTTATGACTGCGGCACGGTGGTTGACCTGGTGGCAGATGCTGAGCTGGGCTACCATTTTGTCGAATGGACCGGAGACATAGGTACGATTGCTGATGTTGATGGAGCCGAGACTACCATCGCCATGAGCGGCAACTATTCTATTACCGCAAACTTTGCCCTGTTCACCGGAGGGAACGGAACAGCCGAGGATCCCTACCAGATTGCAGATTGGTGGCAACTTGATAATGTCCGCCATTTCCTAAGCAGCCACTTCATCGTCGTGAATGACCTCGATTCCAGCTCTATTGGCTATACGGAGCTGGCGAGTACAACAGCCCACGAGGGAAAGGGCTGGCAGCCGATCGCTGTGAGTAATAACACATTCGTCGGGAGCTTCGACGGTCAGGGATATGAGATATGCGCCCTGTTTATTAACCGCCCTGATGAATCTGAGGTGGGGCTTTTCGGTGCAGTTGGCGAAGGAGGAGTCATCGGGAATGTCGGCGTGGTAAACGGCAATGTCACTGGTTACGATAATGCCGGGGGTCTGGTGGGAAAGAATGAGGGCACTGTAGGCAACTCCTATGCCAACTGCCGTGTGATCGGTAATTATAATGTTGGCGGTCTGGTGGGAAAGAATGACAACTTTGAGGGCACTGTCACCGACTCCTATGCCACCGGCAATGTGACTGGTGCTAATAACGTTGGCGGGCTGGTGGGATGGAATAGAGAGGGCACTATGAGCAACTCCTATGCCACGGGTCGTGTGACCGGTAATGATAATGTCGGCGGCTTGGTGGGAAAGAATAGCGATACGGCCAGCAACTCTTATGCCACCGGCCGTGTGACTGGTAACGATAATGTCGGCGGCCTGGTGGGAAGGAATGACGCCACTGGCACTGCCAGCGACTCCTATTCCACCGGCAGCGTGACTGGCAATACGCATGTTGGCGGTCTGGTGGGAAGGAATTATGGCACTGTGAGCAACTCCTTCTGGGACACCCAGACCAGCGGACAAGGTGGTTCGGCTGGGGGGACCGGCAAGACCACCGTGGACATGCAGGACATCAGCACATTCTCAGGGGCGGGTTGGGGCATAGTCGCCGTTGGTGACGCCGACGACCGCAACACAGACTACATCTGGAATATAGTTGATGACGCCACCTATCCCTTCCTGAGCTGGCAACCGGTTTAATATAACCAGAGATCGGACGTAGAGGCGGGGCTTGTCCCCGCCTCTACACATTAGCTCTGGGTGGCGAAGGATTCTCCGTGGATTGTATACTGCATGTTAACCCGTTTGTACGGCATTGAATTATGAAGGCGATACTTAGTTCAGGGACGCGCCATAACCTGGCAGAATTGGGCATCTTTCTGATTGTGATAACCTTCATTGTCGGGTCGGCTGGCTGCGGACCGATTTCTATCGAAATACGGGATTGGCATGATTTAGATGCCGTCAGGGACAACATGCGCGGCAGTTACATCCTGATGAACGACCTCGATTCCACCACGGCCGGTTATGAGGAACTGGCGAGCGCGGCGGCCAATGAAGGAAAGGGCTGGCAGCCGGTCGGAGGTATTGCTGTAAATGACGGATTCGTCGGGAGCTTCGATGGTCAGGGGTACGAGATACATGACCTGTTTATCAACCGTCCCGACGAATCTTACGTGGGGCTTTTCGGTCTTGTCGAAGCAGGAGGGACCATCGAGAACGTCGGCATAGTAAACGGCAATGTGATTGGTTATGACAGTGTTGGCGGTCTCGTGGGAAAGAATGAAGGCACTGTGAGGAGTTCCTATGCCTGCGGCAATGTGACTGGCGACCTGGGTGTTGGTAGCCTGGTTGGAGTGAATGGCGGCACTGTGGCCAACTCTTATTCCAGCGGCAGAGTGATTGGCAGAGATGATATCGGCGGTCTGGTGGGAGAGAACGAGGGCACTGTGAGTAACTCCTATTCTGTTGGCACCGTGAGTGGTAACGACTTTATTGGTAACCTGGTTGGAGTTAATGGTGGCACTGTCAGCAACTCTTACACAAGTGGCTCCGTGAATGGCAGCGACTTTGTTGGCGGTCTGGTGGGAAGAAACGAGGGCACTGTGAGTAAATGCTATTCCATGGGCAGTGTGGCGGGAAATGAGTATGCTGGCGGTCTAGTGGGACAGAATTTGTATGGCGTCGTGAGCAACTCCGTGTGGGATACCCAAACCAGCGGACAAGCTACTTCGGATGGCGGAATTGGCAAGACCACGGCGGAAATGATGGACATCGACACCTTCACGGGCGCAACATGGGATATAGTCGCCATTAGCAATTCCGGAGACCGCAACACAGGCTACGTTTGGAATATCGTTGACGATGTGGCATATCCATTCCTGAGCTGGCAGCCCGTTTGATTCGACAAACACTCAAATGTAGGGGCAGGGCTTGTCCCCGCCCCCACTCATTGGCCTGAGCGGCGAAGGATTCTTCGCGGAGTTGGCAGGTCTAAAACGAAGCTAGTTGCCCAGCTTGCTGGGCTTCCTCCTTTTGTCATTGCGAGGAGCGGAGCGACGAGGCAATCTCGGGGAGCTAATGAGATTGCCACGCCCCGGCAAGTCGGGTCTCGCAATGACGAAAAGCGACGTGCCTGATGAATCACGCAACTACAAAAATCAGGGGCTAGACGTTAAATAAGAAGGTAACCACATGTCCATCCTGGATGATGTAACTTTTGCCCTCTGTCCTGAGCAGTCCTCTTTTCCGTGCCTCAGCTAGATTGCCGCAGTTTGCCAGGTCACTATAACTGATAACCTCAGCCCGGATGAATCCCCTTTCCATATCGGAGTGGATTTTGCCTGCCGCTTTCGGTGCTGAAGTTCCCCCGGGGATAGTCCAGACCTTCAGCTCAGAGGAGACTGTGGTGAAGAAAGAAATCAGCCCGAGGAGGCTATAGGAAAGGTCTATGACCCGGTCGAGCGCCGGTTTGCTCAGTCCCATGGCTTCGCGGAATTCCCTGGCTTCAAGGTCGCCGAGCTGCGCCAGCTCCATCTCCAGCTTGCCGCAAAGAGCGACCACGGCAAACTGGGGGTGAATGGCACTTATCTGACCCTCCAATTGTGAAGCCTGTGATATTTGTCCTTCTCCTATATTAAGGACTACCAGCATGGGTTTGGCGGTGAGAAATTGATAGTTGGCTAACATTTTGAGTTCTTCTTTGGTCAGGCCTTGTATTCTGATTGGTTTATCTTTCTCTAACTCTGCCTTGATCTTCTGCAGCAAAGCCTGCTCCTTTAGATAAGATTCCCGCTCTGTTGCTTTGGCAGCCTTTAAGCTTGTCTCCAGTTTGTCGAGCCTTCTCTCCATAATAGCCAAATCGGAAATGGCGAGTTCTAAATCCAAGGCAGCTATATCTCGTTTTGGGTCTGTGCTTCCTTGAGGATGGGGGACCTTATCGTCTTCGAAGACCCGGACGACCTGGAGCAGGGCGTCAGCGGTAGTCAGGTAGTTCAAGAGCTCTCCCCCTGCTCCTTCTTTGCCGAAGCCCTTGATGGGCCCGGCGATATCTATGTAGCTCACCTCTGCAGGGACAGTCTTTTTGGGCTGGAAGATGCCTTCCAGCACGGCGAGCCGGGGATCGGACACCTTGGCCACGCCGATATTGGGAGCCAGGGTCGGGGAATAGGCGGCAACTTCGGCGTTGCCTCTGGTAAGGGCATTGAAGATGGTCGTTTTGCCGCTCTCAGGTATCCCGATAATGGCGACCTTCACGATTATATCCTATCACATTTTGGCTTTGAGCTTCTGCCGGGAGAAGCTGGCGCTGTGATAGAATACGAGGGACATGTTCTACATCCTTTACGGTCAGGACGATTTCTCACTCAATGGAGCTCTGGAGGAAATTAAGGCTGGCCTGGGCGATCGGGAAACGGTAGCGACTAACACCACCAGACTGGAGGGGCAACGTCTCACCTTAAGTGAGCTTAGGAATAAATGTGGTGCTGCTCCTTTCCTATCCTCGCAGCGCCTGGTCATAATTGATGGCTTGTTAGGGCGCTTCGGGGAGAAGCAAGGCAAGCCCCGGCCGAGCAAAGGCAAGACCCGGGATGGACTGGGGGAATGGGAAGGCCTAACCGATTACGTCGAGCAAATGCCCGAGACGACTGTGCTGGTGCTGGTTGATGGCGATGTGAAGAGCAATAATCTTCTGCTAAAGAAGCTTTCATCATTGGCAAAAGTAAGGGGTTTTCCCTTGTTGAAAGGCAAGAGCCTGGAGACCTGGATTCGAAAACGCGTGAAGGAAGAGGGCGGGGATATCGCACCCCAGGCTGTGAATCTGCTTTCTGAACTGATAGGCGGAGACTTATGGGCGATGGATGGTGAAATTCAGAAGCTGCTTCTTTATAGCCAGGAGCGTCCCATAAGCGAACATGATGTCAGGCAATTGGTAAGTTGTATCCAGGAGGCCAACATCTTTGCCCTGGTGGATGCCGTGGCTGAAGGGCGGACCGAGTTAGCCCAGCGGGTACTTCATAGGTTATATGATGAGGGTGTGGCACCAACCTATGTTCTCACTATGATTACCAGGCAATTCCGCTTGATAGCCTTAGCTAGAGATTTGAAGAAGGGACTGTCCCGCCTGCAGATTCAGGACAGGCTGGGACTCAAGCATAGTTATGCTGTCGATAAGGCGCTCAGCCAGGCCAAATTGTATGATTTTGAAGGCATAAAGCGGGCTTACGATAAGCTCCTGGAAACCGACTTAGCCATCAAAACCGGCAAATACAGCGATAAACTAGCTCTGGAAGTCCTGGTAACCGAACTTGCCTGTCTGAATCCGTGAGTGAAAGTCCTGGGGCGTCTTCGCGTCATCCTGAGCCCTCTCCCCGTCACCTCAAGCCTCCCCATGTGATGCTGCCCAAATTGCTTTGGGGCGTCACTACCTGGCTTGTGAGAGAAGTCATCCTCTACGAAATCCTCGGCGCAGAGGTAGTGCGTATTCAGAACAAACAGAGCCGCTTCGAGCTTCTGGAGTCTGGGACATAATAACAGATGTCATTGCGAGCCGAAGGCGTGGCAATCCCGCTAGGGGTATTCAGTGACATTGAGGACATGATACCTGATTCGTAGTAGGCCTGATTGTCATCGTCCCCCCATTGAATTCTGGCAAAAATTCGGCTAATAGTTCTTAGTGACTACGAAGTAATTCGCAGTAGTGACAACAGTGATGGCAAGGTATATCATTTAGGTGAAAAAAAAGTTTTGACCAACAAGCTTTTGGCGACAAAGTGGACTAAGGCTAGTATGAGTGAGGTGGAAGACATTGGCAAATTACTGCCTTAGTAGAAAAATGGGAAAAGATAATTGTGAACGACGCGTGCTAAGCCGTCTTTATGATGGTGCTAGTAGCTTGAGCGAGGGTGTCTCATATGGCTAGGATCTTGCTAACCGAACAACAAGCAGGTCGCATTATTAGCGCCCAGAAGAACATTAATACAAATGTGGACTGGGACTACCGTGCAAATGAAGGCTATGCAAAGTGTCAACTAATAGTAAGTAACACTCTAGGCGTGAATCTGAAGGTGTATGGTAATGTGAATATGGAGGAGCCAACCACTTTTTCCTTCTCGCTTGTCTTGAGCAATGCCTATCGAATAAGGGGACTTGACGTCAGTGGTAGCCATAGGAACAAGCATACCGATGATAACGAATGGAGAGGAGAAACGCATAAACACAAGTGGTCTGATCGTTGCCGCGACGCATTCGCATATACACCTAAGGAAACAGTTCCTTCAGACGATATTGCCCAAGCGTTTGAGGTCTTTTGTAAGGAGTGTAATATTGGTTTTGCCGGTCAAGTGAGACCCTTACCCCCTAAACAGATCGGTATGAAAATATAGGGTGAGGATAATATGATGATTAGCTGTCGGGAAGCAATAGAACGATATATAAAAAGTCTGAAAGAAGGGTTCAGCTGTTTTCGTGGGGGAGAGAGACTTAGAATAATTACACCTTATCTATATCCAGATAATGACTTAATCGAGATCTTCCTCGAAGAACTACCACCGGATCAAGTTAGAGCAACTGATCTGGCGGAGACAGTTCGGCACCTCCATGCCAGGGGTTTTGATGTCTTCGAATCTCCTAAGAGGAGATTTATGGTAGAAACTATTGCAAGCAGAGTTGGGGTCAATTTTGTTAATGGCCAGCTTACCAAGACTGGTAACGTGAGTCAAGTAGGAGATCTCCTCTTTGATGTCATCATAACAGCGCGTGGCGTGAGTGACCTTATATACACTTCCAAAACCTTTGAGCCAGCTACATTTGTGGAAGAGGTGCAAGAATTTCTGAAGGTTAATCAAGTTCCCGCAGAGTCTAGAGTAAAGTTGATTGGTCTGTCAGGCAGGTCTTACGTAGTACATTTCAAGGTTACTATCGGTCCACCCCGTTTTCTCCAAGCTCTAAGTCCACTAGCAACAGCAGGGCTTAAGCCTAAGGTAGATGCAACAGTGAGGATGTGGGTTGATTGCAATCATGACTTGACCCCAACACATAAGATCACTATTTTGAACGACGTGGACTTCGAATGGAAGCCTTATGACATAAGGATATTAGAGCGTCTTTCTACTGTTCATTATTGGACGCGGAAAGAAGGCTTGTTAACATCATTAAGAACCCCTTTGTCATGAGCACTGGGGACACAAAGCTCGATCCGTTCGGTTATCTGATTACACTTGTGTCCCTGGAATTCAATGCGATTGTTGAAAATCTTTCTGCCGAAAGAGCCTCATTTGAGCCTCAGCTTCCTCAGTGATTTCCGGCGACTCCTCTGGCTTTCCCCACAATATAGGTGAATCGGGGTCATGTTCATTGAATCGACGCTGGGCGACAGCATAGTTTATAGTTGAATAACAATATGGACAGCCATGCATACAGGTATCATTTATACCGATATCCTTACTCACCATACACAGGCAAGACTCTCGCTGGTAAGGGTCTTTCTTGTATTCCAGATTTAGCGACCAGATTCTAGCAAGAAGTCTTTCATCAATGCATCTGCCCGGCGGAACCCCTATCTGACTGTAGTCTTTTTCTTCAGCGCAGGTGAATATCTCGATGTTACTTTTTCTGGCAATATCAGCGACATCTTTCAAAAGGCTGGTAATTCCATCTGAAGATAATACGTCTCTGTCAAAAGAATAACCTTCCTCCTTCTCCAATTGTGATAGACGGCGTTCTGTTTTTTGATAAAAATCAACAATGCTGACCATGACACGTTGAGTCGCACCTTTGAGCTCTTCTGCAATCCATGCGAACCTTTCCCTGTGAAAATCAAAAGGCGTTATGTTGGAAATAATAATAGGGTCATATCTCCATACCACGCGTAATGGGCCAATGAGTCGACTTAAATCCTTGAATGTCGCTATCCGGTCATTAGGCGAAGGAATATTTGGTTCAAGAGGCCGAGGATAGTCATTTAAACTAAACTGGAAGTAATAATAGAACCCCAACTTATCTAGCTCACCAAGGTGCGGTAACAGAGGAGCAGGATTTTTTGACCAGAAGACAATTGCTTCAGTGTCCAACGGTTGCAGTGATACACGTAAAACCTGTTTCATATTACGAGGGTTTGGCACCAAGCAGTATCCAGCTCGTATCCTGTTCATAAACCATTTGCTGTAAAATGCTGGAATATCTGTCCTGCGACTAGCTGAAATAATCACACTGACCCTCCGATCGTCTCAACAATAAAGTCACATTTCATAATATTCTTTGACTTCGTACCTATTCGATAGACCCACAATGCTTCCTCTTGTGTAACGAGGGGACACATCGTAGTCCATTTTGAAAGGTAGCGATTGATTTCCATAACAAATAGAACGGTCAGTCCCCGTACATTGTGAAATTGATCCCCACGACAAGCCAGGGTGTTTCTTGGCAAAAGTATCGTATATAGAAATATCCTGCTGGGTTAGGATTAGCCAGCTTAAGATAAGTTTGTCTCTAGGTTCCTCTTGAAGAGGCTGGTTATTGACTTTTATATGGGGGAAGTCATATTCATGATATCGCCAGACCCAACAGTATATACCATAATCAGAAGGACAACCAGTTGAAGAACAGGGGTAATAAACATGCAGGCCACACTCTTCCGCAGTCTCTGCCAAAGTCTTTATCAGCTTTTTTATGTAGTTACGCTGTGCCTCTGCAATGATGATGGCACCATTGTCTGCTAGTATTTCAGGCAGACGCTGTATAAGGTTTTTCGACACCTCGTGCTCGAGTTCTGTCAGGCAATTGGCAATAAATATCAGATAGTATGGACCATCTTTCTTTGCTAGTTTTATGCAGCTATCCGTATCACAGAGGTCCTGTTCATAATGATGCACTTGTTTTGAATTAAAACCTGCCTTCTCGATCAGATCCTTTTGTCTCCCCAGGGCCTCCGCACAGCAATCTAATGTAGTGATTTTAGTCGCTATCTGGGACAGAGGAGTATTACTAAATAAAGAAAGTAAGCCGAGGACAACAGCCCCCGTTCCACTGCCCAAATCCAGCACGTTAAATGAACGTGGAACATTCTGAAAATATGGGTGATGAGCAAGATCACGCAACGCTACGAATGGGATGAACATGTAGCGGGAAAGGTAATAGACAGTATATGCGTCTAGAGTCAGGGGACTTCTATACTCTATGTGTGCAGGTTGTATTGATGTTCTATATTTTCGAAAATCTTCTAGCAGACGAAGGTATTCCCCTGTTATCGCATTTTCATCATCATTTACAAGGCAGTCCTCGATGGAAGTTTTCACTCTGTCAGGCACATAGAAAAGGCCGTTTCTTTTGCAGCTTTTTTCTATGGTCGATGGGGTGATTAATGCCATTTGCCGAACCTTACTGCTGGGGTTATCTAAATTAATTGTGTCCTTAAACAGCTGTGATGTCAAGCCTTTTGCACATACAGACTCTGGCTGCGAGCCCTGTTCGATCAACAACTTGATGTCATGAATACGCTGCCCTTCAGGGCATAATAAAGCTAAGCAAGTTATAATATTCTGGGGACGTAATGCCTGATCTGCAGGGAGCCCAAATTAGTACTGTATCCCTGAAATTGAGCCGCTACGCCTCAAAAACCTGCGTTCAGGCTCAATGATTCTGGGGAGATAATACCTGATGCGTAGGAGGCTGAACCAGTATTTGCTTCCACTGGATCGCGTAGAGCAGCAATGAGACTTACCGGAATGCCCGCTCGGGCGTTGCTGCTTCAGTCAACCAAGGCATGGTTGACAGCATGACGAACGTGTTATACCATTGATTCCAAGTAGAAATCACTAAATAACTGGACTGCTACACAGAAACAGGAAGTGCAGAAATGAGCATCAAACGTGAAGTGGCGGGAAGCGGAAGTCGAACAATCAAGGGACGTACTCAAGATCACGGCAATCAGAACCAGGGAGGAGTCCAAATGCTAGCGTTGACAGATAGGGTAAGGCAGACAGTTGAAGAGGCAGCCAGGATTATGGATGAGTATAAGCAGCGGCTTAGTGAAGTTCTTGAGCAGGAAGTAGATAAGCTCAGGCAAGAAGCTGAACGGGAAGCGGCGGTGGTTGTCGCCAGAGCCAATGAGACAGCGCAGCAAATCATAGGCCAGGCAAAATCGGAAGCAGAGGAGCAGGCAGAGGCGTATCGTGCTGAAATGAAACGGAATGCCGACAAAGAGGCTGCGGCCTATGCGGTTTCAGCGGCGGAAACGACTGACCGACGGGTAGCGCAGGTGATGGAACAAGCAAAAACGAAAGCTGAAGAAGAAGCTGCTGCCATTATCGAGGAAGCGAGAAAAAGAGCTGAGCAGATCACTGCGGAGGCTGAAATAGGAGTCAAAAAGCAAGCTGCGGAAGCAAAGCAAAGAGAAGTAGAACGCATACTCAACAAAGCTAAAGAGGAATCGGCCAAGATTATCGCCACGGCGGAACAAGCGGCTGAAGATGAAAGGGACAAGATACTGGCTAACGCCCAGAAAGAAGTGAGCGCCTTGATGAAGAAGACCAACAAGGAGATTGGAGAAGCGTCCAGAGCCGTCAGCGCGCTGAAGGAAAGGGCGGAACGGGAGATTAGCCAGGCAAAGCAGGAAGCACAGCAGGAAGTTCAACAGCTCCTGAACCAGGCCAGAGAGCTCGGGCAGAGGGATGGTGAAGAGAAGGCCCGATCAATCATCGGGGCCGCCCTGCAGAAAGCGCAAGGCATCATTAACGAAGCCGTGGAGAGTGCGAGCAGGACGAGGGAAAAAGAGTCCGCCGGGGCAATAGCCGAGGCAAGGACTAAGGCGGAACAGGAAGCCACCGAAATCATTGCTGCTGCGAAGCAAACCGCAAAGCAGATTGTATTCCAGGCGTTCCAGCGTTCTTTAAGTAGCTTATTGGATAAAGGCGAGGAACCAAAGGACGGGGTGGAGGATGAGGACGATGGCAAAAGCCAGCAAGCTGGCCAAGATTGACTCATACCGCATCTCTAATCTCAGAGACAGGCTCTAGCGGTTTGTCAGCTCCACTATGGTGACGCCGTAATCTCCTTCGCCATAATCGCCGAGGCGATAAGATTTGACCAGGGGGTGCTTGTCAAGTGACTCATGTACGGCATGGCGCAATTTTCCGGTCCCTTTGCCATGGACGATGCGGATGGAGGACAAGCCAGCCATGAAGGCATCGTAGAGATACTGGTCAAGCCGCCAGAGGGCTTCTTCGACGGTAAGGCGGCGCAAGAGTAATTCCCTGTCTACTGCTTTCATTGAGAGCGTTTAGTAGCAACTCCTCCTTGTCACTGTGAGCCCTTCGCCTTGTGTCATTCTGAGGGAGCGAAGCGACTGAAGAATCTCGCTCAGGATAAACTCCGCGAAGAATCTAGACCCTCCGCCATTGCTCAGGCTGACAGAATAAACAAGCCCTTCACTCCGACTTGATGAATTCCAGACGAAGGATATCTTTGCTAGCTTCGGTAAGCTTGACTCTATCATCAATGCGCCAGCCTACCACCCAGATGATTTGTTGAGGGGAACAGACGATTGGGATGCGGCCTCGCCAGGACCGCGGTATCTTGGCGTCGACCATAAATTCGTTGAGCTTCTTGGGCGCACTCATACCCAGGGGCTGAAATCTGTCTCCGGGCTGGCCCTTGCGTACGGAGAAGTTCATGCCTGTTTTCTCGAGGTCGAAATGAGCGACCAGATTGCTCTGAGAAGTCCTCTCGCTTGCACTCAGGGCGCCTCGCGACGACGCAAAAGTCACTTGCCCTCGGACTATGCTGGCCAGCACGTTCCATCCCGGGAAGGCTGTCTTGCCGGGCACTTTAAGATGAGCTTCGTCTGGTAGCGGAGGGAAAGGACAGGGAGGGAGCTGAGACTGCCACGCTCCCGCCTGCCGAGCCTTGGCGGGCAGGTCGCTGGCGATGCCAGAAAGAGGGGCGACGATGACCGAGCGGTGTCTGGTAATCACAAGCTCATCGTATCCTCCCTGGCAGACGAGGCCGTGGGGGAGAGATACTCTTTTGCTCGGCTGTTTATTCAGCAGACTCCTTGCTGCTTCAATATGAGTGGCTTCGATGTCTCGAACATCACCGGCCAGCTTGGTCACAGCCGCTCTCAGCAATTGCCTCTGCAAGGCTATGGGCAAACCAGCAATCTGCTTCTTGTCCAGATAAATGGTGTTATTCTCCTGCCTGGCCACTTCTTCCCATAACCCGGAGGCGTGCTGTTCAATGAAGCCGATGTCTTCTTTGGCAATATCGGCCAAACGGAGCAAGGCCTGGTCAATGCTCGGATTATATTGTCTGAGCAGAGGCAACAAGTGCAGGCGAAGCCGATTCCGGGCGAAGGAAGGTGACAGGTTGGAGGAATCAACACGCGGGGCAAGCTTGTGTTCCTGACAATAACTTGCTGCCTCTTCCCTGGCGATATCTAGAAGTGGTCTGATTACCAGGAGATTGGCTCGTTGCCCCTTCGCTACGCTCAGAGCTTCGGCTGGCAATGACATTCCCTGGCTGTCATACGCCATAGGTGAACAAGAGGCTAGACCACACAATCCAGTAATGCCTGTTCCCCGTAATATGTGCATCAAAATGGTCTCGACCTGGTCATCCCTGGTATGACCTATGGCTATACGGCGAGCTCCGACCTCTCTGACTACGCGGGCAAAGAAGGCATAGCGTAGTTCCCGGGCAGCTTCCTCAATGGAGCAATTTCTTTCACTCCTGTAGGCAGCCACATCTTGCTCATCAATAGTGATGGGAACGCCCAGCGAGCCAGCCAGGTCGGACGCATATTCAGCGTCAGCTTCGGATTCAATTCCCCGAAGCTGGTGATTGAGATGAGCTACATGAAGTTTTATACCCAATTCCTTCCGCCATTTCGCCAGGACGTGAAGTAAACATACCGAGTCAGCACCACCTGAGACCCCGACAACCAGTAGTTCCTTATGTGGAATCAAGTCATACCGCTGGATAGAATCCAGAATCCTTGACTCTAGCTTGGCCTTGGCCATACGAATCACCTCTTTCCCCTGTTCCTCGCAGCTAACACTAATAGGACGTATCATTAAACGTCACCAAGCGGGCTCCATAGTCCCGGAACTCAAGCACACTCAGCCCACCCAGGTCCACTTTGAATCTGATCAAGTAGTCCAGAGGCAGACCTAAAGCCTTGAGAATGATGGCCAAGGTCACGAAGTAATGGCTGACTATTACCACCGAAGTGGTCCGATTGTGTCCGGGACTACTTCCATACCTTTCTAACAGACGCTCAATAACTTCCCAGGCTCTACCCTGCAATTCAACGAGGCTTTCCCCATTGGGCAATCTCATGGTCTCCCTGTCCTGCCACCTTTGCAGTAGAAACTGACTGAAGGTCGTAGTTAACTTTGAAATAGAGGTGCCTTCCAAATCACCAACTTTGAGTTCTCTGAGTCCCTGATCAATTTCTATAGGCAACTGATGAAGGCTGGCTATGACTTCGGCTGTAGCTGTAGCACGCTGCAGAGGGCTGGAAAGTACGGCGGTAATGGATTCATTCTCGAGGAAAGCCGCTAGCTTCCTGGCCTGCCCCAATCCGGTGTCATTCAATTGTATATCGCTTTCCCCTCCCTGAACAAGCCCGTCTTTGTTCCAGTGAGTTTCGCCATGCCTGATTAGAACAAGCTTCAAAAGGCCTCCTTAGAGTGCTTCGCTGGTAGCGAGACATATCGACATGTCTTGATAGGTTAGTTTCACTTTCTTATCATAGACGCGATGCAATAGGATTACGATGCAGCAACGCTCTTTTCCTTGGTCACCATGACTTTCTCTATCTTCATTCCCCGCATTTCAGTGATAACGAACTTCAGGTTCAGGTATTTGAAATGCTCCCCTTGCCTTGGCACCCGGCCAAGGTGGCTGAGAATAAAACCGGCCACAGTTTCATAATCACCGCTGGGCAAATTTAGCTCCAGTTCCTCGTTAGCTTCCTCAATCCTGAAGCCTCCATCCAGTTGAAAGGTGCTGTCGCTAGTTGCAATGAAATCCTTCTCTGTGCCCGTCAGCTCGTCACGGATATCGCCGACAATCTCCTCGGTTAACTGCCCCAAGGTAACCATTCCTGCAATACCCCCGAACTCATCTACCACGATCACGGCATGATATCCACCGTCTCGCATCTCGGCAAGGAGGTCTCCCAGTCGTTTGCTTTCAGGCACAAAATATGCCGGGCGTACCAAATCGTCAATGACGCTTTCCCTGCTGTCGGATTCATCAGTTAGCTCCAGCAGCACATCCTTGGCATGCAATATACCGACCACGTTATCGGTGTTATCCTTGTACACAGGGAAACGGCTGTAGCGTCTTTTGGCGTAAAGCTCCAGAAAATCCTTGAGCTTTGTCCCCTGCTCCACCCACGCGATTTCCGTTCTGGGGACCATTACCTTGCTGACGGGGCGGTCGGTAAATTCAAACACCTGGTGTAACATGTCAGCCTCATTACCTTCCACTACCCCTTCAGCTTCACCTATGTTGATAGCTGTGCGGAATTCCTCCTCGCTGATGGTTGGTCTGGGGATTTCGCCTTCCCCGACCAACTTGGTGAACCTAATACCAATGTGGTTCAAAATGTAAACCAGAGGATAGAGGATGGTAGAGATTATTTCCAAAGGTCTAACATATCTCAGAGCCAGTCTTTCTCCGTAACGGATTGCCAAGCTTTTGGGAACAAGCTCAGCGAAAACCAAGGTTACTATAGTGATCACGATGGTAGCAACGGCCACCGCCAAGTTCGCATCTCGGATCAGTGACACTGCTATGATTGTGCCCAGAGTGGCTACCGCCGTCTCAAAAAAGTTGATCCCCAAAAGGACTGTAGCGAGAAACTTCTCTGGCTGTTCCACAATCTTTGCCACCCTGCTGGCGGAAGGGTGTCCACTCTGGATCAGATGTTGGAGGCGTAGTTTCTGCATCCCAATAAAAGCAGTCTCAGCACTGCAGAAAAAAGCTGAACACCCGAGAGAGAGGAAAAACAATATCACGAAGATGCTGTTGATGCTCACCATTAATGCTTACCCTGAAAGAATAGCATGTGCAACTAGCTTAGTGTCAGTTTTGGGCGAGGACACAAGAACTGCCTCGGCGCTGGAAAAGAAGCCTGAAAGGGCTAGGCAAACCAGGACGGCTAACAGAGGCCAACCGCTAGCGGCATCCACCTATCACCACCCCCTGAGTCCCCTCCCCAATCGAATTGACCATCCTGTTATCATTAACTTGGGCTGTGCGATCCGCATCTTGTAGAAGTATGATAGCATTGGCTAGCGAACCTGTCAAAACTGATATATTGAACAGTAACTACTGTTACTGAAAGTCATTTCTTGTCCAGACGAAGGCCGCAATTGAGCCATATTCCCTCTTCATTAGGAGGTATAAGGACCATCGCCCAGAGACCGCCGGTGGAATTCCTCACCACATGCCACCAGTGGATTTGCAGCGGCGGTATACCACGTGTTCTGAATACCGCCTCTTTGTCGTCGATAGTCTGTGCCATTAGGCCTGGCCATTCGGTCAAATTCGCCCTGGCTGCCGGTATGCGTACTGTAAATCCTTTCTTCTTCCAGTCGGCATCCAATTCCACATCCCACATCTTCGGAGCTCCCGGTAAATGACCACTACCACGAAATGTCTCCATTTTTTCCTCCTGTTTTCTTAATATTCAAGTTCTCGTATCACAGTCGAATATTCAAATATGGGTTACCCGCTAAGGTATCGTTATCCGACATTTTACTCGTCTGTGTTCGAAAATACCCAACCGGGTTACTTCATTTCTAGAATGTCTATCTAACATTGAGCAATTCCAGCATTTTGTTTATATCTGTGGTTGGCGACTTGCAGCTACAATTCAGACAGACGTAAGCTGTGGCCTTGCCTCCAATGCTCGATTGATTTTTGGTAAATTCGGCGAGCTTAGCTATTTCAGTTGATTCCCGGTCAGTAGGATTGAGAAGCAACACCTTGTTCGGCAGAAAGTGTGTTCTCAACGCTCTTACCATAGTTCTGGTATCTTCCGCCTGTGACTTGCCGGCGATAACCACTTCATAACAAGGCCCAATCGCGAAATCAAGGCCAATCATGAGTTGACAATGTGCGGCCGGCGACTGTTTGACGCTTCTGGAGAAAGCACGCCCGATTTCTGCCGCTTTATCCTCAAAATCGGAATTGGCGGTCATGCGCCCCAGACGAAGCAAGTTGAGCATTGCCACGGAATTTCCCGATGGGACAGCACCATCGTAGATCTCCTTCTTTCTGACAAGCAAGCTTTCACCATCATCGGGTATGAGATAAAACCCGCCACCATCCTCGTCCCAGAAATGTTTCAACATGTCACTGGTCAGTTCGAGAGCACATCGAAGATGATTTGTATCGAAAGTGGCTTCATACAGTTCTATGAGACCCCAAACCAGAAAAGCATAATCATCCAGATTTGCGTCTACGCCAGTTCGCTCCCCTCGATGGCGGTGCCAGAGCCGGCCATTTGCCTTGCGCATATTCCCAAGTATGAAATCTGCAGCACGGCAGGCTACTTCAGCATACTGAGGCTCATCAAAAGCCTGAGCCCCTTTTGCCAATGCAGCAATCATGAGACCATTCCAGTCAGTTAGAATCTTGTCGTCTTTCAGGGGACGGACACGTTTGTTGCGGTAGCTAAATAGTTTCTGCCGCGCCACTTTCAGGCGCGCCTGAAAGTCTTGCTGAGAGAGATTCAGGTCGGAGGCGATTTCTTCAATCGGCTTCCTTAAATGTAAGATGTTGTCGCCGCTTTTCTTTCCGGTCGTTTCCGCCATGTAATTGCCATCTTTTTCAATGTTGAATACTTGAACGACGAAATGCGCTTCCTCATTGCCAAGTGCCTGTCGAACCTGCTCCTGTGTCCAGAGGTAGAACTTTCCTTCCACTCCCTCGCTATCCGCATCTTCAGCCGAGTAAAACCCGCCTTCTGGCGATGTCATATTCCGCAACACATAAGAGAAAATCTCCCGCGCTGTCGTCTCATAATCTTCCTTTCCCGTTGCCTGGTAAGCTTCGATGTAAGCCATGGCTAACATAGCCTGATCGTAGAGCATCTTTTCGAAGTGCGGAACAAGCCATTGCGAATCTGTGGAATAACGATGGAAACCAAATCCAATGTGGTCGTAGATGCCACCACGCCGCATTGCCTGAAGGGTCTGCTCCACCGTATCCAATGCCGTCTTGCTGACGCTATGTTTCCAGTAACGGAGCAAGAAGAGGAGATTGTGAGGTGTAGGAAACTTCGGTGCGTAGCTGAAACCGCCGTGCTGCTGGTCAAAGGATCCGGCAAGCTGCTTATATGCCACCTTCAGTGTCGTTTCATCTAGCTCTCCGCTGGCCGTATCCTGTGAGGTCTGTTGAAGTTCAGCGGTTATTTTATCGGACAGATTCAATACTTCGCCGCGCCGGGTTGCCCAAATCTCTCTAATGTGTGGGATTAGCTCCATCATTCCTTGCAGGCCAAATCGGCTTTCCCTCGGGATATAAGTGGCGGCAAAGAACGGTTTCTTATCTGGCGTTATGATAATAGTGAGAGGCCAACCCCCGCTGCCTGTCATGACCTGACAGACCCTCATGTAGACGTTGTCGATATCGGGACGCTCTTCACGGTCTACCTTTATAGATACGAAAGTCTCATTCATAAGCCTTGCCACTTCAGCATGCTCAAAAGACTCATGCGCCATCACATGACACCAATGGCATGTCGAATACCCTATAGATAAGAAGATGGGTTTATCCTCTCTTTTAGCTCTCTCGAATGCCTCTGGACCCCATGGGTACCAGTCCACCGGGTTATCCGCATGTTGACGTAAATACGGAGAAGGTTCTTCTATCAGACGATTAGGCATAGACCCTGCCACTACTCAACAACCAAGCTATATTCTATACTATTGATGTAATCTTCTTCTTTCCCATCTTCCACAGGGTGGCAGCATCCACACTCGCAGGGCTCACTTTCGGCGGCACACGCTTCACAACAGTAGTTAACGCCATCTTTTTCCCATGCTTCTCCCAAGATGGTGCTAGCACAAACGGGACATAGTTGCTCTCTCATTTCTACCCTCCCTTCTAAACTCTTATCGTTTATCATCGTCTCAGGCTATTTACGTTTCACTCAATTTTAGAAACCGCCACCGTTGTCGTATGTGACTTTTGTAGCAGAAGTTTGATTATTGTGACTTAACGGTAACCTTCAGACTGTCTATTCTGTGCACTCCCTTTAGTGAAGAGACCAAGCCGGTTATTGTGTTGTTGATAATATTCCTGGGGAAGGGGGTAACGGGAAGTTCATTACCATTGACGACGAGCTTGACATCGCCCTGCTCTAGGTGTAGTTCAAGGTTGCGTATGTTTCCAGCTCCTTTCAAGGAAGAGACTGCACCGACTACAGTTCGAGTCAAAAACTCCTCAACGAAGGGATTCAGTTCGACAGATACTTTGTTGACCACAAGCTCTGCCCCAAGCTTCTCGTCCATTTTGCACCTCCTGGTCCATAACTGCGATGTCCAATTTCGCCTCGCTGTTCAACAGCAAATAAATACTTTGCGACATGTTACTTCTTCTTTGACTTCCGTTTCTTTAGCTTTCCGTCTTTAAATTCTTGATAGGCCTTGATTATTTCCTCCACAGAACTCCTATCTTCCAGGGTTGTGATGTCTCCTATGTCAGTGTTATTGGCCACGGCCTTCAAGACACGCCGCATGACTTTGCCGCTTCGTGTCTTGGGTAGCTCTGTGACAAAATGAACTTCATCCGGAACTGCTATAGGCCCTACCATTCTTCGCATGTGAGCAGCAATGTCTTCTTTCAGGTCGGGAGAAGGATCAACCCCCTCTTTGAGCCTGACAAAGATGACGATGGCTTCGCCTTTCACAGGGTCTTCTTTGCCTACAACCGCTGCTTCAGCTATTTGATGATGTGAGACAGCAGCGTCCTCTAGCTCAGCAGTACCTATTCTGTGCCCGGCGACTTTGAGTACTTCATCAGCCCTTCCCAAGACCCAGAAATATCCATCCTTGTCTTTTGCGGCATAGTCACCGGTATAGTAAAGGTTGGGAAACCAAGACCAATAGGCTTCCTTATAACGTTTCGGGTCTCCATGTATGCCAATGAGCATCCCGGGCCACGGTCTCTTTATCACCAGGAAACCTCTCTGCTGCGGCGGCACTGGCTTGCCATTCTCGGCAACTACATCAACGTCCACACCTGGCAACGGTAAGGTTGCCGAGCCAGGCTTCAGAGGCGTACACTCAATTCCCGGACAAGGTGAAATCATGATACCGCCGGTCTCGGTTTGCCACCAGGTGTCAACGATGGGACATCTTTCGCCACCGACATTGCGGTAAAACCACAGCCAGGCCGCGGGATTAATGGGCTCCCCCACGCTCCCCAGAAGCTCTAGACTGTTGAGGTCATGTTTGTTCAGTATCTCCTCTCCATATCTCATGAACATCCTGATGGCTGTAGGCGAAGTATAGAATATGGTCACCCCGTATTTCTCGATAATATCCCACCACCTGTCAATCGTAGGATAGTCGGGAGCCCCTTCATAGAGGACCGTGGCCGCGCCATGTGCTAACGGGGCATACACTATCTGGCTATGTCCGGTGACCCAGCCGACGTCAGCGGTGCACCAGTAGACGGATTCCTCCCGCAGGTCAAAGACCCACTTATATGCGGAATAGTTGTGGACAAGATAGCCACCGGTACCATGGACAATTCCCTTGGGCTTGCCCGTGGTGCCCGAGGTGTACAGTATATAGAGAGGGTGATTAGACTCTACTGGCTCTGGTTCCACAAACTGTGCTGCGTTCTCAAGCAAGTCGTGCAGCCAGTAATCCCTCGATGACTTCATCGTGACGGACACACCAGCTCTCTTAATCACAATAGCTCTCTCTACCGAGGCGCAGCTTGTTAAGGCCTCATCGACTATGCTCTTTAGCGGGATTACCTTCCCCCTCCGGAATCCTCCGTCAGCAGTTACCAGCAGCTTGGCTTGTGTATCGTTGATTCTATCAGCCAATGCTTGAGCACTGAAACCGGAGAAAATCACTGTATGAATAGCGCCAATCCTAGCACATGCCAGCATGAAAATAGGCAATTCAGGTATCATCGGTAGATATAAGGCAACCTTGTCACCGGCATCTACGCCACAATTCTTGAGGACTGAGGCGAATCTGTTGACTTCGCGATACAAAGTGGAATAGCTTAAGACCCTGCTATCTCCCGGCTCTCCTTCCCAGTATATAGCTACTTTGCTTCTGCGCCATGTCTTAGCGTGGCGATCCACGCATATATATGATGCGTTTAATTTCCCCCCTACAAACCATTTTGCAAAGGGCGGCTCCCATTCCAGCACTTTATCCCAGGTCCTGAACCAATCTAGCTGGCGGGCCTGCTCAGCCCAGAACTCCTCCGGCTCCTCCAGGGACCTCCGGTACATATCGAGGAATTTCTTCACAGGAAGATATTTAGATTCAAATGGTAACGATAAGTCAGCCATAACTCAGGTGCCTCCGATTGTTCTTGCCGGGACTCTCTACTTGCATCCTGGAGTTTCTTATCAGACTATACCCTCTGATCTTATGAACTCAAAAATCATCTGCATTATCCGCTCTCAATCATCGTTGTCGAACGATTTCAGACAAGCGTCTCAATAGAATGTCAGCATGATTCCGTTCTTCCAGGGCTAATTCGTGAAGGAGCGTTTTGGCACTTGGATCCCCCACCAATGCCGAGGTCCGCTTATAGAAATCGTACGACATATATTCCTTTTCCAACGCTATTTCCAATGCCTGCATCTCGTCAGAGAATTTCTCAGCCATTTTGGCTAGAGCAGGGCTTATCTCAATGCCACCTTCCATGTGTGCCACCTTAAGTTCTTGCTTGAGCTTCTCCAAGGGCGGAAGTGCCCCTTTCCCGAGCAGGGTAATTGCGCGCTCCCACAGCCTCCGCATATGTCCATTTTCGGCATCGGCTAGCATCTGGAATTTCTCCTTCGCTTGAGTTGACGCAGCTTTTTCCTTAGCTGCTACATAGAAATCCCAGGAGCCCTTCTCCAGTTTAATAGCCAGCATTAAGATGTCTTTAACATCAGCCGCTTCGGTTACCAACTCAGGCCTCGCTTCAGACAGTCCACCTATAGTCTCATAACGCCAGTTGACAATACCACCTTCCAGGTGGTGAACATCTTTGAAGCCCAGTCCACACAGGGCTATGGCTGCTGCCATGCTCCTGTGCCCTGAACGGCAATAGGTGATGATTTTCTTGCCTCGCTCCAACTCGTCCTGCCTGGCTTCTAACTCTCCTAGCGGGATAAGCATAGCCCCGGGGATATGGCCATCTGCGTACTCCTCAGGTTGTCTGACATCTAGAAGGAGAAATTCACCCTTCTTATCCTTATCTAATATTGCTTCGACCTTGTCAGGTGCTAGCGTTGTTATTTCGTCTGCCGCGCAAGGTAACTTCATCGCGATACTCTCCTTCCGTAGGCCTTGTTTGTCAAGTCGGCGCTAAACCTCCACCAGGATTCTGCCGTCTTCGACCTTCACAGTGTATACCGTAAGGGCCTTGGACGTCTTACCTGCGCCGGCGAGCTTCGACATGAGTCCTCCCTTTAACCAGCGCACCACGCGTCCGTTAGTGACATCATATTGAGAGCCGTGCACCGGACAGGTGACCACAGTCCCTGCCAGTTTGCCCTGTGATAAATCGCCCTTCATATGGAGACAGCGATCGTCAGTGGCGTAGTATCTATCTCCAACCTTGGCGAGGAGGATCTCGCGTCCCTGCACAATCACTTTCTTCATTGCTCCGCTTTTCAGTTCATCCATTTTGGCTACCTCTGTAAACTCACCCATTTAACACCTCCTTTCATAAATCATGGCTATTGTGCGAATTATTGGCTAGCTGGCTATACCACCTTCCGGAATTTCTCCCTAGGAGCGCCGCAAATAGGGCACACATCAGGGAGAACGCCGTCGGAGACATAGCCGCAGACCTGGCAGACATAGTACTCTGTCTCCTCCCCGGCCATCATATGCGCCAGCGCCTTCTTATAGAGCTGGGCATGCCCCTTTTCCACATCGCGGGAATAACTCAGAACCGTCGCCACGCTCGTATTGCTCTCTTCGTTTGCTTCTCTAATGAATTGAGGATAAGTGCTGGCGGCCAGGTTCTCCCTCTCAAATGCGCTTTCAAGGTTCTCCTGGGTGCCGGACGCAGCGCCCAAAAGGCGCAAGTGGTTGAAGGCATGGACTGACTCAGCTTCGGCGATAGCCCGGAACAACTTCGCCACTTGAGGATAACTCTCTTGCTCAGCCTTCATGGCAAAAGCCAGGTTTCTCAGATGTGCCTGCGACTCGGCCACGAAACCAGTTTTGAGATTGTTCAGGGTCTTTATCCCTTTCACTCCTGAGACCTCATGAGGGATGAGCTTCTGTGCCTCAGCACCGCAGATCGGACACTGCTGAGGTTTGTCGGTGCTAAGCTCTACGTGATGGCAATTAGTACACTTCCACATATTGTTTGCCCCGTACAGACCTAGTTCTTGCCCTTGGTGAGATACTTGTCAGGGTCTTTGTCGAAGGCCTTCTTGCAGCCGACAGCACAGAAGTAGTATTTCTTTCCTTTGTACTCGGAAGTGGCTGCTGCCTTAGTTTCCTGTACCTCCATCTTACAAACCGGGTCTATTGCCATTGAGCACCTCCTTTCTTTAGTTGCCAAGCTCGGCTGGCTTGAACCTTCGTAAACGCAATGAATTGGACACAACGGTGATGGAACTGGCCGCCATGGCTGCTGCGGCCAACATGGGGTTCAAGAAACCATACTCACCTAGAATGAAATGAAGCCCTGAGGGCACACCAGTCTTCCCGAAGGCAAGATATAGCACCCCGGCCGCTACCGGAATGAGGGCCGTATTGTAGGCGAAAGCCCAGAAGAGGTTCTGCTTGATAGTCCTCATGGTCCGCTTGCTCAGAGATATGGCTGTTGCCACTCCCATCAAGTCACCGCTAATCAGGGTAATATCGCCAGTCTCCATGGCGACATCGGTACCTGTACCGATAGCGATACCGATATCAGCCTGGGCCAACGCTGGAGCGTCGTTAATGCCATCGCCCACCATTGCCACCACCTTTCCCTGCTCCTGCAGTTTCTTGACTTCCTCGGCCTTATGCTCAGGCAGCACCTCGGCCAGGACCCGGTCAATACCTGCTTCTCGAGCAATAGCTTCAGCCGTGCGGCGGTTGTCCCCCGTGATCATAGCTGATTCGATGCCCATCTTGCGCAGCGTTTGGACCGCCTCTCGAGCGCCCGGTTTTAGAGTATCAGCGAGAGCAATGATTCCTGCTACCTGAGTATCTAGTCCCAGGAACATTACTGTCTTACCTTTTTCAAGAAACTCAGTGGCTTTTGACTGCAGTCCGTTTAAGGAAAAGCCTCGTTCCTCCATGAATTTAAGGTTGCCCAGAACAAGCCTCTTGCCCTCGACCAGAGCCTCCACGCCCCGCCCCGGGACGGCATTGAAATCGGAGGGCGGAGACACTTCTAGCTTCTTTTCCAGAGCGGCCTTAACCACAGCTTCACCGAGAGGGTGTTCCGAATTCTGCTCAGCGGAGGCAGCCAAGCGGAGAACTTCCTCTGGGGAAGAGGAAGGGGCGGCGACCACATCAGTAACGGCAGGCTCGCCACGGGTCAACGTGCCGGTCTTATCCAGGAGGACAGTATCTATCTGGTGAGCTCTCTCCAGCGCTTCACCATTCCTGATAAGAATGCCACGCTCGGCTCCCTTTCCTGTGCCAACTATGATCGCAGTGGGAGTAGCCAGCCCAAGGGCACAGGGGCAGGCGATAACAAGCACAGCAACGAAGTTCAGGAGGGCGAAGGTCAGGGCTGGAGATGGTCCCACGAAATACCAGACTATGAAGGTTACTATGGCGATGCCAATCACGGTAGGCACAAAGTAACTGGCGATAACATCAGCAAAGCGCTGAATTGGGGCTTTGCTTCCCTGTGCCTCCTCCACCATTCTGACGATACGAGCCAGTGTTGTATCTTTGCCCACCTTGGTTGCCTCGAATTGGAAACTACCTGTCTTGTTAATGGTGGCACCGATGACCTCATCGCCCGCCTTTTTCTCAACAGGAATACTCTCTCCTGTAATCATGGACTCGTCAACGCTGGAATAACCTTCGCGCAGTACGCCATCCACGGGTATTCGTTCACCCGGACGTACGAGGATGATGTCGCCGACCCGAACATCTTCAACTGAAATCTCTCTTTGCTCGCCTTCACGGATAACCAGAGCGGTCTTCGGCTGTAAACCGATAAGTCTCTTTAATGCTTCCGAGGTCTGCCCTCTGGCTCTCGCTTCCAAAAAGCGGCCGAGAAGAATCAGGGCTATAATCATCGCCGAGGTATCGAAGTACAAGTGGGGTTCCAGAATACCGGTGGTAAAAAGGCCGGGAAAGACGACAGCTACTGCGCTGTAGAAATAAGCCACCGATGTACCAACTGCAATTAAGGTGTTCATGTCGGAGGTCTTGTGTTTCAATGCGCCCCAGGCCCCCCGGTAGAATCGCAAACCGGCCCAGAACTGTACTGGCGTGGCCAGAGCCCATAGTAGATAGGGCCGGCCAGCAAAGGGAGGGCTGAAACCCAGAACCATTATTATTGCGGCAAACATGACAGCGATGATGAATCTGTTCCTGAGGGCTCGAATCTCACGCTGGGAAGCAGTGGTCACATCCTCCAGAGCCTGGACCTCGGGACCAAGTTCGTAGCCGGCGTCTTTTACTGCCCGCCTCATGTCAGCTATCTGCGTTCCTTCCATGTACTCCACGGTAGCCTTCTCTGAGGCCAGATTCACCATAACTGAAATCACGCCCGGTACACTCGATAGGGCCTCCTCCACCCGGGCAACACATGAGGCGCAAGTCATTCCGCTCACGGGAAATATGGATTTCCCGGTGGCGACTCCATACCCCAACTGCGAGACGGTATCCTTAATCTTGGCAAGGTTGACCTTTGCGGGGTCATATTCTAGAGAAGCCTTCTGCGATGCGAAATTGACGTTGGCCTGCTCTACCCCAGGAGTGTGGGAAAGACCCTTTGCGATTGTACGTGCGCAAGTAGTGCAGGTCATTCCGGTTATGTGGATTGAAGCCTTGCCGGTCTTCTTAGAGTGAGCTTTGTCGGCCATTATCTTTCACCGCCCGCGTCTCTCCTTCAGTAGGTCACCCGAAACATCAGCATGAGGTATAGCTCGTGGTCTCTTGAGCAGGTGAGAAGCTCTTTAGGGTCGGCCTCTTTAATTTCCTTGGCAGCGTGGTCATATGGAACCGCCCTACCCTTATTCAATTTTGATGTCGTCTCTAAGGGCTATAAATCTTCCAGCAAAGTGGTGAAGGTATCATGATGGTCTTCTTCTTCCTGCAGTATTTGCTTGAAAAGAAAGGCTGTCGTCACATCATCTTCCTTCAACGCTGCATCTATGATCTTCCTGTAAAGAGTTATGGCATTTGCCTCATCTTTGATATCCTGTCTTATCATCTCTTTGAGAGTACTACCAACGAAAATGGGAGTAGGCTTGGTTGTTGGTATTCCGCCGAGGTAAAAGAGCCTCTCTGCAATAGCTTCAGCGTGTTTCATTTCGGCTATGCCTATCTTCTTCAGCTCGTCGTGAACGGCAAACCCTTTCACTCCACCCCACTGGACATGCTGCCACATATATTGAACAGCTACCTGTAATTCCCTGGCAATCGCATCATTTAACTTGCCTAAAAAGGCCTTTGACACTTTGGTGACGGAGTCATGTTTTTCTACCATTTTGCACCTCCAATTATTTTCTTTGTCGTATGACACCCGCAGTGTAGTAGATTCCGAGAGTAACAGTCAATATTAAACGACCATTTTCACATCTTGTCCTCCTTTGCTTGGGAAATGGTTCGGGGCGGATGGAATTACTACACCAGTGCAGTGCCCTTGTCCGTAATCTCATACTTGCCAGTCTTTTCGACGACTAGGTCTGCCTGGCTAAGCTCACGGAGCCCGCTTCTCACCCTGAACAAGGGAAGTCCAGTTTCCTGGGCAACTTCTTCAGGGAACTTCGAGCCCGCCCGCAGGGCACGGAGCATCTTGGCACCTGACTCGGTAGGTTTTCCATCAGGGCTAACACATGCCATATTGTCCTCCCATAGAGATATTCTTACAGTTTCTTCTTACACAGATACCAGTCTATGCATTCATACCCTTGCTTAAGCCTCTCTTCAGCCATTTCCTGTGTATTCGGAGGCGGCACCACCACCTTATCGCCGGGTCGCCAGTTGGCCGGAGTAGCGACACCGTGTTTGTCCGTGGTCTGTAACGCATCTATTAGCCTAAGTATCTCATCCATGTTCCTGCCTGTGCTCAGCGGGTAGTAGAGTATCGTCCTGATTTTCTGGTTGGGGTCGATTATGAAGACACATCGGACAGTCTCGGTCTTGCTCTGACCGGGATGAATCATACCAAAGGCGAGAGAGACTTCCTTGTTGAGGTCAGCGATAATGGGGAACGGTATTTTTACTCCTGTCTTTTCTTCCACATTGCGCGCCCAGGCAATATGCGAGGAGACACTATCTACACTAAGTCCCAGAAGCTCCACCCCCCGTTTTTGTAGTTCGGGATAGATCTTGGCAAAAGCCATGAACTCGGTAGTGCACACCGGGGTGAAATCCGCCGGGTGTGAAAAGAGAATGAGCCAGCTTCCCTTGAAGTCTTCCAACTTGAGCATCCCGTGAGTGGTTACCGCCTCGAAAGCTGGTGCCATCTCGCCTATCCGGGGCATGTGGCCTATTTGTTCTTTTGTTTCTTCCATGTTTAACACCTCCTTTAGTTGTTCTTTCTCAGTCCTGGAAATCCTATTTGAGACTTCGTTTTCCATCAACCTCCGTTTCTGCATCTCTAAGATACCCATATAGCCGTTAGTTTCTGGACTACTTCAGAATCCTCTCCAGTCTCCTGTTCACCTCGTCCCAGTTGACGATATTCCAGAAAGCATCGACGAATTTCGCCCTTTCGTTTTTATAATCCAGATAATAAGCATGCTCCCAGACGTCGATAACCATTAAGATGGTGAACATGGGATAGACATTTGTATTGTGTTTCTCTATCTGCATTATTATCGGTCTGTCGGTTTGCTTGCAGAAACTGAGTGCTGCCCATCCTGAGCCTTCCACGCTGGTAGCAGCAAGACTGAATTCCTTTCTGAATCTATCGAAACTACCAAACTCCTTGTCTATGGCTGTGCCCGGGGTTCCGGTTGGCTTTCCTCCGCCTTTGCCCGCTGGCGCTAGATTGGCCCAGAACAATGAGTGTAGCAGATGTCCTCCAATGTGAAAGGAAAGCTCCTTCAAGGTGGCTTTGACATCGAAGTCCGCACCTTCTTTGCGGGCCTTGTCTAGCCGCTCGAGTATGGCATTAGCACCAGTGACGTACGCTTGATGATGCTTTTGATGGTGTAGGGTTAGCTGTTCTTTGGATATGTAGGGCTGTAACTCATCATATCCGTAGGGCAATTGCGGTAGCGCATAAAACTTTGCTTTTTCCATAAGTCTTTTTCCTCCTTTCTAAAATGTCCCAAATTCTGTTTCCCTTAGCGGTCCGCCGAGAATTACTTCGGTCTCTTTCTTGATTCCGTGGCACGCTGAGCCACCAACTTTGGGTCATAATGACCTGGTCCACCACACTCGGGAATATAACAGCTGACATTCATAAATGTGCATTTAACATGGCAACCGGGACACGTGTCCGGTGGCGTCTCAGCTTTGAAGACGTAGTTACATTCGTCGCACATCCAGTAATTCATTCTTTCCTCCTTTCTTGAGAATTCTACATCCGAAACCCTCGGCTCTAGGAATATCTTCGTGTCCTTTCTGATTGCATCCCTTCAGGTGAAGCGGTCGAAAAGACGTCTCTCCCTAGCAGCTTTCTAGCCTATCCCGATTAGATGCGAGACTCAAATCCTTTGGGTCTGATGAGCAAGATTGGCACAGAGGAAGAACTTACCAGCTTGTCCGCCACACTGCCAAAAACCCAACGACGTATGCCAGAGCGACCGTGCGTGGCAAGGGTTAGAAGGTCCACTTTTTCACGTTGAGCAAATTCGATGATGGTCTCGGCGGGTCTTCCTGTCAATACTTTCGTTTCGACAGGTAGCCCCTCTCTGTTGAGTTTAGCTTGTATTCTGGCAAGATAGTCCTCCGCTGCCTTCACGCCAGCCTTTCGGACTACCTCAAAGTCAACGGCTGGCGGTGTTCCGGCGGGAAGAGGCTCGACGATCCTCAGAAGTATCACCTTCCCTTCGTTATGTCCGGCGGCTACCTCCTTTACATGGGGCAGGACAACCTCTGCCAGTTCTGACCCGTCGAGAGGGACCAAGACCTTCTTATACATTTCACCCCCTTCAAATCTGTTGAATCAGTCTTGATTTAAGGACACACCTACTGCCCGCCCAAAATATAGCTGATGATGGCATTGTTGCTGCACTTTCACGATGTTCCTACCCACACATCCTAGACCACAACTAGTGGAGAAGTCATAAAACAGCGAGCAAAAAGATTACAAATTTATGACATTTCGGGGACAATCAAAGCGCCACCTCCATTGCCTTAGTAGCTTAACTCAGTTTGAGCAAAACGTTGTCAAGCGAAGCCGCGTTCTTTATGTTTTTCGGTGATGGTGTTAGCTAACTTGTCCAGAGCCTGGAAATCCTCTTCTCTGGGATATCCCTTGCTGAGCACGGGGGCCAGCACCTCCGCCTTAAGGTTGGGAATCATTCCTGCGAGCTGTTCCACAGCCTTGCTGCCCCAGCCATAGGAGCCAATGATGGAGACAAACTGGAGCTTGGGCCGCAAGGCGTTGGCCAGAAATGCCGCATAGGCAACGTTAGGATGTGGCCCGACCAGGACTGTAGGTGTACCGATGACCAGAGTGGCGGCGTCCACTAGGGCCATAGCCAGCTTTCCAATGTCAGTTGCCGCCAAATTGAATTGCTTTACCGTAACACCTCTGTCAGCCAGGGCTCCCACAAAATATTCCACCATTTTCTGGGTGCTGCCGTGCATCGAAATGTAGGGCAAGACCACAGTGTTTTTTGGTGAGCCGAATACCCAGCTTCGATAGGCCTCCAGGATAAACGAAGGTTTGTCATACATAGGGCCGTGGCTGGGGGCGATGATGTCAATCTTGTAGCTGCTTAGCTTCTCCAGATGCTTCTCAATACTGGTGCGGAAAGGCATCATGATTTCGGCGAAGTATCTTTTGGCCGCTTCATAGACTTGTCCTTCATCAACTACATATAGGTCTGTAGTAGCCAGATGGGAGCCAAAAAGGTCGCAGGGGAAGAGTATCTTGTCTTCCCGCAAATACGTGAGCATTGTCTCAGGCCAGTGTACCCAGGGGGCGTGGATAAACTCCAGAGTCTTGTTCCCCAGAGACAGAGTCTCGCCATCGTTTACGGTGATAAACCTGTCCTCAGGGACAAGCAAGAGAGCCATGAGCAAATCCTGTCCTTTGGGTGTGGTCACCACCTTGGCTTTGGGATACTTCGCCAGAACACGGGGGATGCTGCCAGAGTGGTCTTGCTCGGCATGGTTGGCAATGACATAGTCGATGACAGGAACATCCTCAAGATTGGCCATGAGGACGTGAGTCATCGAGGGATTCGCAGTATCTATCAAAGCAACTTTCTCGCTGCCCTGCACCAGATAGGCGTTATAGCTTGTACCATCAGGAAGGGGTATCAAGGCGTCAAAGAGTCGCCTGTCCCAGTCAATAGCGCCTACCCAGTGAATATTTGTCTTTATTTCTCTCGCTTTCATTCGCCCCCCTCATTTCAGAAGTCTTTTTTCTCCTTCAATCTTCTTTATTTCAGTGATGTCCTGGGTGGCTTCCAATGTACCTAAATACTTGCCAGCCTTGTTCCGCACGGCAAAATATCTTATGTATATCTTCTGCCCCTTCAGGTCTATCCAGAATTCGGCTGAATCTCTCCTGCCAGCCTTAAAATCGGCCAACATCTGGTTCACCTTATCCACGCTTTGCTTAGGATGGCAGTTCTGGACGGATTTCCCAATTACAGAAGCAGGCCGTCTGAAAATCCTCGTTTCGTGTTTATTCCAGAATCTGACCAAATCATCTTCGTTGACGAAAGAAATTTCTATCGGCATGGTTTCCAAGATTCCGGCTAATTGTTCTTGGCTTAGATTTTCTATCATGGCACTTCCTCACCTATTCCTCTATTTTCTCAAACTGGTCCTTGCTTGCTCCACAGACCGGGCATACCCAATCATCGGGTAGTTTCTCGAAAGGCGTTCCCGGCTTTATGCCGCCATCGGGATCGCCGGACTCGGGGTCATAGATATACCCGCACACAGTGCATTTGTATTTCGCCATTTTAGATACTATCTCCTTTCTTTCTTCAATGTAGCTGGGGGCTGTCTTGGGAGTGGTGCCTCTCTTGACCTGCTGGTAGTAAGCATAAGTCATGGGTTCACCTTCTTTGAGAACATCCGCCCCCACGATCTCCCCGATAAAGATAGTGTGAGTTCCGACATCTACTTGATTAATCATCTTGGCTTCAAGATAGCCTATCGTATGGTCGAGCACTATGGGAACTTTAGTCTCACCAAGCCTGTAATTGATATCTTTGAACTTATCCGCTTCCCGACCTGATTTAAAGCCAAAATGTCCGATGAAGGAGAGTGGTGTATCTCGGGATAGTATGGAAGCGCTAAAGACTTTGCTTTCGCTGATAAATTCATGAGTCAGGTTTTGTTTATTGATACTCACGGCGATGGTGGGCGGTTCGGAGGTAATTTGAAACACGGTATTGGCGATTTGTCCATTGAGTCTGTCTCCCTTTCTGGAACTTATCACATACAAACCGTAGCTGCAACCACGTAGAGCCTTGAGATTCATGATTATTAATCTCCTCTTGTGCTTATCTACATCAGGTCCTTTTCACTGGTTTCAATTGCCCGTTGCAGTTCGGCACCGAGCAATGGCGGTAGTCCCGCTATATCCACTCTGAGAAACCCTCTGACTATTGTGGCCGTAGCTTCGCCTCGAGTCAGCCCTCGTGCCATCAGGTATTCCACTTCTTCCTCGGCTATCTTGCCCACCGCTGCTTCATGGGATAGGTCGATGCCCGCCAAAGTACCTTTGAGCTCGGGAATAGCATGGATTATACCGTCTCCCGTCAGGATTAGCCCACGACATTCCAGATGGCCTTTGACATCGGGGGCACTGCCTTCCACATAACCTCGGGCAACAATGCTCCCTCCGGTGGTTATTGCGCGCGATATGATTTCTGTCTTGGCTCCCTTGGCACTGAGGATGGCCCGGGAACCAACGTCCAGCGATGATCCCGGCGCTGCTACCAGTATACTGTTGAATCTGACAATCGCGTTTTCGCCCACACATCTGGCTGTAGGATACATCTGTAGTGAACGGACTGGCTTCATGAGCACATAGTTGCTGAGAAACAAGCCATCCTCCTCGATAATGGCCGCGGAGCGAGGGCGAACAGCTACCTCGGGATTCCAGTTATGTATCATAGTGAAGGTGACCTTGGCCCCTTTCTTTATGTAAAACTCAGAGACGCCCAGATGCAGGCCGGCTTCTTCGTCAGAAGCGGTGGTGCATCCCGTAATTATGTGCAACTCTGAGTTCTCTTCAGCGATGATGATGTTGTGGACATTCTGAGCGAGCCGTGCTTTTGCCAGATAGAGACAGGCCTGGACCGGGTAAATGGTCTTATAGCCGGGTAGTGTCCTGATGAAGTAGCCGTTGTACTGGTTCAGTTCTACGCTGGCGGTGTACTTGTCGGTATCCACGGCTACTGCCTTCCACCAGTAATCCGGCAGCCAATCATATTTCTCAAGAGCCTGGCTCACTGCCATCACTTCCACGCCCTCTTGCCTGGCCGAACTATGAACCGGAGCGTTATCCATCTGGATGAAGGTTCCCGTTCTCTGGCTCGGGTCATCCAGAATGACGCCTGCCTCCAGCATCCGCTTTTTGGCCTTGGCCGGAAGCTTCGAGGGATCAGGTTGGTAAGGCTGCTCGTCAGCGGAGCTGACATAGGTGCCCAGATCTATGTCCTCGCCAAATGCCGCTCGCTTGGCTGCTGCTGCCTTGGCTTTGTCTTTATGCGTCTTGGACGGTGCTATCTCAACCACTTGAGGACCTCATTCTCAGAAAGCATCTAATACATTCCTGGTAACCTTTCTCTCTAATAGTAGCTAGAATCTCGCGAGAGTCTCCCTCGCATCCAATCACGCCGTCGCACATGACATAACCCGTGCGGGCGTTAACATAGTCCAGAATATGACCGGTATGGGTAATGATGAGCCCCATGCATTTTCGCTCCGGTATAGGACAGTCTTTTTCCAGCAAGCTATTTAACAACTCGCCGATGAGGGAGATATTCACCAGGTCCACGCCTGATTCAGGTTCATCTATCAGTGTCAACGCAGGTCTCTGCGCCAGCAGTTGCATCAATTCGGAACGTTTTATCTCCCCTCCTGAGAATCCGTAGTTTATCTCCCTATCGAGAAAGTCGGCCAGGTGAGCCCTATCTGCAAGTTGCTTTATGCGCTCTTCATCTTCCTGACCCCTGAGGCAGGCCGCTACCATGTCGCGCATTTTGACGCCCCGGACCACCGGCGGCCGCTGGAAGGACATGCCAATTCCCAGGCGGGCTCTCTCATCCAGGGGCAACATAGTCATATCTTGGCCTTTGAAGACGATTTTGCCTTTGGTCACCCGGTACTTGGGGAAACCCATTATCGTCATGAGCAAAGTGGTCTTCCCGCTGCCGTTGGGCCCGAAAAGGACATGGGTCTCGCCGGGCTTCATGACCAAATTTATGTCATGCAGAATCTCCCGCCCTTCTACCTCGACAGTCAACTGTTCAATGCTTAAGGCAACATCTCCCACCATGTTGTGCCATCCTTCTGTTTGCCTAAGCTCCATCCAATGACCAGTGTTCTTTTTGAGTGAACCACCCCGCAGGGTTGCTGAGATATTCGTAGGAACCGAGAAGAGCGAGATGGTGTCCACGCTCCTCACCTGCCAGAGTCTCATAGAAACGCTTTTCTACTGGTAGCTTGGTTTCCTTGCTTCGAGCTTGATACAAATTGTAGGATCTGATCTCCATATCCATGGCTATCTTGATAGCTTCGAGTTCAGACTCGGCCACTTTGGACCCAGTATCTAGCGCCTTAGTGGCTTCGGTAAAGATGGACTTAATCTTCTTCCCTTTCTCTAGCGGCGGTTCTACATCAGGCCACTTCCGCCCTCTCTTGAGCGCTCCATAAATCTCCACAAACTTCTTACGGTGGACGTCCTCTTCATTAGCCAGCTGCCGAAACAAGTCCTTAGCTAGTCTGGTACTGCTCTTCCGGCTTGCCTTCTGGTAGAAGTCTTTGCCATCCGCCTCCATCTGAACAGCAAGCTGAAGCACCTCCAGTGTCCTGGCCTGTTCCTTTTCCATTTACTAGCTCCTCTTGGGGATCTCCGAACTGATTAATTCCATGTCCTGGCCGCAGCAGACTAGAGTGCCACCGCCAACCTTGGTCACCGTCACCTCATTGCCACAGACATTGCAGCGGTATTTTTCACCAACTTTTTTAACAGTCATCTCTATTCTCCTCTACAATATCATTCATTCACTGAACCTTTGACGTTATGCCTGCTCTCCACCCATAAACATGCGAAGACTGACGAGACAATGACTAGCGGCCACTACTGAAGGATTTCCTGCGGACTACCTTTGTCTGTACTTTGTATATCATGGGCCCCACCCACATAACCTTCCACTGTGACGCAAGGTGAATTAAGTGAGAACTTTGTCCAATGATACAAGAGAAGCCGGTTATACGTCAAGCAATAGTAAGACGGATTGCTGCGAGGTACCACTTGACACTAGCTAAGCTCAATCCGACGTCCTGACTTCTCCTTCTGTCTCGCTGTCCTGGTTTGCCGATTTTCTGGCAAAGATGGTAATGCCTACAGCTGAGATTACAACAGTAGTAACGATAACCAGGATCGCTATCTCGGGATAGAGCCGGGCATTGGGAATGCTGGAGGAGACAACTATTTCGGCTACCACGGCGGCGGATAGACCTCGTGGCAGCATAGTAGCTAGTATCCCGGTGCGAGCAAGCAAGCTCCGCTTACGTATAGAAATAGCGGGGACTACTATGAATCTTACTGCCAATAGCACCAGGGACAAGGCGATGCTCGGTACAATTACGTTGGGGTCATCGAAGGTTATCATCAGTCCCAGGTAAGCAAAGAAAAATGTCTTCACTATGAAATATATTTGAGAATGGAACTTCATCATCGTATTGTGGATTTCGATAGTCCTCTTAGTGCGCATAAATCTGGCAAAATCCGTACCATTTCCTAGGATCAAGCCAAATACGATAGCGAAAATAGCTCCGCTGCCTTGCAGGCTCTCCACCGCGAGATAGAGCAGGAAAAGGACAGCCAGGGTCAATATGTCATCGTATAACTCGCCTTCTATGAAAGTGAGCACCCAGAGCCAGGCAAATCCGGCGGCACCGCCAATTCCTAATCCGATAAGGAAGCGAGTACCAATAGCTTTGGCAATCGCAGGGCCTATATTCCCGGTTGCCCCGACAGTCATGACTTCTAGGATAACCAGTGCAATCACAATCACCAGGGCTCCGTTCATAGCGGATTCTATCTGTAATATCGATGAGACCTGAGGAATGACTTTGGCTCTCCCGATAAGAGGTATTACAATAGCGGGACTGGTGCCGCCCACAATGGCTCCCAGTAATAAGCTGTTCATCAGTTCCCAATCCAGAACGAAGTGAACAAAAGCCGTTGCCGCGGCCATGCTGGCGCCGATGCCCAGTAGAGCGAGTGCTATTGCCCTGGGTGCACTGGCTCGAGCCTGGGAAAACTCCAGGCCCAAACCACCGTTAAACAGAATCACGACCAGGGATAGAGTGGCTATGATTGGCGAGGCCTGGGCTACCCAGGCCGGGTCCACAATGTGCAGGACAGGCCCTGCCACGTAACCTAGGCCGAGCAGCACCAGTATGTCGGGGAAACTTATTTTCTTGAAAAGGTAGTCCCCTATGAATCCAATGACGAACAGAACTCCCAGAAACCCCAATATCTGTATAGCTGTCATTCCTGGCCCGCCTTATCTCTCAATATTGAACCATACCACGCTCAACTCTTTCTGCAAATGGCGGATGTCACACTTCGCTATATCGGCTTCGCCTTTGAGAAAACTGCTCTGGGTATAACGTAATTGAGCCGCGAGTATAAGCAGTGCTGTACTGTGTTCTATCTATCGTCGACAAACAGGAGTATTTCCCCTTTGTCGCCGGATATCAAGGAGGATAAGCTACATCTTTTCCGGAGTGCTCATGCCCATGAGTCGAAGGGTCTTGGCTAGAGCAATCTGACTTGCCCTGACCAGCTTGAGGCGGGCCTTAGTTAGCGGCTCATCGTCGGAAACAACCCGGCATTGCTTGTAGAAGCTATGGAAGACGGTAGCTAGATCCTGGGCATAGTAAGGCAGGTGGTGGGGCTCGAGAGTGACTGCCACACGTTCCACTATCTCGGGTAGTAGTATCAAGCGGCGAATCAAGGTTAGCTCCGGCTCGGTGGCGAGTAGAGAAACGTCGCCCCGACTGTAGTCTATGTCCCGCTGTTCTGCCAGGCGTAGTATGCTGGCAATCCGGGCGTGGGCGTATTGAACATAGTATACAGGATTTTCCGCTGATTGCCGCTTGGCCAGTTCTATATCGAAATCCATCTGGCTATCGGCAGAGCGGGACAGAAATATGAAGCGGCAGGCATCCGGACCTACCTCTTCTATCACCTCCTTTAAAGTGACAATATCGCCACTACGCTTGGATACCTTGACTACTTCCTCTCCGCGCCGCAGCGTAACTAGCTGGCAGATTATTACCTTGAGCTGCTCGGGGTCACATCCTAGAGCCCTGAGCACCGCTTTCATTCTGGGAACGTGTCCCTGGTGGTCAGCTCCCCAGATATTGATCACCTGGTCGAATTTCCGCTCCAGAAACTTGTTGTAATGGTAGGCGATATCAGAGGCAAAATAGGTTGGAGAACCATCGCTGCGCACCAATACATTGTCCTTGTCTTCGCCCAGGGCGCTTGATTCGAACCAGGTGGCATTTGCTTTTTCGACGACATAGCCACCGCTCTGCAGCAGTTCCATGGCCTTATTGTATTGCCCACCCTGATGAAGGCTGCTTTCTGAGAACCAGATGTCAAAAACAACGTTCAACAGCTCGAGGTCCTGTTTGATTCCCCTTAGCATCCTGGCAACCCCGACCTCGCCCAGTTGCGAAGCTCCATCGCTCTCGGGCAAGGACAAGAATCTGTCACCCTGCTCCTGGACTATCTCTTTGGCCAGGTCAATCATGTAGCCACCGTGGTAGCCATCGGAGGGCACCTCAGTCTCTCTCCCCAGACATTGCTGATAGCGGGCGTAGAGGGAACGGCCAAAGGTAGCTATCTGGTTGCCCATATCATTTATGTAGTATTCTTTTTCAACACCATAGCCCGATGCAGTCAGAACATTGGCCAGAGTGCTGCCTAAAACAGCACCGCGGCCGTGACCTACGTGAAGAGGTCCGGTAGGGTTGACGCTGACGAACTCCACCTGGACACGTTTTCCCTTGCCCAGTTCAGTATCCCCGTATGATTCGCCCGCGGCGAGAATGGACTCCACCTCCGTGCTCAGCCAGTCCCCCCGCAAAGTGAAGTTGATGAAGCCTGGAGGGGCAACCCAAACCCTGTCGACTTTGGGTGGTGGTACTATGTGCTCAGAGACTTTTTCGGCAATAACCATGGGCGCCATCCTCATGGCCCGCGCCATCCTCAAAGGGAGGCCTGAGGCAAAATCTCCGTGTTCGGGATTCTGAGGATGTTCTACAAGCACCTCGGGTAGGGCAGCTGCTGCCAGGACACCTTCTTGCTGTGCCTTCAATACAGCTTGCCGCAAACAACTGGCCAGTTCCTCCTTGAGCATAACTGAATTTACCCCAATAGATTTGATGCTAAATTTAACGGGTTCCCGCCAAAACCGCAAGATTCGCCTGGATCTAGCTCCATTCAGCTTCTTTGGACCATGCTCGGCTCAATTGCTGACGTAAAGGCTGATGTTCAGCTTTCTTTAAGTCGGGGTCATTCTGGAAAAGAGTCATTGCCTCTCGCCGCGCTAGCTCCAGGCCGCGCAAATCGGTCAGCTTGGCAAGTTTGAGGTCAGGCAGGCCGCTCTGGTGAGTGCCGAAGAATTCCCCGGGACCTCGCAGCTCGAGGTCTTTCTCCGCCAGCACGAAGCCGTTATGGACCTTCTCCATCAGCCGCAGGCGCTCCCTGGCCTCCGGCGAAAGCTTCTCCTGGATAAGCAGGCAATAGCCTTGTTCCTTGTCTCGCCCGACACGCCCCCTGAATTGATGGAGCTGAGATAAACCGAAGCGTTCCGCACCTTCGACCATCATGACCGATGCCCTGGGTACATCAATGCCCACTTCCACTACCGAGGTCGACACCAGAATATCAAGCTCCCCGCTTCGAAAATGGCGCATTATCTCCTCTTTGTCATTGCCCGGCATTTGACCGTGAAGCAGCCCCAATCTCAAATCCGGGAAGACCTCTCGCGATAGTCTCGCATACTCGGTTTTGGCGGCTTTCGCCTCCAGTACCTCGGATTCTTCAATTAAGGGGCAGATGATGAAAGCTTGCCGGCCGTTGCTGACCTGGCGGTGAAGGAAGGTGTAGGCCTTTTCCCTGTCCTGAGGCTCCAGACATTTTGTTTTCACTACCTGCCGTCCCGGCGGCAACTCATCAATCACCGAAAGGTCCAGGTCTCCGTAGAGAGTCAGCGCCATCGTCCGCGGAATAGGCGTGGCTGTCATGACCAGGACATGAGGGTTAAATCCCTTTTGCCTCAGAGCAGAGCGCTGCAATACGCCAAAACGGTGTTGCTCGTCTATCACCGCCAGCCCCAGTTTCTTGAACTTCACCTCTCTTTGAATAAGGGCATGGGTGCCGATGACAATGTCCACCTTGCCCTGCTTGATTCCGCCATGCAGGGCCTGTTTCTCGGCGCCGCTGAGGCTCCCGATGAGCAATGCGATGGTCAGCGGTTTGGGAAGAAATCCGGTGTAGAGCCTGATCGTTCTCTGGCCCGGCTCGGGACCAGCCTGTTGGGTGCCGATTTGAGACAGGTAGTTGCAGATATTGGTGTAGTGCTGCTCGGCCAGGACCTCGGTGGGCGCCATCAACGCCGCCTGATAGCCGTTGGCCGCCGCTAGCAAGAGGGCCAGGGTCGCAATAACGGTCTTGCCGCTGCCGACTTCTCCTTGCAGCAGACGTGACATGGCCTTCGGCTTCTCGAGGTCGGCTAGAGTTTCCTGCAGAACTCGCTCCTGCGCCCGGGTCAAGGTAAAAGGCAGGCAACTTAGAAACCTGCTGATGACTTCTTGGTCTATACGAAAGGCATTGCCCGGTTGGCTTTCCTGCCAGTCTCGCTTCTTGGCCAGTACCCCCAACTGAAGAAGAAATAGCTCGTCGAAAGATAGCCTCCCTCTTGCCCTTTCCGCCATTGTCTGGTCGTCGGGGTAATGAATTTGACCGATGGCGGTGGGGAGGTCTAATAACTGGCAGCGGGCCTTAATCTCGGAGGGCAGGAAATCGTCCAGTTGCCAGGCATAGCCGTCAACGGTCTCCTTGGTCCATTTCCTTACTTGCCGCGGATATAAACCTTGAGTAAGCGGATAGACAGGGACCAGGCGCCCGGTGTGGATCAGTTCTTCGTCGCCCAGCAGTTCCCACTCCGGGGACTCGAATACTTTGTGTCCCTTGAATATGCCGACCGTGCCGCTGAGCACTATCCGCGCATTGGTACGGAAACGTTTTGCCAGGTACGGTTGATTAAACCAGACCGCCCTGATGTTTCCTGTCTTGTCGCCGACAATCGCCTCTGTGCCCAACCGACTACCCAGATTGGCCACCCTGGCCTGCCAGATCGTGCCCAGGATAGTCTGCTCTTCGCCCTCCGTGAGTTCTGAGACGGGTTTTGTCCGGCTGTAGTCTAGGTAGCGCCTGGGGAAGAAATAAAGCAAATCGCATATTGTTCGGACGTTGAGCCTGGCAAATTTCTTGTCTATGCCGGTTGAGATGCCCTTGATAACAGTTATGGGTGAGTCCAGCTCTTCTCTTCGCTTCCGGCGGGGTCCGGTCGCTGCCATTTGAGTCGTGACCCTTGACCCCTGTCCCCTGACAGTTAGCCCCGTCTTGTTCCTCTCCCTTGATGGGAGAGGGGGGGTAAGGGGGCCCTCTCTGGCCGCCTTCTGATGGCTGACAGCTGACTCTTGATCCCTGACCCCTGATCCCTGACCCCTGGTTGTTTCAGTGGCTTTATCCAGCCAGCTAAAGATATCCGCCATCCATCTCTTGCGCTCGTCTAGGCTGTAAGACCCGTAACTGGACCCGGCCAGGTTGAGTCCGTCAAAGCCCTTCAGAAGCTGTCGGTCGCTGATGCTTTGCCTGATTTGCCCGGCCTGATTGTGAAGATACTTGTCCAGGCCGCCGATTACTGCCTTATCGTTGTAGCCCTTCCGGCGTTCCAGCTCAAGGACGTTTCGCAGCGAATCGATGCCTGTCACTTTTTATTGTCATTCCAGGGAAATTACATAATCGTAATGTGGCTGACCGCCGTAGATTACCTCGACCCCGGCGTGGTAGCGGTCGCGAATTTCCCGCGCTAGTTCTTGAGCTTCGGTATCCTTGATTTCGGCGCCGTAATAAACGGTGACTATCTCCGCTTTTTCCGCTCCGGCTTTGCCGAGAGCTTCAAGGATAGTATCTTCTATTTTATCGGCCCTGGCCAGCAAATCATCATCGTTCAGAATGGCAATGAATTGCCCTTTCTTTACTTCCAGGCCATTGAGGCGGGTGTCACGCACTGCTCTGGTAACCTCGATGGCCTTTACTTTGTCTATTGCTTTCTCCATAACCCTGGCGTTCTGTTCTAGATTCAGGTCATAACCGAAAGCCAGAAATGCCGCTATGCCTTGAGGGATGTTCCTGCTGGGAATCACCTTCACTTTTTTGGAAGTCAGGGACCGGACCTGAGAAGCAGCCGACACTATGTTCTTGTTATTGGGCAGCAGGATGATGTTGTTCGAGGGAGCGGACTCCACAGCTTGCAAGAGCTCACGGACACTGGGATTCATCGTTTGCCCGCCCGGGACGATGATGATATCACCTAAGCTATTAAGCAGGTCGAAAAACCCGGCTCCGGTGGCCACTGTTACCATGGCGATATCCACTTGAGGCATCCTTTCCCTCTGCATCTTGATGAATTCAGCGTACTGGTCATCCATGTTGTTGATAGTTATCTCATGCAGTTTGCCAAGCTTTGTGGCATATTCCAGGATTTCACCGGGCTTGAAGCTATGGATATGAATTCTGACCAGAGTGTCATCGCCGGTAACTATTAAAGACTGCCCCTTCTTTGTGAGGTCTTTTTCGATCTTGTCCAGACCAAGACTCTGCCCCTCCAGGACAAAATTCGTGCAATAACCGTGAGGCGCCTCCAGATGGGTCAGCCTCTGGGCTGTCCTGGGAACCGATTCTCTCTCGGCGACAACCAGGCGGGGCCTCCGATACTGTATCTTCTGTGACTCTCCCTTGAGGAGTTGCAGGGCGCCGTCCAGTAACACGTACAGGCCCTGCCCGCCGGCATCCACCACTCCGGCATCCCTTAACGCTGGCAGTAAGCTGGGCGTCCGTGCCACCGACTCCTCAGCCGATTTTACCGCCGCTTCCAATACCGAGACCAGGGCAGCATCATTTCTACCCGCTTCTTGAGCCGCTTTGGATGCGTCTTTAAGTACCGTCAGGATGGTGCCCTCGACAGGATTGGCAATCCCTTTGTAAGCAGTTTGCGATGCTCTGGCCAGGGCCCGGGCGAAATCCCCGCCGTCGAAACTGGCCTTGCCCTCCAGCCCTTTAGCGAAGCCTCTAAAGAATTGAGATAGGATAACCCCGGAATTGCCCCGCGCACCCATCAAGGCGCCGTGAGCCAGTGATTTGGCTACCGAACAGGCCTGGTTATCCGAATTGGACTTCACCTCTCCCAGGGCGAACTGCATGGTGAGCACCATATTGGTGCCCGTATCACCGTCAGGAACGGGAAAAACGTTTATGGCATTGATATCGGGGGCACTCTTCTGCAGCCAGGCGGTCCCTGCAGCAAACATTTCCTTCAGGGTTTTACCGTCGGCTAAATCACTTTTCATTCCACCCCTTCACCCGGGCTAAGAATTGTGATATCATTACGCAAATTCAACAGAAAGAGAAGTCTCTATGAAGTGCGAAATTTGCGGCAAAAGGGTTGGTTTTGGGTGCAGTGTAAGCCATTCCAAACAGCATACCCACCGGCACTGGTTCCCTAATATTCAACGTGCTACGATTATGGTAGAGGGAAGGAAGAGAAAAGTCAACATCTGCACCAGGTGCCTCCGCACCCAGTACAAAGCCGCCCGCTAAAAAATGGGGTCAACTCTATTTTTCTTCACAACCGTGGGGCGTGCAGAGAAGCCGGGGAAAAACAGAGTTGACCCCATTTTCTACAGGTCCACTTCAAAAAGTATCTCTGTTTTGTTGAACCCGCACCTCTTGTAGAACCTTCTGGCTTTAACGTTTGTCTTTTCCGTGCTCACTTCAACTTCACAACATCCTAGTTGCCTGCATTTCTCTATAGTGGCCAGGACCAGCTGCTTGCCGATGCCCTTCCCCTGATATTCCTTTGTCACAACAAGCTCATCAATCAAAGCCGACGGACTCTGGTGCAGAATCGTCTGTCTAGTCATGAAATGGATGAATCCCACCGGGGTCCCCTTTATCGCCGCCACCAGGAAATGTGATTTACTATCCTTCAGGTGGTGCTCGCAGGTTTCAAGCGCGATTCCGATGTCGATACATTCAGTATCGTCCATGGCATCTACGAGTTCGGTCACCAACTTCCGAATCGCCGACAAATCCGATTTTCTGGCCTTTCTAATGACAATATCTTTCATCTCAAATACTAAGCGACACAGACGGCTCTTTCTAGAAATTTTGCATTTTGGCTTGTAATTTTGATTTTTGACCTTTGAACTTTGATATTGTTTATGATTTCTGTGAGGTTGCTTCCCTCAGCTTCCTCATTGCCCCGCTTATCCCTTCCTGGGCCCTGAATACGCTGTTTCCCGCCACCAGGACAGTGGCGCCCGCTTCAACCACGTCAGGGGCGTTGTCCGCATTGATCCCCCCGTCGACTTCGAGCTCGGCGCCCAGTCCTCGATCATCCAGTGTCTTGCGTACGCTCTCTATCCTGGGCAATGTCTCAGGGATAAAGGATTGCCCGCCGAAGCCCGGATTGACGCTCATAACAAGGACCAGGTCCACCTGACGGAGAAACTCCTCCACCGCGCAGATGGGAGTGGCCGGATTTAAGGATACTCCCGCCCTGGCCCCCGATTCCTTTATCAAGCGTATCGTGGCCTGCACATGGGGAGAGGCTTCCACGTGCACGGTGATAATATCGGCGCCGGCGTCGACAAATTGAGATACGTACCGCTCCGGGTGCTCTATCATGAGATGAACGTCCAGAGGCAGGCCGGTCACGGCACGAATCGAAGCCACCACGGAAGCACCGATGGTGATATTTGGCACAAAGTGCCCGTCCATGACATCCACGTGGATATAGTCGGCCCCGGCCCCGGCCACCTCGTCAATCTGCTCACCCAGGCGGGCAAAATCAGCCGAAAGAATCGAGGGCGCCAGCTTAATCATTTCTTAGTCAGCCTCCTGGCTCTCCTCAGCGCCTTCGCCACCTGCTGCGGAGAAGTGCCCCCGGCCACGTTCCGGGCGACTACCGATGATGCTAGAGTTATGTCATAGACATCGCCGGCGAAGAGCGGGGAAAACTCGCGGTATTCCTTCCGTCCAAGTTCCCGGAAGCTCTTGCCCTTGCTCATGGCATATTCGCTCAGCCTGGCCACCACTCCGTGGGCTCTCCGGAACGGCAGGCCTTTCTTGACCAGATAGTCAGCCAGGTCCGTGGCCAGGACATAATCTGTCTTCATCGCCTGGGCAATACGCCCGGCGTTTATCTTGATTGTCTTTATCATTCCGGCCGATACTGCCAGGCTGGCCTGCAGCGTATCCACTGTGTCGAAAAGCCCTTCCTTGTCCTCCTGCATGTCCCGGTTATAGGCTAAAGGCAGCGACTTCATAATGGTCAACATGCCCATCAGGTGGCCGTACACCCGCCCGGTCTTCCCCCTGGCCAGCTCGGCCACGTCGGGGTTCTTTTTCTGGGGCATGATGCTGCTGCCCGTGGTAAAGGCTTCGCCAATCTTTATGAAGCCGAACTCGTTCGATGACCACAGGACAAGCTCTTCGGCCAGGCGGGAAAGGTGCATTATCGTGATGGCCGCCGCCGCTTCGTACTCTATGATGAAGTCCCTGTCGGAAACGGCATCCAGGCTGTTGGTGCTTACCTTGCTGAAGCCCAGCTCCTGCGCTACGAACTCCCGGTCTATGTGATAAGGGACTCCGCCTAAGGCGCCGCTGCCCAGCGGCATGACGTCGGTGCGGCCCAGACAGTCGTGAAATCTCTCTTTGTCCCGTTGGAACATCTCGAAATAAGCCAGCAGATGATGTGCCAGCAGGACCGGTTGGGCTTGCTGAAGGTGGGTATAGCCGGGCATGATGACGTCCTTGTTCGCGCCGGCCAGCTCCACCAGCACGGCCTGCAGGGCTCTTATCTTATCAACGGTCTTCAGGATTTCCTCTTTGACGAACAGCCGCAGGTCCAGGGCCATCTGGTCGTTTCTGGAGCGGGCGGTATGAAGCTTGCCTGCTGTCTCGCCTATCTTTTCAAACAACCGCGCTTCGATATTCATGTGTATGTCCTCAAGCTCGGTCCTGAATTGAAACCTCCCCCGCTCGATTTCCTTTCGAATAGAGTCGAGCCCCTTGATTATCACCGCCGCCTCGCCCCCGGCTATTATCTCCTGCTTGGCCAGCATTCTGGCGTGGGCGATGCTTCCCTCGATGTCCTGGCGATATAGCCGGCGGTCGAAGGGAATAGAAGCCCCGTAATCCCGTGCTTGTTTATCAGTCATGCTGAGTTTTATAGGCGAGCTTTTCATAGACCTAGGTACCTCCTCCAGTCTTCATGGGGCGGACCAACAAAATGGCCACGACAGCTATAGCATAACATACCGTAGACACTAATGCTGCGGTATTATAGGAACCGGTTGTTTCGCGGAGAGTGGCCCAGATCAAAGGCCCCCAGCCCCCGATCAAGCCGTAGCCAAAGGTGATAATTCCGAACAGCGAGCCCACACGCGCCCTGCCGAAAAGATCGCCCAGCAATGGAGCATACAGGGGGACCTGCAGGCCTGTGCCCAGGCCCACGCCGATGGAGAGCGCCATCAGGCCCGGCTGGGTATGTACTCCCAGCCATCCGTAAAGCATAGCTGCCGTGGCGATGATGAGACCTACCGGCATCACGCGTCCCTTTCCATATTTGTCGCCCAGCCAGCCGCCTGCTACGGAACCGACCATCCACGCCAGCGCGAATACCGTGGCAAAAATCCCGGCGGCTGCCTCCGGGCAGCCCAGTTCCGTGCCCCACGTTACTGAGTGGGCCGCCAGTCCGTTAAGGCCGATGTTATATACAGAGTAGGCGGTCAGCAGCATGAGGAACTGCGGCGTTTTCAGAGCACGCTTTATATTCCAGGATATCTCTATGGATGCCGTCCCGTCGGCAGCCGATGGAGATGCCCGGCCGTCAGGACGCAGTCCTACAGACTCCGGAGTGTCGCGAATGACGAACAGCGCGCACAGTATGATGACGGCGCCGAAACAGATTCCCAGGACAAGTGAAGTGTAACGCCACCCCTGGGAATCGGCCAGCCCCGTCATTACCGGCATGAATATGGAGTTGCCCAGGGCCCAGGCGCTGCCGGTGATGCCGGCCACTGCTCCCGCCCGCTTTATGAACCACTTGCGTGTTGTCGCCATGACTGGGACATAGTGGGTCAGACCGACTGCCGCCGACAGGAGCACGCCGTAATAAAGATACAGTTGCCAGGGCGCTTGCACGGCCGAGAACAGTACCCAGCCCAGGATGGTAATGGCGCCGCCGATTAAGAAAGTCTTCCGGCTTCCGATTCTGTCGACCAGTACGCCCGCGAGCAGGACAAACAGAGCGTACAGCCATATGGCGATACTCTGGGCCAGGCTTATTGTCTCCCTTGTCCAGCCCAGGTCGTCCATGATGAAGGGCAGGAAGGCAGCCAGGTTGTATCTGCCCAGAGACGCAACGATATCTATGGCAAACAGCCCCACGACTATCCACCATCCATAGAATATGGGCTGCTTCCTGGTCAAAGCGTCACACCTTTCATGCTTCTGAAGTTCCGGCTGTACAGCCGGTCACAGGAAACGAATGGTGGGTACTCTTGGACCTGTTTGTCGGTGTTTTTCACAGAGCGACTACACAAATGACTAATCCGTATCTATCTCATCTGCTTGGTCAATACTGTCATAACAGCTTGGTGAATTCGCTTACCGACAATCCCGCCTGACGAATAATAGCTCTTAGTGTTCCTCTATCCAATTCCTTATGAAGAGGGACAACCAATTGACAAAACGGCTCATCCCGCCTGACCGTCACGTGACTACCCTCATGCCTTTTGGGATAGAATCCTGCCTTTGCCAGAGCTTTGATACACTTTTCGCCTGATAGGACAGGAAGCTTGCTCATACCACTACCACTGATACGGCAAACTTCTCTTTGGGCACAGGAATGCTATCCTCCTCGAGGGCGTGGATATAACAGCTTATCGCTTCCTTGATGTTCTTTATTGCTTCCCTTTTTGTCTTTCCCTGGCTGACGCAGCCGGGCAAGCTAGGGCACTCCACTACCCAGTAGCCATCCTCACCGGGATATAAAATAACCTCTCGCATTTCCCCTCCTCTCTAATTCTCTTGGCACGTCGGTTCTCGCTTTCAGCAATTATACCTTGTTTTGCTGCTATTTTTAACAGGAACAATAACCCTGTGTAATTGCGAGCCCTTTCTCTATTCCACTGTCATTGCGAGGAGCCCCGAGGAATCGGGGCGACGCGGCAATCTCATTTGCCGAATCCCAAACACGATTGTAGTGCGACCTTTCAAGGTCGTGCAATGCCGCCTTGGCACGAGGCCAAAGCCTCGCACTACATTTTTCGCTTTGATTTGTCATTTTGATATTGTTTAGGATTTGGTGCTTGGGATTTCCCTTCAGAGATCGCTTCGGCACTGTCGTGCCTGGCAAAGACACACCCCATGTCATTGCGAGGAGCCCCGATGAATCGGGGCGACGTGGCAATCTCATTTGCCAGATTCCAAACACGATTGTAGTGCGACCTTTCAAGGTCGTGGAATGGCGCCTCGGTACGAGGCTAAAGCCTCGCACTACATTTTTCGCTTTGATTTGTCATTTTGATATTGTTTAGGATTTGGTGCTTGGGATTTCCCTTCAGGGATCGCTTCGTCGCCCGCGGCTCCTCGCAACGACACACTCCACGTTACGAAGGCGTTGACCAAGGGCAACGGATTCCATTCCGCAGCGGTTAGATGTATAATGGAATGAAGAGGGTATAAGAACAAACTGACAATGACTAACCCTCAAAGGAGTGAGTAGATGCGTGTTTTGAAGGTCATTTATGTTCTGGCTATAGCGGCTTCGATTATTGCGCTTGTCATCGCGGGCGTCGATGCCTTCTATCCTGAGTCTTCACCATGGCAGAATTCAGAGGTACATGCCAGGAACGTATTTTTCGTTGCCTTGCCTCTGGGCTTGGTGCTTGCTGTCGCGGGCGCCTTCCTCCAGAGAAAGTCGGGTATCTTCGGGGCCGGCTTGATTCTGGGGGGCGTGGGGACGATGGTATATGCAATTGTGCCTTATGGGCTGGACAGCACACTGAGATTTGCCGGCATCGCTGTCATCCTGCTTGTGCTGATCTTCGTGGGCAACAGGGTCTTCCTTTCCCTAAAAAGAACCTAACGTGTTTCTCTAAACACTGATACTTTGTCTTGCCGGCGTTTTTGACAGGAGCGCCTGCTCGCAGATTCCATTCCGTGGTAGTTAGATATATAATGGAATCGAGGGGGAGATAGAAAAACGGACGTTGACTAACCCTCGAAGGAGCGAATAGGTGCGTATTCTTAGAGTCATCTACGTTCTGGCTATAGCGGTTGCGCTCACCGTGCTCGTCATCGTGGGCGTACAGACTTTCTATCCCGCCCCCCAGTACCCGGACTGTTATGAGCTGCTGGGGCCCGCGCCGGATTACGAGAGCCCTGAGTATCAAGAGTGGGATCAAGAATGCACCAGCCTTGGGGACGAATACCGGCAGGAAGCAGCGGTGCATGACAGGAACACATTCTTCATTGTCCTGCCTCTGGGGGTGGTGTTTGCCGTCGTGGGCACGGTCATACTGAGAAGGCTGGGCATCTTTGGGGTCGGTTTGATTCTGGGCGGCCTGGGAACGATGATATTCGCGGTAGTACCTTATGATCTGGACAACATACCGAGGTTCATCGGCGTTGCTGTCATCCTGGCTGTGCTTATCTTCGTAGGATATAAGGTCTTCATCTCGTTGAGAAAAAGCTAGCGTGTCTTTCCATAATAATAGAACAGGGGGAATATAAACATGCCAGTTATCCGTACTCCGGACAAACGTTTTTCCAAATTGCCCGGTTTCCCTTTTGCCCCGCACTATATCGAGCTCAACGGACTGCGCATACATTACGTGGATGAAGGCAAAGGACAGGCCATACTTTGTTTGCACGGCGAGCCCTCATGGTCGTTCCTGTATCGTAAGATGATTGCCGTTATGTCCAAAAAGCACCGCGTTGTAGCTATGGACTTTCTCGGTTTTGGCCGGTCCGATAAGTTTACCGAGCGGGAAGCATATTCCTTCAGGATGCACCTGGGCACGTTGACGGGCTTCATAAAGGCCATGGACCTCAAGCAGATAACCGTTGTGGTCCAGGATTGGGGTGGGTTGATTGGCCTGGCTGCGGTCGCCCATATACCGGACCGTTTTGCCCGGCTGGTTATCATGAATACCGGCCTGCCCACGGGCAAGGGCAAGCCCGGCGAAGCTTTCCTGGCCTGGCGAAAGTATGCCGAGACCCATCCCGACATGCAGATCGGGCAGTCCATACTGGGCGGCATGGCCCACCCCGAGAAGATTACTAAAGAAGTCGTGGCTGCCTATGAGGCGCCCTTTCCCGACGTTAAACACAAGACCGGGGCTGCCGTGTGGCCGCTCCTCGTTCCCATCAGACCCGACGACCCCGCTGCCGCCGAAATGCGGCATGCCCGGGAGGTCCTGTCCAAGTGGGACAGGCCGGCCCTGGTCATGTTCTCAGATAAAGACCCTATTACGGGCGGCGGTGACAAGTTCTTCCGCTCTCTTATACCTACAGCCAAAGACCAGCCGGACATTACCATCAAGGACGCCGGACACTTCCTCCAGGAAGAGAAGGGCCGGGAAATATCGAAACATATACTGGCTTTCATGAAAAGAACGCCTGTCTCCTAGCACTTCGGCCATCATATCCTGCTCTGCCGGCATTCATGACAGGAGCACGAGCCTCCCGCATCATTGCGAGCCATTTCCCTACCTCAGTGACATTGCGAGCCCTTTCTCCCCCTCTTAAGATAAGAGGGGTCAGGGGAGTTATGAAGGAAGCCCCTGTCCCCTTGTCATTGCGAGCGGAGCGCGGCAATCTCGTTAGCTAAATTCTGACTCCTGAACTCTGACCACCGCCTGCTATCTGCTGCCGCTTTTGTCATTTGGATTTTGAGCTTGATTTGGCATTTGGGCTTTGTCATTTGCCATTACGGGTTCCCCTCTTAAGATCAGAGGGGCAAGGGGAGTTATGAAGACGAGACGGTACGCTGGCCACTGTCAATGGGCTTGACAAGCGCCTGGGGAAGGAGTATCTTCATTGTAGATACTGTGAATGGAGGTTCGATATGAGGACGCGTGTTCAGAAATGGGGTAACAGCCTCGCTTTGCGCATTCCGAAATCTTTCGCTGACGAAGTGGGGCTCCGGAAAGAAACATCCGTCGAACTATCGCTGGCAGACGGGAAAATCGTGGTCGCGCGGCTGACTAAGCCGGAGCTGACCCTCGAACAGCTTCTATCAAAGGTCACCAAAGACAACTTGCATCACGAGGTTGATACCGGTTCCGCCGTGGGGAACGAGACGTGGTAGACCGCCGTGCCTACGTGCCTCGTTGCGGAGATGTGGTGTGGATTAGCTTAAATCCGCAAGCAGGTCACGAACAGGCCGGGCGCCGGCCGGCCGTAGTGCTGTCGCCGCAAAGCTATAACAGCAAGGTAGGACTGGCCATCCTTTGCCCGATAACCGGCCAGCCCAAAGGCTACCCTTTCGAGGTTCTTCTTCCCGCGGGCTTGCCGGTGGCAGGAGCGATATTATCTGACCAGGTTAAAAGTCTGGATTGGCGAGCCCGACGTGCCGAATTGATATGCGCTTTGCCGGCCGGGACGATATCGGAGGCGCTCCAGAAGCTGGGAACGTTGTTGTCGGAATAAGAGAACGTGCCTTGCCTGTCGGTATTTCCAACAGGAGCACGAGCCTCCCGGGTCATTGCGAGCCATTCCCTACCTCAGTGACATTGCGAGGCCTTTCTCCCCCTCTTAAGATAAGAGGGGTCAGGGGAGTTATGAAGGAAGCCCCTTCCCTTTGTCATTGCGAGCACTTTCTCTCCCCACTGTCATTGCGAGGAGCCCCGATTAATCGGGGCGACGCGGCAATCTCGTTAGCTAAATTCTGACTCCTGAACTCTGACCACCGCCTGCTATCTGCTGCCGCTTTTGTCATTTGGATTTTGAGCTTGATTTGGCATTTGGGCTTTGTCATTTGCCATTACGGGTTCCCCTCTTAAGATCAGAGGGGCAAGGGGAGTTATGAAGACGAGACGGTACGCTGGCCACTGTCAATGGGCTTGACAAGCGCCTGGGGAAGGAGTATCTTCATTGTAGATACTGTGAATGGAGGTTCGATATGAGGACGCGTGTTCAGAAATGGGGTAACAGCCTCGCTTTGCGCATTCCGAAATCTTTCGCTGACGAAGTGGGGCTCCGGAAAGAAACATCCGTCGAACTATCGCTGGCAGACGGGAAAATCGTGGTCGCGCGGCTGACTAAGCCGGAGCTGACCCTCGAACAGCTTCTATCAAAGGTCACCAAAGACAACTTGCATCACGAGGTTGATACCGGTTCCGCCGTGGGGAACGAGACGTGGTAGACCGCCGTGCCTACGTGCCTCGTTGCGGAGATGTGGTGTGGATTAGCTTAAATCCGCAAGCAGGTCACGAACAGGCCGGGCGCCGGCCGGCCGTAGTGCTGTCGCCGCAAAGCTATAACAGCAAGGTAGGACTGGCCATCCTTTGCCCGATAACCGGCCAGCCCAAAGGCTACCCTTTCGAGGTTCTTCTTCCCGCGGGCTTGCCGGTGGCAGGAGCGATATTATCTGACCAGGTTAAAAGTCTGGATTGGCGAGCCCGACGTGCCGAATTGATATGCGCTTTGCCGGCCGGGACGATATCGGAGGCGCTCCAGAAGCTGGGAACGTTGTTGTCGGAATAAGAGAACGTGCCTTGCCTGTCGGTATTTCCAACAGGAGCACGAGCCTCCCGGGTCATTGCGAGCCATTCCCTACCTCAGTGACATTGCGAGGCCTTTCTCCCCCTCTTAAGATAAGAGGGGTCAGGGGAGTTATGAAGGAAGCCCCTTCCCTTTGTCATTGCGAGCACTTTCTCTCCCCACTGTCATTGCGAGGAGCCCCGATTAATCGGGGCGACGCGGCAATCTCGTTAGCTAAATTCTGACTCCTGAACTCTGACCACCGCCTGCTATCTGCTGCCGCTTTTGTCATTTGGATTTTGAGCTTGATTTGGCATTTGGGCTTTGTCATTTGCCATTACGGCTTCCCCTCTTAAGGCATGTCCTGAGCGAAGTCGAAGGATCAGAGGGGTCAGGGGAGTTATGAAGGAAGCCCCAATCTGTCGAGGCGAGGGGCCTCAGACACTGCGGAGCCGGTTCCGAGCCCAGGTAAGAACACTGCGTCCGCCCGGACTTCCCGGCTGGATGCCCGGGCTTGAGCTGCGCCCGTCTTACTGGACCATGAATCCTTTGGCATGTCTTCGGGCGGCCGGGTCCCTGGCCTTTAGCATCAACAGGCCCACTACAAAACAGAGGAGCGCCGGTGCCAGGAAGGGCATGAACGTTACCGCCAAATGCCCTGTATAGTCGGCTATATAAGTCACAGTTATGGGACCGAGCACCAGTCCGATATCTCCCATGACACGGTAGATTCCCATGGATGTGCCCAGCTTGCCTTTAGGCGCCACATCGGCAGGCCAGGCAGCGATGGAGCCTTGTAGGCCGGTGGCCAGACCGTAGAAAGCCATGATGCCCGTAAGGCCGGCCAGGCTTCCCTGCGACGGAATCAGCAGCACGGCAATACCGCTCAGGAACAGGCAGGCCATTATAGGTTTCTTTCTCCCCACCTTATCCGAGAGCCAGCCGGAGGGGAAACTGCATACAGAGGTAACGATGGCCGCCACCGTCAGCACTATTCCGATCCTCTCCTCGGACAGGCCCAGGTTGAGGGAGGCATACAGTGGAACAAGCGTTGAACGTACGCCGGACCTCAGGAAAAACAGCGCCAGGACCGAGCAGTTCACCAGCATAAATGGGCCGTTCGATATGACGCTGATGATGTCTTGTATGCGCATTTTCGGCCCTGTTGCCTGTGCCGAGTCCGCCGGCTCCTTCAAGCGCAATGTGGCGATTAGGCCGATAAAGGCGAATATAGCGTATGCAAAAAAGGGTGCGTTCAGGCCGAAATGAGCAGCGGTATAGCCGCCGATAGTGGGCCCGAAAGCAGTGCCCGCGAATATAAGCCCCGTATACAGCGACATATACCGGCCCCGGGACTCGCCGGCGGTCACCTGCGCCACCCAGGTTGTTGCCGAGGTTATGTAGAGGGCGGAACCTAATCCTTCCACAACACGTGCGAAAATCAGCCAGGCGTAATCTTCGGCTGTGCCGGCTGCGATTGACGACACGATTATCAACACCAACCCGAGTATCATGTTTCTTTTCCTGCCGAAACGGTCTGCCAGGAAGCCCGCCGGTATGTCCATCACCAAACGCGCCAGGGCAAACGCCGATACCGCCCATCCTACAAGCGCTACGGGAATCGAGAATGAAAGTGCATACTGGGGAAGGACAGGTGAAATGATGCTGATACCCAGTATAACGAAGCCGGAAACCAGTGAGAGGTTCAGGATTTCAAAGAGCCGCTGCTTCATTTACAGAAAACCCATTATGTGCATGCCTCATACAGTTGTCAACAATCATTCTGCAGGGTGTGCCATATGAGCCCAGAAAGAGAAAGGCGGGGAAATATCTCAGCATATACTGGCCTTCATAAAGAAGAACGCCTGTTGTCCGGTACTCCAGCTATTCTGCTTGTTTTGCTGGTATTCTTAACAGGAGCACTAACCTCTCGTGTCATTGCGAGTCCCGGCTTGTCGGGGCGTGGCAATCTCATTAGCGCTGACTACTGACTCCTGACCCCTGACTGCTAGTCCCTAATCCCTAATCCCTAGTCCCTGACCCCTGCTCTTGCCCGGAGCACCTGCTTGAAGCCCGAGGACATCGCACCTGCCTAGAGCCGAATCCTTGAAGAGCTACATAAAGGTTTAGTTCTTGTTGGTCACTACTGGTGGGTGTATAATCGAAGTACCACAAGAGTTGATTTCGGAGCAGCGATATTATGCGAGTGCGGATAACCAATCAACCAGCAGCAGAGCGAGATGAATGGCTCGGCTATAATCTCCGCTCTCTGCTTGAATCTAACAGAGAAAATGGGTTCGTTGTCTTTCGGTTTATGGTTGCCTTTGTTAGAACGAGTGGCTTGGTCCGAATAGCTGGTGCAATGGATTCATTTAGAGGAAATGGCGGACGGGTTGAGGCTGTGTTAGGTCTCGACAGCAGGGGTACTTCAAAGCAAGCTTTGCGCATGCTTCACGGATTAGCTCATGAAGTCTATGTATATCATGACACATCTCCAAACAGAACATTCCATCCTAAGTTATACCTACTAGCAAATCCGGGAAACAATGCCATAGTGCTTATAGGATCCTCAAATCTGACTGCCGGTGGATTGTTCACTAATTACGAGATTACGGCGCAAATGGACCTTGATCTGGCTAATCCGGATGATTCTTATCTTTACAGGAGTATTGATCAGATATTCACTTTCTATAAAGACGCTTCCACAGGGTGTTCCTTGCGGTTATCTGAAGAGCTTATGAATCGATTGGAGAACGAAGAGCCAAGCCTTCTATTAGATGAAGAAACAGCTCTTGATGAGTCAGAGCTGACGGATGCAGGGGTTGTTGCTGAGGGACCTGGCCGTTACACAGCAGGGGGCTTGTTCAGTACACGTCGCTTTGCGCCGGCGCCCCAGCCAGATTTGCGTGCACCAAGGCACGGCAGAAGAGTTGCTGGGAGGCCAAGAGTCATCCGGAGAGGATTTTGGAAAGTACTGTCAAACTTCGATGTCAATCCTGGTAGTGCTCCGGGGCAGATAATAGTACCGATACGATTCGCACACTACTTCCCGCCAGTTACAATGACACACGGGCCAGACGCGGGCGGAAGAGGCAGGCAATGGGAGTGCTCTCTAAGTGTTTTGCTTAGTGGTCCGAGCGGAAATATTGTCGCTGATGATGCGAGGTTCATTATCTACGAGCCACATACGGGACACCCTCGCCCAAATACTGAATCCAGATTTACTTTTCATAACAGTGCTATATTCAGCCTATTGTCCACCGGAGACATGCTGATTTTTCAGCGCCAGACGTCTCAGCATTGGTTCCGAGTTACCCTCGCTAGTCCGGGCAGTCGTCAGTATCAATTTCATAGGGGACGGACCAACCTGAGATTCGGTGAAATATAACAACCAGCCTGCATTAGTACGAATTCTCTTCAGGAATACGGATACGGGGCCAAGTCGACCTAATTGGAGTACACCAAGACATAAGAGTGTTTAGGCACCGTCTTGTATCCTTTTATAAACGATGCTGTATACTTTCGTTGATCATATTGGTAACTGTCAAGTCTAGCAAATCCCGTTTTCCTGCATAATTCATCATAGACCGCCTTCATGGGAACCAATTCACCTTTGTATACCGAATCACCGATTACGATAGCCAGTATGCTCGAGGGCTTCAGAATTCGCTTAATGCTTTGTAGGCAAGAATTCATTAGATTTCGATAACTGTTCGGGTCTTCCGATTTATCGCAATGACGGTTACGTGAACCTATCTCGGCGCTTTGTACGATCTTGTGGTCGTAGCCTAGACAGAACATCCTTAGCTTGTGATAAAGATAGTAATCATAAGAATTCATATATGGCGGTGATGTAACGATGATATCGGCCACCGAATTCGGTACGCAGGCCAGAGAAGTCGCATCACACCGCATAATAGTTGCTGAGGAGCTAGCCAGTCGGCTGAATTCCAGAGAACGCGGAATCATATCGGTCAGCTTCTGGGCATATGCTCTCAACGCAAAGCCTGGTGGATGATTCTTATCAACAGCCACCCAGCGTGTATCACTTTCCTGGCGGGATACCTTTACTATCACGGCCGAAAAGGCTGTGAGCGCAAGAGTACGCGATTGTGGCGATACTAACTGTTCAATGGCTTTTCTGACATATCCCAGTTCAAGGAGAACTTCGTTATCAAACCAATGGTCTCTGTTCTTGAAATTTGGAATAGAATCTGCCAAGTTTGAGTGCACGACATCTGAAATATTTAGCAGCCCCTCATTAACATCTAACAGCAGCTGGTTTAGCTCGTCAACGTGAGAACTTTCAAGTTTTGTGGTTTTCGCTTCACTTACCAGACAGGCAATAGGGTTCAGATCAGTACCAATTGACGGTCTCCCTTGAAGGCAAGCTTCGACAAGAGTTGTACCGCTACCACAGAACGGGTCGACTACTAGTTGCCCAGGCATTGTGTATTTTTCAATTAGTGCCCGAGGGATGTGTGGTATAAACTTTGCAGGGTACGGGTGAAAATTGTGCGTGAGGTAATTCTTATCCCGCACCTTATCTAGGTCTATCCCCAGACCTCTTAGCCCTGGTTCTAAGAAGTCGTCAGTCTTCAACTGAAAATCGAGTTGCCTTGCTGTACTAAGTTGCGTTTGCCCTCTCATCTTTCTTGAAGGTCAGCAGATATGAGTGTCCTATATTCAAATAGAAATTTCGCGAAGGGTAACCCAGGCATACTAGGGGGCGAAACCGAGTTTGATCATAAATCCTTATATCCCACAATACAAAACCTGCTGATTCTGCACATTCAATGATGTCACCATGGAAGTTGACATACACAATTCCTTCCTTCAGGTTCCGAAAATCCTTTACTACCCAAACTGCATATGAAGAGTCACGTAGAACACGGTAAGACGAAGCGAAAACTTCTTTGATGGAGCACAGACAGTTTTCATAGCTCATGTTGCTTAAATCTTCGCCTTTTGAAGAATAGGGCTGAGGATTTGCTACCGGATTGATGCTGGAGTGTTCTCTCCATTTATACGCGAAGCTTCCCGAGATATTCTTCAGCAAGTTAGAATACGGAGGACTGGTTAGAATAAAGTCAACACTGCATGGAGCAACATGCAATTCCATATTTCTCGCATCATCAATGATAACACGCACTTGATCTGAAGTGCATCCAGACGCTATTAGGTCTTTCTGAGCTATATTTGCGAATTCATCGTTTAATTCAATACCAATTCCCCTCCTACCTAGCTGATAAGCCGCATCCAGAGTTGTACCTACGCCGACAAAAGGATCGAGTACTAGCTCTCCCTTCTTAGTGAATATTGATATTTGTTGTAGCGCGAGCGATTCGGGAAAACAAGCTCCGTGTCGTCTCTGCTTGTCGGATCTATTATCTGGATAACTTTCGACACTCTTACTTGCTTTCGCCCATTCTGCCCCAGTTAGTTCGTTCAGTTCCCTGGGCCTTTTATCCTGTCCCTTGCCGAAGCATGCTTGGCACAGCGTTCGGGCTAGACGCTGAGTGCCTATTGGTGCTTCGGTGAGTCTACCACACGATTGGCACACGAATTTTGTCCTCCACCTAGTAACCATCAAATCCCTCAGATCCTAGTATCTATTTGCATTCCAGCTTTAACCACCGAACATGTTAATTTGCCTTGGTCATAACAATAGCAGTTGCTCTCGCTCCAATATATCTTTTAAGACACCATTCAGTTTTTCCATTGCCAGTGGTGATGGTCGAGTCTTCCCCAGTTCCCATCTTTGGACGGTGTTAAGACAAACACCTAAGGATCTAGCCAACTGCTCCTGTGTCCACCCTTTGCGGTCCCGGCAGTGCTTGATCTTGGCTGCTAATTGATCCACGTTGATTATTCTATAGCATATGTTGCAGAAGATGTCAAGAGATTACCTTCTTAGGAGTGAAACCCTAGGGATGCTGTATCGATTAGGCCTGCTACGAATCAGGCGCTTTGTCTCCAGCATAGCGCTCTGACCGACCCCAGCATCACCTCTCGACGGAAGCTCAGTTCTTGCAACGGTTCATAGTGACAAAATACACACATCCCTGGGTCCAGTGCAATCTCGTAACACTGGAAACAGAATTCAGAACAATACTCAATTGGACTACCAGTACTATTCTCCTATTGTCACGAATTTCAACACTGCATAGAATGATTTGTTATCTCGAAATCGGGAGTTTAGGTTGAGCGTACTTGCAAGAGTTGTCAAGGCGGCTTGGGCAGAACTGAACAAGCCCAAAACATATGTCACAGGCGATGAATTCGAGCACTACGTCCGTGGATACTTGTTCACCAAGGAAGGATATGACCTAGTGCATCAAACCCATGATTATGAAACCAACAGAGATGACTTCGTTGAAACCTCGAAGGAGCCGGACTTCAGATTCAGGTCAAGAAGAAGTGGCCGAGAATTTCTAGTCGAGGCGAAATACAGATCACGGCTTTATCAGGAGGCTGTCGAATGGTGCAAACCATATCAGCTAAATAGATACATGGCGATCGATAAGGATATGCCGGTGCTTGTTGCCATCGGCTCAGGCGGACGTCCAAATTCGCCTGAGCATGTCTACATAGTGCCGGTAAGGCATATTAAGTACAGAAGGCTGTTTCCATCTTCCCTAAGGCATTACGAAGTGCCGACCAACCGATGTGTGAACGCAGACAGGATTTTATTGTCACTGCAAGGCTTGGGTGGGGAATCCCGCTGAATTCCAGGGACGCCATACCAATCAGGCCTGCCACAAATCCGGTATTATGTCCCCAAAATACTACTCGAAGTAATGCTTCATTCACTCATTTTGGGGTGACTCTTCAGGTTTGCGATTATTTGAACAACAAATAGTCCGAGCATGATGAGCCCCCTCTCTAGTCCCTGGTCTCCAGTCTCTAGTCCCTAGTCTCCAGTCTCTAGTCTCTAGTCTCTAGTCCCCAGCCCCTAGCCTCCGTTGACAGTGTTCGTCGGCGTGGACTACAATTGGTGCAGAGGACAGTCATGTTGACAGAATACATCGAGGCGGCCATGAGGAAAGCTACGTATGAAAAGCTTGAAGATGGCACTTACTGTGGGAAGATTCCTGAGTGCCCTGGAACAATCGCCTTCAGCGAAACCCTTTATGAATGCCAAATCGAGCTGAGATCGGTTCTTGAAGGCTGGCTGCTGGTCAAGATAAGGCACGGTGATCACTTGCCCGTCATAGACGGACTCGACCTGAACAAGGGCATACCAGCGCTTGAGGGAACCGTCGCCCATGGCTAAATGGGCGCCGTGCAAACGCAGGGTTTTCATAAGGAAATTAGCCGGATTGGGTTTTAGCCCACCTGAACCAGGTGGGCGTCATTTTTGTATGCGTTACGGGACACATACGCTGGCCATCCCCAGCAATGCGGAATATTCTGTGCCCCAACTCAAGGCACTTCTAAAGGAAGTGGAGCACATGATCGTAAGGAAGATTTCCTTGCAGGAATGGCAGTCGCTTGATTGAGAGATTCTGAGTTTTGGGGAACCCCGCCCGCCGCAGGTTGCTCAGAGTGACATCCCTTTTTGTCTTTCTGAATGGATTGGAGCGGAGCCCCCGTGTCATTCTCAACAAAACGAAGCGGAGTGAAGAATTTCGATTCTTCGCTGTTCTCCCTCATAGGGTGAGAGGGAGTTAGAGGGAGTTACGAACTCTTCTACCGTCTACTGGCTCCGGACTACTCTCCAATGTCTAATCTCCCTGTCTCCAGTCTCTTCAACGTATCTCCACTGTATCTCTACTAATCTCTAACTGTCTCCAATCTCCAGTGTCTCTAGCGTATCTCCGCTGTATCTCCACTAATCTCCCTGAATCTCTAGCAGTCTCTATTGTATCTCTAGCCCCTAGTCCCTGACCCCTGGCCCCTAACTGCGCCATTTCCCCCTTGTTCGAATAAGGAATTCATGCTAATCTCTCCTTGGAACTCGTGTGCTACCCTGACAAATCAAACCCCGCGGGCGCGGTTTCTCAGAACCTGACTGTAAACCCAACACGGGTTAGGAGGAAGCGCGGTGGCCAGAAAGGCAACCGGAATGCCCGTAAACATGGCTTCTATTCCGGTACCCTTAGCCCTGCCGAAACATCCCAACTGTGGAACATTACCAATCTGGAAGGCGTTGACCCTGAAATAGCGCTCATTCGAACCCCTGTGTCATTCTGAATGAAGCGAAACGGAATGAAAAATCTCTGCAGATTCTTGGTTGTTCTCCCTCTTAGAGCCTGCCCTGAGCTTGCCGAAGGGGTAAGAGGGAGTCAGACCTGCCTGCCGAACAAGTCCTTTGGCAGGCGGGGAGAGTTACGAACTCTTCCACCGACTCCCGCCTCCCCGTGGTCTTCATTTGTCATGCGGATTTTGGCATCTGGACTTGGTTTGTCATTTGGGCCTCCCTGCGTCACTCCGCCAACCCCCACCGCTCGCAAATATGAAGGGCAAACCGACGAAACGAATCGTGTGTATTTTAAGGGTTAAATGTGCCCGAGGTAATCGCCCTACGTATGAAAAACATCTGTTGAACTCCAGAAAAAATAGCCATTTTTACAGAACGAATCATCCCGGCTTTCCTCATGCTCTTCCCCCCTCTGACAAGGAGGGAAGGGTGTCATTTGGGCTTTGGCACTTGAGCTTTATCTGCCATTTGTGTTGTCTTCTAGCTTCAACTTAAACGTAAACTGTGCTGCGGCGTATTATGGTTGGAGGGGTGCCTCCTTCACCCGCTCATTTTGGGGTGACTCTTCAGGTTTGCGATTATTTGAACTATAAATAGCCCGAGCATGATGAGCCCCCACACCAAAGAAGTCTTCCACGGCATCACCACAAATCCATAGTTCATCGCGTAATAGAGACCCAGGTAGGGTACTATCCACTTCCAGTTTTTCCTCCAGTTCTCTCGAAAATTGATTTTCAGTACATAGTCAAATAGCCATTCTACAAGTAGAAAGGCCAGGAAGATCCCGAGAAAGATGCTGTATCGTACCGTTTCATTCTCCCGTTGCACCAGGAAAATTCCACAGGCTGCGGGAATGGCCAGCAGTAAATAAATCCAACCGAATCGATTAACAAGGTCCAGTCTCTTCTTTCGGACAAGAAAGAGCAAAATCAGAAAGACGCTGTTCACTAATCCGAGGACAAAAAAATACACTTCTAACATCTCGACTCACCTCTTGAAGTGAAGAAATAATACAGCACCAGGTATTAGAATTCCACGGACACCGTACCAGTCAGGCCCACTACAAATCAGGTACTCGGTCCTCGGAATGCCAGTAGCGGAATTGAAAGCACTTCGTTAGGGGCTTGGTGTGGAGTGAAGGCGGAGGGCTAGCGAAGGGACCGCGAATGCGCAGTAATTGATTCCTTTGACGTAGATATTTAGGTTCTACAGCGTGGTAATCCGGCCGGTATCATTCTTGCTTGTTGCCACGAATTGCCTCCCAAACTCCGCCACGACCGCCTCATTTGTGAATCCTAGAGCTTTTCCAGGATTTTGTGATACTCATCGACGCTGATACCCATATCGCGCAGTATCTTGCGCAGCAAAGGCCGCACAATAACCTGCGCACCGTGATCCGGGATAACAATTATGCGGCCTTCAGGGTTTTTGAAACTATTATGACTCCCCTGGCGACGCTTCCACTCGAAACCACAACTTTCCGCTACTTTTCTTAATTCTCTGTAGGTAACCAGGCGGAGTCTGGTCAAGCCAATACCTCAACGCGCCAGGTACCGACGAAATCGGGGAGTGGTTCTTCAGGCGAGGCTGTCTTGAGGTACACAGATATGGCTTCACGAACATTAGATTCGAGGGAGGGCAAATCCGGCGCCTGTGTATAGCAGCCAGGAAGCTCAACGACTTCGCCAACCAGCCATTTGCTTTCGGGGTCTCTTTCCACTACTACGGTATATGAATTTTTCACCTTGTTAAACGCTGGTTTAGCAGGTTTTCTCCTCATTAAACAAAATGCCTGTTGTTTAATAATAGCACTGGAAGGAATAGGTGGCAATCTCTTAGCCCCGCCGAGATTGCTTCGTCGCCTTTGGCTCCTCGCAAAGACATCGGGGAGATTGCGTAGCTTGTTCCGAAGCGCCAGCGAGGAATCTCGTTCCTCGCAATGACAAAGAAAGGTGTCACTAATCGAGTGAGCGAGTGAGCAATCTTCCCAAACTGCGGACGTTGTGCTATAATGAGAGTCACTGTGAGGCGGTCTGGCAAGGCAAGGACTGAGTTTCCCCCCAACAAAATGGCGCAACCACAAATTCCGGGCAACAACTTCAGGAGGTCTTCCTCGAAAAACAGAAAGAACAATGACTAAAGGAAGAAGCATCAATGTGGATGGTGATGGGATGCTGGCTGAAGGCTTACTCAGCGATGAAGCCGAAGTTGAAGATGTCAGTCCCATAGACGAGGAAGTCGAAGAGAAAGAAGAAGGCGAAGAGTTATCCGCCGACGAAACTGAAGAGAGCAAGCCCCCGGCAGCACCAGCGGACTACGACGTAATCGACGACTCAGCTCGCATGTATCTTCAGGAACTCGGCAGGGTGCCGCTGCTTACATCTCACGAAGAGAAGGCACTGTCCCGGAAGATAGAGCTGGGTAGATACGTAGAAAGGTTCAAGGATAACCACTTCAGGAAATACCAGAAATCCCCTTCACCCGTTGACATAGTCATTCACGTAGTTTCTCAATTATCCAGGGGATATCCCATTGCCCGGATCATTGAACAGCGTATTGGTATCGAGCACTCCAGCAATGTGGTAGAGACGATCAGGAATCCTGAATTTCGCGCTGCCATCGATGTTGTCATAGATCCATCGCTAATAGCTGCAATCGCTGAGGAAATAGGTGAAGAGATCACTGTGGCCGAAGGAGCCATAGTAAATCTTTCTATAAACAGTCAACTTTTGCCCGAGCAATTGCTGGAGCTACTGGCCATAGCTAAACCTTCACGGCAGAAACTAAAGGCCCTCGTGACTAACAAGAGGTTCCTGTCTCAACTCGATTCTCATAGCGGTGAGTTTAAGGCTTACTTCGAGAAGGTGGGGACCGAGGCAGAAGTATCAGAAAGGCACCTCACTGAAGCAAACCTGCGCCTGGTGGTCAGCATAGCCAAGAAGCATATTGCGCGTGGCATGCCCTTCCTTGATCTTATCCAGGAGGGGAATATTGGCCTCATGCGAGCTATAGAGAAGTTTCAGTATAGAAGAGGCTACAAGTTCAGTACCTATGCCACCTGGTGGATCAGGCAGGGTATCACTCGGTCTATAGCTGACCAATCCCGTACCATCCGCGTTCCGGTACACATGGTAGAGGCAATTAACAAGATATTACGCACAATGCGGCAGTTAGTTCAAGAACTTGGACGCCAACCGAGTTACGAGGAAATCGGCGGCCGTCTGGATATACCGCCGGAAAGAGTGGAAGAAGTCATGGCTGTGTTCTTCCGTCAGCCAATGTCGCTGGACCTGCCCATTGGCGAAGATGGTGATAGCTGTCTGGGTGACCTTGTCGAGGATCACGGCAGTTTGGCACCAACTGACGCCACTTCACAGCAGCTACTCAAAGAGCAAATAGATAAGGTGCTCGACGAACTTACCGAACGGGAAAAAAGGGTGCTCCAGCTCAGGTTCGGCCTTGGAGACGGACATGCTCGAACACTGGAAGAGGTGGGCAAGGAATTCAGTGTAACTCGAGAAAGAATACGGCAGATTGAAGGCAAGGCTATACGCAAGCTACGTCATCCTTCTCGCAGTCGAAAGCTCAAGGGCTATCTGGAGTGATTTGCCTGAATGGCAGATCAGGCATAGTACCCATCTTCTCAGACAACGTGCCTTTTTTCCATATTAGGAGAGTACGCGGCGAATTTCGGGGACACCATACCGGTCAGGTCTGTTACAAATCAGGTACTATTTCCCCAGAATGCAGGCCCACTGTCAGGGGCTTCAAATCCTAATTACCACCAAATTGATAACAGGAGCCACCGATGATAATATGCCATCATGGTCGCTGCAAGAGCAGGACTCTTGAGAGTCGAGCTGCACAACTATTAGCATAAGGAAACAATAGAAGTGATTCCGCTATTTGAACAGTACCCGCTGCTTCGGGAGAAGCTCGCCTATGTACCGCTGGGCGAATTCCCTACCCCGGTGCAAAAGCTGGAAAGATTAGGAGCCGAGCTGGGCATCAGCCAGGTCTATATAAAACGCGACGACCTGAGCGGCAAACTGTACGGCGGTAACAAGCCTCGAAAGTTGGAGTTCATTCTGGGCGACGTTCTGCGCTCTAGGGCGAAGGAGGTCATGACCTTTGGCGGTGCCGGTTCGAACCATGCTCTGGCCACTGCCATGTATGCGCGAGAGGTTGGCCTGAAGAGCATCTCGATGTTGATGCCACAGCCGAATGCACGGTATGTCCGCCGCAATCTACTCATGAGCCACTACTGCGGCGCGGAATTACACCCGTGTGGGTCCGGGTTAGAATCGGTAAGAAATATGCCGCTGGTTTACGCTGCGGCCATCTATCAGCTTCTGCGGCACAGGCTGAGAAAAGGCCGCCTTCCCTACTTTATTCCTCCCGGCGGTTCATCCCTCCTTGGCGTTGTCGGTTTTGTTAACGCAGCACTCGAATTGGGAAGACAAATCGCGGGTGGAGAAATGCCGGAGCCGGAGTATATCTACGTCGCCTGCGGTACGATGGGCACAGCGGCCGGACTGACTCTCGGACTCAGGGCGGCCAGGCTCACCAGCCGGGTAGTCCCGGTACGGATATGCGGCGAAAGATTTGTGAATACCGGAGCAATGATTAAGCTCATCAACAAGGTGAACTTCTTACTTTGTTCCCTGGATGCTTCTTTCGCTAAGTTCGAGTTCTCTGAAACAGACGTCGATATCAGACTCGATTATGCCGGCCAGCGATACGCGCTGTTTACGGATGAGGGGATGGAGGCAGTGTCCCTGATGGGAAAGTGCGAAGGAATCAAACTGGATGGCACCTATACAGGCAAGACCATGGCAGCGCTTAAACACGATGCAAAGAACGGGAGCTTGCGGGGTAAAGCAGTCCTGTTCTGGAACACTCTGAACTCAAGGGATTTCTCAGACGCTATATCCGGCCTTGATTATCACGACCTCCCCCGCCCCTTTCACCGTTATTTTGGGGAAGAAGTGCAGCCCCTCGACCGTGAGTAGTGACTCCGCATAATTCCGGCGATACCATGCCAGTCAGGCCACAGTGCTCCGGGTGTCAGGTCGATTAGTGCCTGGCGCATCACTCCTCAGAAAATTGAGCACTTCCCGGTTGAATACCTTTCTCATCTCGAAGGAAAAATAATGAGAACCACCCTCAACTTTGACCAGCTTAGCGTCGGGTATCTTGCCGGCTATCACCCCGGAAGAAACGGGCTTGATGATTCTATCTCCAGTTCCCACGATAACCAGGGTGGGAGTCGTGATTGATGACAGTCTCTCCAGCGTATCGTGTGTCCGGCAAGCTTCACTCTGCCCCGCAATCCCTAGCCTGCCTGAAGCTCCCGTGAACCTGGTCTGGACTCTGGCGAGGAGACCAAAGATGAACCTGTAAAATGGCTTGTTGAAAGCCAGGCCGACCATAGCGCCGACCTTCTTCTCAGGGGTCAGTTGCAGAAATTTCGCCTGCTCCAGCGTATCTCCGCTTGTTTCATCCTGCCGGGCATAGGTAGAGGCCAGTACCAGCTTCATGACTCTCAAGGGATAGTTTATAGCCAGCTCCTGGGCAATCATGCCACCCATGGAAAGCCCCATAATATAGGCTTTCTCAATCCCTAAAAGGTCCATGAGCTTTGCTGTATGATCGGCCATCATCCTGGTGGAGTAGGGGCCCGGCGGCTTGTCCGACTTGCCGACCCCCCGATTATCAAAGGTGATTACCCGGTAATACCTCTTGAAGAAAGGTATCTGGGGCATCCAGCCGCTCCTGCCGGCGGTAAACCCCATTATCATCACCAGCGGTTCGCCCTGTCCTTCTACCTGATAGCTGATATTAATACCGTTAAGCCTGGCTAGCGGCATGATGCAAGCTCCTTTCTTTCTTGTTTTGCTGCAAGTATATAACAACCGATTTGTCGGATGAAGGCCCGGGTGGCAAACACTCACTTTGTTACATAGACTGACTGAAGTCCTTAACTTAGCATAATATCATCTACCTGCGAATTTCAGGAGGACGATGCTAATCAGACCTGCTACAAATCAGGTGTTATGCCCCCGGAATACTAAGTAAGGATGCCTGGCCGGCAAAAAATTGGACGTCCCGAGTAACCTCACTTCCTTCACCTGCTTCGTCCAGCCTGATTTCTAGCTTACCTTGTACCGGCTGACGCCTGCACCTTTCAGCTTCCACCAGGCCCGACTCTTATGCCGGGTCCCCGCTCAGCTACTCGGGACGGTGCTCATACTAAGATGTATATAGCTGGTTGTCAATTCCTCATAAGTACCAAGACATTAGTACCTGGTCTTCGGGGTTGGCTAATTCCGGGGGCGTCATGCCAATCGGGCTTGTTGCAAATGGTTGAAGATTCTTTAATTCAGGTGTACACTGGACAACTGAGTATAGAGCGGAGGTGTCTCTAATGAAAGCTTTAGTAGTATATGACTCAGTTTATGGAAACACGGAGAAAATAGCCAAGGCTATCGGTGACGCTATTGCGCCGTCCGGTGAGGTCAAGGTATTGCGGGCGGGCGAGGCAAGTCCCTCGGAACTGGTATCTATTGACCTTCTCATTGTGGGTTCTCCGACCCATGCAGGCCGGCCAGTACAGGCAGTCCAGGAATTTCTTAAGAAAGTCCCCGAACTTTCCTTGAAAGGTGTCAAGGTAGCTGCGTTCGATACCAGAATCTCGAAGAAGATCGTGGGAGTGTTCGGATATGCTGCCGGACGTATCGTTGACAATCTCAAGAAAAAGGGTGGCAGTCTCGTAGCGTCTCCCGAGGGTTTCTTTGTTACGGGGGGCGAGGGGCCACTGAAGGGCGGGGAACTGGAGCGGGCTGCAGCCTGGGTTAAAGGGATTCTCGGGGCCAAGAAGTAATTCCGCAAAGTCATTCCCTTTTCCGGCCGCACGACTATTCGCTTATTATGGAACCGTTGAACAAGACTAAGAAGGTACCTTTGGTTTTTGTGCCCGGCCTCTTTGGTTCATGTTTGTTCAAGAAAGGGACCGGTGAACCGCTCTGGCCTACCGTGGGGTGGGGCGATAAAGGACATTTTAAACCCACATCCTTGAGACCCCTGACATCTATTACCGATAAGGAGACTTCTCAGAATGAGCCTCTGTTTCCTCTGGTGTATAGCGAAATGCTGCGTTACTTTGAGAATATGGGGTACATCGTCGGGCAGAATTTCTGGATATTCCCCTATGACTGGACTCAAAGCAACCGGGAGTCGGGGCGAAGGCTGGCGCAGTTCATTCGGAATATACTTTCAGCCTATCCACAGTGGCAGCAAGTTGATATAGTCAGTCATTCCATGGGCGGACTGGTAACCCGTGTGGCAGCCAAGTTAGATTCTGCACCAATTCGCCGGACTGTCTATATTGCATCACCGCATTTCGGCTCACCTAAAGCCTTTTTTGTTCTCCACCGAAAAATTAGATTTTCTGTATTCAGGGGCTTCTTCAGGAATTTGATAGGTGATCTGGCCTGGAGGTGGTATCTACATGGCCTGGCACATACCGGGAGCCTCAACCTGGAAAAAGAAATCAAGGGTATGGCCTGCCAGCTGGATTCCGTATTTGAGCTATTGCCGGATAGATTTTATTTCGAGCAGAACCATATGGTAGTTATCAGAAGGCCGCTTGCAAGTGCTTTGCCTATAAGTGGCCTGGAGTCGACGTATTATAGCGGCCAGAGTAAATTTCCGTCTTCCGAATGCCAGGATAGAGTCAAGCGGGCCATGGCATTCAAGGAAGAGCTGGGAGCGACGCTTCCCGGGCAGGAAAACCTGGTGATTTATTCGGATTGCGAAAAGACCGATGACCAGATAGTTTTTCCGGGACAGGTCTGGTGGCGCTTCGGACGGTATAGAGATAGCGGACAAGGGGGAGATTCGATAGTGCCCGTCAGCAGTGCGGCTCTGAATAATCCAGCTGCCGCGAGGATGGTACAGGGGACGCATTTTGGTATCCCGAATAGCCAGGAGACCGCCCTGCTGGTAAAAGAGTTTTTGGATAAACCATGATTATCGCCTATCTCTGCTCCCAAAGGTAACTCAAGTCCCGGAATTCCAGGGACAACATATCAATCGGCCCGCTGTAAATCAGGCATTACGCCCCCCGAATACCTGGCACATGATTTAATGGCAAGGTCATCGAGGTACGGGGTATCCGGTGGATGTGACTATCAAGGCCAATGTTGTTCTCGTAGTTTAGAAGCGATATAATCGGTCACACCAGCGAGGAAGAACCAACACCCCTTGTTGCTGCGGAACAGTGTGTCTCTATCATTGAGAGGAGAGGCGAATGTCGGATCTGAAGACTGAATTCCTGTGCACGGTAGCCGCTAATGTTGACTGGCGGCAGGTCATAGATATAGGAGTGACGCCGCACGGCATACGGCAGGTAGTATATATAAAGGGCGGTAAATTCGAAGGCCCGCAAATCAAAGGAGTTGTGCTGCCCGGAGGGGGCGACTGGTTTGTTCGCCGGGCCGACCAGATGGTGGAACTGGACGTTCGCTGTGTCTTACGCACTGATGACAATCACCTGATATATTGCTGTCTCAAAGGCATTAACGAGATGCCTGCCGAGGTTGCCATCAAGGCAATCACCGGTCAACCTATCGATTCATCGCAATACTACTTCCGGGTTACAACGGTAATTGAGACCGGATCCAAGAAGTATGGCTGGCTGAACCGTATTGTCGCGGTCGGAGTGGGCAACCTCACGCTGGCGGGTGTCGAGTACAAGATCTACACGCTCCTATGAATATGAGGCATGCATGTGCCACGGGGTTTAACTGCTAGGGCCTGTGGAGTCTCGTATTCATCTGCCAGATTGTGATTGCCCTTTCTGACTTCTAGGGAATTGCAGGGGCACAATACCAATCAGGCCTGCTGCAAATCAAGTGTTGTGTCCGCATAATAGCGCGACACCAAAGACGGGGGTGCTGGACTCTGGCTGAGCATCGAACTTGCATAGCGTGGTGTCCACACGGGCGTCGGGGCTATTTAATAATGGGTGACTATAGACTGCGGCCGGGATGCTCAGGCGGCGAAGAATAAAATGCCCCGAGTAACCTCACTTCCTCACCTGCCACTGTCGGACCTCGTCTTCAGCCTACCTTGCACTGACCACAGCCAGCGCGTTTCAGCTTCCACCAAGCCCAACTCTTGTGCCGGGTCCCTGCTCGGCTACTCGGGACATGTTCTATATTAGCACAGGCCTGAGACATTTGTCAAGTCCTCTGCGCGACGTTTGGAGCGCGCGGCTTATGGATGACAAGACTGATTAAGGCGCTATAGGGAAGCGGCGGAAAGGCACAGCTCCTCCTTGGCTTGATCGGTCTTTTGATGGGTCGGCGGGCAGGCTCGTCGTGGCAAAGTAATGTGTAGCGGCCAGTACGAGGATCATGTTTTCCGGTTAGGAGGTATCCCAAAACTACTCAATCAGTACTTTGTAACATTTTCGCCCCTTTTTCGTTTTAGTTGATGAAGGTAACGGCAGATTAACAAAAGAAAGGAGCTGTTTCTATGAAGAGAAGATTTAAAATACTGGGTTTGTCCATGGTGGTCGCGGCTATTCTGGCACTGGCTATTGCCAGTACTGTCAGTGCCGCTGGCAATGACCCCGCCATCGGTGCCCAGACTCAGAACCAGGGAGAGGAGTGTCTCTGCGGACAATGTCCTTGCGACGACTGTGACCCCGTCAATCACTCATATAACTACGACTACTCATACTCGTCTCCTGGCCCGCACGGACAACAGAACGGAGAATGTGGCTGCGGTGACTGTGAGCCCGTCAATCACGCATATAGCCACGACTATTCATATTCGTCGCCTGGCCCGCATGGATTCCAGAACGGCAAATAGAGTTCCAGATACCTGGTTATAACTGTGGGATAGGGACTCGTACAATAGCCGTTACCGCATGAAGTAGGGGCCCCGAGTATTAACCGGACCCAATGGTAGGGGGAGTCATGTGGCTCCCCCTATTATCTATTGGCGAGCGTAACTATATCCGGTGCCTGACCTGCGGTAGAACGGCCTCCATTCGCAGAAGGACCAGGGGCGAAGTCCAGGTGATTCGTGCCTGTTCAAATCGGACTTTATAGCATTCAATTAAGCCAACCCGCCCTGGCTTTTTGGCGGTTTGCGCAGTCACGTCCTTGACAAGGTGGAAGATGGAGCCTGGCGCAAATCAGGTGTTATGGTGCCGGGGATGCCCCGCTTCTGCCTGCGGAAGCGCTGAGAGCGGGTTGAGAGTAAGCCGGAGTTGCTTCGCCCACCATCGGGTGCTACCATTTCCATTAACGACGCTGTTTCGGGAACTCTGTATGGCAAAGCAGCCTTATCTTGAGAAAATAGAAGAGCGCGGTGATTTACAGGTCTGGCTAGTCGATGGTAGCTATATCCGCAGCCACAAGGATGAAGAATTCACTAACTTCGGCCAGCACTACCGGTATCCCTACATTCCCGCAAACGAGCTCTGGATTGACCGCGAAGCCGAGCATGATGAACGGCAGTTCTTCATTGACCACCTGCTGGTCGAGCACCGGCTGATGGCGAAGGGCGTGCCTTATGATGAAGCGCTGGTGAAGGCCGACCAGGCGGAACGCAGGGAACGCCGCCGCGCCGGAGATGCCGGTCGCTTGACCCGTCGCGGGCAAACACTGCCCGATGGGAAAAACGTCCACGAGCGATTATGGCAAAAACTGAGGAACGGCCTCAGTATCTGGATTGTTAATGGCCGGCTGGTGCGTAGTACGTTCGATATCGACTTCACAGAAGGCGGGCACGACTACATTTATGAATTCGTGCCCGAGAACGAAGTGTGGATTGATGACGCTATCGTAGAGCCGGAGCGCGGATACGTGCTATTGCATGAGCTCCACGAGCGCAACCGCATGGCCAAAGGCGGGCCCTATGGCAAGGCCCACGCCGAATCGAGCCGACTGGAGTACCACTGCCGCCGCCACCCCGATGAACTGCATGAAGCCCTGACGGGGGAGGGCTGGGGTTGATACTCCGGGGCGCATGGTGAGACGGACGGCTGGCTTGTGTCAAACACAGGGCCAAGGGCCGGGCCTCCTAAGAATGAGCTATTATGTTCCCGGAGGCAGGATGTCGTATAATACGTACATCTAAATCCCGCGTTGGAACCTGTGCGCGTGCGAATCACCGGAAGGGAAGGTTACGTTTATGAAAATAGTAATCATCGGAGCAAGCGGGCAGATTGGAGCATTCATTCGGGACGAGGCACTGGCGCGAGGGCACCAGGTGACTGCCATCGTGCGTCATCCTGAGAAGATAACTGTGCAGGACCCTGGTTTGCGTGTCGTGAAAGCGGACATTCTCAAGGATGAGGTCAATGAACTGGTGAAAGGTCATGATGCGGTCATAAGTGCCTACAATCCCGGCTGGAGCAATCCCGACATGTACAACGAGCAAATCGAGGGTTACAAAAGGATTATCAGCGGTGTCAAGAAGTCGGGAATCAAAAAACTACTGGTCGTCGGTGGGGCGGGAAGTCTGGAGGTCGCTCCTGGCGTACAGGTCCTGGACACGGCGAGCTTCCCGGAGCAGGTGAAGAAAGGAGTGCTGGCGACCAGAGAGGTACTTTACATGCTCAGGAAAGAAAAGGAACTTGAGTGGACATTCTTGAGCCCGCCAAGCTCAATCAAGCCGGGAGAACGGACGGGGCATTACCGGGTCGGGAAAGACCAGCTCCTTAAGGACGAGAAGGGCGAAAGCAAAATCTCCACGCCGGACTACGCTGTTGCCATGCTCGATGAACTGGAGAACCCGAAGCACGTTCGCGAACGCTTCACTGTCGCCTACTGAACTCCAGAGGCACTATACCAATCAGACGTGCCACAAGTCCTGCATTATGTCCCAAAATACCCGTTTAGATGGCGTTTAATATCTCAGGCTTGCCAACAGTTTGAATTCCTGCTGTGAGCGATTTTCAGTTTTCTCTTTAAAGGGGAAAGTGGCATCATATTGCGCAAATTCATTCTCATGGACCGCGAAACCAGCGCTCTCAATAAATCTTCCCGGCATATTGTTTAACACACCCTTTTTCAGCTCCAGTACCTGCAATGCTACCGCAAATTTGGCGTCGGAGGTTCTGATATCGTATTTTTCAGCGCATCTAAATCCAAGGCGGCTATAATATCTTGGGTCTCCGTAAATACAGATGGCGGAATACCCCATATTCTTCGCAAGGTTAATCGTATGATTAATCAGTGTGCTGCCAATGCCTTGTTTTTGAAATGCCGGTAGAACGCTTACGGGGCCAAAACCTATTACCTCTTTTTCCTCACCCCGCTGCATTTTGATAATACCGCGACTATAGACAATCTGTCCGACGATCAAGCCTTCTTTCTCCGCAACAAAGTCAAGTTCCGGAATGAAATCGCTACTTTTTCTCAGATTGTGAATAATAATATGTTCGTTGCATCCAGGGACATAAAGATTCCAAAAAGCTTCACGTATCAGTTGCTCAACAGCCCTGTAATCTTTTCCCCCTTCGTTTCTTATGGTTAGATTGATACTGGACATCATTGATAGTATAACCCGCTGCAAAGCTGCAGTACAGGAAAAGTAATATCTATGCCCCACACCAGCATTGGGCACAATACCAATCAAGCTGACTGCAAATCAGGTATTGTCTCCACGGGATAGGATACTATTCCCCGTGGGACTCGAGGAAGGCGAGCACCACGATATTGAACAAGAGCGGCTGCTCTTCCATCAGCATATGACCTGTTTCGGGTATGGCGCGAAATTCAGCCGACGGGATTTCATTTCGCCATCGGTCTATCTGTGTCCGCGTAACCCAGGTATCATTTTCGCCCCAGAGAATTAGCGTGGGAAACTCAAGGTTCTCCAGAGCGAAGGTGATGACATTCTTGGACATGTCCCTGGTCATAGCGAGCAGCGATTGTGACCACTGGCCGGTAACCAGCCTGTTGTAATAACCATCCACAACGTCTGCCGTCACAATATCCTGATAGGAAGCACTCCTCAGAAGCCGGCCGACGCGCTCCTTTGTTACATAGCGGGTTAGAAATAGTTCGCCAATTCTCTGGAATGGCCCGAAATTCAGCAGGGCAGAGATATGAATGAGCTCCCCATCCAGACTAACGGCGCCGTCCACACTTATCAGTCCCAGGACTTTCTCGGGGTATAGATGGGCGAAATGCAGCATAACGCTGGTGCCCATGCTGTGTCCCACCAAATAGGCCTGGTCGATACCCAGCCTGTCCAGCACCTCCGCCAGGAGCCTGGCCTGCGCCGGGTGCGAATAGTCCGATGCAAAATCCTTATAGGAAAGACCGAACCCTTTCATATCCAGGCTAACAACCCGGTAGCCTTCGCCAGCAAAGAAGGGGGCATTATGGCGCCAGGAGAAGGTCGAGCCTCCGAATCCGTGGATGAATACTATGGTTGCCTGCAATGATTCTGGATTCTGCTCCTCGACGTAGATGCTCATCCCGTCAATATTAAGAAACCGGCCGTGCTCACTGACCAGCTCATCCGGCGACACTTCAGCCTGAGTCTGCCCGAGGGGTATCAGGTAGGGAAGAACGCAAACAAGAAGGAAAGCCTGTACTATCCAATATACTATCACTAATGCGCGAAATCTGCGCCAGTACTTTCCCATGACTACATTATACTACGTATGAAAACGATACCGTCCGGTAATCTCAGCCGCCCGTTAGGGAATAATGCACAATTGTCCGATTTGTGAAAGCACTCCCGACGAATAACGTGGGGATGAGCGGACAACCGGGAGAACGAATTGTCTCCGTGCGCCAGTATAGTGTATGATTCCCTCAGCAGTCTCTTCTGAAGCGCCGATTGCCGCTCGAATTCGTCCTATCTAAGGGGGAAGCGTTAATGTGTAAGAGGAACAGCCTGTTCGTGGCCAACAAAGGGTTGTTGCTTGCTCTGACAACCATCCTGATTGTGGCCTTATTCCTGGGCATTGCGGGAAATCCGAAAAGCTATGCGGCTGAAACCGAAGAACTGTATTTCTCTATACTCCACACCAATGACATGCATTCCGAACTCATACCTCATTCGCCGGCAGTAGATTACCGCCCGGGAGAAGAAAATGCTGCTATAGGAGGATTCGCCCGGCTGGCTACCGCCGTGGACGAAATCCGGGAGAACAAAATGAAGGAAGGTGAACCGGTGCTTCTTCTTGATGCCGGTGACTTCCTGGGAGGTGCTCCTTTCGCCTGGCTGGCCCTCAATGGTTCTGCAGCAGAACTTACCGTCATGCAGGAGATGAGATACGACGCTGTAGCCATCGGCAATCATGAGTACGATTATGGCGCTGATGTTCTGGCGCAGTATCTTATGCAGGCAGGATACCCCGAAGCCCACGAGAAAACACTGGTGCTGGCCTCCAATACAGAGGCGCCATCGGACCATCCGCTGGCTACCCAGGGTCTGTACAGGGAGACCGGAATGTTTGAGCTGGGAAATGGCCTGAAAGTGGGAGTCTTCAGCCTTATAGGTAAAGACGCCATCCTGGCAATGGGCGATAGCGGGGACATGCAGTTCCTGGACCAGCACGAGACGGCTCTCCAAATGGTAGATGAGCTGGACGAACATGGCGCCGACGTCATCGTGGCCCTAAGTCACTGCGGTGTGGACGAGGACAAGGAACTGGCGCAAGAGGTCCCGGGGATCGATGTCATTGTGGGCGGCCACTCTCATACCGCACTGTTTGAGCCGGTCTTACAGGGCACCACAGTCATTGTCCAGGCTGGTTCCCTGGGAACGTACCTGGGGCAACTGGAACTGGCGTACGACTCCAACACCGGCGAAGTGCGGGTACGCAACGAAGAGAATGGCAGCCCCTTCCTTGTTCCCATTGATGGCAGCTTTGCCGGCGACCCGGAAATCGATGCCCTGGTCCAGGAATATGTTCTCCGCTTGGACGCCTACATCGAACAAATGACCGACGGCAAATTCGACGATATCATGGCCACAATAGCCAGGTCTGACTCTGTCCTGTCCAGCCTTCCGTTCTTTAGTGAGACTGCGCTGGGCAACTTCGTTACGGATGCCATGCGCTTTGTTGGCCAGGAATCTACCGGCGAGAGAGTTGACATAGCAGGCCAGGCTAACGGCAACATACGCAGTAGTGTCTTTCCCGGCACCACGGAACACTCTGCGGGAAACATTTCTTTCTACGAAATCGTCGAAGCTACAGGTGTGGGACGGGGACTCGACGGCCGCCCGGGCTGCCCAATTGCGTCTGTTTATCTCACCGGCGAGGAAGTGCGTCGTGTACTGGAAATAACCGTATTGTTGCAGAAGTTTATGGGAGATTCTTATTTCCTGCATTTCTCGGGCTTGCGGTACAGCTACAACCCCGCCAATGCTGTGCTCCTGACTGTGCCTTTCGTGAACCTGCCTATCCCCACGACCCGTGCGGTTACCGGTGCCGAGCTTTACACAGGGGATGGGATTCAGCCTGCAAGCAACGAAGAGTACGTCGCCCTGAAGCGTGGAGACGAAGAGTTGTACCACCTGGTCACCGACGCCTACCTCCTGCTCTTCCTCCCTCTAGTGACAGATATCCTGCCTCAGCTGGAAATAGTCCCTAAGAACGCCGATGGAGAGCCGGTGCCGCGGGACAGAATGGACGAACTGATAATACGTCATTCCGACGGAAGAGAGCTCAAGGTGTGGGAAGCAGTGCTGATGTACGCGGCGGCCCAGCTACATGGAGGGGACGGGATACCGCAGATACCCGATTATTACGCAGCTGTTGCCGGCCGCATCACCAAAGTCTGGACATTCCCTCTGATAGGGTGGCTTCTCTTGATACTGGCGGCTATTGTGGCTGGCATAATATACCTGGCCTTGCGCAGGAGAAGGCGCAGGATTTTCAGGGACACCATGCCAATCAGGTCTGCCACAAACTAGGGATTATCTTCCGTAATACCTCAGCAAGTCCAGGTCATCCGTGTCGGAGAGTTGACAGCACCAGGTCGCCCATCTAAAGTGTAAGCTGGCGAGTTGAGGTACGCGCACCAAAGGTGCGCTCGGTGTCCATGGAACCAGGATATGTTGCGCTATACCAGTCCGGCGAATTGGGCCGTCGTGCACAGGCGCTTGAGGCTCGATTGGCCTCCTGCGATATCTGCCCCCGGGAGTGTCGGGTCAATAGACTGGAGGACGAGGTGGGTTATTGCCATTCCGGGCGGCTCCCCATAGTGTCAGCATTCTGCGCTCACCATGGTGAGGAACCCGCCATTTCGGGGACCGGCGGGTCAGGGACGGTCTTTTTCGGCAACTGCAATATGAGATGCGTCTATTGTCAGAACCACCAGATAAGCCAGAACTGGAAGGAACAGAAGTCGAAGGAAATGGACTGCCGCACTCTGGCGGAGAAGATGCTCTATCTTCAGGATGAATTGGGCTGCCATAATATCAATTTCGTTTCGCCATCCCATTTTGTGCCTCAGCTCGTTCGGGCAGTTTTGGAGGCGGTGCCCAGGGGGTTGAAAGTGCCGCTTGTCTATAACAGCAGTGGCTATGATTCTGTCGCCTCTCTGAAAGCGCTGGACGGCGTCATAAGTATCTACCTGCCCGATTTGAGATATGCCTCGGACAGGTGGGCCAAAAAGTTCTCGCATGCCCCGGACTATGTAGCACGGGCCCGCCAGGCCATTAAGGAGATGTATCGACAGGTTGGAGACCTGGCGGTAGATGAATCCGGCGTGGCACAGAAAGGACTGATAGTGCGCCACCTTATTCTCCCCAACGGTCTGGCCGGCAGCGAGGAATCACTAATCTGGCTGGCCCGGGAGCTTTCCCCCACGGTGACGGTCAGCATAATGTCTCAGTACATGCCGATGCACCGGGCGCCGCGAATACCATTGATTTCGAGGAAGATCACCATTGAAGAGCATGAGGCAGTCCTCCGGTTGCTTACTGACCTGGGAATAGAGAACGGTTGGGTGCAGGAAATGGAGGCAGCGGAAGAGTATCTCCCTGATTTCGAACGACAAGGTCACCCTTTTTGTCCTAAGAATTCACAGGATAACATGCAAGTAGGCTTACAGTGAATCAGGAATGACGTGCCCGGAACAGTGATGCCGTGAGGCATTTCTCCACCGCTTTCGTATGCTTTTCGCAAACCAGTACAAGGAAGAATCCTTCAACACATCCGAATTTGCGTTTACCAGGTGGAATGGCGTGGGCAGGCGGCACAACACCCGGAATCGTTCAATGGAACGACAACCGGGCGCAAGAGTTGGTGCATGGGAACAGGAACCAGGGGAAAACCTGCGGAGACGTTAGGTCCCATCGCTATCAACCAGGCCCATACGGGTCGGTGGGCAAAGGTTCCGGGATGGGCTCGGTCACCGGGGCGTTTTCCCAGACGCCGCTGCGTTTCTGTAGGCGGTATTCGCGGTAAATCCAGAGGGCGGCGACGATGGCGCCACCGACGTCTGAGATCGGAAGAGCAAGCCAGACACCGTTCAGCCCCATGAAGCGCGGCAGAATGAGCACGGCAGGCAGGAGAAGGGCCAGCTGGCGCACTAGGGACAAACAAATGGCTGTCCACCCCTTGGATAGTCCCTGGAAGGTGATGATGAACATGATGGCGGGGCCAATCAGAATTAGGGCTGCGATGAAGATGCGCATCCCTGGCACGGCGATGGCCAGCAACTCCGGGCTCTTGTTGAAGATGCCAATTACCTGTGGAGCGAAAATCTCCAGCAACACAGTGACAACGGCCAATACCACCACAGAAATGAGTGTGCCGTGTCTGACTGCCGCCCATAAGCGCCCCCAGAGCCGTGCCCCAAAACAGAAGCCAACAATGGGTAGAAGAGCATGGGCCAGGCCGATAATCGGGATGAAGGCCAGGTCGGCAATACGGAATGCGATTCCCACGGCTGCCAGTGCTACCGAGCCAAAGCCTGCCATAACTTGATTGAAGCCTAGGAATACGACAGCTTCCGTAAGATCCATCAGTGACTCGGGCAACCCTACTCGATAGATCTGCTTTATGATGGACAGGTCGAGCTTAAGGTGATGCAGCTTCAAACGGTAAACAGATTTGCTCCCCAGCAGATAATAGCAGCCAATAGCGGCGGCGAGTCCACCCGATATAGTGGTGGCCAGGGCAGCCCCACCAATGCCCATCTCCGGGAAGGGCCCCCAGCCGAAGATCAAGAACGGGTCGAGGACAGCATTGACCACAGCACCGATAACGTAGAAGATCATTGGCTTGACGGTTTCCCCGGCGGCATGGAAAACGTTGCGGGCTATCACCCGGAAGAGAATGAATGGTATTCCCCAGCCGAAGTAGATCAGGTACTCCGCCGTTGGGCCTATCACATCAGGGGGCGCCCCGAGCAGAGCGGCCAGCGGCCTGGCAAAGAAAACACTGGGAATGATGAAGATAATCCCGAAAATGGCGGTCAAAGGGAAAACCTGACCAGCTACGCGGTTGGTAGCTTCAATATTTCTTTCACCGAAGCGCCGCGATGCCAGTGCATTGGCGCCAATACCAGAACCAAGGCCTATAGCAAATATCACGATATAAAAGGGAAACGTTATGGTTATGGCGGCAATTGCCTCATAGCTGACTCGACCCAGCCAGAAGGTATCAGCCAGGATGTAGAGGGACATGGCAAGCATTGATACCATGCTGGGCGTGCCCAGGCGCAGGAACAGCTTGCTCAGCCGTTCCGTACCAAGACGTGCGGTGGTCTCCTGAAGGTCGCCGAATTCATCTGTTTTCATTGTTCTTGAAGCCAACCATAGCTGTGCAGGCCGTCACTATTCGACACAAGGAACTGATACGTTCGAAGGCCGTGCAAAAACACGGGCGCTTTTCAGCGCCCTGCTGTGTTCGGTTATTTTACTCTTGCTCTTGGGGGCACGCAAGTCTCCCACCGTTCGTATTTGTGTCTACTCAATTTGCCCACCCACGCCATACCAATCGGGCTTGCCACAAATCAGGCATCACCTCCCCCGAATTCTGGCTGGAATCGCCGCACAGTGGAGCTGTTAAGTCGTCTCTAGGAGCCTGTGCACCGCAGCTGCAAAGTCCTGTGGGGGAAAAGCCGGTGTTTGAAAAGGGATTGCACAGTACCTATCCGCAAATTGACAACTACGAACCTTCGTGTTATCATCTTCGGCCTTAGCGGGACCGCGGTAAGAATCATTCGGGATCGATTTCGTGGGCAAACACCACAGTCAGCGGAAAGTGTTTCTTTTTTTATTAACCGTCACGCTTGCGCTGTGTGTGTTGTCAAGTGGTCTTTCATTTAGCATCCACAGTAGCACAGCTTTTGCCACTGACAGCGTCTTCCCCGGTTTCATCACCGATCTCAGCCAGGTAGCGACCTATGATGATAGGCTCGGCACCGCAACAGAGATATGGGAGACGAACAATTCGCAGCTCCGTGAACTGATCTATGGTCCAATAGGGACGTGTGATTTGTCGATAGTGAGGGTCTGGCTTGAGGACAGGACAACGATATGGTACGAGATAATGAACCAGGGAACCCTGGAATCTCGCCCTAGCACAACCAAGATAGAAATCTATTTTGGGACGTGTGGTGGCAACCAGACAATTTATCAAGAAGAACCTGGCCTAGGTGGTGGGAGCAGCAAAACGGTATGCCTCAATATATCCTCTCTTCCTGAGAATTGGTGCGGCTGCAAAATGTTGACTGTGAGAGTGGAAGCAAATTATCGTGCTATTGTCGATGCCGAACCCCTTGACCCAACCTCAAACGATGTGTTGACGGCAACCTTTGACAATCTGTGTGCTGATGGGATACAGAACCAGGATGAGCAGGGCATTGACTGCGGTGGATCATGCCCGGCGAGCTGTCGCGACTGCTTTGCGGATGCCGATTTCGGGAGTGCTGAAGACGCCGGCTATTTCTGCCTGGGTTCGAGTGTTGTCCTTGACACAGCCAGGCTAGCCTTACAGGAGTATGCCAACTGCCTCAGAGATCCTGATTGCCGGGCCACCTTGCGTGTGTACGATCCTCTCATGGATTTCTCTGCGGTTACCGTTGAAGATCTGGAACGGAACACAGACTACATAATGGAGGCAGTGGCTTATTATGTTGACCGGCATACCACGTTTATGTATGATCGTGATAGCCATATATACGAACCCGGTGGTGCTGCGTCATTAGATCTCGATGGACCTATGAATGCCGAAGATATGATTCAGAGAAGCGGTAGTAGAAGCGGTATCATACTCGGTAACCAGCTGGTTGATACCTGCCCCAACGATTACTGTGGCGACTGTGAAGACCACGCTATCTTGAGGGAGGCATTGATGAGGTCTCTAGGGATAAGCTGGAGGTGTGCCTTCTGTGCTGACCACTATGATGACTATTTTGGAGGTGGGCACACCTTCAACCTCGTTTACTACCGAAATAAATGGAGGATTATGGACTATGGCCCGCTAGGCAGTTACTTCAGTATCAGCCAATACTGGAATGCACATAATCCGCATAATGTCTGGAATGATAGAGTGGGGGAATACTGGTGTCCGGACTGGCTATCAGATCCGGCGTGCTGGATCTGCTGCAATCAAGACCCTTACAGATGGACCCAGAACTACAGTGATGGGGATACGTGCGGCAGCACATGGCGTACCTATTATGAAGAATGCGCCCCGTAGAATACGAAGAAAATGAAGACGAAGGCAAAGATTGCGGTGGCAACAGTGGTTCTGTTGGGCATACTATGGCCCTTCAAGGTGGCGCTGGCCAGCGATTTGTTCTATGGAGGGGACATCGTCACAGACTCTATTGACATAAGAGTAGAAGCAGATGAACATGCAACAGTCAATGCCACCTTCCTGTTAACAAATCGCGGTACTGAAGATCAAGAAATTGATCTGCAGTTTGCCCAATCTCCAGTGCCATTGGAGGCGGATGGTGAAGAGCTAAGCAGCCCAGTCTTGTTTAGACCAGGCGAAAGCAAGTCTATCAACCTGACTCTTAATCTTGATATCACCGGGGAGACGACGAAGATGCTGTTTCTCGACCCTGCTATGCTCTTCGATGGAAAGCCAAACTCGGAGACAACCAAAGTCTTGATGATAAGAGTAGTCCTGCCACAGGGAGTCAACGGGCTTGCCTGGGCGAGCCAGGAACCTGATGAAGAGAGTTTTGAGGACGGCAGAAAGTCATATTCATGGAGCAACGCCGATATTTACCCGACCACATTGTGTCTCAAATGGAGCACTCTTCAAGTCGAGCTAATCGTAGAAAAGAGTGCGACCCCACAAGAAATCACCTCCAGAGATCAAAGAATAGACTTAGAGATAACGCTACAAAACAAGGGCAACACGACGGTCGACCGTATAGCTCTCACTGATCTATACATGGCATTTGACTTTGAGGCAGTTTACCCTTTGTGGGAATTCAGCGAGGAGGCTACCTGGTTATTCTGGATGAAGAATATTAATTCACTGGAGCCAGGGGAAACCGAGACCTTCGCCTATCGGGTCAGATATATTGGCGTTAGTTCTCAGAGTTCTGAATTTGATTTGGAGCCCTGTGTCGTCACTGTCGATGGACACCTGGTGACTATGTCGAACAAGGTGAGGATGAGCAAGACGGGCGACGCATTGCCGAATCCAACAGACTCAGAAGCTCCGCCGGAGTCAGAAGCTGGACCATTACATTTCCCCTCACTCCCCTTGCTCGGCGGCATATTGCTCATTCTGGCGATAGCCAGAGGTGGGTATCTCATCTGGAAACGGCGACACACTGGGTAGGAGAGCACCAGCTAAGGAAACAGCGTGCGTATCGGCATTGATCTTTGTCTTGGAACATGAGGGTCGGCCGTTTCAGCCGCGCGATTCAGCTTTCCCTTGTCAGGCTCAAGCGTTTTCGGTCTATCTGGCCCGACTCGGTCTTGGGCAGGCTGTCAACAAACCTGATTTGCTTGGGCACTTTGTACTCAGATAAGCTCTGGCGGCAGAAATCGCGTATTTCGTCGGGCGTGGCACTTTGTCCTTCCTTAAGCACGACAAAAGCTGTGGGTATCTGCCCTTTATAATCATCAAGGACGCCCACGCAGGCTGTTTCGGCTACGGCAGGGTGTCTGAGGAGCACCGCTTCAACTGCCTCGGGGAGGATCTTAACTCCACCCGAGGGCACTATGATGGATGATGTCTTTTCTATGAACTCCAGGTAGCCGTCCTCATCCAGCCTAACCAGGTCGCCAGTATGAAACCAGCCATCTTTAAGGACCTGCGCCGTAAGTTCCGGCGACCTGTAATACTCTTTCATCATCCAGGGGGCCCGGGCGACAGCTTCCCCTATGCTGCCCCGGGGTACTTCCTTGCCATTTTTGTCCAGGACTTTAAGCTCAGCCAGGGGCTTCCCTGCCGTACCCAATTTGCGGTCGCGAACAGCACCTATAGTGACGATTATTAACTCCGTGAGTCCGTATATCTCGCACGCAGTCAAGTGAAACTTCTTCTCAAGCGCCTCCAGGAAAAAGGCTGAAGATTTTGCCCCGGCACAAAGCACCTTCCTTAACGAACTAAGGTCATAGCTCTTCATCGTCTCTTCGTCTATCATAGCCATAGCATTAAAGCTAGCCGGGACGCCGATAAGCATTGTTGCCTTTTCCCTCTGTATAGTCTCCAGGATATTCTTGGAACTGAAATGGGGGAGGATTGCTATAGTGGCTCCCCTCTTGAGAGGCATAAGAACAACCAACCCGAATCCCAGGAGGTAGTTAAATGGGAGCAGCCCCAAGACAACATCGTTTCTCTCCAGTGCAAATTTCTCCACCACGATGGGCAGAATCGACAGGAATGACGAGTGAGTATGCACCACGCCCTTGTTCTTGCCCAGCACGCCCAGGGTGTAGAAAAGTATGGCTTCATCTTCGCCCTTTATATCGATAGAGGGCGATGCAGCAGAGCTGCTGACCAGCATCTCATTGTAAGGCGCCGTGCCGACCTCAAGGACCTGTTTAAACAGGGGGACATTGGGCAAGACTGAAGACAGCAGGGGGGAGAATCTTTCCTCCGTAATCAGGATTTTGGAATCGGATTCACGGAGTTGAGGCTCGAGTTCGGGTGCCTTAGCTCCGGCATCGAAGAGCACAGCCGCAGCCCCGGCCTTGAGCACCCCGAAGCAGTTGATGACCCACTCGGGGGTACGGGACATCAGAATGCCCACATGGTCGCCCTTCTTTGTACCCAGACTGATAAGGGCGTTGGCTATCCTGTTGGAAGTTTCATCCAATTCGCGGTAGCTGACTTTGCGAGGGCCAAGGACGATTGCAGTTTGCTGTGGCACCTCGCTGGCAGTTTCTTCTAGCATGAGTTTGAGATTCATTGTCTTCATAATCTCCCCGGATTTCACGAATTTTGACTAGGATTATGAGCTAGTTGCCCATTTTCTGTCAATGCAATTGGGAGGCCATGCCAGTCAGGCCGATTCTATGGCTACGGAAGGTGATTTTTGAAAACTGGGGTGATTGCTTTATACTATTCCATGCTTGATGGGGTGATGACAGTATAGTGGCTCGGGCAGGTTTACCTTGGGCGACAGGGATCTAGAACTGCTGGAATTTCACAAGATAAGGGAGATACTTGCCGGCTTTACTTCGTTTTCCGCCAGTCGAGACCTTGCCCTTGCCCTCGTTCCCCTAACAGATGAAGAGGAAGTCCGCCTGCGGCTCAAGCAGTCGACTGAGGCGCGCAGGTTGCTGTCGCTCAGTCCCGATACCCATGTCGGCGAAGTCACTGACATACGGGAAATGGTGAAGATGGCGGCACTGGGCAAGGTTCTGGACCCTAAGTCCCTGCTGGAAATTCAGAAGACACTGAACGCTGCCCACCGACTAAAAAGTCACCTGATAGGCCTATCGCATGAACTGCCGTTGTTAAGTGGTCTGGCGCGAGGCATCGTGGTACTGGCCCAGCTCGTGAAGGATATCGATGGTTGCTTGAGTCCGACCGGCGATCTGTTGGACACGGCCTCACCTAAGCTGGCATCGGTGAGACATCGAATGCGAGTGGTACGCCAGGAGGTGCTCACTCATCTGCAAGCTATAATCGCCTCGCCCCGAGGACGGAAAATAGTCCAGGAACCGATTATTACCGAGCGGGAAGGACGGTATGTGATTCCCGTAAAGGTAGAATCTCGCCGGCAGATAAAGGGCATTGTCCATGATGTTTCCAATACCGAGGCCACTGTGTTTATCGAGCCCTGGACAACTACGGACACACAGAATGAGCTCCGCGAACTGGTTGCCGAAGAGAAGCAGGAAATAGAAAGAATCCTGAGAACACTCAGTGCCGAAGTCGGAGCGTTCCAGAACGAAATTTTCCAGAATATTGAGTTGGTTGCTGAGATTGACCTGGCACTTACCAAGGCCAGATATGCCAGGGAAGCCAAAGCCACCGAGCCTATTATCGTGGCTGCTGCTAGAAGTGCCAGTGCAGAGGGCAATGAACCGGGTGGAGTGCTCAGGCTCGTAGAGGCCAGACATCCATTGCTCAAAAAGAAGGCAGTGCCGTTGTCAATTGAGATTGGCCGGCATTTCTCCGCTCTGGTCATTACCGGGCCCAATACCGGCGGCAAGACGGTCGCCCTCAAGACGATAGGGCTGCTCAGCCTGATGGCGCAGGCCGGCCTGCCCATTCCGGCTCAGGCAGAAAGCCGCATCCCCGTTTTTGACGGCGTGTATGCCGACATCGGTGATGAACAGAGCATTGAGCAGACGCTTTCCACTTTCAGCTGGCACATGGGGAACATCGTGCACATCATCAACAACGCTACAGCAAAGAGCTTGGTGCTGTTAGATGAATTGGGTACCAATACTGACCCGGGCGAAGGTTCGGCTCTCGGCCGAGCTATATTGCTCCATTTTTTGTCACAGGGGACGATGACCGTGGCGACCAGTCACTACACTGAACTGAAGGCGCTGGCTCATGCTACCGACGGCATGCAGAACGCGGCCCTGGATGTGGACCCCGTTTCCCTGGCGCCGACCTATCACCTGACCGTGGGTATCCCGGGTGGCAGCAATGCTCTGGCTACGGCGTCTCGTCTGGGACTGCCCGCGGACATTGTCGCCCAGGCGCGGGACATGCTTTCCCAAAGCGCCCAGGAGATTGAGTCTCTGCTCACCCATCTGGTGACGGAACAGAAGAATGTCGAGTCCCTGCGCAACGACCTGGAAAAAGAACTGAATGAAGCGGAACGGACCAGTACAGACCTGAAAAACAGACTGCGTCAGTTAGAAGAAGAAAGACGAAGAATCATCAAGCAAACGCGTGACCAGATAGTCCATGAGGCCGCCGAGCTACAGACGAAAATTCGTGAGACAGCAGCGGAATTGCGCAAGGAAAAGTCGCGGGAAAGAATCGAGCAGGCAAAAAAGACACTGGCCGAGGCACAGGAGCAGTTGAATGTCGGAGTATGGCAGGCCGGACCGGAGGTTGAGACAGATGAAACAGAAACCCAGCCAGGCCCAATCACCATCGGTGACACCGTCTGGCTGAAAGAGGCTGGCGTGCCGGCAACTCTACTTTCGGTGTTTGAGGAACGCGGGCTGGCCGAAGTCCAGGCGGGCAAAGTGAAGATGACCCTCAGGCTGGACGGTGTGGAGAAGAGAACGTCACCAGCGGGTGAGGTGAAGACGGGGGGCGCCCTGATAAGGAGGGAGATGCGTAAGCCCAGGGTCTGTCTCGAGCTTGACCTGCGAGGAAAGAGGGCTGAGGAGGTCGAGCCATTGCTGGACGGCTATCTTAACGAAGCGTCTTTGAGTGGCTTGAGCAGGGTTCGCATCATTCATGGTTTCGGGACGGGCACCGTGCGCCAGATCGTCAGGGAGGTTCTGGCGTCTCATCCGTTGGTCACATCTTTCCAGCCCGGGGAGCAGGGCGAAGGCGGTGACGGCGTTACCATGGTCAGCATGTAGCCGGATTATTTTGCCAGGCCGGGTGATCTTTATTATGTTTATGTCAAAAAGATTCTATCTCGACAGAGCAAACGCAATCAGCTTTCTGGGCGAGATGGCTTCGGCTGAAAAGAAAGCAATATCGTTATATGTCCCACAAGGGACGACTCAAAACAGGGTTGAGAGTCTGCTGGGGAAGATGTCTCTGGCAAATGCCGTAGCGCCAGACGTGGCTGAGGTTATAGCCAATTCGAGAATGGGAGCGGCGTTTTTCTGGAGCCCGACACAAACGTATCTAGTCTTGCCCCCGTTCCCAATATCAGAAGAATATATCACCGACGGCCACGATGTTGGGCCGCTGCATTCCCTTCTCGGCCGTGACTATCTTATTGCTCTTGTTCTTGTCCGGCTGGGAGCCTACAGCGTTGGCGTCTGCCGGGGCACGGAGCTCATAGATAGTAAAACGGGCACAGGTCTGGTGCACGCCCGCCACAAGAAGGGCGGCTCTTCGCAGGCGCGATTTGCCCGACATCGTGAAAAGCAAATAGAGACATTTCTGACCCGGGTTTGCGGTCATGTGCGTGAACATATCGAGCCCCATGCCCGGGCGCTCGACTATCTGGTCTACGGTGGAGCCAGGACTACCATACTGTCACTGCGCAGGCGGTGCCCGTTTCTGAATCAATTTGACGACCGTGTTCTGCGGATGCTGCTGGATATACCGGAGCCACGCCAGGTGGTACTGGAAAAAGCTGTTGGCACAGTTTGGTCCACCGATATTATCGAATGGTGTGGGGAGGACTCTTAACGAATTCCAGGGAGACTGTACCAATAAGGCCTACTATAAATCGGGTATGATGTCTCCGAAATGTGAGAGTGATCATGTCTCTGACAAGATTAATTAAGGATGTGCTGAGGAAACCTGAGTCAATCCCAACCCCGGGTGCCATATTCTACAACGCGACAGTGTCAAAAGTTCTGCGCAAGCCTGAAGCAAAGATAGCTAATGACATTGTGACGAAGATGGGAAAAGGGACCATCGTTGATTTAGGTTCGGGAACGGGCTATTTGTCAATAGAGATTGCCAAAAAGGCGCCCAGCCTGCGTGTCTATGGAATGGATCTCAGCAGGCAAATGGTCAAGATTGCCAGACGCCATGCCAGGGGCGTTGATAATGCTCAATTTGTGTTTGGCGATGCGGCTAGGCTCCCTTTCAAGGATAATTCAATAGACCTTGTGGTCAGTACGGGCGCTTCGCATCATTGGAGGACACCGCGCCTGGTGTTTGACGAATGCCATCGTGTTCTCAGAATTGACGGCGAAGCGTGGATATACGATGGATGTCCCGAGGTTTTCCACACCCCGGCTGATAGAAGAAAACTGCACAAAGAATATGGGTTTCTGATCGGCCGACTTGGATACAGAGTCTCTACACTGCATGGCTTCAGCAGGGAAGAATACCAGACCGTAATCAGGGATATGCTGGAGCAGACGGCATTCAGAGGCAACTACCAGATGGCCCTCACGGATATTTGGATGAAGATTACGCTCAAGAAACGCATGTGAGCGCTACGTTAGTCCCAGGGACACCATACTAATTAGGCTCATTACAAATCAGGCAGTATATTTCTGGGGAATAACGAGTAAACCTCACGGAGCTCTGGCAATCGAGCATAGTAAACCCACACTATGTCAAACAGTTTCGCATTTCCTGCAGTGGCAACGATGTGGACATAGCTCATGATTGGCGCGCTGGGCCTATCACCTTGGTCGACTTGGCGCATATCAGCTATAATTGGGCTATGCTCGGTAGACGGAGAGAATTGGCATGACAAAAGTGGCATTGGTAAGGACCGTAGATAGGAGTAAAGGTGTCGGGCAAGCGATAGACCTTCTTGGCGTGAAATCTTTTCGCGGCAGAAGTGTGGTTCTGAAACCCAATTTCAACACAGCTGACCCGGCACCAGGTTCGACGCATAACGACACGCTACGCTCTCTGATTCTGTCGCTTCAACAGATGGGGGCGAAGCAAATCACCCTGGCTGAGCGAAGCGGACCCGGGAATAGCACCCGGAAGGTTATGGAGAAGAAGGGGATTTTCAGGCTAGCTCAAGAGTTGGCCTTCGATATCGTTAATCTGGAAGAGACAGGTCCCGAAGGCTGGAGCAAGATAGAGCCTGGAGAGAGTCATTGGAGCCAGGGTTTTCATTTTCCGAGGGTCTATCTCGAGGCGGAGTCGATTGTCCAGACATGCTGTCTTAAGACACATGCCTACGGCGGCCATTTCACACTCTCTTTGAAGAACTCGGTGGGACTTGTCCCATTGAGAGGCTACACTTATATGAATGAACTTCACTCATCACGATACCAGCGGCAAATGATCGCTGAGATAAATACAGCCTATTCACCCGACTTAGTGATTTTGGACGGGGTGCAGGCTTTTGTTGACGGCGGCCCCGATCAAGGCACGAAAGTAGAGGCCAAGGTAATGCTGGCTGGCACGGACCGAGTGGCCGTCGATGCTGTGGCGGTAGCAATTCTTCGTCTGTTGGGGACGACACCAGAGGTCAGCCGAGGGCCTATCTTTGAACAAGAGCAAATTGCGCGGGCCGCTGAACTGGGGCTGGGCGTATCCTCGGCAAGGGATATTCAGCTTATCACCGGAGATGACGAGAGCGAGGCTTTTGCCGTCCAGGTCAGGGATATTCTGGCCCGTGGCTAACCAGCCCGGAATCGACAGATCTTGCTGCTCTGTGCTGCAGTCCAGCAACTTGCATCGTCATTTTCGCCGGACTATATGGTATAATCAACTTCTAGCTTGAAAAAGAGCGTGGATCCCAAATTACTGGCATTATACTTTGTGATCGGTGGATTGGTGGTCATGATCGTGACCTATTTTGGGAGCCAGGGAAAAAGTGAGCTTGCTGTTTTCGTTGCTTTCTTGCCTGCAACCACCCTGATAACTGTGTGCACCATATATTTCGCTGGCGGGACAGGCGCGGCCGTCTCTTATGCGAAGAGCATGCTGATACTGCTGCCTGCGTGGGTGCTTTATGCCGTTGGCTTGCTTCTTCTTCTGCCTCGTTTGGGCCTGGCGCTGTCGATTGTGGTGAGCGTTGCCGTGTACTTGGGAGCAGCGTTTCTGACCATGAAGCTGACATAGCCAACTGGTCGTCGCACCAAACCCCGAGAAACTCCACCAGCTTAGACCTACCATAAACCGACGCCATTTCCCCGCATCAGTGCAACCTTTTTGGATTCCCCGCGTTCTAGTAGTCATAAAGGAGACAATGAAGAAAGTCTGGCAAATCGGACCAATAATCTTCATTGTAGAAGGAGGACAAAATGAGTAACAAGAAGTTGGCGGCAATCCTGGGAGGGTGTATTGCAGTTATTGTTGCACTGGTAGCCGTAGCTGCTTTCCCACCCGCATCCGGAGAGCCGATCGACGGGGAGCCGGACGATGGGAACATGGATAAGAATCCCGCATTTCACATTAGTGTGATACCTGAGACGCCTCAGGAGATAGACGGGGTTGATGTCTACAGATTGTCCATTCCCGGACAGCGCTTTGTATTCCTGGTGACAATCGCCGACGAAGCGCAAGAAAGCGAACTTCCCGTACATATGTCAGCGACGGCTCCCGGCGCGGAAGTGGTCATCTATTACGAGGACATATTTGAGGGAGAGGTTGCCGAGTTAGTCGTCATACCAGCACCGGCAAGCATTGGAACAATCATAGAGGTAACTATCACGGGAACTCGAGGCACTGCGACTGACGAAAAGGTTGTTGGCTTCGAAGTGGCGGAAGGTGAAGATGACAGGCGGGAATATGCAGAAATGTTGCTGGATAAATTTGTTACCTGGCTGGCAAGTAATCATCCTGAACTTGGAATCACAGAGGACACGGAATGGGATGGCACTACCGTAAGTCCTGTCTGGCTGGTTGTGTCTCATTATCTCTTCTTCTCGGAGGAATGGGAGGTCCATTTGGAGTGGCATGTGATGATAGCCCCACACGACTGGGCAAGGATCGACCTCCGTCATCGTTTCGACGAGTTAGCACCGTCATATGCTTTTGAGATTTCCTCGGTGGACGCTGCCAACGACCCTGTACCTATGGAAGTGCCAGAGACAGTCTGGCGTTAAACTGGATTAGCTTCTATCAGGGGGAAGGCAATGGAGCTTACACGTTCGAGAACTGGACTTCTGGCAGGTATATCTCTGCTGGCGGTAGTGTTTACTGTGGCACTGACTTTCGCCACGCTGCAACTTCCGGTCGTGCTCGGCAACTGGCTGTCCAAGTACTTCCCTGACATTCATCCTGTAATAGAACCGGAGCGAGTAGCCGAGTTCATGACAGTTGCCCGCCCTATCGGTTATGCCTGCCTGGCAGTAATAGCTATCTTGATAGTGGCCGGTATTGTGACCGGCAAAAGGAAGCTGTCCATCTTGGGTTCCCTTGCCTTCTTCCTGCCCACCTTTGGCTATTTCTTTGCGTCCATGTTCTTCCTGGCCGGTCTGAGCATATTGAGAGTTCTGTTTATCCCCTTCTGGGATCCCAGCGCAAACCTCATGAACTTTGGAGATATCAGCTACCTGGCCTATATGGCCCTGGTGTACCCGTTCTGGCTTGGGGGCATAGATATCAGAGAGGTCGTAGCTTGGGTTGCCATAGGCATTGGTCTCTTCATATTCGTTCTGGGGACTATCGCATGGTTTTACGGGAAAGCACAGAAAAGAAAGACCGTCGATTTCTGGATATACAGGCATTCGCGGCATCCCCAGTATCTGGGCTTCATCATATGGAGCTACGGGGTAATGTTGTTCGCCGCCCAGCAGATGGTCCCGATGGGCGGCTCAAATCCCGGGGCAAGTTTGCCCTGGCTGCTGACGTCGCTGGTCATAATCTGGATTGCCCTGGCTGAGGAGAACAAAATGCGAAGGGAAGACAACGCAGCCTATGTGCAGTATACAGCCCATGCTCCCTTCATGTTTCCCATTCCGAAATTCATCTCTACCGTAGCAACATTTCCCATGAAGCTTGTACTTAAGAAGAACCGGCCGGAAACGGGGAAGGAGTTCCTAGCGACGTTTGCGGTTTATGCCACTTTACTTATCTTGCTGTCTTCTCCTTTCGTTTTGCTGGACTTTCCTGCCGGCATCGGGTGGTCTGACTGGCCGGGGTTTGTTCCTGGTATTCCCGGACCTATAATGAACCTGTAAGCGGCATTGTGCTCGTTATCTCGCACTCTTATTGATGCGTTAGAATCTGAAGATTAGCCTTAGGATTGCTAGCAGGATAGTGAGAGCGGTACCAGCAACATTGCCGACATCGGTAGTATCATCGATATCAGGAGTATGACCCACATCCATGGGAGTGGACAGGAATTCTCCAAGCCTTCTCAGCGTCCCAGTTGAGCGTCCGCTCTCGTGTGATTCTATCAACTGAGCGATGCGTTCTTTTAGTTTCTCATCTGGGGGGCTTTTCTTTGCGCGCATTAGTTCTTGACGGAATTGCTGATACTTCGTGAAGATGCCTCTGTTGAGCCAGATTCCGTGACATGATGGGCAGCGCACTAAGACAATATCCCGAGGGAAATACTTGTCAGTAAATCGGGCCATTGCGCAATCGTCTCTGGGGCAAAATAGGGTGGAATTCTCAATCGTAGAGGGTGTCCGTAGAATTCCGGTATCCAGTATCTCGATTTTCTCTGCCTCTCCTTGTTTTGCCCGAAATGGCTCTGCCTCGTCGAACCAGATACCCCCACACTTCTCACACTGATCAATGATTATCGGTCCACCGTAATGCCCCACTATTCTGACCTGGTGCGTTTGAGTCCTATCGTTGGGGCAGAGCATAGGTTCATTATATCGCACAGCATACGGAAAAACGCCAATTCCAGGGATACGGTTTGAATCCAATGGAACAACAACAAGAACAGTTTCTGGGGGAGTTCAGAGACAGATTGAGGCTGTATTAGAGGATTTAACAAAACACTGTTCTGTTGACGTTCGGTGAATTCCAGGAATATCATGCCAATTAGACCTACCATGAATCATGTGGTATCCCTTGGAATGTCGATCGTCGACGATTGGCAGAGGTCCTTGGCTCAACGCCTTCGGCGGCGTCTTAGCAGAGACAGGAACAACAATAAGCCAATTACTATGAAGAAGAAATATGGCGGCGAGGCGGCTCCTTCGCCGGTTCCGGCAAACGCTATCGCCGCGTTGGGAGGTGCTATCAACGGAGCTGCTCCTTCAGCAGGTATTTCGTAAGCAGGTGTCTCGGCAAGAATCTCGTAGGCAGGTATTTCCATATCGAGATACTGTTCGGGCGCCCAACCCAGAGGGTTGTTTCTGCCGGTAGCCTCGGCCCAGATCCATCCTGGCTCACCCTCCAGCTCAAAGAAAACTGTTGCCTCGTTATAATCAGGTAGATAGACCAACGCAGCAGTGTGTTCAGAGAGAAGCATTATCGCCGACCGGAACCCGGCGGCTTTATACATGACCGCCAGTAATACCGTCATGTCTTCACAATCACCATTTCCAAACCCATCCTCCATAATAGACGTCGCCAGTTCGTCGGCATTCCGGGCAAACTCCTCGTCTCCACTCCAGTCTACGTCAGAGGTGTACCTCACCCTGTCACGGACAAAACCGAATATTGCCTCCGCCCTCTGTATTGGGTCTGAGTATTCATTGGCAATCTGCTCTCCCAGGCTATAGGCGACGTTAGCCTGTTCCCCAAGACTTTCGAAGGCTATAACCGGACGAAAGCCTGTCTCACTTATTTGATAAAAACCATCTTCATCAAAGGCCGTGGTCCTGCATATGTCCCAGTCGTCAAAGGTATCGCCGCCCCTCGTGTAGAAACCTTCGGATGGAAATGCCCAGGCATAGCCAGCAGTCATCGCTGCAGCTAATAGAGCAGCTACTAAACCCAGCAAAACCCAGGTTCTCTTCATAACGGTCCGGTCAGTGCCGCATGGAGTATCAATCCGAAGAAAACGAGATAACCAAAAACATGTAGCCCGGCAGCCACCGGGTTTTCATTAATACGGCCAAACGGGATATTGGGGGTTAGCTTGTCCACCACGTAGAATAGGGCTACACCAAGAAGCAAGCTTATCACAAAGCTCACAGCTAGGATCCCCCAAGTTCTGAAATCGAAGATGTACCACACTATTGGAGCTGTGACGGCAGTCAGCGCAGTAATCGCGCCATGGATAACAAGACCAATCAGGATGAAGAAGCCGGCTATGAACAACCCGATGGCCATCGGGCTTTCCCGTATACGCTCGTGATAATCGACTTGGCGGATAAGAGCGTCCATTGCTCTGACTCCAAGCCATGCCAGAAGCGCAGAGACGACGACGAGCAATACGACCTTAGCTAACCATATCAGAACAATTACCCAGAAAGGGACGCCTAGACCTAACTCTGGCATATCAGTGCCTCCTTATTACTTGTACTCGATTAACTACGGTGGCCTAACACAGGTTCCGACCACGGTCATTTGTTATGTAAGGTTCACAGAACTACTGTATTTTTCGCGGAATGACGGGACGCCGCAGTGTCCCGTACACCATCTACTTACAGAGCTATTATAGCATGGCACTTGTCTGTCCCCAGTATCCTGCTTTACGGTTCTTAGGACACCGTGCAAGTCAGGTACGCCACAAACCAGGTGTTGTATGCCGGGACTACCACGCACTGTACTTGCAGCATACCGTAAGGGGTGCTTAAATTAGATGTAAACGGATTACGGGACAAAAGACAAAAGGAGGTGTTAGCAGAAATGGCAAAGGAAACGTCGCGGACCCCATCCAAGTATCCCGCCACTCTGGCAATCGACTACCCGGACAGGCCCCTTAATCGGCTGACCACATTCTTCAGGATGTTCACGCTAATTCCAATCGCTATTATCCTGGCTTTAGTAAGTGGCGCGGTCTTTGGGAGCAGAATGCATAACTGGTACGGGTTATTTGCTGCGGGAGGTATCTTGTTTCTGGCGACATTACTCATGATTCTTTTCCGGCAGAAGTACCCCAGGTGGTGGTTTGATTGGAATATAGCCTTGGTCAAGTTCAGTACACGCGTTGGCGCTTATATTGGTTTGCTTACAGACGTATACCCGTCGACTGACGAAGAGCAGTCGGTCCACATCGAGATCCCCTATCCCGACGTCCCCAAAGACCTTAACCGGTGGTTACCGCTGGGGAAGTGGTTGTTCGCTCTGCCACACTACCTCATCCTGGCTGTCTTGACGGTCGGGGCCATCGTTTGCGTGGTGATAGCCTGGTTTGCTATCTTGTTCACCGGGCGGTATCCTAGAGGTCTATTCGACTTTGTGGTTGGCGTAGGTAGATGGGGGCTTAGAGTAGGCGCATATGCTTTCTTGCTGACGACGGACCGCTATCCTCTTTTCAGTTTGGACTAGATTTAACTGGCAAGATTAGCCGGAACTCTAGGGACACCATACCGGTCTGGCTTACTGCAAATCAGATATCAGGTCTTGGGTATTGCTCAGGAGAAACTAGAATGAGAAAAGCAGCAGGTATTTTGATGATAGTTCATAGTGTGAGTACGATAGCCTTTATGGTTGGTTTTTTGATTCATTTTTTTTGGGGGCCAGCTACTGAAGGCTCTCCCCTTGTTATGGGTCTGGCAGCCATTATTGCGGGTGTATTTATTATCAGGGGTGGGGTCTTTTGCCTTAAGAGGAAATCTTGGGGAATATGCTTCGCTTCAAGCATTGTCCTCTTGGTTTTTATGATTCTTAATTTGCTTACTTTCGTCCCCTTCAATCCATTTTGGCCAGATCTTCCTCTTTGGGTAGTCTATTTTGTAGTTGTCCCTCTCTCCCTACCTTTAGGGATTCTCCCACAGACATTCGTTTGTCTCAGGAGAAGCGAGTGGCAGAAGAATTCTTCGCCGACTGGGTAATTGCTCAGGGTTATACAGTGTTTCAGGACTGGACTTCGTTCTACAATGAAGAGGATTTCCGAGTGGACGTGCAACCGGATGGCTATATCTGCATATGGGAGAACGATGGCGATGCAACGGCCGTATATGTCCCATGACAGTTTGCGGACTTGTGCAAATAGCTTGACAGGAACTGCGCAAGGTCCTAGCATTTAACTGTAGAAGATTCATCCGAAAACGACTGAACTGATGCAATTGCCATGTCAAAGCTAAGCGTCGGAGGCATACAGCGGACCGCACGAATTACCTCGCTAATTCTCGGGATTGTACCTATTCTTGTATTTCTAGGCTTTACTATCCATCTGCTAATTGCCAAGTATTATGCCTGGCCTCATAATGGTCTAACGTGGTCGGAAATTGAGGTGGCTTTTGGTGCTCAGCTATTGTGGGGGCTAGTCTTAGGAGGTCCTCTGTTAATTGCCAGATTTGTCGCTGAAAGAAAGCCTCTCGCCGGGGCCATAGTCATGCTGATTCTGGCTATCCCTTTTGTTTTTACGCCGCTTATAGCCCTTGATAGAGATGACTGGGCAGCCGCTATTGGATTAATATACATAGTCCCTGCTATTTTGTATTTGATATCCTGGAGGAGGGGCAGGCTTTAGCATCCGTAGACAATCCTCCCTAAAAATGTAGCGGCCAGCAACTTGGCTTCCGGGGACAGCATACCAACCAGGCCTACTACAAGGTAGGCACTAAGTGAGGTTCTCCGGTCGCTTCGCTCACTCAGAGTGACAAGGGGCGAACGGTGGTTATTCGGGTGGTTCGGGTTGCACCCTGGCCTGGGTCCTCACCGGCAGACCCCAGATATGGATGAAGCCGGGGGAGGCGCTATGGTCGAAGACATCCCCCTTATCGTAGGTAGCGAGACTGTAATCGTAAAGGGAATAGGGCGACTTTCTGCCCACTACCTGGCAGTTGCCTTTGAAGAGCTTCACCCTTATGGTGCCGGTGACATATCTCTGCGTACTTGCTACATAGGCGGCTAAGTCCTGACGCACACCTGTAAACCACAGCCCGTTGTAGACGAGGTCGGCATACTCAGTGGCTACCCTGGCCTTGAAGCGGAGTTGCTCTTTGGTCAGCACCAAATCCTCCAATGCCAGGTGAGCTTTCAGCAGGACCACGGCTGCCGGCGCCTCATAAATCTCCCTGGATTTTATGCCCACCAGCCTATTTTCCACGTGGTCGATCCGGCCTATGCCGTGTCTGCCAGCCAGCTCATGAACCTTCTGCACGAGCGCGACAGGCTCTACCTTCCGGCCGTTAAGGGTTACCGGTATCCCTCTTTCAAAACCAATGTCCAGATAGGCAGGCCGGGCCGGTGTCTTTTCCAGGGACCTTGTCCACAGGAAGATATCGTCAGGTGGTTCGTTCCAGGTATCTTCGAGCACACCACATTCAATGCCACGGCCCCAGAGGTTCTCGTCTATGGAATAGGGACTGGCCCTGGTGACAGGGATAGGGATATTGTGGGCCTGCGCATATTTGATTGTCTGCTCGCGGGTCATCTTCCATTCCCGGGCCGGGGCTATTACCTTTAGCTCGGGGGCTAAGGCAGCTACACCGACATCGATCCTCACCTGGTCGTTGCCCTTGCTCGTGCAGCCGTGAGCGACCATCCTTGCCTTTTCCTTCTTAGCCGTTTCCACCAGAAGTCGGACGATGAGAGGACGTCCCAGGGCTGTGGATAACGGATACTGCCCTTCGTAAACGGCATCCGCCCGGACGGCTGGGAAAACATACGACTTAATAAAGTTTTCTTTGGCGTCGATGACCAGCGCTTTTATGGCTCCGACTTTGAGGGCTTTCTGTCTGATGGCCTCCAAGTCAGGGACATTGCCGATATCTACAGTGAGGGTAATGACCTCCAGGTTGTATTTTTCCTGAAGCCATCTTACAGCCACGGAAGTATCCAGGCCACCGCTATATGCTAGTACTACTTTTCCTGCCATTTCACAGCCTCCTTCGGAGAAATCCGAAATCCTAATATCTAATTCCTAAACAAATTCAAAATATGTGAGATTGCTTCGTCGCCTTCGACTCCTCGCAATGACATTGTTCTAGGTCGCCACGTTTTGGTCATTGGGGTTTTAGATTTTGATATTGTTCAGCATGTCGTATTTAGTGTTTAGGATTTTGTATCTCTCCCAGTGCCTCTTTCAAAATGCCTATCGCCTCGTCCACTTCTTTTTCAGTTATGATTAGTGGCGGCATAAAACGCAAGGCATTGGGCTTCAGTCTATTGACCAGTAGGCCTTTATTCAGGCAAGCCAGTAACAATTTGTCGCCTATTTCTTGGTTGAATTCCAAAGCTATCAGGAGCCCCCGACCTCTCACGTCGGTAATAAAATCAAATTGCTGCTTCAGGCTTCCCAGTTTGGTTAGAAAGTAATTTCCGACTCGTTTGGCCTGTGCCGGTATCTTGTGGTCGATCTGGTACTTCAGGGCGGCATGAGCGGCGGCGCAAACCAGCGGGTTGCCGCCAAAGGTGGAGCCGTGTTCGCCCAGGGAAAAGACGGAGGCGGCTTCCTTAGCCAGGAAAGCGCCAATGGGCACACCGCTGCCAATTCCTTTAGCCAGAGCCATTATGTCCGGCTCAACTCCGTACTGCTCATAGGCGAAGAGCGTCCCGGTTCGACCCGCCCCCGTCTGAACTTCGTCCAGAATGAGAAGGATGCCCTTCTCCCGGCACCAGCTTTGCACCTTCTTGAGATAGTCATTGTCGGGTATGTTCACCCCACCTTCTGCCTGGATTGGCTCCAGCAGTACAGCGCAGGTCTTCTCGCTGGTAGCTCCCTTGATTGCCTCGACATTGTTATATTCCACGTTGATGAAACCGATGGGCAGAGGTGTGTAAGATTCCTGAAATTTGCTTTGTCCTGTGGCGGCGGTCATAGCCAGAGTCCGCCCGTGAAAGGAGTTATAGGCAGTAATGACCTCGTAGGCGCCGTTCAGTCGAAGCTTGCCGTACCGACGAGCCAGTTTAACTGACCCTTCGTTAGCTTCAGCGCCGCTATTGCAGAAGAAAACCCTGTTTAGACAGCTGTACTGGATCAGGAGCTGAGCCAGCTCTAGTTGGGGCACAGTATAGAACTGGCTGGACGTATGGATCAAAGTCCTAGCTTGCTTTTCCAGGGCCTTTACGACCACCGGAGGGCAGTGCCCCAGGCTATTTGTTGCCCAGCCAGCGGTAAAGTCGAGGTATTTGCGGCCCTGGTCATCCCAGGCTCGAGCCCCCTTGCCACGAACTAGGGTCACGGGAGCTCTCTTAATCGTCTGTAGAAATAGCTTCTTCTCTAAATCCTGCCAATCATTCTGAGACAATTGTTGTACCTCCTGATTCTGTTTGCCGGGCCTTTGCGGTGATGTCATCACGCAAGGCGCCGGCGACTTTGCCATTTATGATACGCACGACCTTCGCGGTAGTCAAAGCTCTAAGGCTGGCTTCTATTTTAGGAATCATACCACCGGAAGCCACGCCGGAGATGACCATATCTTTCGCCTCAGCCAGGTTGAGCCTGGGCACCACCTGCCCCGAGCCATCATGAATACCATCAACATCGGTCAGGAATATCAACTTCTCTGCAGCTAAGGCTGCAGCGATCTCCCCTGCCGCTGTATCTCCGTTGACATTCAGTAGAGTGACCCTGCCTTCCACCGAGCCGAAACTTATGGGCGCGACTACTGGCATATAGCCGGCCTTTAGCAGGAGTATCAAGGGACTGGGGTCAACAGCGGTAATCTCGCCGACATAGCCCATCTCGGGGCTCTTGACGCTTGCCCAGAGCAAGTTCCCGTCACAGCCGCTCAGGCCGACTGCCCTGCCGCCCAGAGCCTGAATAGCTACTACCAGTTCCTTATTCACCAACCCGCCCAGGGCCGCCGCCACCACCTTCAGGGTCTCGGCATCGGTGACTCTCAAGCCATTCACAAAGCTAGTGGGAATGCCCAGTCGAGCCAGCCACTCCGAACTCACCTTGGCACCACCGTGAACCGCCACCAAAGATTTGCCCTGCTTCTGAAGCTCCACCAGGTCTTCTAAGGTAGTATCATGGCTGCCTAGAGTGCTGCCCCCAATCTTGACGACAACGATTCTCTTCTGCATTACGTAGTATATGCGCTGTTAATAGTAACATATTTCTCGGAGAGGTCGCAGCCCCAGGCGGTGGCTTGGCCTTCTCCCAAGTTCAGGCAGACTCTTATGAGTACATCAACGCCCCGACTCAAAGATGACATCATTTCGGCTTTGCTGAAGGTGGTGGGGCAACCCTGCTTCATGACACAAACGTCATTCAAGTAGACATCCAGTTTGTGTTCGCTAACCCTGGCTCCGCTTCGCCCTAAGGCGGCGACGATGCGCCCCCAGTTAGGGTCGTTGCCATGAACAGCTGCTTTCACCAGCGGTGAGCCAGCGACGATCCGAGCTGCCTGACGAGCCCAAACCCAATCCTCCGCCCCTTCTACCGTGACCTCAATGAGTTTTGTGGCTCCCTCTCCATCCCGAGCTATGGACTTAGCGAGATGAGTGCAAACTGCGTTTAAGGCTTCCTGGAAGGTGCCGCCATTATGGGATTTGATAGGTTCGTTGCCGGCCTGGCCGTTGGCGAATAGGAGTGCACAATCGCTGGGACTGGTGTCTCCATCAATACTTACCATGTTGAAGGAACAGTCCACGGCCTCGTGTAATGCGGCCGGCAGGAAATCGGCACCCACTGCGGCGTTGGTGGCGATAAAACAGAGCATGGTAGCCATGTTGGGATGAATCATACCTGCCCCCTTAGCTACTCCGCCAATGGTGAATTTCTTGCCATCTGAATCTACTTGGACAGCTATTTCTTTGGGTCTGGTATCCGTAGTCATTATTGCCCGACAAAAGTCATGGCCGCCTTTTCTGGTGGGCCTAATCTTGGGAATCGAAGCCCTGATTTTGTCCATGGGCAATGGCGCGCCAATGATGCCGGTACTGGCGACAAGGACTTCCTCAGGGGATATGTCTAGCCGAGCGGCTGTTAGTCTTGCCATTTCCACGGCATCTGCCAGTCCTTGCTCGCCCACGCAGGCATTGGCACAACCGGAATTCGCCACTACAGCCCGCGCCTGTCCTCTTGCCGCATGCCTCTGGGATAAAACAACTGGAGCTGACTTAATCTGGTTGGTAGTGAAAACGCCGGCAGCCACGCAGGGAACTTCGGAACACAGGACAGCCAGATCAAGCTCGTCTTTGTTCTTTATCCCGGCGCGAACCGCACCAGCCAGGAATCCTGAAGCTGAGGTAACACTGCCTGAAGGAATTAAGTCTAACATAGGATTCAAATATAACAAGAAATGGGGGTAGCGTCTATGTCCGCCGACCTCGCGGCCCAGGCAATCACTTTTCTAGGTTGCTCGGTCGGTTCACTCTTCAAAATGATGAAAAGGAGAGAACGCCCTGCAATGATGGACTATTTCGGTTATTTCAGGATTATATGCTTGCCACAAGGTTTCACTTCGTGCTGTCCTATTTGTGTCGAGAACCTTCCTTATGAAGAACTTGTTGGTTCTTCTCCAAATACGAAATAACCCTTTTCCCTATGTCCGTTAATACCCAATAACTTCCCGTTGACCGATTTTCTATTTGAACGATATTATGCAACCTAAGGTCTCCATATACTTGTTTATCTTGATTTGAGGATAACACCTTGTGGTCAGGCAAACCTGTTTTTAGGCTTTCCTTATCGTGATAAAGTATCCGTAGTATGTTGTCGGGAACATCTGTGTAAATACCCACCGAAAGCAGTCTCTTTATTATTGGCTTCAGTTGCAGATAAGATGCGAATCTGAGGATAGAAAATACAACTGCAAAAATGCCGAGCGAAATTCCGATGACGGCATACCAAGGTAGTTCCTTTATCCAAGCTACCCGAGCAGTACCTACTACCGATAACAGAATTGCGAAGATGACGTTATCCAAAAGGCTATTGAGTCTAGCTTGCAACCATCGCATACCGTATTCTACCATTTGTTTTTGCACCCTGCGTTGAGTATACAACCACGGGTTATTTACATTCTGTGCTTTGATATTGTTTAGGATTTGATGCTTGTGACTTGAAGCGGAGCGCCTTTAGTGGGAAAAAGAGAGTTTGCCTCCGTTTTCACGCGAGCCTGAAGTTGCTTTCACCCACTATCTCGCTCAATTCTCCGGCTAATTCGGGGCAGTAATTCACTGTCATGTCGGGCATGTCTAGGTTAGTCACCTCACCATCGCCCACCACGCTTAGAGAGACTTTATCTTGGCCGGGATAGCTCTTGAGGATATCCACAATTTTGTGGAGGCATGCGATGTCTTTGCCGGCGTCGCCCGACTGGTTGACATCTATCATGACATGGCGATGCGGAGGCTCGCTTAGCACTTCCTGTCTCACAGGTAAGAGCATGGCCTCTTGACAGTTTAATTGCACTTCCCCATCCCGAATCTTCACCACTCCTTTGATGCTGATGATGTTGCCCTCCTGCCATATCCCCTGGGTGCTCTCGTAGAGCCTAGGCCAGGCGATAACCTCGATACTGGCATCTAGGTCTTCAATTGAGGCGACGACAAATAGGCGATTATCTCGGGTGTGGGCCTGGCGCACCGAGATCACCATCCCTCTAACGGTCACCGTTTCATCAATCAGGTCCATATTGATTTCGCCGCAGGAGACAACGCCCGGTGAGGATGGTTCTCTGGCGAGGAAGTCAAGGGGTTGCGAGAAATAAACTCCTAACAATTCTCTTTCCCACATGAGTTTTTGCTTGGTGGATACATCTTCCTCGGCTCGCTGGTAGTCGACACGAGGGTTGGGGGAGCTTTGCCCCCATAAATCAAACATGCTGACTTGTCCCGATTCCTTGGCTCTTTGTTTCGTTTGAGATAGGGAGATAATCTTGTTCAGCGAGTCGAGCAGGGCCTTACGGCTGCCCAGGGAGTCGAAGACACCGACTTTGATCAGGCTTTCCAATACCTTTTTGTTGATGTTGCGAAGGTCAGTTCGATAAGAGAAGTCCTCTATGGACTTGAAATCGCCTTCTGAGTCCCGGCCAGACAAGATGTTCTCAATCGGGGAGAAGCCGACATTCTTGATTGAAGCCAGTCCAAAGCGGATGGCCGCATCACTTCCATCGTCCTTCTCAATGATGAAGCTAGCATGACTCCTGTTGATGTCTGGTGGGAGTACCTTGATGCCCAGTCTACGGCATTCAGCAATCGCCGACCGGACCTTTTCCATGTTATCCGAGTAAGTATTGAGAAAGGCGGTCATATATTCGACGGGGTAATTTGCCTTTAAATAGGCGGTGCGGCAGGCAATGAGGCCATAGCTAACGCTGTGAGCTTTATTGAATGCATAGCCGGCGAAAGGCTCGATCAGGGAGAATACTTCCTTAGCTAACTCCTGCGATATGCCCTTTTTCTTCGCCCCGGCGATGAAATTGCGCTCCTCTTTCTTCATAACCGAAGGTATCTTCTTACCCATCGCCTTACGAAGGATATCGGCCTCGCCCAAGCTGTAGCCGGCCAAGGCTTGAGCTATGAATATCACCTGCTCCTGATAAACGATAACTCCGTAGGTTTCTCTTAGAATCTCCTCCAGAATGGGATGGGGGTAATGAATAGGGGCAATACCCTGCTTGGCCCTGATGAAAGTGGGAATTTGTTCCATAGGGCCGGGGCGATAGAGTGCCACCATAGCAGCTATATCGCTGAAGTTGGTGGGCTTGAGTTCCTTTATATAGCGGCGCATTCCGGCGCTTTCCAGCTGGAAAATGCCCTTGGTTTCCCCCGAGGCCAGCAGCTCAAAAGTCCCGGCATCGTCGAGAGGGATATGCTGCAAATCTAAGGAGATTCCACGATTCTGGGCAATAATTTCCTTGACTTTAGTCAAGATAGTCAGATTGGACAGTCCTAGGAAATCCATTTTCAGCAGTCCCAGGCGGGCGATGTCGCCCATATGGAACTGGGTCATGACAGTGCGCTGGTCACCTTTTCCCAGCAGTTGCAGTGGCACATACTCGATTAAGGGCTCATGCGCTATCACTACACCGGCCGCATGAGTGCTGACGTGCCTGACCATTCCCTCCAATTTCCTGGCCGAGTCAATCAGGTTACGTATGGCTGCATCCTGGTGGTAAATGTCATAAAGCTCGCGGCTCCGTTCCAGCGCTCTTTCCAGGGTTATGGTCAGTTCCAGCGGGATAAGTCGAGCCACCATGTCGACCTGGGCATAAGGCATGCCTAAGGCTCGCCCGGTGTCTCTTATCGCGGCTCGGGCTCCCATGGTGCCAAAGGTAACGATTTGAGCTACGTGGTCGGAACCATATTTCTGGTTAACGTAGGACAGGACTTCGTCGCGGCGGTCGTCCTGGAAATCCAGATCAATATCAGGGAGCTCGCGGCGCTCGACGTTGAGAAATCGTTCGAAAACCAGTCCATATGCCAGCGGGTCGACATCAGTGACGCCGAGGCAATAAAGAGCCAGGCTGGCAGCAGCACTTCCCCGGACGCCAAAGTAGATATCCCGTTCTCGGGCAAAGGAGATTATGTCCCAAACAACGAGGAAGTAATGGGCAAATTGCGTCTTCTGGATGACATCAAGCTCATAGCTAAGCCGTTCCTTGACCTCTGAGCCTGGCTCAGGGTATCGTTTTCCCAGGCCCTGCCAGCAGAGCTCCGCCAGGAAATCATCGGCTGTCTGGCCCTGAGGCACCTCCATGTGCGGCAGATGTAGCTTGGTGAAATCCAGTTCCAGTTGACACATATCCGCAATGGCTTGAGTATTCTCCACGGCCTGAGGTAAGTCAGCAAACAGTTGTTGTGCCTCTTCGGGGCTTCTAAGATAGAAAAAGTCGCCAGCCAGCTTCAGCCTTTTTTCATCGTACACAGAGGTATTGGTCCCTATGCACAAAAGAAGTTCATGGGCCGGAGCGTCTTGTTTATCAACGTAATGCACGTCAAAGGTGGCCACCGGTGGTATATTGAGTTTGGTGGACAGCAAGACGAGCTCCTGATTGATTTGCTCCAGTTCAGGAATAGGATGCCTTTGAATCTCCAGGTAGTAATCGCCGAAAACCTCCTTGTACCAGGAAGCTGTTCTGTCAAGCTCGTCTTTTCGCCCTTCGAGTATGAGCCGAGCCAGTTCCCCATGGGCACACCCGGAAAGGGCAATAAGCCCGTCATGATGAAGTTTGAGGAGCTCTTTGTCGACCCTGGGCTTATAGTAGAATCCCTCGAGGTGACTTTTGGTAACCAGTTGGAGCAAATTGCGATAGCCGTTTTCGTTCTTAGCTAGCAGAGTAAGATGATAGTGGGTTTTGTGGGCTGCCTCTCGGCTACGGCGATCGGTCGCGGCGACATAGACCTCGCAGCCAATGATTGGCTTTATCCCTGCTTCCTTGGCCGCCACATAGAAATCGATGACGCCATACATGGCGCCGTGGTCGGTGATAGCCAGACTATCCATGCCCATCTCCTTGGTCCGGGAAATAAGCTGAGGAATGCGACACATACCATCGAGTAAGCTATATTCAGAGTGTACGTGAAGGTGGGCAAACTTCTGCGGCATTGGTTAGATTATAGCACTTGCCGCGGGGGCCCCAAATGAGGAATTTTCGACTATATATCAAAAAGTCTCTTGACGGTTATAGCGAGTGTCGCTAGCTACCGAGTTTGAACTGACTGCCATGTTCGAAACTTGGGGCCCGTGTTAATAATGTGCAGAAATAGACTGACGCCGAAGGTCAGAGTGGCGGCTTCTGGTTTTGTGGTAAACTTGGGAGAAACGGAATACGGTTTCCAAACAAAGTGAGGAGCGGGCGATGATTGCAACTCGATTAAAGAAGGTTTTTGAGCCAACGAGCATAGGCCGGATGCAACTGAAGAACCGCATAGTCATGCCGCCGATGGGAACTAACTATGCCGAAGCGGGCGGCGCTGTTAGCCAGAGAATGCTCGATTACTATGAGGCAAGAGCTAAGGGTGGGGTAGGATTGATTATTGTAGAAGGAAGTGCTCCCAGCGTGCGATGCAACATATCTTTCCAAGGACGTCCATCCTACCAGGCATCCTTGGGAGATGATAAGTTTATCCCCGGATGGAGAAGACTCACGGATGCCGCTCATAAATACGGTGCCAAGATAGCTATCCAGATAATGCACGCCACCCTGGAGAACTGGGATGGAAAGGCAGTGCAAGTGGGGCCATCGCCTGTAATAGTGCCCGCCAGAGTTATGGGTATCCTGGGAGGCCCTCCTCACGAACTAACCGTGGCAGAGATTGCGGAAAGGGTGGAGTGGTTTGTCTCAGCTGCCAGACGTGCCAGGGAGGCTGGCTTTGACGGCGTCGAGATCCACGGTGCTCATCAGTACATTGTGGCCGCTTTTCTCTCCTCGGCTACCAACCAGCGAAAGGACAACTACGGTGGCTCGGTCGAGAATAAGGCCAGATTCTTGACGGAGATACTTCAGGCTACTATAAAAGAAGTGGGCCCCGATTTTCCTGTCTGGGTCAGGTTCAATGCCAGGGAATGGGGAGTGGAGAACGGCGTCACCATTGAGGAGACCAGACAGTTGATACCGCTGGTGGTAAAGGTGGGTGCTCAGGCACTTCACGTGTCCGGTTATGGCGTGGGGTCCTACATAACCACGGCTCCAATTCCGGATACACCGGGCCTTCTGGTGCCTCTGGCTGAGGAGGTCAAGAAGCTGGCCGATGTGCCGGTAATTGCGGTGGGCAGACTGGATCTTGAGCTTGGCGAGAAGATTCTCGAAGAAGGCAAAGCTGACCTTATAGCCATAGGCCGGCGTCTTCTGGCCGACCCGGACTTGCCCAACAAAGTGGCCGAAGGAAGGCTTGCCGAAGTCATCTCATGCATCGACTGCATGGAGTGTATCGAGCGGCTGGCTTTTGACGAACGAGGCGAGGGCCTCACCTGCGTCGTCAACCCCGCCGCAGGCAAGGAGAAGGCATTTCAAGTCAAGCCCGCGGGCAAGGCCAGGAAGGTAGTCGTGGTCGGTGGGGGACCGGCCGGCATGCAAGCTGCTATGGTGGCGGCACGGAGAGGCCACAAGGTTACCCTGTTTGAGAAAAATGCGAAGCTGGGTGGGCAACTGAACATAGCTGCGTTACCTCCGTTCAAGGGTGATATCTTCCCCTGGATAGACTATCTGGTCAGCCAGGTTAAGAGGGCTGGGGTGAAGGTCAAGCTCAATACGGACGCCACCGCTGCAATGATTGTTGCAGAGAGACCGGATGCTGTTGTGATAGCTTCAGGAGGGATTCCAGCCATGCCCGACATCTCCGGCATTGACAAGCCGAACGTGGTTACTGCTCAGGATGTGCTCTCGGGCAAAGCCAAGGCCGGACAAAATGTGGTCATCATTGGTGGTGGCATGGTCGGCTGCGAGACAGGGCACTATCTGGCGGAGAAAGGCAAGACGGTGACTATCATAGAGATATTGAAGCGGATGGCTAACGACATGTTTCCCATGACAAGGCGCCGGCTCATGGACGGGCTGAGGAGCAAAAAGGTGACCCTGCTGACCAGCGCGACCTGTGAGGAGATAAAGGAAGGCGCTGTTCAGGTGTGTACTGCGGATGGCAAGAGGGAGACCATTCCAACCGACACGATTGTTATAGCCGTCGGCTATAAGGCAAATGATCGCCTATACAAAGCTCTGGAAGGTAAGGTCCCTGAGATGCACTGCATAGGCAATTCTGCCAAGCCTCGGAAAATACTGGAAGCTAACAGCGAGGGATACCAGACCGGGCTGGCTTTGTGAAGGTTTCAGGTAGGTCGGCTATCCGGACAATTGGATGGGCAGGAACAGAATCAGAGTATGTCTGAGGACAGGATTGTACGCTTGCTTGGCCTGCAAAACATGGTAATCTCTTGACGTAGGATACTGTAGGCCAATAGTATGCGGGGGCTACAGGAGGAAGGAGAAGGGAATGAAGCTGGTGACCTTCGGAGTTGCCACACCAGTTGGCCAGATACAGCGCATCGGAGCCATACACCAGAACAAGATCATCGATCTCAATATGGGCTATACGCGTTACCTGGCTGATAGGCACGGCAGTGACCAGGCCTGCGAATTAGCCGCAGCAATGCTGCCGCCTCAGATGATTGCCTTCTTCCGGATGGGAGAAGAGGGGAAAGACAGGGCTGAGTTGACCATTGACTTTGTGGCGAAATACAAGGTAAAAGGCGGCCTGCTTGGTCCCCGGGGCGAGAAGATAGTGTATGAGATGAATGAGGTCAAGCTGAAGGCACCGGTGCCGCGCCCAAATTCCCTTCGGGACTATATTACCTTCGAGGGCCACGCCAGCTTTTCCGGAAAGAAGCAACTCGACAAAGGCTGGTATGAGATACCTGTATGCTATAAGGGTAGTCCCGACACAGTCATTGGCCCCGAGGACGTCATTCCCTGGCCTGCCTTCACTGATATGCTGGACTATGAGCTGGAATATGGCATTTATGTTGGCAAAAAGGGCAAAAACATCCCGAGGGAACGGGCAAAGGAGTACATCGCAGGCTATACCATATTCAACGATATCAGTGCCCGCGATATCCAGCTCAGAGAGATGCTGGCGGGAGGAGTCGGTCCGGCCAAGGGCAAGGACACCTGTAGTGTCATGGGGCCTTGCCTGCTGGCATCCGATGAGGTAGACCCTATGAACCTGCGGATGACAGCCCGCGTAAATGGTGAAGTGTGGTCGGACAATAACAGCGGCACGGCTTACTGGACCTGGCCCCAGATTATTGAATTTGCTTCTATGGAGGAAACGCTATATCCCGGTGATTTTCTGGGCTCGGGGACGGTGGAAGGCGGCTGTGGCATGGAACTCAACCGGTGGATTCAGCCAGGCGATACCATTGAACTGGAGGTGGAAGGTATCGGCATCCTCAGGAACCGCGTTGGAGATAAGCCGCCCAAACGCACGTTCGTTCGTTAGTATTTCTGTTCCCGATTTCATCCTGATTTTTCATACCGTTAGATATAGCCGATGCCTGAAGTCTAAGAGGAGTTAGAAGGGGGGCAGTACTATGAACAAAGGACATGCGATTCCGACACGGGAAGCGGGGGTCAAGCAGTTGGCTCCCGGCGTTTATGCTTACATTCAGGCCAAGGCTACTTGGTACTGGAGCAACGCCGGATTCATTGTGGGCAACGATTATGTGGTTGTCGTGGACTCGCTGGCTACGGTTGACCTGACACAGAGGTTCAGGGATGAAATCAGAAAGATCACAGACAAGTCAATCCGCTATCTAATCAACACCCATCACCATGGAGACCATACCTATGGAAACCATGTGTTTGCGGGGGCTACCATAATCTCACATGACCGCTGCCGCCGTGAGTTAATGGGGACAGCCATAATGGACCCTGGCTTGCTGAATACCATCTTCCCTGAATTCGATTTCCGGGGAATCGCGGCTACGCCAGCTCATATCACATTTGACAAACATCTCACACTGCAAATGGACGGGCGGGAAATCCGACTGCTACACTTCGGGCCTGGCCACACCGTCGACGACATAATTGTGTATTTGCCGGAAGAAGGTATTATCTTTGCCGGCGACTTCATTTTCTTATATTCCACCCCGCTAGGCATGGAAGGGTCCTTTGCTGGCTGGCTGAAGAACCTGGATGCAATGGCCAAGCTTGATGCTCGAGTCTATATCCCCGGCCACGGGCCTGTGTGTGGAATAGAAGGGCTGAACCTGTGTCGCGATTATCTTGTCTTTGTGCAAAGCGAGGCCAGGAAACGGTTCGACAAAGGCCTGACCGTTGATGAAGCTGCCAAAGACATTGCCCTTGGGCAATTCAAGCAGTGGCCTAACCATGAGCGCATTCTGATCAACATGGAACGCCTGTGGCGCGAGTTCCGCGGCGAAGACCCCAGCACCTCCAAGTTGAACATTGCCGAAGTCTTCTTGCGCATGGACGCCATGACCAAGGCGGGAGAGTTGTAGTACAGAATTGGGATTAGTTGTGGATTAGATGGACTATCTTGCCTCCCTGGAGCATATAGGAGGGGAACTTGCTGAGATGTTTTGCTCGTATCGCTGACCAACACACGTTATTGACAAAAGGCATGCCCGATGATATAGTTGGCACAATCGCAGATTGAATGTTCGTTCAATCGCCCGGGTGAGAATTGTCTGAAGAGTTCACCGCACACACTTTCGGTAACGACCAGGCTTTGGTCAAAGAGCGCAGAGATCATATCGTCACTCCACGTATGTAAGAGAACAAATCCATACTATGTTGCGGGCAACTAGGGCGGGCAATAACACTGGTGTCGCTGACACACAGGGAAAGGAGCTATCAAAGTGATTACTCTAAAGGAAGGAAACTGGCGCATTCCCAAATGGAACAGAAAAGTATTCGCCGTTGCCGGGGGGTTGACAAATTACAGGAAGTTCTGCCCGGAAATGAAGATCGAAGAGCAGGCGATGGTGGCATTCCGGCAGATGTTGGAGAACAACGACCTAAGGTTTTCTCCGGTGGAAATCAAGGGATTAGTCAACTTTCTTGCCTGTGGTAGTTTTGCCGACCACTTTCAGGACCAGCTCCTGTGCGAAGCCAAGGTCACTGATTACCTCGGTCTTGACCCGATGTATGACATAGGTATCAAGACTGGCGGCGCCACAGGTGGCTCCACTGTCCTGACGGCTGCCATGGCGATCGCCAGTGGATATGCTGATGTGGCGTTAGCAATTGGCTGGGAGCGCATGTCCGAAGTGGATACGCGGACCGGCAACTACTACATCGCTACTGCCGCCTGCAAAGACTTTGAGACGCGGCTCTCCCGCATTTATTCTGCCTACTATGCTCCTATGGCCGTCCGTTTCGCCTGGGCCTACAATCTCTCCGAAGAAACCAGGGCCAAGGTGGCAGTGAAGAACCACCTATATGCGTATTACTCACCGTATTCTCAACAGCCGGGCAAATACACAATCCAGGATGTGCTTAATAGCCCTATGTCGACCTACCCGTTGCGTTTCCTGGAATGCTGTGCCATGACAGATGGCGCTGCCTGCATGCTACTTTGCGATGAAAAGACTGCCTATAAGTTGACCGATAAACCTTGCGAGCTTTTCATAGCCGGCGGTAGCCATACCTTGAGAGTAGCGGATCGTAGAGACATGGAAATCCCGTTACTGCCGCACGAGACTCCCGAAATGTATAGGGGCTTGCGCAAAAAAGAAGGGCAACGTTGGCCAGGATTTGAGAGCTTCGCTGCGGCCCGATTTGCCGCTTATTTCGCCTACAGAATGGCTGGCATCACGAACCCGCTTAAAGAGCTTGACCTGGTGGAGCTGCACGATGCATTTACCATAAGTGACATTCAGACTTACGGGGACATCGGACTCCGCCCGTATGGGCAGGAGCCTGACTACATTGAATCTGGTGATGCATATTTCGGTGGTAAATGTCCAGCCAATCTGTCCGGAGGGTTGATTGGCACCATGCATGCTGTGGGGGCAACCGGCATCTTCTCAGGGGTTGAATGTCTCTGGCAACTACAGGGCAAATATGATAAGTTCCATGGCGACCGCAGGATTTGGGATTCTTTTGGCAAGAAGAAGCCGGAAGATTGGAAGAGTCTGCAAGTCCCTAATGCTAAGCAGGCACTCTGGATATCTCACGCTGGTGTCGGGTCACATGTGACGGCAGGCATTCTCAGGAAGGCTTTCTGAAGGAGGAAAACTGTGGCATCGAAGAGAAAAACAACGAAATATACTGGCAAACCGGCAAAGGTTCTTCAATCAGAACCGGCTATAGTTATAGAGTGGCCGAGGAGTCTGGCGCACAGACACACCTATGGAAAACTCTCTCCGTTCTTCAAAGGCCTGACAGAGGGTAAATTGCTGGCCACCAAATGCGTCAATCGCGAATGCGGAGAGCACAGGTTGTGGCTGCCGCCGCGGGCCGACTGCCCGGACTGCAACCAGCCCATGGTCTGGGAAGAACTGCCGCAGCCAATCATTGGGACGGTGCACACCTATGCGCGTGTGGAATACGCTGGCGCTGGCATAGAGCTCACCACCCCCTATTTCCAGATTGACGTCGAGTTGCCCGGAGTATGCACTATATTCAAGGGCTATCTGCAGCATGGCACCCCCGAAATTGGCATGAAAGTAAAGGCTTGCTTCCGCACGGAAGACCCGAGCAACACGATTCTGGATATGTACTGGATTCCGGTACCTAGTGACGCGGATGTGCGGTCTTGAACAGGTAATCGGTAGGGAGCAAATCAGCACAAGTGCTAACAAGAAGGGAGGGAGACGGCATGGGGAAGTTACTTTGGGAGCCGACCGAAGAACGAAAGAAAAATGCGAACATAACCCGCTTTATAGAGTTCGTTAACAAAAGACATAAACAGAATTTTCACTCTTACAGAGGGCTTTATGACTGGTCCGTGGACAAGATACCGGATTTCTGGGCTTCTGTGTGGGATTTTGTTGGAGTAAGAGCCTCCAAACGCTACGAAACGGTGGTTGATGATGTGACCAAGATGCCGGGCGCAAAATGGTTTTCTGGCGCGAGGCTAAATTTCGCCGAGAACCTACTGAGATGCCGGGATGAGAAAATAGCCTTCATCTTCAAGGGAGAAACTCAGAAGTCAACGCGAATGAGCTATGCTGAACTGTATGACTCTGTGGCACGCCTGGCAGAGTCTCTTCGGAAGATAGGAATCAAAGCTGGAGACCGGGTAGCTGCCTATATGCCTAATATGATAGAGACAGCTGTGGCGATGCTTGCCAGCACAAGCATCGGGGCTGTCTGGGCTTCATGTGCCACCGATATCGGTTCTGGAGCAGCCATTGATCGCTTTGGTCAAATCGGACCAAGAGTCTTGTTTACCGTTAACGGCTATTTCTATAAAGGGAAAGCTTTTGATTCTCTCTCTAACGCTGCTGAAATTGTGAGGGGAGTGCCTTCTATTGAGAAAGTCATAGTGGCCCGCTACAGGGAAGAGAAACCCGATATCAGCCATATTCCTCACTCCGTATATTATGATGATTTTCTATCACGGGGGAAACCCGAAATTCACTTCGAACAATTGCCCGCAGACCATCCTGTGTTTATCATGTTCTCATCAGGGACGACCGGCAAGCCGAAGTGTATGGTTCAGGGAGCAGCGGGAATTCTGGTCAATCAATTGAAGGAGTTGATAATCCATACCGATTTGAAGCGAGACGATGTTCACTTCTTCATCACAACCTGTAGCTGGATGATGTGGAACTGGATGCTGACTTCTTTAGCCACAGGCAACACCATTATTCTGTATGATGGAAACCCCAGCTATCCCGGGACGGGGGCCATGTGGAAACTGATCCAGGATGAAAAAGTGACTATGTTTGGCTGCAGCGCCAGTTATATCAACTATCTCAGGAGCGAAAACATTAAGCCGGGCAAAGACTACGATTTGTCATCATTAAAGGAAATATGGCAAACCGGTTCGCCTCTCTCAGCGGACGGGTTCGAGTACGTGTATCAGGAAATCAAGAAGGACCTGCATTTCAATTCCAGTGCAGGCGGGACAGACATCAATGGCTGCTTTTTCACCGGAAGTCCGATTCAGCCCGTATACGCTGGTGAGTTGCAGGGGCCGGGCCTGGGTATGAAGGTGAAAGCGTATGATGAAAAAGGGCGTCCGATTTTTGACCGGCAGGGCGAACTCGTCTGTGAGGCCGCTGCCCCGCCTATGCCGCTTTCTTTCTGGAATGATCCGGACGGTAAGAGATACAGGGACGCTTATTTTGGTGTTTATCCTGGCGTGTGGCGTCACGGCGACTACATCGTATATCATAGTGACACGGGAGGAGCTACTTTCTACGGTCGCTCTGATGCAGTGCTGAAGCCGTCCGGGGTTCGCATAGGTACGGCCGAAATATATAACGTCATGGAAGGGCTGCCGGAGGTCGCGGATAGCCTGGCAGTAGGGCAGAGCTGGGAAGGGGACCAACGCGTCCTCCTCTTTGTCAAATTGGCTCAAGGATATCAGCTGACGGAAGATCTGGAGAACAAAATCAAGAAGAGTCTGCGCGAAAAAGCTTCCCCCAGACACGTCCCGGCCAGAATCATTGTGGTGCCCGATATCCCCTACACCACGAACATGAAGAAGGTAGAAAGCGCTGTCACGAACATAATCCATGGCAGGCCTGTCACGAACAGAGATGCCCTGGGCAATCCCGAATGCCTGGACTTCTTTGAGAAGCTTGTCGCGGAGGGGGCACTCAAATCTTAATGTGCTCTCATAACGAACGAAAGGAGCCGAAAGATTAAGAGCGACGGGGACCAGTGGCGACATTGCGGAAATATATATCAAGAAAGTGCATGAGTCCTTAGGCATTGTCAGGTGTGTCTACTGCGCAGAGAGTACCCTCGAGGGAGATGAGTCATGGATTTTGATTTAAGCGAAGAGCAGAATCTAACGCGGCAGGCGATCCGGACTTTCGCTGAAAAACAAATCGCCCCGATCGCCCGGAAGCTAGACGAAAAGGAAGAGTTTTCTGCCGAGTTAACGCACGAAATGGCGGAGCTAGGGTTGCTGGGTTGCTTTGTTCCGGAGAAATATGGCGGCTCAAATATGGGCTATATCTCCTATGCAATTGCGGTTGAAGAACTGGCCAGGGTGGATGCTTCCCAGGCTGCTACTATTGCGGCGGGTAACTCTCTGGGAATCGGTCCCATCTATTATTTTGGTAGCGAAAAGCAAAAGCAAGAGTGGCTTCCCATGCTCTGTTCAGGGGAGTGTCTGGCCGCGTTCGGTCTGACGGAGCCTGAGGCTGGCTCCGACGCCGGGAGTTCCCGAACTACCGCCGAACTCAAAGATGATCGCTGGATTATCAACGGGCACAAGATTTTCATCACCAACTCAGCTTGCTCATTAACCGGCGTTATCATCGTCCAGGCTGTCACTGGTAAGCATGAGGATGGCAGGCCGGAGCTCAGTTGCCTCATAGTTCCCAGCGGCACAACAGGTTTGACAGCTAACGAGATGAAAAACAAGATGATGTGGCGAGCATCCAACACGGGTGAGCTCTTCTTCGATGATTGCATTGTGCCCAGGGCAAACCTTCTGGGCAAAAGAGGCGACGGCTTCCATCAAATGCTTGCCACGTTGGATGGCGGACGCCTCAGCATCGCCGCTATGGGATTGGGCGGATCTCAGGCGGCTTTCGAGTTGGCCTTACAATACGCTAATTCCCGCATCCAGTTTGGACGACCCATCGCTTCATTTCAAATCAACGCTTTTAAGCTGGCCGACATGGCGTTAGAGGTTGAACTGGCCAGGAATCTACTCTACAAGGTCTGCTGGTTGCGAGAGAAGGAACGTCCCATTACCAAAGAGGCAGCCATGGCAAAATTATTCTGTTCCGAAGTTATGCGCCGCTGTGTCCATCACGCGGTTCAACTTCATGGGGGGTACGGGTTGATGAAGGAGTATGAAGTCGAGAGGTTATACAGGGACCAGAGGATTCTGGAAATCGGAGAGGGAGCATCGGAAATACTACGCATCGTGATTGCCCGCAACGTTGGCGTCTCGGGAAGGGCAATCTAGAAAGAAGGGCAACATGAAGAAGGAGAAAGCGAAACGCAGGACTTTGGCCAAACCGAGTCTGACTAAGAGCAGCGTAGCGAGGCACGATGATCTTCTCACTGATCTGGCCAACGTCAACCGTATGGAAGCAGTCAAGGAGAGAAGGGAATCACTTGGCGACCGCATTCGGAGGGTTCGCGAAATGCGGGGGCTTACCATTAGGGACCTGAGTAGTCGAACAGGGATGGATATAGATACCCTGAGACGCATAGAATCGAGCAAAGTAATCCCGGCACTAGGGCAGTTGGTCAGGCTAGGCAGAGCACTTGATATGAAGATGGGCTACTTCATATCTCCGGGAATTGACCAGCCCATGACTGTGGTGCGTAAGCATGAAGGACGGCGCGTATCTCGCTATGGAGATGCCAAGGGCATGCTGTATGGCTACTCTTACGAATCACTGGCACCAGAAAAGGCCGACCGCTTGATGGAGCCCTTTATCATTACGCTGCGGCCCACAGAGACGGAAGAGTTCTCCTCCCACATTGGACAGGAGTTTCTTTACGTCCTGGAAGGCGAAGTGAAAGTGCAGGTTGGCGACCACGTCGAATTTCTGGAACCCGGAGATGCCGTCTACTATGACTCTAATCAGCCTCACCTCGTTAGGTGTGCCGGCACACCTATAACCAAGGTATTGGCTGTTCTCTGTACCGGGTCAACATAAACTACAAGACCGGCGTGGTCTCCCCCCGGGACTTACCTCCTGTTATTCAGTCTGCTGGCTTCTTGCCAACCCGACGAACATCTGGTGCAGAATACTTGACAGCACAACGGGAGATGATACAGTATGAGCTAAGATTCTACGGAAACCAAGTTACTACCGGTGCATTATACTGATGGGGTACGTTTGTTTTTTTGCTGGTTGATATGGATTTAAACGAAGAAAAGGAACTTGTCGGACATGCGCAAAAAGACCCCGATGCTTTTGCCCAGCTTTACGACCAGTATTATCCCAGAATCTTTGGCTATGTTTTGAGGCGAAGTGCCAATCTCGAGGCTGCCCAGGATATTACCTCAGAGACATTTCTGAAAGCGTTGAGGAAACTCTGGCAATTTCAGTGGCGCAGCGTCTCCTTTTCCTCCTGGCTATACAAAATCGCTACTAATGAAGTCAACCAGTATTATAGAAAAGCCGAATACAGGAAATCGGTATCACTGGAGGAACTGCAGGAACAGGGTTTCGAACTTCTGTCGCCCCACGACCCCGAAAACGAACTGATAGAGGCACAGGAAAAGGTAAAACAACATCAGGACTTTCTGGAGATTCAGAAGAAAATCGTCCGGCTACCTGCCAAATACCAGGAGGTCATTGCTCTTAGATTCTTCGAAAGAAAACAGATCAAAGAGATAGCTGAAATCCTGGGCAAGAGAGAGGGGACGATAAAGTCCCTGCTCCATCGAGCAGTAGAAAAACTGAGAGAAGCAGAATAGTAAACCTCCCCGCAGAACGCACAAGATTTCCCGATTGAGTAATGCAACCTTTTCCCGCATCCTGCATTTACACTGATATAAGGAGGGAAAGTCTATGAAATACGAGGACTTAATCAAGAAACTGGAAAATCTCAGGACTCCGGAAATCGAGCTTTCCGGTCACAAGCGGGTCTTGAAAATGTTTTTGCTCAACTCCGAGCGTTTCAGGAAGAGGACTGTTATGGATTGGGCCAAGGTGTTGGCGCCCATCACCGCTGCTGTCCTCTTAATTACCATGGTAGGATTCTCTGCTGCGGACCTGCAAGAGCCTCTGCATCTGGGGGGCAGTCAAATCAGCACGTTCGCTTCTTATGAGGCATTGCAGGAGTTTGTGAAAACGAACGCAGGATACAAACAATTCTCTTGGGGGTTGTTCAGGGGAGGCGCCACTCTTGCACCGGCGGGTGCGGAAGATTCCGCTAATGTACCCTCTGTAACAAATCACTCTACGACCAATATTCAAGTCACTGGCGTGGATGAGGCAGATATCGTTAAGACCGACGGAGAGTACATCTACGTCGCTTCAGGGAACAAGACCACCATCGTGAAGGCATATCCCCCTGAACAAGGCGAGGTCCTATCTGAAATCGAGCTAGAGGGAACAGTGATAGGAATATTCATCAGCGCAGACAAGCTGGTCGTGTTTGAGGAGGAGACGCCTTATTATGCTTATTATGATGATGTCCGGTCGGGAGCTGCAGAAAAATTTTACATGCCTTACCAATCGCCTAAGGCGTATATCAAGGTGTATGACGTAGCAGACAGAGAAAACCCCCGCTTGCAGAGAGAGCTTTCCGCCCAAGGTCAATACGTCAGTTCAAGGATGATAGGCGATTACGTTTATGTGGTGGTGAACGAGCCTGTATATCAACAAGAACAAGACGATGAAGTGAACCTTCCCAAGATTAGCTCCGGCGGCAACGAGACCGAAATACCCGCCACAGATATCTACTATTCCGATGTTGCTGACTATTACTATATGTACACCACTATTATAGCCGTGAACACGCAGAACGATGACCAGGAGCCAACATATGAAACAATCCTGCTGGGAGCCTCTAGCAACCTGTATGTCTCTCAGAACAACATTTACCTGACCTTCCCGGTGTGGGGAGGGGATGTAGGGGATTTTGGAGGAACCTCTATCCACCGGATTCATATAGAAGGTGACCAAATAACACCTGCTGCCAGCGGCGAGGTTCCCGGGACAGTGCTGAACCAGTTCTCCATGGATGAGTACGACGGCTACTTCAGGGTGGCAACCACAACCTACGGGGAAACAACCCAGAATAACGTGTACATTCTGAATATGTCCCTCAACATTACCGGCTCGCTGCCCGACCTGGCTCCTGGTGAAAGGATTTATTCGGCCAGGTTCATGGGTGACAGATGCTATCTGGTGACCTTCAAGCAGGTTGACCCACTCTTCGTGATAGATTTGCACGACCCCTATGACCCTGAGGTCCTCGGCTATCTGAAGGTAACTGGATACTCAGACTATCTCCATCCCTACGACGAAACGCACATTATAGGGATAGGTAAGGAGACAACGGACGCGGGGGAATTTGCCTGGTATCAAGGAGTCAAGATATCGCTCTTCGATGTCACCGATGTCAGCAACCCGGTGGAGATATCCAAGCTTGAAATAGGGGACAGGGGCACCGACTCGCCCGTTTTGTGGGACCACAAAGCCTTCCTGTTTGATAAGTCCAAGAATTTGCTGGTGATGCCAATTGGGGAGGCGAAGGTGAACCAGGCTGACTATCCTAGTGGAGTTCCTTCTTGGGCTTATGGCGAGCCTGTCTACCAAGGCGCATATGTCTTCGATATATCCCTAAACGTGTCTTCGAACGACGATGCGCTCCAACTCAAGGGCAGAATCACCCATGCCGAGAATATCACCGGCCCTGAACAAGGCTACTACGGTCCCTTTGCGATAGAGAGGTCACTTTACATAGGCAATGTTCTCTACACTATCTCGAAAGCTAAGATAATGATGAACAGCCTCGAAAATCTGGATTACATCAATGAGGTGGAGCTTCCATACTCAACCTGGACACCTTATGACTACTTGCCAGGGGACGAGGAGCCCCGACCCATGGAACCATCTCAGGGTGCTGAATCTGGAGCAGAAACGCTTCCAGAGTAGGCAAACTTGAATTGAGGAGCGGAGTCAAACAGCGTAAATATTATGGGAGGGGAACAAGATGAAGAACATAGCGATAATCGTATTAGCTTTGGTGTTGCTGTTGCCGGTGGTGGCCTCTATTCAACTTGCCCAGCCGGCAGCAGGCGAAGTTCTTCAATCAGATAAAGAACGGATAACTTCACCGGATGTCCTCACTGATGAGCAAGCATTACTGGTTGAAGGAAACAGTGCCTTCGCCTTCGAGCTTTATCGGGCGCTTAGAGGCAAGGAGGGTAATCTTTTCTACTCTCCCTACAGCATCTCACTGGCACTGGCCATGACCTACGCCGGAGCCCGTGGTGAAACTGCTCAGCAGATGGCCGATACACTTCAATTTTTGCTGGAGCAGGCGAAGCTGCACCCGGCGTTTAACTGGCTCGATGCCAAACTCGCCAGCAGGGGCCAAGGTGTTCAAGGCAAGGATGGCGAAGGATTCAGACTGAACGTAGTAAACGCCATCTGGGGGCGGAAGGGGGCTACGTTCTTACCAGCATTCCTCGATGCACTGGCCGAGAACTATGGCGCCGGCTTGCGAATACTGGACTTCATAAGGGAAGCGGAGAAGTCCCGCATCATCATTAATGATTGGGTCAGTAACCAGACGGAAGGTCGCATTGAAGACCTTATCCCGCAGGGCGCGATTGATGCGCTAACCCGCCTGGTGCTGACCAATGCTATTTACTTCAATGCCGCCTGGGCGTACCCTTTCGATGAGGGCCTGACAGCAGACGGCCCGTTCTACCTTCTCGACGGCGGGCAAGTCACAGTGCCGATGATGAGGGAGACGGAGGCATTCGGCTACACCGATGGGGAAGGATACCAAGCAGTTGAGCTGCTCTATGATGGTGGTGAACTCTCCATGGTTGCCCTTCTGCCTGAATCCGGCGAGTTCCAGGCTTTTGAAGAGACTCTTAATGCTCAGCAGGTCAGTGATATCATAGCCGGTCTGCGACTCACGCAAGTCACCCTGACCATGCCCAAATTCGAATTTGAGTCGGAATTCAGTTTGAACGATGCCCTCAGCGAAATGGGCATGCCGATTGCCTTTTCCGAGGGCGACGCGGATTTCTCCGGAATGACCGGTGAGCGCACGACATTCATATCGCACGTCATACACAAGGCGTTCGTGGCCGTGGATGAAGCTGGCACCGAGGCTGCTGCTGCCACCGCAGTGATTATGAGAGACTCAGCGATACTCGAACCCGATGTGGAAGTCATGATAGACCGCCCCTTCATCTTCCTGGTTCGCGACATTGAGACTGGCTCTATTCTCTTTGTCGGGCGCGTTCTCAATCCCTCTATCTAGGTAAATGGTGCTTGGACTGGCGGAAGGCCTGTCAAGCGATTTGCATAGGGCAAGGGCTGGATATCCCACCAAAGGGGAAATCCAGCCCTTCTGATTTCACGGATAACCGTAAGGCATCAACCAAGCTTCGCCGCTTTCCTCATTGGCCGCCCCCGGGCAAGCTAGTAAGACGAAAGACAACCTTGGTCCCCTACGAAAGTAAGATTACAAATGGGTGATTGACGGCAACGCGCAGTGGTCTTAGACTATATTCAGTTAGTTTTAGGGGGTGTTGCATATGCCTGTAAAGATAAATGGTCGGATTTATTATAGAACTGCCGAAGTCTGCCAGATAGTGGGCATAGGTAAGAGCACTCTTTTCCGTTGGATCAGACAAAACATCGTACAGGATGCTGAATACAGAGATAGGAAAGGGTGGAGGCTATTCGCGGAGGACGAACTGCGGAGCCTTGAGGCGGAGACCAAAAGAATTCAGAAGAATCATGTGGCCGAAATGCGAAAAATACCCTCGATTATAGGGAGCAGATTCTAGGAGGTGCACCGTGGCGACTACAATGACTAAGAATCCACAAGCCAGGAAGGCGGGAGGCAAAGACGGGGAAGAAATGGTCGAGATTCCCTCGGAAGTCCCTCAGGAGGACAGGGATACTCTTAATGAGTTGATGAGCCAGGCCCAAACCGCGTATGAGTCCTATCTGCAGGCTCAGAGAAAGGTAGCGGCAGCGTATCAGGAGCGCCAGCGCCGGGTGGAGGTGTCCTTCAAAGACGTCGAAGAGCACGCTGCTAAAATATGCGCAGTAGCCATAGAAAAAGCCGCGCGGGTCCTGGAAAAGGCCGAGCAGGAAGCCGAGGAGACGTATAACAAAGCGAAAATGAATGCTACGCAAGTCTATCAGGACGGTGTGAATGAGGCGTTGAGAGTACGCAGAGAGACCGTCGAGCAGGCCTGGGAAGAAGCCAAAAGGACTTCAGACAAAATCTGGAAGGCCTTTCAGGGAGAGATTAAGATATAGAAATATGGTGGGATCTGGAGAGATGGAATAGGGATTGAGGAGTTGGGTTGATGCTTCTGCTGTTCTTGGTCCCATGAGCAAGGGGGAATATTATGAGTAATAGTGCTAGGGACGATGTCGCTATGTTGGGCGGCCGTGAGTTTAAGCGTGTGAAAAACGGGCTGGATGAAACTCAGGTAGCGCCTTTCATTGATGAGCTTATTAAGGAGCGGGATAAACTGACCAAATCCCAGGATCATATCGCATCTCTCAATAGACTTGCGGAAAGGGCTATTGTTGAAGCGGATAAGCTGGCTTTACAGATCAAGACGGAAGCTACGGAACAAGCCAAAGCTGAGAGTGCTGCTATCATGGATAAAGCCAAAGAACAAGCTCGGCAGCTGGCGGAAAAGAAGATGGCTGAAGCTGTGGAGCTTGCTACCGAAAAGGCTAATGCAATCAAGGCCAAAGCTGAAGAACAAGCAGCAATCCTGCTGGAGAACGAGAAAACTAGAATCCGTAATGACCTGCGTAACCTTGTAAATGAGCAATTCGGCTACTTGCTGGAAGAACTGGAACGCCTCAAGCAGCAGGCAGCGGCAATACAGGCAGATTTTGACAATAGGTCGCCTGAACCCAGGGCACAGAAGAGCGCTGCAACTGCGGAAATCACGGAAAAGTTAGGCGCCGTCGCAGATGAGATTGCGAAAATGAGCAATACCCTGGTCGCAGAAGGGAGCCAGAAAAAAGTCGCTGAGGAGAGCACGAAGAGGACAATTGATGAATACGTGGAGCCAAGCCAGGCTACGGCCAGCACGGAAAGAGATTTCGAATTGTCAAATCATCTTCAAATGCAGGAACAGCCGGAGTCGGGCAAGCCGCAATGGGAAGTGGAAATCCTGCCTCCGTTTGAGATAGCCAAGATTATGGAAGTCGTGTCCTTCCTCGATCAATTACCCGAAGTTGCCAATACTGAAATGATTGTACCTCAGATAGACGTGCCTTTGATTTTGGTCTTCCTGCGCAGGCCCATGAACGTTGTCGATGTGCTGCAGAAGATTCCGGCGGTGGCTCATGTCCAAGAAGTTACGGCTGACAAAGCTGCCACCAACGGCAGACCAAAGAAAGTCCGCATAAGCCTCTCAGCGGAGAGAAGGTCGTAAGATAAGGAAATAACCAATACGGGTTTTTGCGACTATAAACGCCCAAGATCTCCTGGAGCTTGGGTCACCACTAGACCATCGTGTTATCGGTATAAGTAAATGGGGTGGCAGTCTCAGGAGTTGTCATCGGGCAACAGATTCCTGCCAGTACCAGGTGTTTCTTCGGTCATCCCAGAATAGCGACTGGTCGCAGGAAATAGCTTTTTCAGAAGTTTTTGCCTCAATCGGTATTTCAGGGCTATCTGGTAGCTCGTGCTCGAAAGAGGGTTGAGACTACCCCTTTCTTTGTCAAGGGATTCCTTAAGGGATATTCAAAAATCTTCCTAGCTTCGTGCTATGATTTGGGGCATATTTCTCGAGGGAGAGGTCAGGAGTTCATGATCGCATTTGAGGCGCGATGCAGCACTACTGCTATGGGGATAATGCCTCATCGGGATGTTGAGCGAGCACTGGAGCTTGCTCTGGGTCTGGATATCCCGTTCTGGCCCCAGCTTCCCAAGGTGAGCCTTTATGAAGATATGTATGTTCAAGCATCACAGAATTTCCCTGGTATAGTTATTGACTTTGACAAAGGGAGGCTTAATTTCAACACTGCGCGATTTGAACAAGAACTCGACGGATATTTCGGGAAAATGGACGCCCCGGAGGCTTTTGCCCTCACAGCCGAGTATTCCGCGGTACTCCACAAGTTTCTCTCTAGGGACCTTCAAGGCTACAAAGCTATCAGGGGACAGAACATTGGTCCCGTGAGCTTTGGCTTCAAGGTGCTCGATGAGAACCTTAAACCCATCATTTATAATGATGAGGCAAGGGCCATATTGTTTGATTTCATTCAGAAGAAAGCCAACATCCAGTATATGGAACTTAAAGAGAGGAATCCCGATGCCTTTGTCTGGCTGGATGAGCCAGGGCTGGGTTACGTGTTCAGTGGTCTATCCGGATATAATGAGCAACAAGCTAAACAAGACTACCATAATTTTGTCGCCGGACTGGAAGGGCCCAAAGGGCTGCATCTCTGCGCCGAGGTGAATTTGCCCTATCTGTTGGAGTTGGGTGTGGAGATTCTCTCCTTCGATGCCTATCAAATTGGGTTTATGCCCAAGGAATATGCAGGCAGCGTATCTGAATTCATCAAGGAAGGCGGGATTATCTCGTGGGGCATTGCTCCCACTGAATCCACAGTCCTGATGACGCACACACCAAAAACACTGGCAGCGATCCTATCAGATTACTGGGAGGTAATCTCGCAGAATACAGGTCTGTCCTTGCATCAAATTGCCATGCAGGCGTTGGTGGCGCCAGCCAGATGTTGCCTCAGTGACATAGGGCAAAGTGGTACCACCGGTAGGGAGACAGGCGAATGCCAAATCTCTAGCTCCGAGGAAGAGATTGTAGAGAAGGCATTTGCCTTCTTGCCTGAGATTTCGCAGATACTAAGAGATAAGTATGGCGTGTAAAGAGGAGACTGATATGAAAGTATTAGGTATTATGGGCAGTCCACGTAGGCAAAGCAATACCGAAATCCTTCTCGATAAGGCACTGGAAGGTGCCAGTGAGGCTGGAGCCGAAGTAGAAAAGGTACTGGTATCGAAGCTCAAAATCGCACCATGCCTTGAAATATATGCCTGTCGTAAGGATGGCGACTGCGCCATCAAGGATGATATGCAAGCGCTCTATGCTAAGCTTCTGGAAGCAGACCATATCGTTTTTGCCTCACCCATATTCTTTTATGGTGTTACCAGCCAGGCGAAGGCCATCATAGATAGATGTCAGGCGCTTTGGGTAAGAAGACATGAATTGGGCGTGGGCAAGGAAGATAGGCGAGTGCGGAGAGGGGTGTTCATTTCGGTAGGTGCTACCCGGGGCAAAAAGCTCTTTGACGGCGCAGTACTCACGGTGAAGTATTTCTTCGATGCCATCGGTGTGGAATACTCCGGTGGTTTGTTAGTCAGGGGCATCGATGTCAAAGCCCAGATTAAGGAGCATCCCGCCACTCTCGAAGATGCGTTCCGCCTCGGTCAAGAGCTTGTCCATGGAGGATAGGGACGGACGATGAAGGCAATAAGAACTGACAATCTCACCAAGATGTTTGGTCAGCTTGTCGTCCTACATCATACCTCATTTGATTGGGCTCTTACTTTTTCTCGGAGATGGAAGCTGACCAGCAGCGAGTGTAGCAGTGATTTGAACGAGGTGCCGCTAACTGTGTAAAATGATGAAGCTGCTACGGATTCAAGTAGCGTAAAGAGGCAAGTCTCTTAATTATGGTCAACCCTAGACCGCGGGAGGTGTTTCATGTCATTGTCACCGGAAGAAAAGCGCAGAATCTACGAGGAAGAGAAAGCACGGATTGAGGCGGAGCAGAAACAACGGATGACTGCTGGTGGGTCATCCACGGGGCTGGAACCGAATGTCGCCGGGTTGCTTTGTTACTCGGGGGGCTGGATTAGTGGCATTGTGTTTCTGGTAATCGAGCAGAAGAATAAATTTGTCCGCTTCCATGCCCTCCAGTCAATAGTCACATTTGCTGCATTGACTGTAGCCGGTGCTCTTCTGGGCTGGATACCGTATGCGGGGGTCGTGTTCGGCACCGTTATAGTCATCCTGGCCTTCATCCTGTGGGTGGTTCTGATGGTCAAGGCTTACCAGGGTGAATTGTATAAGGTCCCGGTCGCCGGTCAGGTGGCTGCGGGATTGATGCCTGCTAATTGGGGTGCCGAAAAGCCTGTAACAGGGGAAGAACAGAAGACGGCTGAGGCAACGAGCACCGGAGGAGATGAAAGACCGCCGGAGCCTAAAGCGGCACAAGCGCAAAACGTGGCAGAAAAGGCTAGGGAGTTTGGGAGACGAACGGAGGATTACTTCGCCAGGACAAGGGCCGGCAGGGTTGCCGGCTATAGCGTGACCATCTTCTTTAATGTAGTTTTCCTTATATTCTTTTCCTTCTTCCACCGGTACATAGCCTGGTACCATACTGAGCCGGACGGCGCCATTACCAGATTGCCACTCCTTACCAGCGATTATTTCACCTGGCTTCCCATTCTGGTTACGGCGCTGGCCATCTCGATAGCCGCCCACATTGTATTGATTGCTTACGATAGGTACTGGCTGCGGGAGGTTACTCACATTATCCTCGGGGCGATTGGTGCTACGGTGGTTGCCAAGCTGATAGCCATATTCCCATTTGATTTCAGCGTGATTCCTAATCCCTCCGCTGCTGATATGGTGCCGGTGGCAGTAACCATTGTCCTGGTCATCATCGCCGTTGGCCTGGGAATCGGGGCGCTGGTTCGTCTCATAAAGTTATTGGTCGGCGTAGCACAGTGAAGGCGAGACTCCCAGAAAAGGAGGTTGTAACATGTCTAGAAATGCCAAAATTGCCTACGTCAGCCTCATTGGTCTGGTGGGGTTGATAGTGCTTTTGGTGGGGATATTCACGTCCTTTAGCTTCGGCATCGCTCTAATCATAGCCATAGCCTGCTGGGTGGGGAGCGGCATCCTGGCGAAATACTGGGAAGTCAATAAAAAATGACAGAAAGACTGAGATCAACTGTATTCTTCTCTGCGTCGCTACGCGATTAGGGAAGCCAGCGAAGCAACACCATTGAGCAGAGCGTAGGAAGGAAAGGGTTGACTCTCAAGCCGGTTAGTAGCGTTTAGCTTGCCGCGTAGATTTTACATTGCCCCGGTAATCCGGAGCGGTGATGTTGAATACCAGGTTTATCCTGGGGTCCACCATTCGTGAACTGATTCGCGGTTCAATCTCTTCTAAAGAGAGACATGTAGTGACCACCATGGGCAGCCGGGCATTATAGCGGTAGTTTATCAAGTGATATAGTTTCTCCTGAGCCCAGGGCGTGGCCGATTGCTCCCCGAAGTCATCGAGTATCAGCAGCGGCGTCTCTTTGAGCTTCTCGAAAAATTCGTCATAGGATATTTTGCTGTCCGGACTGAATGTCGAACGTAAATGGTCCAAAAGCTCGGGGACAACCACAAATAAGACCGGCTTCCCTTGTGCCCGTTGATAGTTAGCGATAGCTGCTGCCAGATGGGTCTTCCCACAGCCATTGACACCGTGGAATATCAACCAACCTTCCGGGGAGCGAGCGAATTCCACCGCCAACCTGAAAGCCTCGTGCAAATTTTGCCGCTGTTCCAGGGGAAGTTCCGTCCTCTTGTGGTCAAAATTGTCAAAGGTCATATTTCGCAATAGCTCCAGCTCTAAGCTGCCTTGAGGCTCGGAGGGCAATTTTTGCTCAATCGTCCATACCTGGCAAAATTCATTATCAGCAAGATGGCCGCGTAAGCGTTCGTCTATTCTTTCCATAGGTACATCGGTAGTGAGCACTGTGGCCAACTTAATATTGAAGCGATGATGAAGGAGTTGCTCCAGCTTCTCTTTAGCCCAGGCTGTAGCGCTTCCCAGGGTAAGGTCATCAAGCACTAATAGAGGCACATTCTTCACTTGCTCGAACAGCTCGTCATAAGTAGTGTCGCTGGCAGGACTGAATGCGGAGCGGAGGTGGTCCAGGAGGTCAGCAGCGGTGATATAGAATGCTGGTTCCCCTAGCTTGAGACGGTGACTGGCGATAGCACAAGCCAGGTGTGTTTTACCAGAGCCGCTGGGACCCAAAAATACCAGCCAACCCTGAGGACTATCAGCAAAGGCTTTGGCAGCCTGGCAGACCTGAGCAAAGCGCTCTTGGGAAGCGGCATTTGCCCCTTTCCCCTTAGGAGATAAATTGCCAAAGGTAAGCTGAGACAGGGAACCCAAGTTGCTGTATTTCTCAAGATACTCTGTTTTTTTCTTTCTCAGCTCCCCTTTACTGCATCGGCAGGGTACCACCCGGCTGAAATCAGCTTTCCCTGAATCTAGAGCAGGGTGAACAAAGCCTGCCCCTTTGCAGACAGGGCAGATTCGACCCGCGCCTTCTTCTGTTGAGGGAAGGGGAGCGTTATCTTCTGACCATGTGTCCATATTGGCCCTTGATGTATTTGTCGGGGTCAATCTTTTTAATATTTCTCCTATGTTCTCCACTGTCTTTACCTTCGCGGGCCCATCTTTCCAGGATGCGGGCGATATATCTCCAGCTGCGTTTATTCAGGGCAACTGCTTCCTTGAAGGCTTCTTCAATCCACTGGGGCGGATAAAGCTTCTCGGCTTCCTTAAGTTCCTCAGCAATCATGGGTGTTATCATGCCGATATTCTGCTCGTAGAGAGCGAAGATGTTGATGGCCGATGGCTGAAGGCTATCGCCGGCCAGGGAATAGACATCCTCAGGCACTCCATCTATATTTGAGGTCGAGTGTGATAGAGCACCGTGCTCCACAGCCGAGTTGAGAGCCCGTCGAAGTGTCTCTTCGCTTAACTCAGGTGATACCCGATGCCTTTCAGCTTTCAGTTCCTTGTAGGCAACCCTGACAACATCGGTGTGAGGGCGGAACGATTTTCTGCGCATAAGATACGACACGTACAACACTACTTTTAGTTCGGCCAGGTCTTGAATCTTAGGCATCACGTGAGTAAAAAACGAGTCAGGTAAGGAGACAAAACTTGTTTCGCTGTGAGAACTCAACAATTGCCTGTCAGGCATCTTCACACCATTGACCAACCAAGAAAAGTCCGTGGTTTAGGAGGCAGAAACCGGCTCAGTCTCCAGATTATCGAATTTGGTAGTCCTTTCCAGGAAGCGCAGCTTTCTTTGTCCCAAAGGACCGTTGCGGTGCTTAGCTACGATAATATCAGCGATGCCGCGAGGATAAGGTTCTGTTTCAATGTCATGGACCTTGCTCCAATCTTCGGGAGAGTAATTCAGATCTTCCCGGTGAATGAAAATGACCACGTCAGCATCCTGCTCAATGCTACCAGATTCGCGCAGGTCAGAAAGTTGAGGTATATGGGAGGGACGCGCTTCGATGGCCCGACTAAGTTGCGATAGGGCCAAGACGGGCACATTCAGTTCCCGGGCCAAAGTCTTCAGGGCACGAGTTATGCTACTGAGCTCTTGGACTCGGGTTTCGTTTTTGCCATCGCCCTGTATCAATTGCAGATAATCGATGATAATCAGGTCAATGCCGCGTTCGAAGTGAAGTCGCCGTGCCTTACTCCTTATATCTAGGACACGAAGTTGAGGCGAATCATCAACGTAAATCGGTGCCTCGGACAGGATGCCACTCGCTTCCATGATCTTCATCTCATCCCTCTCGCTAAAGCGCCCAAGACGAACCTTTGCAGAATCGACCCCTGATTCGCTGGCTAGAAGTCTATGTACGACTGACTCTCGGGACATTTCCAAACTGAACAGTGCGATGCAGGCCTTCTGGTTGATAGCAGCGTTTCTAGCAACATTTAGGGCCAAGCTGGTCTTACCCAGACTAGTCTTGGCGGCCAAAACGACCAGGTCGGTCCTCTGCAATCCTCCCAGGAAATCATCTAAAGCCGCAAAACCAGTTAGAATATGAGGTATTTCCCCTGTCCTAAGTGTAGTAGATGGCCCAGCTTTGTCAAAATATTGACCTAGGACATCGCGAATCGGAACAAGGCCTCGAAGCCCTTGCCTGGCTCGAACTTTGAACAAGATATCTTCGGCGTCGTTTAGGCTGGCCTCAACATTTGGGCTGGCTTCGTAGCCAAGGACCTTGATCTGCTCAGCGGCGGCGATTAGCCGCCGCATTACCGCTGTATCGGATACTATTTGAGCATAATATTCAACATGGAGGGATGTCGGCACATTGCCTATTAGATGGCTTAAGAAGGCGGCACCACCAACTTGTTCCAGCTTGTCCTGGCGCATCAGCTCATGGGCCGCTGTAATCTGGTTTATGACTTCATTGCGCTGATAAAGAGAAAAACAAGCCTGGTAAATCGCCCGATTTGTTTCTGAGAAAAAATCCTCGGGCTTGAGAGAAGCAGCAATCTTCAGTATGGCATCAGGGTCAATGAGCAGAGAGCCAATTACTGCCTCTTCGGCTTCAATATCATGAGGTGGTGACTTTTCCTCGGCCACGCCTACTCGGTCTCCTCTTCCTTCCCTTTCTCCTCCTCGTCCCCTTTCTCTTCCTTTTTCCCTTTCCTCCTCTTCTTCTCTTTCTCTTGCTTTGTCTCCACTTCTTTGTCTGTGTCTGCCTGTTTTTCCTTCTCTTTCGTCTTAGGTTGCTTTTTCTCCACTCTTTTCTCTGTCTCTGTCTTTTCTTCTTCCTCGATAACCACCGTGATTCTCGGCCTAATGTCACTGGCTAACTTAACGGCTACTTCGTAACTACCCGTTTGGCGGAAAGGTTTCTCCAAGTCTATCTTCTTTTTGTCAATAACAGAACCTGTGGCCCGACCCAATTCTTCAGCTATGTCGGCAGCGGTAACGGAGCCAAACAAGCGCTCTCCCGCACCCATGCGAGCCTTAAACCGAATTTCCTTCCCCTCAATTTGTTGGGCCAGTTCGACGAGCTTATCCCGGTCAATATTCTCCTCAAGCTTCTCCCTCTCCAGCCTGGACTCGACTTGCTTCATGACCGTGGGGGTGGCTACCAAAGCTAAACCCCGAGGAAGAAGAAAATTCTTTGCATAGCCCTTGCTTACCTCTTTTATTTCTCCGGCCTTTCCCTTTCCCGGAAGGTCTTCTAACAAAACGACTTTCATAAAACTCCTCCCCCAACGCTCAGGACTCTGAGTGCTGGGTCACAATGATAGAAACCTCTCTGCCGATATAGCCGCAGTGGCACCATCTCCAGCCGCAGTTATCGCCTGCCTGGCCGACTTATGGCGCACATCTCCTACGGCAAATATTCCAGGAATCTTTGTTTCCATGAGTTCATTGGTGATTATGTAGCCTTCTTCGTCCAAAGGCAGCAGCCCCCGCCACTGGGCGCTATTGGGTTGCGCGCCGATAGCTACAAAAACACCTGCCAGCTGTAATGTTGATAGTTTAGCATTTTTCGCATTTTTTAGCATGAGTTGCATGACTAGACCATCGCCCTCAATTTGAGTCACTACAGTATCCCAGATAAACTCTATCTTCGGTTCGGCCATGGCTTTTTCCTGAAGTATCTTGTCGGCTCGCAGCTGGCTGCGGCGGTGGATGACCTTAACCGAGGAGGCAAATTTGCTGAGGTAAAGAGCCTCAGTTACGGCACTATCGCCACCACCTATTACAGCCACCGTTCTAGCTTTAAATAAAGGGGCGTCACAGGTAGCACAATAGGAAACTCCCCTGCCCACAAATCTATCTTCCCCAGGCACGCCCAGTTTACGAAACTGTGAGCCAGAGGCAATGATTATCGATTCAGTTACAAAATCGCCTTCGCTGGTGCTGACCAGATTATGCTTCTGGTTGGGTACCACCTTGGCAACTTCGGTGAGCAAGGTTTCCAATCCATAACTGGTAGCTTGCTCGTGGATGAGTTGTCCCAACTCAATACCGGAGATACCTTTGGGAAAGCCAGGGTAATTCTCCACCCGCTCTGCGTTCGTTATTTGCCCGCCCATTATTCCTTTCTCGATAAGCAAGGTATTGAGCCTTGAGCGGGCGCAATAGAGCCCGGCGGTGAGTCCGGCCGGGCCACCACCAATGATGACCACCTGGTAAGTTTTATCCATGGCTTGAAACATCATAATTTGCCAGCGCCCTCCCACAAATCACGGCGCCCCTCAGCTCGGCAGAATCTTGCCCTCTACCGGGGCTTGAGCGATCTCATATAAACCGGGACCAAGTTTACACTAATTATACCATCGGCTCTTGCCTTTGGATTGGGCACCTCCGCCCTAACCCGGACGGAATTCTTGTTTGATCTTATCAAGCATTCCTGATTGGAGAATATCAGCTACAGTCATTGCCATCGCTTTGGCTGCGTCCAGTAAGCCATTGTGTCCTCCATCAGAAGCGGCGGCGGCGGCAAACTCCGGCGTATGTATCAATACCTCCCGGGGTGCAATGGCTACTGTGGGATGTATGCTGGGCACCACCTGACTGACATTTCCCATATCGGTGCTGCCTAGGCCAACGCCAGGGTCGAAGTGTTCAACTTGGCGCCCCAGCGATTCTAGATTCTGCTTGAACAGCCTGGTCAAAATCGTGTTGTTTTTCATTGGAGCATAAGCCCTGTCTCTCCATCTATATTCTAGTCTTGCTCCACTAGCAACAGATGCCCCCGCAAAACAGTTCAAAACCTTTTTCTTTAATTCAGCGAGATAATCGTCATCTAAGGCGCGCACCAGAAAGACAGCAGCACTGTGAGCGGGTACTATGTTGGGTGCTTCACCCCCGTCAGTGATGATACCATGGATGCGGGCATCTCCCCTTATGTGCTGGCGCAGCGAGTTTATTGATGTGAAAGCAAGGATCATAGCGTCAAGGGCATTTATGCCTTTGTGAGGCTGAGCGGCAGCGTGGGCTGGCCGGCCGAAGAATTCCACTTCTAAGGTACTGGCGGCGAGTGCCTCCTGGGTTGGCATGTTCCTCGTGTCAGGATGCACTATCATGGCCACATCTATTTCCTTAAAAGCTCCCGCTCTGACCATGTCTATCTTGCCACCGAGGCCTTCCTCTCCAGGAGTACCCATAGCCACAATGCTGCCTCCTAACTGGTCAATGACAGACTTACTGGCAACAGCAGCCCCAACTGCTGAAACGCCTATGATGTTATGTCCACAACCATGCCCTATCTTGGGCAAAGCATCATATTCAGCAAGTAGAGCAATTCTAGGGCTGCCCTGGCCGTATGTCGCCCGGAAGGCTGTGGCCAAGCCAGCGATGCCTCGTTCCACATGAAGTCCGTTATCTTCAAGATACTTAGTAAGCCAAGCCGATGCCTTTTCTTCCTTGAAGCCCAGCTCAGGATTGTCATGAATATTCAGGCTCAACTGGATAAGCTGCTGCCTCTGCGATTGGACGCTATCTTTTGCCTTTAGCTTCAGTTTCTCTATGTCCATCGTGGTTTGTCGATTCCTCCTTTCATTCCAACCATTAGTTTTCCGCATACTGTCATTCTGGGCGAAGCCGAGAGTCCGAATTTGCTTAAGGTGATATAATAGGCGTCTTCTGCTCCAATAACTTGAACCACTAACGAATAGTCATTATACTTTGTATTTGGTCTAAATTTCTAGGTTATGGCAGATGGAAAGTCAACCTCTGAACGCTTTGATAAACGTGGCCTCGTTGCTGAAAGAGCCCGTTGGCTCCAGCGAAAGCCATGACATAAACGGGGTAATCGGCGAGGAAGTTGAGGGTTTTGTGGAAGGAAAGGCGAAGGTAATTCATACGAGTCGAGGAGTTTTAATTCAGTGTGAAGCGAAAGCCGAGGTGAGACTCGTATGTAGCCGCTGCCTTGGTGTATTCTCATGCCCGATAGGTTTCACTGCAGAAGAAGAATTTCTGCAGGTATCTGATTTGCCAGGTGATTCAGCAGGCTCTTCGTTGGAAGAATCCGAAGAATTCACCATCGATGAGGGAAATGTACTTGACCTGGGGGAGTTAATACGGCAATATGTATTGCTGAATTTGCCCATGAAACCCCTATGTCGTCTTGACTGCCCAGGAATGAAGGAGGAGAATTCAAATGCCGCCACTGCCTAAGAAGAAAACCTCGCAAGCGCGCCAGGGCAAGAGGCGCAGCCATCTGAAAATAGCACCACCGGCCCGGGATGTATGTTCGCATTGCCACAGTCCCAAGTTACCTCACCATGTTTGTCCTACTTGTGGCTGGTACAATGATCGAGAGGTGACCGAAATCAAACCCGCCAAGAAATAGTTCCCATGGCTGAGTTGTCCAAGGTAGCTTATGTTTTCCCAGGGCAAGGCTCCCAAAGCGTCAGTATGGGATTGGACCTGTATGACAGCTATCATTCGGCCAAGGAGGTTTTCGAGGCAGCCGATGCATCTTTGGGATTTCCCCTATCCCGTTTGTGCTTTGAAGGCCCTGAAGAGGAACTGACAAAGACACACAACGTCCAGCCGGCGATACTGGTTGTCAGCATTGCCTGCCTTAAAGCGCTGCAAGAAGCCAGACGGGGTGATTCTCCGTCTCCGGTCTCTGTTGCTGGACATAGTCTGGGTGAATATACTGCCCTGGTGGCTGCTGGCGCACTGGGCTTAGCTGAAGCTGTTCTACTTGTCAGGGAGAGAGGAAGATTAATGTATGAGGCCGGGCTCAAGCATCCCGGGAGTATGCTAGCTGTAATAGGACTTGATGAAGAAACGGTCAACGATATATGTCTTCAAAGTGGAGCTGAAGTCTCCAATGTAAACTGTCCCGGGCAGATTGTGATTAGTGGAGCCGCCCCAGCTCTGGCTGAAGCTAGTAGATTGGCCAAGACCAGAGGTGCCCGCGTCCTTATCCCTCTGAAGGTTAGCGGGGCTTTTCACTCTGCCTTGATGGAGCCAGTCATAGTTGAATTCAGCAAAGTCGTCTCGGATGTCATATTTAAGCTGCCCGCCGTTCCCGTAATATCCAATGTAACCGCTCGGCCGTTAACCGATGTTTATTCGATAAGACAGGAATTAGTGAAACAGCTTCGCAACTGTATCCGATGGCAAGGGTCGGTGGAATACATGATGCACAATGGGGTCACTACCTTCTACGAGATAGGTCCGGGGAGGGTGCTAAGCGGTTTGATCAGGCGAATCAATTCGGAAGTACAAATCTTCAATATATCTGGCGCTTCAGATATAGCACAGCTAGCACCTAGATTGAGTCCAACTGAGTAGCACCCCATGAGAAATTCGTCTCTCTTTCCCAGAAGAATCGAATATTCTTAAGAGCGAGTAAGCAATGGCTGGCATCAGGCGGAAGGCAAGAATCGCTGCTCTCCAGACTCTCTATGAGCTTGATTGCACGAGGCATAAGGCGGAGGAAACCGGAGCTCGTTTGAAAGCTGAGAAGACGCTGACTCAAGAAACACTCGGCTTTGCTGAGGAACTGATGAGAGGAGTGCTGCAGCACAAATCTGAGCTCGATGCCGTTATCAAGAAATTTGCCACTGCCTTTCCATTAGAGCAAATGTCTATCGTTGATAGAAATATTCTGCGTCTGGCTATTTTCGAAATTCTGTTCACTGACAAAACTCCTGTCAAGGTAGCTATAAATGAGGCTATAGAGTTAGCCAAGAGTTTTGGCAGTGAGTCTTCTTCACGGCTAGTAAACGGAGTCCTCGGAGTAGTGGCAAGAGAACGCGACGAAAGACGGAAAGATGGCAAAAGAACTGAAGAAAGGTGAAATCCCGGGAACACCGAGGCAGTTTGCTATTTTCGCGACCATTGTTGTGGCAGTTGCCTTCCTGTGTTACCGGGGGCTAGGAGACATCCACCAAGCTATAGCAGCTACCGTTTGTATAGCTTTGGTTGTGGGGACTTTAATGTTTTGGAGATTCAGAGTGGCCATAGCTTTCATAGGAATCTCGGTTTTGCTTCTGACAGGGACGATGAACTTGGAGCATGCCATAGAATTCATGAATTTGGATGTTATTGTTTTTCTGATAGGCATGGCAGTGATAGTTGCACTTCTCCGAGACACTGGCTTCTTCCGTTGGCTGGGCATCAAGATAATCAAGCTTGCTAGATATTAGCCCAGGAACGTAATGATTTCTCTTCTGGTTCTTTCCGCGGTTATGGCTGCCTGTGTGGACGAAGTAACTTCCATACTTTTTATGACAGCACTCGTATTTGAGCTTTGCGAACGTTATAAGGTTGACCCCGTAAACTACGTAATATCGGTTGTGCTGGCCACAAATATTGGGAGTTCCTGGACCGTTCTGGGGAACCCCATTGGAATATTGCTGGCCCTCAGAGCTGGACTGAGCTTTGAAGATTTCATGCGGTGGTCTTTTCCAGTCAGTTTGATTGGCCTTATTTGCGTCATGGTCATAATTTTGGTGTGGCAACGTGGTGACCTCAAAGCACTCAGGACCAGGATTAATGCCCAGATGGAAAGCGGCATTGCCAATTTGGATGAATGGGCTGAAGTAAAAGATAGAGCCTTTTTCAAATGGGGAATTGTCCTGTTTCTGGGGGTGGTGGTTTTTCTGGCTTTGCACTACCGCCTTGAGCTGCTATTTGGTCTGGAAAGGGACACGCTGCTTGTTGCTATTTCCATCACGGGCGCTGGGATCGCCATGTTCTGGAAAAGAGACAAGGCTGAGGAATATTTGGAGAGAGGTGTCTCGCGGGGGACACTGGTATTCTTCATGTTCTTATTTTCTGTGGCAGGCAGCCTTGCCTATACCGGTGTTACCGGCAAGATTGCAGGTGTTGCCACGGGGCTAACGGCTAGCCCGGTACTACTTCACTATAATTATAGCCTTGGGGGCTGCCTTCGGCTCAGCGGCGCTGGATAACGTGGTTCTGGTAGCCGCACTCATCCCCGTAGTTCAGGCTTTGGGAGCGGCTGGGGTTAATAACTTTCCAATGTGGTGGGCATTGCTTCAGGGAGCGTGTTACGGCGGCAACATCACCATGGTCGGCTCGACAGCCAATATCGTGGCTCTGGGCATGTTGGAAAAGCGCACAGGTTATCATATGACATTCCGTAAGTGGATTCTAGTTGGCTTAGTTGGTGGTCTCTTGCCCCTGTTTGTTGCCCAAGTACTGTTACTTGTTCAACTGCCTCTTATGCCTTGAATCCAACTTTGAAGTGGTAACCTCTTATCGGGGATGTTCCAGAAGAAGCTGCCTTTCTTGCCGAAGTCTGTTGTCCTGCCTGCCCTGTTGTAGACTGCAACGCTGGTCCTGATGATGGACATTTCTCGGAGTAAATCTCTGAACATTTTCCGCCGAAATCTTGTTTTTTTTAGCAGGGTTTGTTATACTTCTCAGCCGTGTTAAATCTACGTTACGGGAAGGACAGGGTGGCTACAATCGCTTTTGCAGGGCCACCCGTTTTTGTAACCAATTCTGAAGAGTCGAGGTAAATATCAAACGTGGAAGTGCTAAGTCCTTACAAAGAAGCTACAGATGTAATACTCGAGGCCGGCGGCGAACCTCTTAAGCTATGTTACCAGTGTGGTCTTTGTACCGGCATTTGTCCCTGGAATTTGGTTCGAAGTTTTCTCGTTCGTCGCATCATGCACGAAGCTCAGCTTGGGGCGGTTGATTTTGGGGGTGAGGATGTCTGGACTTGTGTCACATGTCGGGCCTGTGTCCAGCGCTGCCCCCGAGGCGTAGAGATAATAGATGTTATGAGAGCTATACGCCGAGCTGTAGCCAGCATGGGTATCGGCGTTGTCCCTGACGCCCTGAGAATCTCGGCTAAGAACATCGCTGGCGTAGGTAATCCACTTGGTGAGGTACCAGAGAAGCGAAATGACTGGGCTAAAGACCTTAAGGTGAAACAATTTGCCTCGGGCACCGAAATACTTTATTTCCCGTGCTGTATCCCTTCATACGACCCTGATGTGAAAACGGTAGCTCGATCTGTCGCCACGATCTTCAATAAGCTTAAGATTGATTATGGCATCATAGGCACTGAAGCAAAATGCTGTGGCGAATCAATTAGAAAGGCCGGGCAGGAAGATACGTTCCAAAGTCTGGCTCAAAACAACATCAATCTCTTTACCAGTAGTGGTGTCAAGACTGTGGTAGTTTCTTCACCGCATTGCTACCACACTTTTAAGAATGAATATCCCGAGCTTGGAGGCAAATTCGAAGTAATTCATATCACTCAGTATCTAGCTTCACTTATCGACGAAGGGAAATTGAAGCTCTCTAAGAAGATAAACAAAAAGGTAGTCTATTCCGACCCCTGCTATTTGGGGAGACACAACGATATCTACGATGAGCCTAGGAAGATTCTGCAGAGCATTCCCGGCGTGGAATTGATTGAATTTCCTGATGCTCGCGAGAATGGCCTCTGTTGTGGAGGTGGGGGCGGCAGAATCTGGATGGATACTCCGAAAGGAGAGAGGTTCTCCGATATAAGGGTAGAACAGGCTGCTGCGAAAGGAGCCGATATCGTAGCTATAGCTTGTCCCTACTGCTTCCTCAACTATAGAGACAGTGTACTCTCCATGGGCAAGGCAGAGACTATGCAGGTTAAAGATATCGTTGAACTCGTTGCTGAAGCAATATGATAACGGAGTAATGAGATGGAGGAGATAAGGATTGGCGTTTACATCTGCCACTGCGGAGTGAATATTGCAGCAACAGTCGACGTGGCCGAGGTAGCAAGATATGCTGGGACATTGCCCGGAGTAGTGCTATCCCGTGATTATGTATTCATGTGTTCCGACCCAGGGCAAGACCTTATTAGAAAAGACATTAAGGAATATAACCTCAATCGTGTTATAGTCTCTTCTTGCTCCCCGAGGTTGCATGAGCTCACCTTCCGCCGGGTTTGTGAGAGCGCCGGTTTGAATCGTTATCTATTCGAAATGGTAAATATAAGGGAGCAATGCTCTTGGACCAATGAAGACAAAGAGGCAAATACAGAGAAAGCGAAGGCTTTGGTTGACGCTGCGGTGAGGCGTGTTCATTACCAGGAGCCATTGGAAATTAAGGATGCCCCCTATAATCCCAATACTCTAATTGTAGGCGGAGGGATTGCCGGAATTCAAGCTGCTTTGGAAATTGCCAACTCTGAGCATAAAGTCTATTTGGTAGAAAGGGAGCCCTCAATCGGCGGGCATATGATTCAGCTTGACAAGACCTTCCCTACTTTGGATTGTTCTCAATGCATTCTCACTCCAAAGATGAGTGAGGTAGGCTCACACCCCTATATTGAACTGTTAACCTATAGTGAGGTGGAGGAGGTTTCAGGGTACGTGGGGAATTTCAAGGCAAAAATAAGGAAGAAGGCAAGACATGTGGATGTAAGCAAATGTACTGGCTGTGCTGTATGCATGCAAAAATGCCCTTATAAGACAGATAGTGAATTTGAGCTAGGCTTAGCCAAGAGAAAAGCTGCTTATATTCCTTTTCCCCAGGCTGTGCCCAACGTTGCCACTGTTGACCCCAATATCTGTATTTATATAAAGTCGGAGGGAAAGAAATGCGGAGCTTGTATAAAATCCTGCGAGGCAGGTGCAATAACTGCAGAAACACTTCTTCATCAGACCGACGAGATAATCGAGGTTGAGGTAGGTTCAATAATCCTGGCTACTGGTTTCACCACCATGGATCCGAAACTCATTCCCCAATACGGCTACGGTAAATACGACAATGTCATAACTGGGCTTGAATTTGAGAGGATAGTGAGCCCTACAGGGCCTACGGGAGGGAAAATCCAACTTAAAGATGGCAAAGAGCCAGAGAGCGTGGCCATAGTCCATTGTGTCGGCAGCCGAGATAAGAATTACCACGAGTATTGCTCCCGTATTTGCTGCATGTATGCCTTGAAACAGGCAAATTACATCAAAGAAGAGCTACCAGATGCGGATGTCTACCAGCTATACATAGACATGCGCTGTTTTGGAGATGGATATGAGGAATTTTATAACCGCCTTTCAAGTGCAGGAGTCAACTTTGTTCGTGGAAAGGTAGCTCAAGTCACTGATCAGGCTATAAATGATGAGGAAGCCGGAAAACTTATTGTGGTTGCTGAGGATACTCTTTTAGGACGCATGCTCCGTATTCCGGTAGACATGGTTATTTTGTGTAATGCCGTGGAGCCTCAAGCCGATGCTGGAGAAGTGGCAAAACGTTTTACCATAAATCGAAAGGCGACGGGTTTCTTCCTGGAGAGGCATCCCAAGCTTGATCCGGTAGCTACACCTACTGAAGGGACTTTTGTCGCTGGTTGTTGCCAGAGTCCCAAAGACATCCCGGATACAGTAGCCCAGGCTTCAGCAGCGGCAGCAAGGGTTTTGTCACTGATAAGCAAAGGCAGAATTACACTGGAGGCCGCCGTTTCGGTAATTGACGAGGAGAAGTGTAGCGGCTGCCGGATCTGTAATCTTCTCTGCCCTTATGGTGCTATTTCTTTCATCGAGGATGAAAAGAAATCCCGAATTAACGAGGCTTTGTGCAAGGGTTGTGGCACCTGCGGTGCTGCTTGCCCTTCAGGAGCTATTACCGCACGTCACTTCACTAACGAGCAAATTCTAGCTCAGGTGGAAGCCTTAGTCAGCTAGAAGGAACCAGAGCAGTCCAATTCGAATTGAGAGGGAACGAGGTGCAAACGAAGAATACATTGGCCATAACTTTGCGCGATGAGCTATGTTCCCGATGTTCTATCTGTCGTTCAGCGTGTCCTTTTGAAGCTATTTCCCAAATCGAGGACAAGATCGTTGTGGATATTGAAAAGTGCATGGTATGTGGTATCTGCAGCAGTGCCTGCCCTTCCGGCGTTATCACACCATACTACTATAGCTACAATGCGTTGGTGGAGAAACTGAAGGCAGAAAAGACCCCGGATACGGTAGATCTTGTGATAGCCTGCCGTGGCAGCACCGACCCTTGGCTTCAATTACCTGACGCCATGGCTGAGCTGGATTTGAAGAGGGCGATCTTGTTCAGGGTGCCCTGTGTAGGACGTCTATCTCCAATCTTCTATGTGACTGCGCTCTCTATGGGTATTCAGCGGATCGTTGCCATTCAGTGCAAAGAGAATTTTTGCCGTTTCACGAAGGGTAGTTTAGTGAACCGCGGTCGTCTCGCCATGCTAGGAAGTTTGGTTAGATCCTTAGGTTACCCAAATGGCACTATTACCATTATCGAAGGGGCAAAACAAGTAGAATACGACACGGCGAAGTGCGTTGGCTGCGACAAGTGCGTCCATGCTTGCCCCTACGAGGCGATAGAAGCACAGCCGTTGGCGACCCCCAAGATAAATTACGAAAAATGTACCGGCTGTGGCGCCTGCGTCGTTGTCTGCCCACATCTGGCACTGGAAATACGCGGGTACGAATGCATAAATGTGGCAGAGGTAATCAAAGACTATGGCGAACGGATAAAGGAAACGAAGGGAGGAGCACCGGCGATTCTGGTCCTCTGCTGTCAGTGGGCCGAGTTCGCCAATCTTGACCGTAACGAGAAAGGCTTGATCAGACCCAATGTAGCCCTCTTGGAAATACCTTGCTTCAGCAAGCTTGACCCAATAAATGTCCTTCAGGCTTTTGCTTGTGGTTTTGACGCTGTACTTGCTTTTGTATGCTCTGATGATGACTGTAAATCCAAGGAGTCAAGGGTGACGACCGAAGATAATATGAAAGTCCTTACGACTAGCCTGAAGCTGATGGGGCTGGCGAACAGCTTCAAGATCCATAAGAGTTCACCGAGAACCATAGGGGATTTTGATGCTCAGGTTGATTTGTTCGTGAGTACAGTCTTGCTCCCGGAAAAGAGGATGGGGACGCAGATATGAACAGAATACTAGTGAAGAAAGAATTGGCTCCCAAGATAAAGCTTATAGAGTTTGAGAATCGCGATATTGCCTCGAAAGCAAAGCCCGGACAGTTTGTTGTAATACAAATGGGAGAAAAAGGCGAGAGATTTCCCCTTACTATCAGCGGAATAGACCCGGGCAAGGGTATGGTGAGAGTCATATTTAATGAAGTAGGTAAGAGCTCCAAGAGGCTGGGGGCTTTGGCTGAAGGGGAAGAGATTGGTAATGTAGCAGGCCCGCTGGGAAATCCGGCAGAAATTGAGAAATTTGGCACCGTGCTTTGTTTCGGAGGCGGAGTAATGACTGGCCCTATGGCCTACGAGGCGGCTGCCTTTAAGAAAGCAGGCAACCGAGTAATCACAGTGATTGGAGCCAGGAATAAGGAGCTTCTCATTCTCAAGGACGAGATGAATGCTCTCAGCGACAAGCTCTACGTTTCCACGGATGATGGCTCAGAGGGGTACAAGGGGCTGGACTTTCTCCGAGACATCTTGGAGGGGGAGAAAGTCGACCGTGTGATTGGCATGAGTGTGGCGACTGCCACGTTGAGAACACTATGCGAGCTCACCAGACCCTATGGTGTCAAAACGATAGTGTCACTTACCCCCATCATGCTGGACGGCACCGGGATGTGTGGGGTCTGTCGGGTTGTTGTGGGTGGGCAGACGAAATTCGCCTGTGTCGATGGGCCGGAATTCGATGGTCATCTGGTGGACTGGGATTTGCTCGAATCGCGGAAGAGAGTCTATTCCCACGAGGAGAGAGTGTCAACCCTCCTTGATGAGCAGGTCGGAAAGGATTGTGCATCCCGCTTCCAGCAAACAAGAAAGTAGCTATGCCTGAGAAACTAAAGCTAAATTCCATTCCTATGAACAAGCAACCCCCGGAGGTTCGTAGGAGAAATCCTTACGAGGTAGCCCAGGGATATACCTATGAACAGGCAGTTGAGGAGGCAAAACGCTGCATTCAGTGTAAGAAGCCAGCGTGTATCCAGGGCTGCCCGGTCGACATAGACATTCCGAGTTTTGTCAAAGCTTTGGCGGAAGGAGACTTGCCCCAGGCAGCTAAGATTATCTATGGTACCAATACTCTTCCCGCCATATGTGGGCGGGTTTGTCCCCAGGAAACACAATGTCAGGAAAACTGTACGTTGGGGAAAAAGGGCGACCCCGTGTTTATAGGTAGGCTGGAGAGGTTCGTTGCTGACTGGGCAAGAGAAAACCCTGAGGAATCAGGTATATTCAAAATAGCTCTGCCCAAACCTACAGGCAAAAAGGTGGCGATTATCGGCTCAGGGCCAGCCGGGCTTACTTGTGCCTCTGATTTGGCTAAGGCTGGGCACAAGGTTGTCATATATGAAGCTTTGCACCTCGCTGGAGGTGTAGCTGTCTACGGAATACCAGAATTCAGGCTGCCGAAGAAGATTGTCCAAGCCGAAATTGACTACTTGGTTAATGTACTCGGTGTGGAACTTAAGCGCAACCAAGTGGTCGGCAGGTCGGCAACCCTTGATGAGTTACTGGCGGACGGCTATCACTCCATATTTCTTGGCATTGGCGCTGGAGCACCGATGTTTCTCAACATACCAGGGGAGAACTCGAATATGGTCTATTCGGCAAACGAGTTTCTCGTCCGGTTGAACCTCATGAAGGCCTACCTCTTCCCGGCATATGATACGCCGGTGAAGGTTGGGAAAAGGGTGGCGGTTGTTGGTGCAGGTAACGTCGCTATGGATGCAGCTCGGTGGGCTGTGAGAATGGGCGCTGATGAGGTCTATATTGTTTATCGTCGTACCGAAGCTGAGATGCCGGCTAGGATAGAGGAGGTAGAGAATGCCCGTGAAGAAGGAGTCATCTTCAAAGTGCTGACTCTTCCTGTGCGGGTAATCCCCAGTGCCCACGGCTCAGTGGAGGCGATAGAGTGCGTTCAGATGGAGCTTGGTGAACCGGATGAGAGTGGTAGGAGACGTCCGATAGTGAAGCCGGGCAGCGAGTTCTGCATGGAGATTGACACGTTGATCCCGGCACTGGGGACGCAGCCTAATCCATTAGTGCCCAGACAAACACCTGACCTGAAGACTACCAGTCGCGGTACAGTTGTTGCCGATGAGAAAGGCAAGACTACCAAGGAGAAAGTGTGGGCCGGTGGAGACATAGTTACCGGTGCTGCTACGGTCATTAGTGCCATGGGGGCGGGTCGGCGAGCAGCTACAGATATCGATGCTCGCCTCAAAAATCATAGCTGACTTGGATATTTGGAGAGTTGGTTTTTCTTGCCAGACGTGCTATCATTACAGGCCGTGTCATCGGGCTGGCAAGCAAGCGCGTATGAAAACTGTCCTTTTGTTCAATTTGTACTCCACGAAAAAGAGCGAAACAGACCTTTCATGGGTAATTCGTTAGGAGGATAGATGGACAACTTTGAACCAAAGATAGTAGCCTTTTGCTGTAACTGGTGCTCTTATGCTGGTGCCGACCTGGCTGGCACTTCCAGAATACAGTATTCTCCCAATATAAGAGTAATCAGAGTGATGTGTAGCGGCAGAGTGAACCCCCTGTTTGTGATTAAGGCGCTCAGCATTGGTGCTGACGGCGTGTTGGTTCTCGGTTGCCATCCCGGCGATTGCCACTATATTGAGGGAAATTACAAGACGATGCGCCGTATCCCGCTGCTGAAGAAGATGTTGAAGCAGCTTGGGATAGAAGAGGAAAGGGTCCGGCTGGAGTGGGTTTCGGCGTCAGAAGGAGCGAAATTTGCTGAGGTGACCGATGGTTTCACGGAATCCGTAAGGAAACTTGGGCCAAGTTCGTTAGGCCATTCGAAACAGGGTTCTAAGGAGGCAAAGCATGGCTAAACTCAAGATAGCGCTTTATTGGGCGGCCAGTTGTGGGGGATGTGAGATTGCGACTCTAGCTATACACGAAAAGATACTGAAGCTAGCCGAGGTCGCAGACATCGTTTTCTGGCCGGTAGGCATGGATTTCAAGTATGCTGACGTAGAGAAGATGGCTGATAAAAGTGTGGATGTCTGCCTTTTCAACGGAGCTATTAGGAATGAAGAAAATGAACACATGGCCAAGCTACTGCGAGCCAAATCTAAGATAATGATAGCCTATGGCTCTTGTGCTCACGAAGGCTGTATTCCCGGGCTGTCCAATTTCTACAACCGACAACTGACGTTCGATCGGGTCTACATTGAAACGCCGTCGACTGAGAATCCTAGGAAGATTTTCCCTCAGACGAAAGTCAAAGTACCTGAGGGCGAGCTCGATATTCCTGAGTTCTATGACACGGTTAAGACTCTAGCCCAGACCGTAGACGTCGATTACTTCGTCCCCGGTTGTCCCCCGGAAGAGAGGACTACTTGGCTTGCCCTTGAAGCTTTGATTTCAGGTAAGCTACCGCCGAAAGGGACCGTCATAAGTCACGCGGTAAAAGCTGTTTGCGACGAGTGTCCCCGCAAGAAAGAGGAAAAGAAAATCAAGAAATTCTATCGACCTTACGAAAAAATGCCTGAGCCAGAAAGGTGTCTGCTGGAGCAGGGATTCTTGTGCTACGGTGTGGCTACTCGCGGTGGTTGTGGTGCTCTCTGCCCTCAAGCTAATATGCCATGCACCGGCTGTTACGGACCGGTGGAAGGGGTAATTGACCAGGGAGCTCATTTTCTGAGTGCTCTTTCGTCTATCATTGACTCCAACGATCCCGAGGAGATTCAAAAAATAATCGACGATATTCCTGACCCGGCAGGCACTCTCTACCGTTACAGTCTGCCAGATTCGCTACTTAGGAGGGCACGGATAAAATGAAAAAAATAATGATAGACCCCATTACCCGCCTTGAAGGTCATGGCAAGATTACCATCTTCCTCAAGGACGATGGCAGTGTGGCCAACGTTTATTTCCAGGTTCCCGAACTCAGAGGCTTCGAGAAATTCTGCGAGGGACGGCCGGCTGAGGACATGCCCCAGATAACACAGCGTATTTGTGGCGTTTGTCCTGAAGCCCACCATATGGCAGCAACGAAAGCCCTGGATGACCTGTTTCATGTCGAACCAACCAGCACTGCCAAAAAGCTGCGTGAGCTCCTTTACAGCGCTTTTTACGTAACTGACCATACCACCCACTTCTACATCCTTGGCGCCCCTGATTTCGTTATGGGGCCGGATGCACATCCTGCAGAACGCAATATCCTGGGAGTAATAGGCAAGGTAGGACTGGAGCTAGGTGGTGCTGTGATCAATACCCGCAAACAGAATCACTGGATTATCCAGACAGTCGGCGGCCGTCCGATACACCCCTGTTTCGGACTACCCGGCGGCGTGAGCAGAGCCATAAATGAAGAAGAAAGAGCAAAAATAGAAGAAATAGCCAAGCAGTCAGTGGAGTTCGGCAAGGTATCGCTTAAAGTCTTCGACGACGTCGTTCTCAAGAACAAAGTGTACCTGGACATGGTCCTGAGCGATACCTATACCCAGAAGTCGTATAACATGGGATTGGTTGATAAGAACAATAAGGTCAATTTCTACGATGGCAAAGTACGAGTGGTCGGACCTGATGGCAAAGAGTTATGTAAATATGCTCCCCGCGAATATCTGGAACATATAGCTGAACGAGTTGAGCCATGGACATACCTCAAGTTTCCCTATCTCAAGAAGGTTGGCTGGAAAGGTTTCGTTGATGGCAAAGACAGTGGAGTGTATCGAGCCACACCCCTGTCCCGCCTGAATGCTGCCGATGGTATGGCTACCCCTCTGGCCCAGGAAGCATACGAGAAGATGTACTCCACTCTTGGGGGCAAGCCGGCCAACTATACTCTGGCAACCCACTGGGCACGCCTCGTTGAACTTCTTTACGCTGCTGAGAGGTTGCTGGAGCTCAGTAAAGACCCGGAAATAACCAGTCCGAACATTCGCAACATACCGACAGCGAAGCCCGACGAAGGAATAGCCATTGTGGAAGCACCTAGGGGCACCCTCACCCATCATTACATAACCGATGAAAGAGGGGTGATAAAGAAGTGTAACTTGATCGTGGGCACTACCAATAACTATGCTCCTTTGTTTATGTCAATTAAGAAAGCAGCCGAAGACTTTATAAAGCCTGGAGTAGAGATAACTGAGGGACTGCTTAACCGCATCGAGATGGCGTGGCGTCCCTATGATCCCTGCTTGTCCTGCGCTACACATGCTTTGCCCGGGCAGTTACCTCTGGAAGTGACTATATATGATGCCCAGGGCAACGAGGTCAAGAAACTGAGCCAGGGCGTTTAGTGACAGGTTGTCGTAAGTCCGAATGAAGACCCTGGTTCTAGGGCTGGGGAATAGCATACTCTCCGACGATGGTGTAGGGATCAGGGCGGCTCATGAAGTGGCCAACCAACTCAGCAATCCCCAGGTGACTGTAGTTGAAACAAGTGCGGCTGGCCTTAGCCTGTTAGATTCTATTGTCGGCTACGATAAAGTCATTATCATTGATGCCATCCAGACTGAGAAGGGGGAAGCTGGGCAGATATATCGTATGGGGACTGCAGATTTCTCCTGCACCAAGCACTTCTCTTCACCTCATCAAATAAACCTGGTCACAGCTCTGGAGTTGGGCAAGATGCTCAATTTGGCAATGCCTCAAGAGATCGTTGTTTTCGCTGTGGAAGCAGAAGATATCACCAGCTTCAGCGAGAAATGCACGCTCGAGGTAGAGAAGGCAATTCCCATAGTGGTCAAGATGGTGCTGGAGGAGTTAGTCAGCTAGATAAAGCCCGCTTTTGCCCCCGCTCTTCTTCACCAGGCGAATGTCTCCGATAGCCATGCTTCTGTCCACTGCTTTGCACATGTCATAGATAGTCAGGGCGCTCACAGCGACAGCTACCAGTGCTTCCATTTCAAATCCTGTTTTCCCTATCCCCTTGGTGCTGGCCGTGATTTCAACGGAGCACTCGCTGGAATTGGGTGCTCGGCTCTTTTCGCGGAGGTTAAATTCCACTGCAATGTGGGTGAGCTGGAGTGGGTGACAGAGAGGTATGAGGCGGTGGGTTTCTTTTGCCGCCATGACTCCAGCCGTTTTTGCCACGGCCAGGACATCTCCTTTCGCCAATTCACCTTTGCGGATAAGCTTCAGGGTGGCGGGTTTCATCTGTATCCTGCCTTTGGCTATTGCCTGGCGTTCTGTTTCTCTCTTCTGGGTGACGTCTATCATGTGAATTTGTCCTGACTCCATTCTCACCCTCCAATCTGCGACATTTTTCGCTTCACCGGCCTGTCGTTCGTTTCCTTCAAATGATGATGCTCCGGCTTGGAAGCAACTGCCCTCAAGATTAGTTGTTTTAGCTCCTCCATCGAGACATTGTTACGTAGTGGCATTTTTAAGTCAATCTCGTCTTCTCCCAGAAGGCACGGGCGTAGCTTGCCATCCGGAGTAAGTCGCACTCGGTTACAGTGGGAGCAAAAGGAAAGCTCGCTGAGCGGACTGATGAGACCTATAGTGCCCTTGGCTTGGGCTAAGCTATAGTACAGAGCAGGCCCATTGCCAGTCATGGGCTCACGAGGCTCAAGCTTGCCCAGCAAACTGATATGTTGTCGCAGCTCAATGGATGGTATGAACTCCGCTACACCCTTAAAAGGCATAAGCTCGATGAATCGGACATGCCATCCTTCTCTATAGGTCATCCTGGCGAAATCCAGTATCTCATCATCGTTCATGTGCCGCATGACTACCGTGTTTATCTTGACCGGACTCAAGCCAGCCTCCTTCGCTGCCTCGATGCCCTCAAGGACATCTTTCAATTCTCCCAGGCGGGTTATGTATCGGAATTTATCGGCTTTAAGCGTGTCCAGGCTGACGTTAACTCTGGACAAGCCTGCTTGCCTGAGTTCCAGAGCATATTTCTTCAGAAGGATCCCATTTGTCGTCAAAGACAGTTCTTCAATCCCATTTATCTGAGAAAGCATCTTGACGAGATGCGGGAAATCAGCCCTAACCAAGGGCTCACCACCAGTGAGTCTTACCTTGTTGACGCCCAGCTCTGCTGCTGCTCGGACGACAGACTGAATCTCCTCGTACGAGAGGATCTCACTATGTGACATCTGGGGAACACCTTCGGGTGGCATGCAATAGATGCACCGCAAGTTGCAGCGGTCGGTAACTGAAATCCGGAGGTAATTTATGCTCCGCCCGAAGGAATCAAGAATTCCAGTCATTGGCCACTTCCCTTTTCAATAATATGCACCCCGGTAGCTTTGAAAGTAGCGTAGACTTCCTTGCCCGCCTGTAAATTCAATTCCTCCGCTGATATTCTGGTGACCAGGGCTATGAGACGGAAGCCACAATCTATTTCCACCCGGCTAAGCGGTCCGAGAGTAGTTACTCGGGTGACTTCGGACTGAAAAGAATTCCTCGCCGAACTCTTGACAGTTGTCTGCTGACCACCATCAGGAATCAGTAACGTGATATCTTCAGGTCTGATACAAGCATACACTTCCTTTCCCACGGGATAGCCAGAGACTGCCTGTATTATATAGCCGTCTATATTCACCAGAGCTATACCTTCGTTGTTTTCTACTACCACGCCTTCCAGGATGTTCTCCATACCGACAAAGTGAGCCACCGCCTCATTTGTAGGTGAACGGAATATGTCGGTGGCATTGCCTGTTTGGACAAGTCTGCCATCAAGAAGGACCCCTATCCTGTCCGAGAGTTGCTGTCCTTGAGACATATCATGTGTTGCCATTATCATAGTAGTGTTCTGTTGCCTGGCAACATTGGAAATTAGCTGCTCAATCTTGGCTGTGGAAATAGGGTCGAGGTTAGCCGTCGGCTCGTCCAGTAGCAACACCTCAGGTTCGAGCACCAAAGCTCTGGCTAAGGCTACTCTCTGCGCCTCCCCTCCGGAAAGCGTCCGGGCGTCTCTATTCCTATAACCTTCTAGCCCCACCATCTCCAGAATATGGTCAACTTTGTTAGCAATCCTGTTTCTTTTCTCTCCCCTCCACCTTAAGCCGCAGGCAACGTTGTCGTAGACACTCAAATTAAATACCTGAGGTTTCTGGTGTATGAACGACATTCGACGGCGTATCTCCAATCTCTGTTTCCCCGACCGGGGGACGTGTTTGCCATCGAAGTAGATTTCCCCCGCGCCAGGCACTTCCAGCAGGTCCATAATACGTAGAAGCGTCGTTTTGCCAGCTCCGGTCGGGCCAATCAGGGCGAAAGCCTCGCCTTTGTCAATACCTAAGTTTAGGCCTTTCAATATCTCCCGCTCACCATAGCTGTGGCTTAAATCGACTACTTCTATCAAGGACATTGTTACCTCTGCTGCAATCTGTTCAAGACGATGTTAATGATAAGCGCCAGTAATAGAAGAATCATACCCAGCGCTATTGCCAGCTCTAAGTTACCTTTGCCTGCCTCCAATGATATTACTGTGGTGATGACCCTGGTGGCTCCCCTGATATTTCCGCCGACCATCAGAGCACATCCAACTTCGGATATGGCCCTGGCAAAACCCAGCATCACGGCCGCCAGCACGGCATATCTTGCCTCCTTCAGGACGAGCCGGATAGCCTGAGAGCCGCTGGCGCCAAGCGAGGTAGCGGTATCGGCAATCTCCTTACTCACACCGCTCAACGCCGAAATGGTCAAACCAAGCAGCAAAGGAGTAATTAGTATCATCTGGCCAATGACCATGGCGGTAGGAGTAAAAAGGAGACGAAGCTCGCCCAGCGGCCCGCTACGCGAAAGTAGCACAAGAAGAAACAAGCCAACAAGGACTGTGGGCACGCTGAACAACGTCTGAATGATGTTTATTAGGACCCTCTTTCCACGGAAGTGATGGAAGTGTATCAAGCTCCCCAGCGGTATGCAGATCAGTGAGGCCAGAAGGCAAGCTGTCGCTGATATAGTCAAGGACCTTCCAGCTACCTCCATCACTGCCGGGTCAAGGGATATTAGCAGTTGTACGGCCTTGGTAAGGCCGTCCCATATTTCAGTCAATTGCCTCCAGTTTCTTTAATATACTATTTCTTGGCACGGGCTTTGTACCTGCCAGTACAGGTAATCTTGCGGACTCAGGGCAACCCGCAGATCTCCGGATCCCAGGGGTAGAATAGCGGTTCTCCATATTCGGGCACGCCATATCCGGCGATTAAAGCCTGGATTTCAGGTGCTCTGAGGAATGTTACCAGATTCTGAGCCATCCCAGGATTGACACCGTTTGTGCAGATCATCGCCGTGTAGACGTTGAGCATAATATCGCCTGTTTCGACCAAGGGCACCAAATCCAGGTCGCCCTGGTAAGCAAGGAAGGTTCCCTTGTCTGTCAGGGTGTAAGCCATCAGTTCGTCAGCCATAACAAGAGTTGCCCCCATGCCTGTCCCGGCTTCAATATACCAGCCATCGGCTGTTCCATTACCTACAATATCCTCTGTATAGTTATAGCCGGCTGACGCCCAGATGGCTTTTTCTTTGCCGTGGGTTCCCGATTCATCCCCTCGAGAGACGAATCTAACTGTATCCGGGTCAAGCGCTCCCTCTTGCTGGATTTTCTGGAAGGCTTCTTCTGGAGCCAAGCTGCCAGTCAAGCTGCCAACGCCTGCAGGGTCAGACGCCGGGCCTACTATGATGAAATAGTTATAAGCCCAGGTGACCCGCGCCGTGGAATTGCCATCTACTGTTGCGTTAAGAGCGTAGCCACCGGCTACAAATGCTGCCTCCTTGAGGGGGTCGTGGACGGTAACTACATCCACATCACCATTCATTCCTAGTTCCAAAGCTATACCGGTGCCCTTAGCCTGTATCTGCAAGTCGGCGTCATATCTATCCTCAAATATGTCCTCCAGATAATCCCACAATCCTGTGTCGTAGAGACTGGTAGTGGTTGCTACCCGTAGTACCTCTGGCTCTGTTTGCCCACTGCAGCCAAGGACCGTTACGAGCAGGGTCAGAACCAAGACAATTAAGGCTATTCTAGGTGCGATTACTTTCATTCAAAACCTCCTGTTATCTTCAGTGACTTCTCTTTGAAACACGCAGCTGGGAACAAAAAAGCACCGTTACAAGAACGGTGCTGTCCTAAAACCAAGCTCCATATTCCCTCCTTTCCAAGCACGGGAGGCATAGACATTTCTCTCTATGCCTTCGAGGCTTTGCAGCCCACCGTCTGCTTGCCATGGATTCTCTTTAGGCAAGACAGCTCGGAGAGAGCCAATACTTAATCTTGGATATTATATCAAGGACTTGATAACGAGGTAAATCAGGATATTCCTAGGGATACAGAGGCAATTCCAGCCGAGTCAGGCGATTATTTTTCCTTTGACTTCCTTTCGCCTCGAGTAGCTTCCTTGGGAGCTTCAGCCGCTTCCTCCGCCCCCTCTGCCCCTGCTCCCGCTACTGCCTCCTCCGCCTCTGCTGCTACTGCCTCCTCCACTACCTTCTCCTCTATCTTCTCCACAGGTCGGGAACTAATCTTTGCCACAACCAAATCCGGGTTGTTGAGAACAGTGATGTCTTTGTCCAGCTTGACATCTTTGACGCGTATTGCCTGGTCCAAATCAGTGAGCGAATTGATGTCCACTTCTATGCTATTAGGGATCTTTGCTGGCAAGCACTCTATGGTCAAAGTCGCGAGCTCATGCTCCAGCATGTTGGTCTTGGCTTTCAAGGCCGGCGCCTCTCCGACCAAGACAACAGGGACCTCTAACCTTATCTTCTCCTCCATTCTGACCTGGTAGAAGTCAACATGAACCAATTCTCCCCTGCGCCAATCTCTATCATATTCGCGAACGACAACGGTCCTGGCCTTCTTCTCTTTGGCGAGTTTAAGGGTAATAAGCCTTGTCTGCCCAGCCTGACCTAACACTCGGTCAAGTTCACTAGTGTCGCACTGCAGTGCCAGGGATTCGATACCGTGCCCGAAAAGATGCACGGGAGTAATGCCCCGGCGGCGCAAATGCTTGACTTTCTTCCCGAGAATCTCTCGGTTAGCAGCCTTTAGCTCGATTTTGTCCATTTTGTTTGCCCAATCATACCAGATGAGGCTTCTCCATGCAAGGGACTATACCTGTCCATGTGAATAGGGATGTTAAAACCTCTTAAGCGTTTCGGGCCAAGTGCTCGAGGACTTGCTCAAGGTCCGCAGGTAAGGGCGAAATGAATTCCCGGTATTGTCCGGTTGATGGCAAACGAAAGCCAAGGCGGTAGGCATGAATGAACTGCCTGCTGAGATGAGCCGATCTTATTCCATAAATGGGGTCACCAACGACCGGATAGCCGATAGCTGACATGTGTATTCTGATTTGATGTGTGCGGCCTGTTAAGGGAGTGACTTCGACTAGAGTGTAGGTATTCAGGTATCGTCGGACTTGATATTTGGTGGTAGCCTCTTTCCCTGCTTCTACGATCGCCATTCTCTGCCTGTTGTGAGGGTCTCGCGCAATAGGTGCTTCGATTATCCCTTGTTCCGGGGATAGCCTGCCCTTAACAAGGACAAGATATCCTTTGGTGACGGTCCGGCTTTTGAACTGAGCGGTCAAATACTCCCGGGCTAGGTCGTTCTTGGCGACCACTATTAGGCCCGATGTGTCTTTATCCAGTCTGTGAACTATGCCCGGGCGCATCAGGTCGTTGCTCGTGGTCAGGCTTGGGCAATAGGCCAGGACGGCGTTGACTAGAGTGTGACTGGGATGACCAGGGGCGGGGTGAACCGTGAATCCAGCGGGTTTGTCTATGACTAAGACATCCTCATCTTCGTAGATTACAGCGAGAGGAATTGACTCAGCCAAAGGGTGGCCTGGTATGGGGGGGAGCTCGACCGTTATCGTATCGTTGTCACTTAGTTTCTGGCTCGCCTTTGCCTTTTGGGAGTTGACCAGAACGTAACCCTGTTCAATCAATCTCTGTAAATAAGCGCGTGAGAATTGTGGAAGGACCTGGGTCAAATGCTTATCAAGGCGGATATTGGGAACAGGTGATTTGAGTTGCAGCCTCTTAGTTTTGGGGCTTGAGGTGGCGTTCATGTGCTTTTCTTAACAACCCGTATTTATAGAAGTAATAGATGAGAGCCAAGAGGCCTGCTACCAAAGCTGCGTCAGCGACGTTGAAGGCAGGCCAGAAGAAGACCTCTTGCACGTGCATTCTGACAAAATCGATTACATAGCCAAGACGGATGCGGTCTATGAGATTGCCCGCAGCTCCGCTCAGAATGAGAGCGAAAGACACCACACCCACGGTCGTTGACGGACGGAAGTAATGAAGAAATACCAGGATAGCAATGACACTAGCTATGCCGAGTGCGGTGAAAACCTGTGCGTGGCCGTGAAATAAACCAAAAAGGCCGCCAGTATTTTCAAAGTAAACTAAGTCAAGAAATCCTGGCAACAACACTATTTGGGGTCGATTGGCATTGATCCACAGCTTGCTCAGCTGGTCAAAGATAACCACCAGGCCAGCGACAATCAGAAATAATCTTAATCCAGTCCTGCGCTTGCCCGCGGAGATTTCCGATTTATTCTCACGCACGAAATCCGTTGTTCTGCTTGACGTCAACTCGCTCGGACGCCCATTATCTAGCACCTTTTGCATCCTTTTCCTGGCCTGCCTTGCACTTCAAGCACAAGCTTGCTTGAGGTATAGCTTCAAGGCGAGCTGGCTCTATGGGTTCCCCACAGGAATCGCACAATCCGTAAGTGCCGGCTTCATATTTTTGGAGGGCATGGTCGACTTCATTCAGAGATTCCTCCAGCCTTTTCTCCAAGGCCAGTCTCTTCTCCAGTTCGGAGGCTTCATCGGCTCCTTCCTCCCTTTTGCCAAAAGGACTGCCTTCCTTTCTCTCTGCCGACGGCTGACCAAGAGCTCTCAGCTGTTCTATCTTTTCTATCAGCTCTGTTTTCTCTTTCTTTAGTCTTTCGTAAAGTTCAGCGGACTCTATCACTTCTTGCCCTCCCTATGATTTACAGCTGTCTGACACCGAAACTCCACACGCACTGCGTGAGACTTACAGTTCTCTTATGCAATGTGGGGCTGGCCAAAAACCTTCCTTATGCCAGGATGTAAGGAATCTCCGAGTTTTTCCACGGATTCATATCTGATTTTGTCAAGTTCCCGCTGCTTTTCTTCAAATTCAGAACTGGAGTAAAGTTTCTCAGGATGCAGGTAAATGTCATCCAGATATCTTACTGCCTTGGGGACCTCGAAGCCCGTTGGAGAATCCACCCAGTCTTCCAAACCTTCTCTTAACAAAGAATCGAGTATCGTCATCGTGAATTCCAATCTTATATCTTTGTGACGTTCCCCTTCTCCTATTCCTCCAGTATTTAGCAAGTAGTAGTTCAGGTGGGGAATATTCTTTATTATCTCATAGAATGTATTAGCGTGTGCAGCCAGGTCTCCGGCGACGAAGGGGTCGTAGAAGAACTCGCTTCTAATTTCGCCGGCCTGAGTCGGGTCGCCAGCTGACGACTCCATTGCCTGTCCCACGATCATCAGAGCTGCTGCTTGGTCTCGGCTGAGCTTTGATATTGCTGGAGTCAACGGCCCCCTCGTGATAAGAATCAGATTGTCAATCTTGTCCACGTCTATATAACGACTGGCATGCATGAAATCTCTTCTTAATATCACTGCCCTGCCATTTGATGTTCTGTCCAAGTTATGAAAATCCAAATCTCCGTCTTCGGTCACGTGAACATTCTCGCAGACAGTCTCTGGTTTTAACAGTCCGTAATATATTTCGATTTGCTCCCCGGGGTTCACGCCCTCAGTTTTTACAAATATTCCCCCGGCTTCAAATCCATGAAACGAACCATCGGGCATGAGCGTCCCGCCGTCATCCTGAATAAGCCAGGATTTTTCCTTGCCTTTTCTGGCCAGGATTCTACAGGTTGTAGTTGTCTTCCCGTTGGCACTTAATGCCACAAGCAGCGTCCTGGTCAGCCGATAATCCCCATGTGCTGATTGAAGATAATCTTCTCGACAGCCAGCATGTAAGAAGATGCCCGCTCTTTTCGTCTTAGCTACCCAATCCTCGGCGGCAAAAACTCCCTTTTTGTATTCACCTATGTAGTTACCATTCCTGATTACCTTGACAAACCTTCCATCATCGAGCATAGCCAATCTGATAGTGATATCTTTCTCGGGGAGCGGTCTTGACTGATTGGTTTCAAAAGCCTCGTCAGCGAAGAACAAGATGTAGTAGTTCGGTCTCTTGACCTCTCCCTTTGGGGGTATAAACAGGTTCTTGCCTCCATAGGCAACATGGGCAAACTGCTCCGGAACGATCAACCTGACCGTGGTGGTACTGGTCTCATTGCCCACAATTCTATCTATGGAAATCAATCTTTCCTTGCCCAACACGGCTTCACACTGGGCTAGTAGTCTTACTTCATCCTCCCCAAACGGATGGTCAATGCTGTTCTTGGTAAACATCGCTGATCTGGAAGTGGGCTCACTGCGGGCCACAAAGTTCCTGTACAGCGTCTTCTTGACCCCCGGCTCTTTTCCCACCAGCTTTCTCAACTCCCCATCAGAGGGGTTATGAGTCAACCGCTTCTCCTCTCGCGCTTTCTGCCAGATTCTGTCGGCGGTTATGACGAATTGTTCCAGTTCAAACGTTGTCATCACGCTCCTTGAGAAAAGTGTAATTTCGTGTTCCCGATTTCGCGCGAACCAGGGACTAATATCTATATATTAGACCTCGCGGAACTCCCCTTCCACCGTGCCTTCTTCTCCTCCCTTCTGTTGCTCTCCACCGGGTGGCGGTTGTTGCCCGGGCTGCTGGTAAACCGATGCTCCAATCTTCTGCATGGCATCCGATAGTTCCTGCATAGCCTTACGAATGGCGCTTGCATCTTTCCCTTGCAGGGCTGACTTTACGGCGGCTATCTTAGCATCTATGTCTTTCTTCACATCGGCGGGTATCTTATCTCCGTAGTCACGGAGGGTCTTTTCTGCGGTGTAGGCCAGGGTGTCGGCAGAATTGCGCACCTCCACTTCTTCTTTACGTTTAACATCATCGGCGGCATGTTGTTCAGCTTCGCGCCTCATCTTTTCCACTTCCTCTTTGCTCAACCCGCTAGAGGCGGTAATGGTAATCTTCTGTTCTCTCCCTGTGCCTTTATCACGAGCGCTAACATTGAGGATGCCATTGGCATCTATGTCGAAGGTCACCTCGACCTGAGGTACACCTCGTGGTGCCGGCAGAATACCATCAAGTATAAATCGCCCCAGCGTTCGGTTGTCAGCGGCCATAGGGCGTTCCCCTTGAAGGACGTGTATTTCCACGCTTGGCTGGCTGTCGCTAGCGGTGCTGAAAATCTGGCTCTTTGAAGTGGGTATAGTAGTGTTGCGGGTAATAAGCGGCGTCGCCACTCCGCCCAGCGTCTCTATCCCTAGAGTGAGCGGGGTGACATCGAGAAGGAGCACTTCGCCCACCTCACCCTTAAGCACCCCAGCCTGAATGGCTGCTCCCATAGCCACGACCTCGTCGGGGTTGATTCCCTTGGATGGCTCCTTGCCAAAAAACTGTTTCACCTTCTCCTGGACCAAAGGCATTCTGGTTTGACCGCCGACGAGCAGGACTTCATCAATCTGACCTGAAGTCAGTCCAGCGTCCTTTAGTGCCTGACCACAAGGCTCAAGAGTCTGCTCCACCAAGTCCATGACCAGTTGCTCCAACTTGGAGCGGCTCAGGGTGATGGTCAGGTGTTTTGGTCCTGAGGCATCAGCCGTAACAAAAGGAAGGTTTATCTCAGTCTGCTGCACCGTGGAAAGCTCAACCTTAGCTCGTTCTGATGCCTCTTTAAGGCGCTGCATCGCCATGCGATCGTTCCTTAGGTCAATTCCCTGATCTCGTTTGAATTCACTAGACAGCCATTCGATAATACGCTGATCGAAGTCGTCCCCACCCAGGTGAGTGTTACCGCTGGTGGACTTGACCTGGAAGGTGCCCTCTCCGATCTCTAAGATAGAGATATCGAAGGTACCCCCACCGAGGTCGTACACCGCAATTGTCCCCTCCTTTTTCTTATCGGCACCGTAAGCCAAGGCTGCAGCGGTTGGCTCGTTAATGATACGAAGAACATTCAATCCTGCGATTGCACCGGCATCCTTGGTTGCTTGGCGCTGGCTATCATTGAAATAAGCCGGCACCGTAATCACTGCGTCTGTCACTTTGTCGCCAAGATAAGCTTCGGCATCGGCTCTTACTTTCTGCAAGATCATTGCTGATATTTCCGCGGGAGTGTATTCCTTTCCCCCCATTACTACTTTGACTTCGCTGTTAGGCCCACGAGTTGTCTTGTAGGATACCCGGCGTGCATCCTCTTCCACAGGCAGTTCCCTTCCTGGCGGTTCCCCCCATTTTCTTCCCATGAAGCGCTTGATGCTATAAATGGTGTTCTCCGGGTTGACAATGGACTGCCGTTTGGCTACCTGCCCTACCAGTCGCTCCCCAGTCTTGCTTATTGCCACAACCGAAGGGAACAAGTTTGAGCCTTCCGAGCTGGGGATGAGTTTCGGTTTTCCACCCTCTATAACTGCAACTTCGCTCAATGTCGTGCCCAGATCAATCCCTACTGCTTTAGCCATATTATCTCTCCTCTGAAATTTCCTCTTGATTCTTACTCTTTTTGCCTGCGCCTACCATAACCGTGCTAGGACGAAGCAGCTTGCCCTTGAATTGATAGCCTTTGCGGAGTTCTTCTATTATTGTGTCCTCTTCCCCATCTACCTGCCCTGCCGCTTCATGGAAGTAAGGGTCGAAGCATTCTCCCACGGCCTTGATCTCAGCCAGCCCCTGAGTCTCTAGAACGGTTTTGAGTCTATTATAGATGAGTTTTATGCCTTCAGTCCAATTTTGCCCATCAAGCTCAACTGGCAGGGAAGTGAGTGCCCTCTCAAAATCGTCCAGAATAGGTAGCAGGTCCAGGATAAGCATCCTGTTAGCAGACTGAACCGTCTCTGATTTCTCTTGTTCAGTGCGTTTCGCATAATTCTGGAGGTCTGCCTGGCTTCTTTGCCAGTTGGCCAGATATCTTTCCGCCTTTTCTTTTTCCTCGGCCAGGACTTGCTGTAACGCTTCTATATCCTCGGCTTGCTCAATTCCCGTCTCAACTACTTCGTCACCTTCAGCCAACGTTGAACCTCCTTTAGATGTATTCCGCCACTGAGTTGCTCAGCAACACCGAGAGGAAGTTAAGCGAAGAAATGGCCTTAGCGTAATCCATTCGTTTGGGGCCAATCACTCCCACAATGCCGCTGGCCTTATTAAGTACTCCGTATTGGCTGGCTACTAAGCTCAATTCCTGCAATGCCGGCTCGGGGTTCTCTTCACCGATAACTACCTTCACCCCTGTTCTGCCGGATTCCTGGCAAAATACATTTCTAAGCCAGTCATTCCCTTCCAGCACTTCCAGAATTCCCAGTACTCTAGCGTTATTTGTGAATTCCGGTTGACTCAGCAGCAAGCGCAGTCCTTCGAGGTAAGGCTCGCTATATTCTAGCTTATCTTCAGCAGCCATAATTTCTGACAAAGATTCAGATACCTGCCCCTCTTCAGAAGAGAGTCCTTCTTTCTTAGCCAGTATCTCTGTGCTGGTCATTCCGCCATAAGTAGAGGTAAGTTTGTTGGCCAGCCTGGTCAGCTCTTCCTGGTTAACCTTTCTGCCAAAAGATAGGATCTGCCGTCTAACCTTTGCTTCATACAGGACCACGATCAGCAAGGCCATGAAATCCTGCAGGGCTACCAAATCAAGATGCTTGACGCGGCAGCGAACCGCTTTGGGAGAAGTTATTACTACCAGATTGTGAACAAGACGTGCCAATAGCGCCGCCACCGTTTTCAGCCATTGCTCCAGTTCCTCTTTCCCTTCCTGAGATATCTGATGAATTAGATGCCGCTCAATACGGGGCAGTTCAATCTCTTCCCCTATCAATTCCACGTAATATCGATAAGCTCTATCAGTAGGTATGCTCCCGGCTGAACGGTGGGGGTGCGCAACATAACCTTCTCGTTCTAAGTATGCTATATCGTTACGAATCGTAGCTGGGCTTACCTTCAGGCCGTGCTTCTCCACAATAGCGCTTGAGGCTACCGGTGCAGCTCTGGTGATATAGTCTTCAATTATCACCCTGAGAACGGTTTCTCTTCTTTCTCTCAAGGGCATTTAGCACTCTCTCCCTTTAATTGCTAAACAGACTAATCTATCACTGTAAACACGTTCTGTCAATGATGATGCGGAGCCCCGTTTTGATGGGTTCTTTTATTGACCGAGAATGAAATATTAAGTACCATTATAACACGAATGTGAAAACCAACAAGGCATTTCCCTCGCCGCACCGTGATAGCCAAGTAGCTCGAATCCTGAGATTGGAGGCTGAAAGGCAAGCAAGCAGCATGAACCTTATCGCCTCTGAAAACCACGCCAGCCGGGCAGTGCTTGAGGCCCAAAGCTCGGTGCTGACTGACAAATATGCTGAGGGATACCCGGGACATCGCTATTATGGCGGCTGCATGTATATAGACGAGATTGAAGGTTTGGCCGTTGAAAGGGCCAAGAAGCTCTTCAAAGCGCAACATGCCAACGTCCAGTCCCATAGCGGCGCTCAGGCTAATATGGCGGCCTATTCGATTCTAGTGGAACATGGAGATACTGTCATGGGGATGAGCCTCAGCCACGGCGGCCATCTCACTCACGGCTCCCCGGTCAATTTCTCCGGGCAATGGTATGACTTTGTTCCTTATGGAGTCGACCCTAGAACCGAGATGCTTGACTACGGTGAGATTGAAAGATTAGCTCTGGAACATAGGCCGAAGCTAATTATAGCTGGGGCGAGCAGTTACTCTCGCACTGTTGACTTCGAGAGGCTTCGACACACAGCTGATAAGGTGGGGGCCAAGTTGCTGGCTGACATGGCTCACGTAGCGGGGATAGTAGCGGCTGGGCTCCATCCCTCCCCTGTTCCCTATGCTCAGGTTACTACTTCTACCACACAGAAGACCTTGCGGGGGCCTCGTGGTGGCTTCATTTTGTGTGACGAGGAACTGGCCAGAGCTACTGATGCCGCGGTTTTCCCCGGCATGCAGGGTGGTCCTTTCATGCATATCATCGCCGCCAAGGCCGTGTGCTTCTTTGAAGCCATGCAACCCGAGTTTGTCGCCTACCAGAAGTCAGTGCTGAAGAATGCCCGCGTTTTGGCTTCCGAACTCCAGAGATATGGGATGCGTATTGTTTCCGGCGGAACAGACAACCATATTGTCCTTGTTGACCTTTCCCCTCAAGGAATAAGCGGCAGGGATGCTGAAGAAGCCTTATGGACGGCAGGCATCTCGGTAAATAGAAACACCATTCCTTATGACCCCAAGCCACCGATGATTACGAGTGGTATCAGGCTGGGCACCCCGGCAGTGACCACGAGAGGTTTTGGCACAGACGAAATGAAGCGTATTGCCTCTCTTATGGCCAAAGTTCTCTCTACCTCGGTGGATAAGCGGACGCAGGAACAGGTGCGCCAGGAAGTACGAGATATGTGCCAAAGGTTCCCCATCCCCGGGCCGGCATAGGACATCTGTCCCAATCTGATCTTCTGCTTGCCTCTGGCTAGAAAGAGTGGGACTGAACAAGCGCATGGGCGCGGAAACACTGCGGAAGGAACTTGCTTGGCTTCGTGTCCTCTTGGCTCTCGTCAAGATTCTTTATCTGTGCCAAGGTGATTAGGATTGAAGGTCCGAATAAGTCTGCGTTGAGAATAATCGGTACGCTAAAAAGATCTTTCGGCCTCTTCAGAGAGGACCCTATCCTCATTGTCCCTTTTATTCTGCCCGCGATCTTCCCGATTGAAGGAATACTTGCCAATTTCCTTTCCTATTATCTAACGGTGTCCACTCTGGGTGACTCTGGAGGACTCCCTGCAATGCCTCCAACCCCCTTCATCGCGCTCTATTTTATTGTCGGCTTCTTCCTCGGGGCATGGGCATGGGCTGCGGCTATTCTCAAAGTAAGGGAACTTGAGAAAGGGAATAGGCTGGGACTGAAGGAAGCTTTATCTGAAGGACTGAAGAAAGTCCCCAGGCTCTTTGTCCCGGCCATCGCAGGTCTGGCGCTTTATGTCCTGATGATTGCCAGCATGACGACGGCAATCATCCCCTATATACTTGCGGGAATGCCTTCGTCAACTCAGGATGGGGGACCTTCCGTCATCGTTCTACAACTGGCGATAGGCCTTCTATTTGTAGTTACGCTTTACGTTGCCACAAGGCTGCGCCTTTCTGCTCCTGCATGCGTCCTCGAGAGTAATTTTGGGCTCAAAACAAGCTGGAGACTGGTGAGAGGTAATTGGTGGAAGCTTTTCGCGATTCTTCTTGTTTTTGGTGTGATGTCGGCAATCATCAGCCGGATACCGGTAGCAGGAGTATTCTTGCGCGGGTTGCTAGTAGAGCCGATCACTATCGCAGCATTGGCTCTTGTCTATTTCCAGTTGCGAGAACCAAGACCGAGTGGAGAAGAGCACGAGGAATCTCTGTAACATCTCCTTGTGTGTCCGGTGTTTTAGTTTCTGCACCGTAACCTTCCGAGGAGAATCTGAAGCAAGGGACAAACTGCAGGACAAGAGAAGAAACGCCGGGAAACAGCGATGATTTCATGCTATAATCAAGTTACTATTTCGGTGACCCAAAAAGGCAGTGATGGACGAGCTGAAAGTATTTAGCGGCACTGCACACCCTGCCCTAGCCAAGGCTGTGTGCGGTTACTTAGACATACCGTTGGGAGAAGCTGAGGTCTTTGAGTTTAGCAACGAGAACATTTTCGTTCGCATCCTTGAGAATGTCCGCGAACGGGATGTCTTTATTGTCCAGCCCATTTGCTCACCGGTTAACAGAAGCTTGGTCGAGTTGCTTATCATGCTGGATGCCTTCAGGCGAGCTTCAGCGGGGCGCATCACCGCTGTTCTGCCCTATTATGGCTATAGCCGTACCGACAAGAAAGACCAGCCCAGGGTCCCTATCACCGCGCGCCTGATTGCCGACCTCATTACTACGGCCGGGGCTAATAGACTGCTCACAGTGGACCTCCATGCCCCTCAGATTCAGGGCTTCTTCACCATACCTGTGGATGAACTCACCGCTCGGCCCATGTTAGCTCAGTATTTCAAGAAGAAAGCGCTGGATAACCTGGTAGTGGTTGCCACTGATATCGGCATTTCCAAGGTAGCCCGTGATGTAGCTGCTAGACTCGGGGCCCCCCTGGCTATCATGGAAAAGAGGCGCGTGGGAAATGTCGATGCCAGTGAGACCCTCAACGTAATCGGTGAGGTTGAAGGAATGCACGCCCTGACAGTTGATGACGAAATTGATACCGCTGGCTCTCTGGTTGGGGTGGTGAATGCTCTTCTAAAGCGAGGCGCCACGAAAGTATATGCCTGCTCCACTCACCCTGTGTTCTCTGGTCCGGCTATCAAGAGGATAGCCACCAGTCCGGTGAAAGAGGTGGTGGTCGCCGATACCATACCTGTCAATGACGATAAGAAACTGAACAAGATTACTGTACTGTCTATAGCCTCGCTTATTGGCGAAGCCATTCATCGCATCCACACTGGCTTGTCAGTAGGGGCGATGTTTGACGGATGACTCCATCAAATAGACGCGAGGGTTGGGAAATACCAAACCCTAGGCACGAGATACTAGACGATACCAAAACTTGAGGCTCCAAAAATCAAAACGGAGAAGGCTCTGTATTTGAAACATTAAGATTTTGGATTTGTTTAGGGCTTAGAAATTAGGATTTAGGATTATGTCTTTCGATGCTTAAGTGGCTTGGCAGTCTTATTGATTCCAACGAGAAAGAATTGAGGCGTCTTCAACCTCTGGTTGATGACATAAGTTCTTTGGAGCCTGAATTCGAGAAACTCAGCGACGCCGAACTCCGAGCCAAGACCGACGAGCTCAAGGCACGGCTGAAGGATGGAGAGAGTCTGGATGAGATTCTGCCGGAGGCCTACGCTGCCGTCAGGGAAGCAGCCAAACGGACCATAAAGCAAAGACATTTCGATGTCCAGGTGATGGGGGGAATCGTCCTTCACCAGGGCAAGATAGCCGAGATGAAAACTGGTGAGGGGAAAACCCTGGTGGCTACCCTGCCCCTCTACCTCAATGCGCTCAGCGGAGACGGCTGCCATCTGGTTACCGTAAATGACTATCTTGCTAAGCGGGATTGCCACTGGATGGGCCCTATTTACCACGCCCTGGGTGTGAGCGTAGCCTGCATCAATGCCCAGCAGGCAAGCGGCCAGGCTGCCCCCTCCTATATCTACGATCCCGGCTATGAGTCGGAAGACCAGAAGTGGAAGTTTCTCCGCCCTGTCACCCGCCGCCAGGCTTATGAGGCAGATATAACCTATGGCACGAATAACGAGTTTGGCTTCGATTACCTCCGGGATAACATGGTCTGGGACTTATCTCAATGCGTGCAACGTTCCTTGAACTATGCCATCGTTGACGAAGTGGACAACATCCTTATCGACGAAGCCCGCACCCCATTGATTATCAGCGGCGCTGCCGAGGAGGCGACCAAGAAGTATTACGCCTTCGCACAGCTGGTCTCGCGACTTGGCAGAGACGCAGACTATACTATTGATGAACGAACGCGCGCGGTCCACCTCACCGAGGGCGGCATGACCAAGATGGAAAAGATGCTGAAGCATGAAGGACTGCTCAAAGCGCCTGACCTTTATGACCCGTCTAATCACTTTCTCACTCAATATATGGAGAGCGCCCTTAAGGCTCATGCCCTGTTCAAGCGGGACAAGGACTATGTGGTCAAAGATGGACAGGTCATCATCGTGGATGAGTTCACCGGCAGATTGATGTTCGGGCGAAGATATTCTGAGGGATTGCACCAGGCCATAGAGGCCAAGGAAAGAGTGAAGATTCAGCGAGAGTCGGTCACTCTGGCTACCATCACCTTCCAGAACTACTTCCGCATGTATCTGAAACTGGGTGGCATGACTGGTACTGCAGCTACAGAAGCCGAGGAGTTCCACAAGATTTATAAGCTGGAGGTTCTGGCCATACCCACAAACAAGCCTTTGATTCGCACCGAGCACCCTGACCAGATTTACAGAGATGAGAAAGCCAAGTTTGGCGCCGTAGCCAGGGAAATCAAGCAATTAAATGACCAGAAGAGGCCGGTCCTTATCGGCACGACCTCTATTGAGAAATCCGAGTATTTATCTGACCTCCTGAAGAGAAATGGCATTCCCCATCAGGTGTTAAATGCCAAGAATCATGAAAAAGAGGCGGCTATAATCGCTCAAGCCGGGCGTCTCGGAACGGTGACCGTGGCTACGAACATGGCCGGACGAGGTGTGGATATCATACTTGGTGGCAGTCTTGAGGAACGTGACCCGGCTGAGTGGCAGGAAGAGCATAAGAAGGTGGTTGAGGCGGGTGGGCTCCACATTGTGGGCACCGAGCACCACGAGGCCCGGCGCATTGATAACCAGCTCCGAGGAAGGTCAGGGAGGCAGGGAGACCCGGGCAGCTCTCGTTTCTACGCTTCTCTGGAAGATGAGATTGTCCGACGCTTTGGCGGCGACCGCGTCAAGGGACTTATGCAGTGGGCAGGTATGGATGAAAACACACCCATTGAGCATTCCTTCGCCACCAGGGCTATGACCAATTCCCAGGTCCAGACCGAAGGTTACCACTTCAATATTCGTAAACACCTGGTGGAATATGACGATGTCGTCAACACACACCGCGAGGTGATTTACTCCGAGAGGAGAAAAATCCTCGGTGGCGCCGACCTTAAGGCAAACATAACATCCATGGTGCGAGATGAAATCCAAAACCTGGTGGTCAAGCATCTCAGCGCTAGCCCCGAGCCGGAAGGACAAAAATCTAATCTGTCCGGCTTACTTGACGACTTATCCACTATCTTTCCCCTGCCACCGCAGTTCAGAAGCGATGGGCTTTCCGAACTCAGTGCCCAGCAAATTACAGAAAAGTTGACTGACTATGCCAACGAGCTTTACAACCAGCGAGAGCAAGAGCTGGGTCCTGAGAACATGCGAATAGCGGAGAGACTGGTGATGTTGCGAGTTACTGACCAGTTATGGATGGAGCATCTTACTGCTATGGAACATTTGCGCCAGGGCATAGGATTGCGGGCTGTCGGACAGGAACAGCCGCTGGTAGTCTATAAGAGGGAAGGTCATGCCTATTTTGAAGCGCTCCTGGCCAGCATTCAACATGACGTCGCCCATAGTATCTACCATGTTGGTCTTGCCAAGGAAGCTCCACAAAAGAAGAAAGAGGCGGTGCCGGTGGGCAAAAGGGTTGGGCGTAACGACCCTTGTCCGTGCGGCTCTGGCAAGAAATATAAGCATTGCTGCGGCAAGTAATGAATCTTCTCTCCTCTCCCTTGACGGGAGAGGACTAAGGTGAGGGTGCAGTGCTACTGAAAACAATGAGAGTTCAAAGACTCCCCCTCTTAAGATAAGAGGGGCTAGGGGAGTTATGAGGGATACAATGAATGCCGAGCGAAGTGATGACTTGCTATAAAAGGGAGGAGATATATGAAGAAATCAGCGGAAGTTGAGGTCAAAATCGGCTTTTCAGTTGCGGACTTGGTTGCTGCGTTGCGGCAGCTAAGCGACGAGGACAGAGAATTCTTTATTGAAAATCTCCTAGCCGCTACAAGCCCTGAGTACCTGGAAAGCATTGATGAGGCGCGGAAGGACTACAGAGAAGGAAAGACTACTCCCTATGAAAAGCTGTTCAGGGCATGAATTCCACTCCAATGAACTACAAAATTGTCTTCACTAAAAGAGCAATGAGGGATATTTCTAAATTGGAGCCAGAGATTAAAGAAAAACTGGGAGATGCCCTAAGAAGATATGGTAAAGACCCTTTGAATTATGCTAGGAAGATGCTCGATACTTCTTTGGGAAATTATAGGTTTAGAATAGGAGATTACAGAGTCATATTTGACATTGAAGGTGATGAAATAATAGTGCTACGTGTTGGCCACCGCAAGGGAATTTATCGAAGATAATGTTTCTAAAATCCCTCTCCCTTATGGGAGAGGGCTAAGGGCATATATTGAAATCTATTGAAGGAGGAGGACGCAATGCCAATCTATGAATACAAATCAAAGAATGGTACTCACTGTAAGGTGTGTAAGGATAGGTTCGAGGTCAGACAGGGGATAAATGATGAACCGCTGACGAGATGCCCGGAATGCGGCGCCGAGATAAGGAAGGTGTTTTCTCGCCCGTTCATAGGCCAAAAAGAGTCCCTCAGCCATGAAGGCCCCTTGAATTATTTGGAGGACGAGGACGAAGAATTAGGGCTGGATGAAGACCTTGCCGAAGACGAAGTCTGGGAATGATGGGAAGGCGCAGAAGGTGTTTGAAACCGCAGCGTGTACCGTTCATGTTGGATACTGTTTCGAGCAGTTACCGGTTAGTGCTGAAATGATGGGTCGCTGCCTTCACTAGGGAAGGGAAAGAGAGAAGCCCGGCTTAGGTAGCGCATGTCCTTACCGAAATTGATCAAAAGGAGGAAATCGTGTCACAAAAAGTAACCAAGGAAGAACTCTTGGCCAAAGCAAAGAAACCAGCGGAAGATGCTATGAAACTGCATGCCTTCTATCGGGGTAAGATGCAGACAGTGCCCAAATGCCAGGTCCGTGATTACAGTGATTTTGCCATCTACTATACCCCCGGTGTCGCTGAGCCCTGCCGGGCGATAAAGGCGGACATGTCGAAATTCGCCGAGTTGACTAACAGATGGAATACTATAGCGGTTGTTTCGGACTGCACCAGGGTGCTGGGACTGGGGGATATCGGTCCTAAGGCGGGTTATCCTGTGATGGAAGGGAAGTGCTTGTTGTTCAAATACCTCGGTGGTGTAGACGCTGTGCCCATTTGTTTAGATACTAAAGACCCTGATGAAATCATTCAAGCGGTTAAGTGGCTGCAGCCATCTTTCGCCGGCATCAACCTGGAAGATATTGCCAATCCCAAATGCTTCTATATTCTCGATCGCCTGAGGGCGGAAGCTGAGATTCCCGTATGGCATGATGACCAGCAAGGAACAGCTACAGTGATGCTGGCCGGATTGATAAATGCCTTGAAGATTGTGGGCAAGAAGATGAGCGACGTGAGGGTCGTCCTCAATGGTTCGGGAGCAGCCAACGTAGCTTCTGCCAGACTTCTCTTCGCCTCCGGAGCCAGGCCTGAAACTACTATTGTGGTTGATAGTAAGGGCATCCTCCATCCCGGACGAAAAGATATAGCGGAAAAGAAAGAAGAATATGCCGATAAGTGGCGGTTTTGCCAGACTACCAACGGAGAGAAAAGGACTGGCGGCCTAACCGAGGCATTGAAGGGTGCTGATGTACTTATCTCCTATGCCAAGTCAGGGCCGGGAGTAATTTCGCCTGAGCAAGTCAAGTTGATGGCAAAGGATGCCATATGTTTCATTTGTGCGAATCCTATACCTGAAATCTGGCCCTGGGAAGCTAAAGAGGCAGGAGCCAAAATTGTAGGCACCGGCCGGTCCGATTTTCCCAACCAGGTAAATAATTCGGTAGGCTTTCCGGCTATATTTCGTGGCGTTCTCGATGTCGGGGCAAAAACTATCACCGATGATATGTGCATTGTGGCTGCTAGGTCGTTGGCAAAATATGCCGAAGAGCGCGGCATGAATGAAGATAACATCGTACCGACAATGGGGGAGACGGAAGCTTTTGTCAGGGAAGCGGTAGATGTAGGAATGGAAGCTCAGAAGGAAGGTATTGCCTCGGTAAAAATCAGCAGTCAGGAATTGCGCAAGAAAGTTGAGTCCATGATAAACAGCTCCAAGGCGACTCATGATGCCCTGGTGAAAGCCGGCTGCATTCCTCGGGCGGTGACCGATTAAGAGCGTTCGTAGCACAAGATGCTCGGTAAGTCTTAGTCGATGTCGAGAGGGCCAACATTTACAGATGGCGCTATGCGCTTTCTGAGCCTCTTGAAAGCCCCCACTTTAATGTGGTTATTCCTGCTCTAAACGCTCGGCCACAACTATGAAGTCAGGTCTTAAACATATTGACAATGTGCTACAATGCGAATAAAGAAAGAACTGTTACTATGCAGGCAGTTGATGTCAGCCATATAATCAAATCCTTTGCAGATAAGGTCGTGGTTAACGACCTGTCCTTCTCTGTCGCTCAAGGCGAGATATTTGGTCTTATCGGTCCTAACGGTGCCGGCAAGACTACCACCATCAGGATGATGATGGACATCATCAAGCCGGACTCGGGCGATGTGACTATCCTCGGCGAGAAGTTGAGTGAGGCTACCAAAAATAAGCTTGGCTACCTGCCCGAGGAAAGAGGACTGTATAGAAAACTGGGGGTACTCGACTCTATCATCTATCTTGCCTCCCTCAAGGGTGTGGACGCGCACTCAGCCGAGGAAAGGGCTAACGAACTGCTTAATCAGACCGGTATGCTGCCCCACAAAGGGAAAAAGATTGAGGAGTTGAGCCGGGGCATGGGACAGATTATCCAGTTCATCGTTAGTGTTATCCACGACCCGGAACTGGTTGTTCTGGACGAGCCCTTTGCCGGGCTCGACCCGGTCAACGTGGAGCTATTGAAAGGGATGCTCTTTAACCTGCGGAATCAGGGCAAAGCTTTGATTCTGAGCACACACCAGATGAATGAAATTGAAGAACTATGCGACCGCATATTGATGATCAACCACGGACGCTTGGTTCTCTACGGGAATCTGGCTGAAATCAAGTCTAGGTATAGAAGCAATTCGGTCCTGCTGGAGTTTGAAGGAGAGCTGGGAGAGGTGCCGGGAGTTGCTGAGAAACGCACCCACAAGGGCTATGTGGAGCTGGCCCTCGATGGAAATGCAACTCCGCAGCAAATCCTGGAACGATTGGTAAGTCGTGGAATAGTAATCAGTCGCTTTGAAATAGCTACCCCTCCGCTTAACGAAATATTCCTGAGAGTGGTGGGTGAAGATCATGAATAAAACGCTTCTGATATTGAGGCATGAATTCCGGCACATGATGAAGAGAAGAGGTTTTATTATTATGACCGTTATCGTGCCACTCATAGCGGTTCTGCTAATAGGAGTTTCCCAGCTCGTATCAGGAATTGCCAGACCGACAGCGGAAGCGGCGATCATTGGATATGTGGATGAGCTTGGCGGATTCCAGCAGTATACCAGCCAGGGAAACATAACGCTGGTCCGCTTTGACACCCCGGGTGATGCGACCGATGCGCTGATCAGCGGCGATATTAACGAGTATTTCGTCATTCCGCCGGATTATATTTCCACCGGGGTGATTAACCGTTATACCCTGGAGAAGCAGCTTACGGCGTCTCCTGCCGTAACCGCGGTGATTAATAATTTCCTGTTAAACAATTTGCTGGCGGGGAAAGTGCCCGCGGCTACTATAGCCAGAATTGAAGCACCCTTGAATGTGGTTAGCACCAGGCTTACCGAGACTGGCGCCGTGGCTCCGGAGCAAGGCGGATACGGGGCCTTGATTATTCCATTTGTCTTTAGCATTCTACTGGCGCTCTCTATCATTTTCTCCTCTACCTATCTGCTGCAAGGGCTGGGTGAAGAGAAAGAGAATCGCCTGATCGAGATATTGTTGTCTTCTGTTTCCGCCCGCCAATTGCTGACCGGCAAGGTCCTGGGTATTGGCGCCGCCGGGTTGGTGCAGGTGACTGTTTGGGTAATCTCGGCGCCACTCCTACTGAACCTGGCTTCGTCATCCATAGGCGGCTTCATTAGCACAATAAGGTTACCACCCAACTTCATTGCCCTGGCCGTAGTGTATTTCATCCTCGGTTACTTGTTGTACGCCGTGATTTCGGCGGCTATCGGCGCCATCAGTTCCAGTTCCCGGGAAGGGCAACAACTGATCGGGGTTTTTACAATTCCCGCACTTATACCACTCTGGTTCACATCTTTGCTCATGTTCTTGCCGGACAACCCGGTCTGGGTCTTTTTTACCATTTTCCCTCTATCAGCTCCTGTGGAAGCGATAATGAGGCTGGGCGTGAGTGCAATACCTGCTTGGCAGCTGGTTGCCAGTATAGGGGTGCTGGTGCTGTCCATAATTGGAATCTTGCTATTGACCACCAGGGTTTTCAGGACATACCTGCTGATGTATGGAAAACGGCCCGGCGTCGGAGAAGTCTTCCGAAGCCTGAGGAGCGGATAGGCTATCTTGAACTTAGGCTTCAGCTACGCCGCACTCGCCAGCCTCGCCTTTGAGCGTTTCCACAGCATGGGGTAGCGCTGGCAGTATCACCTGAAGGCATTCACGTACCGCCTTGGGGCTTCCCGGCAGGTTGATAATTAAGCATTTCCCGCGAGTGCCCACGACTGCCCGACTGAGCATAGCATGTGGGGTCTTCTTGAGGCTCTCAGTCCTCATTGCCTCGGCGAATCCGGGGACAATTCTGTCCACCACGGCAAGGGTCGCCTCCGGGGTAACATCTCTGGGAGTGAGTCCTGTCCCACCGGTGGTGATCAGTACGTCTAGATTATCTTCATCCGCCCACTTGATCAGCTTTTCAATGATCAGTCCCTTCTCATCAGGAACGATTTCGTAGTTCACAATGCGCACATCCATGTTGGAGAGGACCTCGCGTATAACCTCTCCACTCTTGTCGTGACGCTCCCCTCTTGAGCCTTTGTCACTGATGGTCAATATCCCTGCGGTGAACATTGTTTCGTAACTCCCCTTGCCCCTCTTGTCCTAATAGGGGCATTTTGGAATCAGAAGGAGCTGCTCTAGCTTTTCAATACAAGATTCTTCTCTATGAAATCGGCTATTGCTGCCGTATCAGCCCAGCTGAGAATTGGCAGCTTGTAGCTATCAGCTAGCGGAGTATCCAATGACCCATCGGTGACAATAGCCGAGAGTTCCTCGGGGGAACACAACAGGTCATTTCCGAGTTCTTTTCTGTGTACTTCGATTTTGGGAAGCTTGCTTTTCTTGAAGCCTTCCACTAAGACAAGGTCAAATTCAGGGCCAATGATGGGTAGAACTTCGTCAATGTGGAGGTCATGGTCGGACCTCTTAATCAAGGCAAGCTTACGGGGCGAGCTTATACACACGGCATCACTGCCCGCCTGGGCGAACTTCCATGTGTCTTTTCCGGGCTGGTCTACTTCTATTACTTCGCAATGGCTGTGCTTCAGGGCGGCGATCTTGTATCCTCTTCTTTTGAACTCGACGATGAGTTGCTCCACAAGCAGTGTTTTTCCAGATTCCGATCTGCCTACGATGGAAACAATCGGCAAGGTTCTCGCCTCGCTTTGTTCCTCCACCCAATCCAGCATCTGTACCTCGACCATGTCTCCCGCCTTTGCCCCTTTGCTGCTCTCGGGGATAACAGCCAGGCCATTGGCTCTTGCCATAGATGTGAGAATCCCTGAGCCCTGGGGGCCGGTGAGGGAGGCATGATATTGGCCGCCGCGCCTAGTCACTATAACCCTGGCGAAAAGGCGACGCCCGTCGGTATTGGCGATATCATCCTCAATAATCGCCCGGATAGTTGGTTTGATCAGCATCTTCTTCCCCATCATTTTTAGTATGGCGGGGCGGGCGAATTGTTCAAAGGTAATCATCGAGCTGACAGGATTGCCCGGCAGTCCCAGATGAGGCACCTCTCTCCTCTTCCTTCCTACCGTCTTCTTAATAACCCCGAAGGCCAGCGGTTTTCCAGGCTTCATGCAGACAGTCCAGAAGCCAATCTCTCCGTGTTCTGCCAGGACGTCCTTCACCATATCGTAGTCTCCCTTAGACACACCGCCGGAGGTGATGAGCATATCGGCATCCAGGCCCTCGGCTATCTTCTCACTGAGAGAGTCGACCGAATCCCGCCCTATGCCCAGGATTCTGGGGACTCCGCCATAGCGATAGACTTCGGCAGCAATGGCATAGTTATTGCTATCATGAATCTTGCCGGGAGTTAATGGCTGGTCAATCCCAACGAGCTCATCTCCCGTAGCTAGAATAGCTACAATCGCTCGACGGATAACCGACGCGGTGGAGTGCCCGAGGGCTGCCAGCACTCCTATCTCTTGAGGGCGAAGCACCGTTCCTTTTTCAAGAATTAACTTTCCCTTGGGAATATCCTCGCCTCTACGGCGGACATTAAGCCCCTTCTTCGCCTGACATAGTATGCCGATTTGCGACAGATCTTTTGTGGACGACTTGCGGCTAACTTCATCGGTGTCCTCAAATTTGACTACGGCATCGGCGCCTTTGGGCAAAGGTGCTCCTGTCATAATGCGGATAGCTGTACCCGGCCTAACCTTTGTCGTGGGCAAAGAACCGGCAGCGATCTCTCCCGTCACGGCTAAATATCTCGGCGATGCCTCGCTAGCCCCATGAGTATCTTCAGCCCGGAGGGCAAAACCATCCATGGCGGAATTATCTAACGGGGGAACATTTACAGTGGAATAGATATCCTCAGCCAGAACCTGCCCCAGGCATTCCAGAATGGGCTTCTGCTCGGGCTCGAGGACCTCAACGTAACTTAAGACCTTTTGTAGAGCTTCTTCAACAGAGATCATGCAGCGAATCTCCTGAGACCCTATTATAAATTATCTTTATCCCCATACCAAGTTCCCCATTATCGCTGTTTATGTCGACCAGTGACTCAGGTTCGGCTTAATTTGACATTTGGCGGCTTTAGCTCTACCATTGAACAAAGCGAGGAGGCAAAAATGAGAGAAAAGGTAGAAGCAGCCCTGCAACAAGTAAGGCCCGCTTTGTTAGCTGATGGAGGCGACGTCCAGCTAATTGATGTCAAGGATGGAGTGGTAAAAGTGAAGTTGACAGGCGCCTGCGGTGGCTGTCCCATGGCAACTATGACATTGAAGGGTGGAATTGAGCGGGTGCTCAAAGAGAAAGTGCCTGGAGTAAAAGAGGTAGTGGCTGTCTAGTATGTGGCAGTATTGCAATGAGGGAACGGAAGCGAATCAAGTCGGAGACGTAGATGCCTCGGGAATATTTTGTCTGCCACTCTTGTGGTGAAAGAGTGGAATGCAGTGGAAAAGAGCGACCTTGTGAGGTGCTCAACGGCTGGCTCATGGTTTCACTGTGGAAGGGGGCTGAGACGGTGGAGCATCATAATTTTTGCTGCGTGACGTGCCTCAAAGGATGGGCGGATGCGCAGCTTCCACAAGTGCCCAATGTATTCTTGAAGGCTTTTGAGAAAGGGGAAGAGTAAAGATGCCTATCTACGAGTATCTGTGTCCTGACTGCAAATGTAAGTTTGAATTGCTTCGCCGCCAAAGCCAGACAGACGAAGGTGTCTCTTGCCCTCGCTGTCACCATAACGCTAAACGAATACTCTCATCTTTCTCATCTTTCTCTAAGAACGGTGAAGGGACATCTACCCCGATTGGAGGAAGTTCCTCCTGCAGTTCGTGCTCTGCTACGAGTTGTTCCACCTGCCATATGTAGCATCCTCGCGGGGGAGTACCCAGGAGCCCGAATCAAGAGAGCGTTAAATGACCGACCTGTTAGCGTGAGTGCTAAACAGGCAGTCACATCAGTGAGCCCAGATGGTTGAGACAAGAAGAGAAGACTTCTGTGTCGATGAGATAATCAAGAAAATGAAGTCCCCTAAGAGTGGGGCATTATCAATTTATCTGGGCACTGTACGCGAGTTTCCTGAAGGAGTGGGACTGGAATTTGAAGAGAGCAGTCGGGCTGCTCAGATATTGGGAGAGATAAGGGAAAGAGCAATCGATAGATTTGAGGTTGAGGATGTAGCTATCATACATCGGGTGGGTTTCTTAGGAATATCGGAGAATATTGTGCTGGTGGCAGTCTCCGCAGCCCATAGAGAGTCAGCCTTCAGCGCCTGCAAAAGCATAATAGACGACATAAAGGATTTGCACAAATCATGGGGCAGAGAGGTGTGGAAACAGAAGTCTACGTGAAGCCATTCGTACCACGGCTGGCGGTGCACTCACGATATTGAAGTCAAGACCTCCTGCTGCATTTGAATTAAGCGATTGAGTAGTCTAGAATACAGCGTTCAGTTCGGTTCGCAAAATGCATGAACTTGGAGTCACTGAAAACATAATTAATATTGCTTTGACCAAAGCTGGTGAAGCGCAGGCTAAGAAGGTCATCCGGATTAACCTGGTAGTTGGCGAACTGTCGGGATTTGTTCCCGATTGTATTCAGTTCTATTTCGATTCTCTCAGCAAAGATACCATCGCTCAAGGTGCAGTACTCCACTTCGAATCGGTGCCGGCTCAATTGCGCTGTCGGGACTGCTCGACAGTTTTCCAGCCCCAGGATACCCTGTGGGCTTGCCCTAATTGCACCGGGCGGAGTGTAGAAATATTCAAGGGACGAGAGCTCTATATTGAAAACATGGAAGTAGAATGAAGAGAATAGAAGTTATTCAGAACATCCTGGAGGCCAATGACACCATAGCTAGCCGAAATAGGCAACTGCTGGACAAGCACAGGGTTTTTGTTGTCAACATTATGGCAGCCCCGGGCGCCGGCAAGACTAGTCTTATCCTGCAGATTTTGAGGAGGCTGAAGGGCAAGCTGAACATAGCTGTTATCGAAGGCGATGTCGCCTCCACAGTGGACGCTGAAAAAGTGCAGAGCGAGGCAAAAACAGTAGTTCAGATAAATACCCGCAATATGCCGGAAAGTTGTTCTTTGATGGCTGCCATGATTGAGTCAGCTCTGAAGGACATGCCCTTAGATGATATAGACGTGATCTTAATCGAAAATGTGGGCAATCTCATCTGCCCTGCTGAATTCACCTTGGGAG
>MGMS01000011.1 GCA_001796515.1 Chloroflexi bacterium RBG_13_51_36
TATATTCTAGCGGAGAACTCTAAGAGGCGTTGGCATTATTTACGGGGGAAAGGTCACTTTCTTCCTATTTGCACTAGAATTGCCAGTTACCTTGTTCATGCCTCCGTAGAAGCATTTCAACGCTTCCGGCAAAGTATACCATCATCCCAACGTCAAATCTCAGATGAGGCAGTTCAGGTCAAGAACATTCTAAATACGATGTCCTATGATGATCCACACTCGATATGTGATGCTCTTCGCGCTATTCATCGCAGAACTATGTGGCTTGACAGTATTGTAGTCCGTTGCCCGATTGAACATGCTGAGTATGGAACTCAGAAACGGACGCTCAAATGACAGTGGCAAAGTTGTGCGGAATCATCTTTTTTACTCGTTAGGCAACAAAAACTCACATAGTGACATGGCAGAGCGATACTGTATGATAGATACAACTAAGACGTTTGAATTGACTTTTAGATTATTAGCAATTAGTAGGTTCTAATCATGAACTGTCACTTTTAAGAATAGTTCCCGAAATTATGTCTGTTAATGCGCTTTATATCTTGGTCATAACTTAAACCACCACCGCAAAATCCATGGCCAACATTCTCAGACCCGATTTTACCGAGGAATTATTGATTTGACCATCATGACTTTGGTTGTTTAGAATGTTATTGTCACGTTCGTGAACTCAGATGGGGAGTAATCACCAGTGCGGAAGCTGCTAAAAGATACAACTCTTGAAGTCATTAGGGCAACCGCCCCATTGATTGTTGTCATAATTATCCTGCAATTTACGCTGGTTAAAGCGTCCGCCGGTGTGTTTGTACAGTTTCTAATCGGCGCGGTAATGGTGATTGCAGGTATGATTTTTTTCTTACTCGGTATTGAGGTGGGGATTCTGCCGGCGGGGAAAATCGTAGGTGCCGGATTAATTGAGAAACGTTCGCTTTGGCTGATTATCGCGGTCGTGTTTTTAATAGGTTTTGCCACTACAATCGCTGAACCGGATGTCCTGGTGCTATCCAAGCAGGCTGATATTATCACCGAAGGTGCTATTTCTTCTAGCAGCCTTGTTTATATCATAGGCATTGGTTTAGCCTTTTTTATCACCATGGCGATGATGCGAATTATCTTTGGATTTCGCATGGCTTATCTCCTGACTGCCAGTTACCTCATTGTAATTATCCTCTCGTTTTTTACGCCGCCTGATTTCATATCGCTGGCGTTTGATTCCGGCAGTGTCACGACAGGCGTGTTAACAACACCGGTAGTCATCGCTCTAGGTATAGGGTTGAGCTCGGTCCTGGCAGGCAGGTCAGCCATATCGGATGGCTTTGGGCTGCTGGGAATAGCTTCTATAGGCCCGATTGTGGCGGTAATGATTATGGGGATGATAGTACATTGAACGGAATTACAATTTTTAGTGATTTGGATACCACCGCCTTAAGCGTAATTCAGGCTGTGGCGCCTCTTTTAATCATTCTTGTAATCTTTCAGGTTTTATTCCTGAAACTACCGAGGTCTTATGTACTAAACCTGCTGAAAGGGACTATAATATCCGCATTCGGGCTATTGTTGTTTCTGCAAGGGGTTCACGCCGGCTTTCTACCCTATGGTCAGGCTATCGGAGAGGCTTTGGGGAATTTCACTCACAAGTGGCTTGTGATACCATTCGGATTTTTACTAGGTTTTATCACCACCTGGAGTGAACCGGCGGTGCGGATTTTATGTGACCAGGTTGAAGAGGCGTCAGCCGGCTCCATCCATAAGTGGAGCGTTCTTTATGCAATTTGCATCGGAGTAGCTTTCTTCGTGGCTTTAGGCATGGCCAGGGTTGTCTACAGTATTCCGCTGTTATTAATTTTATTACCCGGTTATGCATTTGCTATAGTGATACTCTGGTTCACACAAAGAGAGTTTGTAGGTATTGCTTTTGATGCAGGGGGCGTAGCTACCGGGCCGATGGCTAATACGTTTTTATTGGGTATCGGCCTGGGGTTATCATCGGCTGCCGGTGACCAGAATATGATAATATATGGCTTGGGATTAGTAGCATTGATAGCATTGGCGCCGATTATTTCAGTTATGGCGCTGGGTTTGATTATACGCATCAGAATTCGTTACAGGGGGTGATATCCATGTCGAACGTGTCTCTTATTATTACTATAGTAAAAAGGGGGTGGGGTGACAAAGTCCTGGAAGCTTCTATGAATGCCGGAGCTGAAGGCGGAACCATTGTAATGGGACGCGGAGTAGGCGTGCACGAAAAACAGGCCATACTGGGGATTCAGATCGAACCGGAAAAGGAAATCGTATTGTCAGTCACTTATCCTGAAAAGGATGAGGCAATACTCCGGGAAATTGTTCAAGCTTGTAACCTGGAAAAACCCGGGGCCGGAATAGCTTTTGTTGTTCCGGTCGAAAGGGTTGTTGGAGTAGCTCACTTATCAGGTAAGAGCGAAGGAGGGGCGAATGAATAATCATTTTGTATCGGAAGTATATAAACTGCATGGTAGCGTTTCGGCTTCTATCAATGTAGATTCATCAGTGGAAGAAGTCATCGGCTCTTTTGTGCGTCAGCCTTCCATACGTGGAATTTTCCTGGTAGATTCAAAACTACGATACGTCGGAATGGTTTCAAGGATTGACCTTTTAAGGTGGTCACATATCAAACTGGCGGGGGGAAAGGGAAGAAGAGAAATAACAATTTCCAATTTTTTCAGAATCGCAGATGCGCGCAAAGCTAGTGATCTGACCGGCAGTAATCTACATACGCCGTCAGTGAAAGAAAGTGATACTCTCCAAACGGCATTGGATAAGATGCTGGATTCCGAAGAAGACGTAATTCCCGTACTCGATAGTGAGGGCAGGATACTTGGTGATTTGGGTCTCTCGGAGGTATTGTGGTCGGGGTTTGCTTATGGTAGGAGAGCCGATCAAAATAAGAAATAGTATAATCCTGATGTGAAGTGGCAGGACTTGAGGGACAGCCACCGTTTTTATTTGAGACGAAGAGGCTTGAAACCAAGTTTTATTCAGTTGCTTATATCGAATAGCGTATTAGGCTTCTGCAAGAATAATTAGGAACTTCGGGAGTGTACCCACTCCTTATCTGCCTATCCGGATCTATTTTCCCCTGTTAAAGATGCGTGGCGCTATCAACTTGCGCACCTCTTCGATGATAAAAATACCGGATGCTATCAAAATAATGACTCCCCAGTCGCCCAGACCCAATGGTACGGTGTAGAATAATTTCTGGAACGGCGGGGCGTAGATTACCATTAACTGTAAAAGAACAGCTAACCCTATTGCAGCCAGGAGCAAGCGGTTGCTGAACACACCCAGTTTGAAAAGGGACTGCTGGTCAGAGCGGGCATTCAGGGCATTGAACCATTGGAAAGCTACCAGCGTGCAGAAGGCGATTGTCCGGGCTTCGTCCAGTCCCACCCTTGATAGCTCCCACCTGAATGTGAGGAGGGTTCCTATTGACAGCAGCAAGGCAATGAAAACGATTCTGATTAACATTCCCTTGTAAACAATGCCCGCCTTGGCCCTACGTGGGGGTTCTTCTAATACATTCCTGTGCTTGGGCTCCAAGCCTAGCGGTATGGTGCACACTCCATCGGTAACCAAGTTGATCCAGAGAATCTGGACAGCGACGACAGGAAGGGGAATTCCCAACAAAATGGCGGTTATCCAGGTAAATAGCTCACCCACACTGGTGCTTAAAAGAAAGAAAACGGAACGGCGGATGTTACTGAAAATGACCCTTCCCTCTTCTACAGCCGCAACGATAGAGGCGAAGTTATCGTCGGTGAGTACCATGTCCGAAGCTTCGCGGGCAACATCGGTGCCCTTAATTCCCATGGCAATACCGATATCGGCTGCTCTCAGCGCCGGGCCATCATTCACTCCATCTCCAGTGACAGCGACAGTATAGCCCTTTGATTTCATGGCATTGACTATTCTTAGCTTATGGATAGGCTCAACGCGGGCAAAGACCGAGATGCGCTCTATCCTGTCGCTAAGTTGTTCATCGCTCATCTGAGCGAGTTCCAGTCCGGTCACCGCTTCGCCAGGGGGCAGACCAAGCTCTTCGGCAATGGCTACCGCCGTGACTTTCTGGTCGCCGGTTATCATCATTACCTTGATGCCGGCACGTTTGCAGTCGGCGATTGCTTTCTTGGCCTCTTGCCGGGGAGGGTCAATCATCCCCACAAGTGCAACTAGAGTTAGAGTACCATCAAGGTGCTCGTGAGAAAGCTGCTCTGGAGTGGGAGAACATTCGGTATAGGCTAGCGCCATCACCCGTAGCGCCTTCGATGCCATATCCACGTTCTTATCTTCAATCTCAGCTATTTTCTGGGGAGTCATTTCCTGAGCTATGCCGTTAACGAGTATTTGTCGGCTCATTGTCAGCACCTTGTCTACTGACCCTTTCACGTAAACCACTGCCTTACCATCCTGACAGGGATGGAGAGTAGCCATATAGCGCTTTTCGCTCGTAAATGGCAGTTCAGCCAGGCGCGGCTGCTCATCCTGTAATTCCTTTTGATTTACTCCTGCCTTAAGCGCGGCAACTAATAAAGCCCCCTCAGTGGGATCACCAAGAATTTGATGCTTGTCGCCATCTGACTTCAACATAGAGTCATTACACAGGGCACTGATTCTAAGCGCCAGGAGAAAGCTTTCATCATTCTGAGGATCGAGTTTCTGGCCATTTTCCAGGAACTCTCCCTCAGGGTGATAGCCAGCCCCGGTGATTTCTATTGTTCTGCTGGAAAGATATACCTGGCGCAGCGTCATCTCGCTTTCGGTTAGCGTGCCGGTCTTGTCCGAGCATATAGCGGTAACGGCACCCATTGTCTCCACCGCTGTAAGTTTTCGGATAAGGGAATGCTTTTTTGCCATTCGTCTCATTCCTAAAGCTAGGACTACGGTTACCATAACGGGGAGACCCTCTGGAATAGCTGAAACAGCTGCGGCAATAGCCAGAGTAAACATCTCCTCAAAGGTATATCCTTTGACCAATCCAATAATAATAAGGATAGTAATAACGCTGAGAACCAGTATCCCTATATAGCGCCCAAGCCTGGCAACATTTCGCTGGAGAGGCGTAGGTGGCGGTTTTATTTCCTGTACCTTGGTGGAAATTTTACCAATTTCAGTACTCATGCCGGTAGCCGTAACTACGGCCAATCCGCGTCCGTTGACCACGGCACAGCCCATGTGTGCCATATTACCCATATCTGCTATCGTTGCCTCTCCCTCAATAGCGCCGGTAAATTTCTCGACCGGTACTGATTCGCCAGTGAGGATGGATTCATCCACTGATAGACTTGCCGCCTCAATCAGACGGGCATCAACGGGAATCTTGTCCCCAGCTTCAAGTATGATAATGTCGCCAGGAACCAAGTGGCTGGCGGAAATCTCGGTAATGGCACCTTCCCTCAATACCTTGGCATAGGGCACAGCCAGTCGTTTAAGAGCTTCCATAGCCCGTTCTGCCCGGCTTTCTTGAATAAAACCAACTATAGAGTTGATGATGAGCACGGTTAATATTACTGCCGCATCAGTAGGCTTACGCATTACAATAAATTCGATCAGGGCAGCAGCCAGTAGGATATAGATGAGAGGACTGGCAAACTGGCGCAAAAAGACGATTACCGCCGGAGTCTTACCCTTCTCCTTGAGCTCGTTAGGGCCGTACTTCCGAAGGTGCTCAACAGCCTTTTCTTCAGTAAGCCCGGAGCGAGAAGAATCAAGCTTGCGTAAAACGTCTTCAGTTGTAAGGTTGTGCCATTTCATGAGAGACTGCCTATAAGTTTATATTTCTGGTCCAACAGATGCCGGAAATGAGTATTACATATCAATTATACCAGAGTGACCCACTTCGGTGACACCAGTTTCGGCGCACACGATTCATCAAATTAAACAAGCATCTCTTTATCTCGGTTATTCTGTTTCTGAGTTTGTTATCTTCCGGATAGGATAATTTTAGAACTTAAATTAGAAACTGATGGATAGTGTGATAATACAGAGGGAAAGAGGTGTATGTTTATAATGCACTGAAAATTGATTACATATGGGGGGCATGGGACTTAAACCAATGATTCCTCCCATTTACTTTCCTTGTTACAGGTTAGATAATTTCATATTACTTAGAATCATATAACAATTTTAGTCTTAGGTGACACGAGTCACTTTAAAGTACTTTGTGACCCAACAAAGTAGCGGATCGTGACCCCCGATAGCCCAGCCTTAAGTAAAACTCTCCTGGCTTCCATCAGGGAACAGGACTCTTGCCAGGTTTTCAAATTCTTTCTCCTGACCCAT
>MGMS01000012.1 GCA_001796515.1 Chloroflexi bacterium RBG_13_51_36
GTGGTCCAGGCCAGGAGAAATGCCGGCTTGCTCGATATACAACGGAGCGGCAGAACGGAATCAAGCCGTCCTCTCTTCTTAATGGAATCGGGGACGATCTTAAACTTTATATAAACCGATGGATCTTCAGCGTCATCTCGGTAGCCCAAAGCCACCTCGTGAGAGCTAAGAGACGTGCCACATCTGGGACAATGTGGTGTTACTTTGTAGCCCCGATAAATCAAGCCCTTGTCCCATAGTTGTTTCATTATCCACCAGCAGGATTCAATATAGCTGTTGTCTAGTGTTATATAAGGGTGCTCCATATCCAACCAGCAGCCAAGTCGCTCGGTCATGGTTTCCCATTCTTTAATATATTTGACGGCGCTTTGACGGCAACGTTCATTGAACCGAGCCACTCCATAATCCTCAATTTGAGCTTTACTGCCAAGGTCAAGAGAGCTCTCCACCTCCAATTCAACAGGCAAACCATGGGTATCCCATCCTGCCTTTCGTGGCACGTGATAACCCTTCATTGTTTTATACCGGCACACAGCATCCTTATATAGACGCGGTAGCACATGATGAACCCCCGGGCTGCCGTTAGTTGTAGGTGGGCCTTCATAAAAGGTGTAGTGCGGCCCTCTTTCTCTTATCTTGATGCTCTTGCCAAAAATTCCTTGCTCTTTCCAGAAGCGAAGGATATCTTCCTCCAGCCGGGAAAAGTTTATCTTTGTGTCCACTTCTCGGAACATGGCTAGTCCTGTTTCGGTGAAATAACTACCTTTCTATCCTCACCCACACCTATGCTTTGAGTTGTTACGTCGGGATTGTCAGCCAAAGTTAAATGGACAATACGACGTTCATCAGCAGGCATTGGTTCCATGGTTATGGCACGACATTTCGATTTAACTTGCTCAGCAAGATATAAGGCCAACTTCTGCAAGGAATCGTGACGGCGCTTTTTGTATCCCTCCACATCGACTGCCAATGGCACCCAAGTCTTTAATTGTCCGACCACTACCAGCTTAGTAACATATTCCAAAGAAGTCAGTGTCTGACCACGCCGCCCAATCAAGATACCCAGGTCGTCACCCTTAATATCCAAAGCTAATGGCAGCTCATCCGACAGCACTTCAACCTTCCCTTGTACACCCAGCAATCTAACTAACCTATCCAGAATCTCTGCGACTCTCTTCACCACATCCTCTTTTGGCAGAGTTACCGGAGTTACCCTGATTAGAGCCTCTCTGCCCCCTACCCCCAGAATTCCCGACCTTGCCTCCTTGATAACCTCTACCTTAAACTGGTCACGGTTTAGCTTTAGCTCCGCCTCTGCCTTCTCTATCGCCTGTTCTACTGTCGCGGCTGCTATCTCAATCCCTTCCATAATTCGATTCCTTTTTTAGAATTTACCTGATTACCGACACAATTTGTGCTTTGACTCTCCGGGTTTGTTCATCTTCCCTTCACTGATGTTCTCTGAAATGGCGAACTGAATTTAAGATAACCCCAGCCACCAGTGACAAAGTATTGAGTTACGATACCAATTATGTTGGAGACCGCCCAGTAGAGAGCCAAACCGCTTGGGAACATGAACGTCAGGAAGCCAAACATGAGGGGCATCATCAGCAACATCATCCTGCTTGTGGATTCCTGCCTCGGGTCAACGGCTGGTGCCTGGGTCATCTTCTGCTGCACCCACATCGTGCCACCGACCAAGATAGCTAAAATAATATTCCCCGGACTTGCTAGATCAAGCCCCAGGAAATAGCTACTTAGAGGAATCGCCTGACTCACTACGTCCCAGGAGTAAAGACGTTGAGCCAAATCAAGTAGGTTCTCCGGAGTGGTAGCCAGGGCTCTCATAATAGCCTGATAAAGAGCAATCCAGATAGGAAACTGAATTAACATCGGCCATAGGCAACCCAGAGGGTTCACCCCGGCTTCCTTGTAAAGCCTCATCATCTCCTGTTGAAGCTTCTGCTGATTCTTGCCATACTTCTTCTGCAATTCCTGGATTTTCGGCTGCATCTCCTGCATGGCCTTAGTAGACTTGAGTTGGCGCTTGGTAAGAGGCCAGGAGATCAAACGAATGATAATGGTAAGGACGATGATCGCCCAGCCAAACTCGCCACCCAGAAGATGGCTTAAGGCAATCAGCACATTAAGTACCGGGTTACCTATAATTAAATACCAAGCATTTGCCATTGAGCGCGACCTTCATTCTTCAGTGGTCAATGAAATTGGCCAACCCTCCGCCGCTCCCCCCTTGTCAATATCCACGGCATATACCGAATCCCCTTCGCTTCGAACATAAACCAGACCATCGTACGCACAGAAGGAACTCTTAACATCAGCGTCGATTGAAATAGTCTTCAGCGGCACTCCCTCGTTCCCATTCTCTGCAGTCACATCAAAAACATATACAGTGCCCGCCTCATTGGCTACTATTAGCAGATTACCCATCAAAACAGGCGAGGAAACTATGGGAGAACGTTTATCTTGTTGATCCTTGGTCATATACGACCATATTTCTTCTCCAGTTGTACCGTTTATGGCATAAAGTTTGCCATCAAGACAACCAGCATAAACAACGCCTGCGTTGACTATAGGAGATGCCCAGTACCAATTACCGGCCGGTTTTTCCTGGGGGAATCTCCATATTAGTTCCTCATCACCTATTTCTACGGCATAAAGATGGCGGTCAAACGAGCCCACGTAGATGACATCTCCATCAATCACAGGTGAAGAAGCAAAACCTGCTTCCGATCCAAAAGACCAGTCTAATAATTCGCCCGTTTCTACCGACAAGGCATAGATATGGCCTTCAAAAGTGCTGACATAGAGAGCATCACCTTGAATTACCGGGGATGTCCATAGCTTTTCAGCGAGAACAGGAATATCTTCTCGCTTCCAATTCTCATCACCAGTTCCCTTATCAAGAGAGTAGATCCTACCATTCGAACTGGCTACATATAGGGCATTTTCACTCATTGCCAGGTTAGCTACTATAGCATTGCTTTTTGCATTATCTGTGGGACAATCCCATTCCCATTCGCCATCCCCTTTCTGAGGAAAGGTCAAATTCTGGCTTCTAGCCAGCGTGTTCAATGCCAGAAGTCTGCCACTGTATGTGCCAACGTAGACCAGATCCCCGTCCACTATCGGCGTAGTATATATAGCCGCATTAATAATGTAGTCCCATTGCTGACTTCGAGTTGATGCATTTATGGCCACCACCCTACCATCTCTGGTACCCGTGTAGATGATGCCGTTGCCAAATGTGGTGCCTGCCCATCCTCCCGATACCGAACCTCCACCGAATAAACCACAGGAAATCAGCATCAAGGGCAAAAGGGCAATGACGACGAGGAATAATATCCTTGGTTTCTTCATTCTCTGCCTAAGGTACAGGGTCGAACCCACCTTCCGTAAAAGGATTACATCTAATTATCCTCTTGGCTGCCATCCGGCTACCCCGGATAAGTCCATATTTCTTTATTGCCTCAACTGCGTAGTGTGAGCACGTGGGCTGGAAGCGGCAAGCGTGGGGAAGAACCCTGGACACCGTATTCTGGTACAATCCAATCAGCCCCAGGGCTAATTTGGCCATTCATTACTCTCCAACAATTGTCCTCGAACTAGAAGCCTAGTTACTGCTCTCTTCAGCTGGTGATAGCTGCTATCGACTGCCACAGACCGGGCCATGAACACAATATCCCATCCCGGCCTTAGCAACTGCAACTTCATTATTTCCCTGAGCAGTCTCTTCAAGCGATTGCGACGCACAGCCTTACCTACTTTCTTGGTCACAGAGAAGCCGTACCGGCTTAGACCCAGCCCATTGGGCATCGCTTTCATCACTAGCAAGTTATCTGCCCATGCTTTGCCTTGTCGATAAACCAAAGCATACTGCGCTCGGTTAGTTAAAAAACGAGGCTCCTTCACAGGACAGAGTCAAACTGCAGTCAGCCTGTACCTTCCCTTAAGGCGCCTTGCTTTAAGTACACGTCTTCCACCTCGAGTAGCCATTCTGGCCCGAAAACCCAAGCTGCGCCTCCGGGGAATTTTTTTTGGTTGATAAGTCCGCTTTGGCATTGTTCAAACTGTGGAACGCGATAGGCCCACGCCTCCTGTCTTCCAAATATGGCTGGGTGCGTAAGGCAACATAGCGAGATACCGAGCCCTCTTTATAGCTTGTGCCAAGCTTCGCTGATGCTTAGCGCAGGTTCTGCTCCTCCGTCGCGATACAATCTTCCCCTGACTGGAAATGTATCGAGACAACATGGAAACATCTTTATAATCGATCTTCATTTTGCCTTTGCAGAACGGACAGACAGCTGGTCTCGCGACGAAACTCCTCGTACTTCTTACTCTCCCAGTATTAACCAAATCTTTTCTCCTTTACTATTTTAGTCAAAGGGCAAGTCCTCGGGCTCAACCTCTCCCTCCTCAGGAAGAGCCGCCGGAGCTTGCCTGCCAAGGAAAAGCACACGGTCCGCGGTCACTTCAAGGCTCGTGCGCATTTGTCCATCCTGCCCTTCCCAATTGCGAGCATGCAATCTTCCCTCGACATAAACCTGTCTCCCCTTGCTCAAATACTGATTACATTGCTCAGCTTGCTTGCCCCAAACGCTGACTCTGAACCAGTCGGTTTCCTCTTTGTTCTCACCCGCAGTAGTAGTGTAACGATGACTGGTCGCCATACGAAAAGAAGTGACTGCCTTCCCACTCGGCGTGTATCTCATCTCCGGATCAGAACCTAGATTGCCCACGAGTATTACCTTGCTTAAGCCTGCCATATCAACCGCTTACATTTACCACAAGATATCGCAGAATGTCCCCCGAAGCACCAATTTCCCTCTCAAGCTCCTTTATCGCCTTCGGCATTAGCTTAAACCGAGCCACAATATATTCGGCGTCCATAAACTTCCTCACAGGATAAGCTAACCTTCTTTTTCCCCAGTCTTTTATCTCCTCCACCGCCCCACCGCGGCTGTTGATGGACTGAGTCACCTTCTCCACAATTTTGGACATTCCCTCTTCATCAACTTCCGGACTAATTATAGCTACCAGTTCATAATCACGCATGTTTAGAATTCTATACCACAGGGAATAAAATGGCAACAATGCCTGTATTTCAGCCACTTACCATATGTACGAGCTAGAATGTCAAATGAAGCCAATGCTATAATTCCGTCGATGAAATTGTCTGACTTAGGGGAATTCGGCCTAATTAGGCTCATATCGAGCGCAAGCGCTAGATACGAGAATTCTAGAGGCGCCCCATGGCAAGAAGTCTTAGTGGGTATTGGCGATGACGCTGCTGCTTGGCAAGGCGATAATCGCATCCAATTAGCAACTACGGATACTCTAGTCCAAGACGTCCACTTCGACCTGGACATAATCGGCTGGGATGAACTGGGCTGGAAAGCGCTGGCTGTGAATCTAAGCGATATAGCCGCCATGGGTGGCATTCCCAAGTATGCTTTGCTTTCTCTGGCATTGCCTGCTCACATGGAAGTGGAGGACATCTCCAAATTTATTGACAGTCTAATGCACACTGCCGAGGAATTCCGAGTGGCCATAGTCGGAGGTAATATCGCTGCCGCCCCAAATGTGATTATCACTGTAACAATCATAGGGCACACCAAAGGCAAAGCCATGCTTAGAAGGTCAACAGCTTCCCCTGGTGAGCAAATAGCTGTCACCGGATACGTAGGATTATCGGCAGCTGGCCTGGAAATGCTCAAGGGAAAAGCGATCTCAGATTATGAAACAGCTAATCTCTTGAGACGAGCTCATTTCAAGCCCGTGCCCAGAGTACAAGAAGGGCAAGTCTTGATTGACCACGGAGTTAAGACAGCTATAGACGTAAGCGACGGCCTTGTTGCTGACCTCGACCATATATGTCAATCAAGCAAGGTCAGTGCTGAGATAAAGATAGGGCAACTGCCGGTACATCCTGTGGTCACGGCAAACTTCCCGAACTACCAAGATCTGGCTCTGTATGGTGGAGAAGATTATGAGCTTCTTTTTACCGCTGATGAGGCCACCATTGCCCGAGCCAGGCAAGCCCTCGGTTGCCCCGTGACCATAATCGGTAGTATAACAAGAGAAGAATTACCAACACGAGTGACTTTGCTAGACAACAAGGGAAATATCATCCCTTACAGAAAAGGGGGGTGGGAACACTTCAAAAATGAAGGCCCTCAAACTAAATTCTCGCAGCCCTGAATGGACCCAACTTTTGGGAGGCTACTTGGGGCAACTGGCTCAAAAGAATGATGTTTTCCTACTCGTAGGCGAGTTGGGAACGGGCAAGACTTGTCTGGTCCAAGGCATCGCCCGCGGGCTGGGCGTAAAAGAATATGCCTTCAGTCCATCCTTCGTTCTTCTCAGAGAGTATCACGGCCGTCTTCCTTTGTACCACATTGATTTCTACCGCCTGGACTACATAAAGGAAATTGCTGACCTAGGGCTCGAGGAATATTTCTATGGCGATGGAGTCTGTGCGATCGAATGGGCAGAGAAGGGGCTGCAGCTAATACCCGAGGATCATTTGCTTGTCACCATACACTATGTGCCTGCCTCCCACACAGAACGGCTCATTTCCCTGAAACCTCAGGGCAAACGTTACCATGAGCTAATAGAACAGCTCATAAGGAGAGCCAATTATGGCCCTGAATATGAAACGCCGAACCTAGCTGAGATCCAGAAATCGAAGGCCAAAAATCAAAGATGATAATCGAACAAGCGAATTTTGCCAGACTTTGCCCTGCTACTTTACACTTATATTCCTTCATTTCCCGTTCACATTTCTGATATGGAATTAGCTATAGATACTTCGTCCGATATCGTCAGTGTTGCCTTATCTCGTAAAGGTGAGATACTGGCGTCGTTAACCTGGCAAACAACGCAGAACCATACTATAGAACTGTTGCCGAATGTAATCTGTTTATTACAACAAGCCAAGGTGGAGTTAAGGTCCGTAGAAGCCATAATTGTAGCTAAAGGTCCAGGGAGTTTCAATGGACTCCGGGTAGGCATTAGCACTGCTAAAGGGCTTGCTTTCGTCTCAAATGTCCCCTTGCTTGGTGTGAATACACTGGAAATTGAAGCCTACCCCTTTGCATTTACTGGACTCCCGTTGCGTCCCATCCACAGGTCTGGCCGCGAGGAAATAGCTACTGCCCTTTACCGGCAAAAAGATGCTGAGTGGCGATGCTTGGAGGCAGAAAACATAACCACAGTCGAAACTCTATGCCGCCGAATCAAGCAAAGAACGCTTTTTTGCGGTGAAATCGCTGTGGAAATAACGACCAAACTACAGCAAAACCTGGGCAGACGAGCTATAATTCCACAAACCAATAACCTTTCTCGAGCTAGTTCTTTGGTTACCTTAGGTTGGCAAAAACTAAACAAAGGAGAACGAGATGACCCGGTCACGCTCCAGCCATTGTACCTTCGCCCTCCTCATATAACCAAGCCCAGAAATAAAACGCTCTTTCGGTCAACCAGCGTGGAGCAACAGAAACAAACAAATGGAAATTCCCAAATTGGATGTTGAATATACAGCAAAGTTCTGTTTTGCTTGCAGCCAAGAGAACCCTATAGGGCTAAAGCTAAAACCAGTTTACGACGGTGAAAAGGTCACCGCAGAGTTTACCGCCGGAAAGTTTCATCAAGGTTGGGGCAACGTAGTTCACGGTGGCATTCTCTACACCCTTCTCGATGAAGTGGCCGCTTATGCCATGCTTTGTCATGGGATTGAGCTTGGCGTTACTGCCAAGAGCGAGATAAGGTTCAAACAGGTAGCACCTATTAATGAGCCCATCCAAGCCTCTGCCCGGGTCACGAAACTGACAAGACGGCTCGTGGAGACTAAGGGAGTACTTACTCTCAAGGATAATACGGTTATCGCCACCGGCGATTCTTTGTTCTACGTCTGGAGACGGTCGAAGAAGACAATCATCTGGGACATGGACGGAGTTATTTCCGATTCCTATTCGTTTCACTTTGCTGCCTGGCGAGACACCTTTGCCGCGAGAAACATGCAATTCACCGCAGAGCATTTCACCAAGCTGTTCGGCACCAGGAATGACTTCATAATCACCAGCGTTATGGGCAATGAATTCCCACGGAGAGATGTTGAAATCATGGTACGACAGAAAGAAGAACTCTTTCGACGAAAGGCAGGAGGCAACATCAAGCCATTTCCCGGAGCAGTCACGTTGTTGAATTCTCTTAAAAAAGGGAATTTCAAACTGGGCTTGGCTTCTTCAGCACCCAAGGAAAATATCAACCTGGTCCTTAGTGAACTCAACCTGGAAGGAACCTTTGATTGCATTGTTTCCGGTCAGGAAGTGTCAGAAAGCAAACCGAGCCCACAGATATATCTTCTGGCCGCCAGGAAACTGGAAGCCCTTCCTGACGACTGCGTGGTAATCGAAGATTCCCCACTGGGAGTCAAAGCGGCCAAAACCGCGGGGATGAAATGCCTGGGCATAACCAATACTCATCCCCGACAGAGGCTCAGAGGTGCGGATATAATCGTCGATTCCCTGGAGAATGTAGATTTGATCACTCTTCTCATGAGGATCTAAACCAATGTGAGTCAGCTCAGCAAATGAGCTAGGACAATGAAGAAGGAGACGGAAATCATGGAGAGAAGCTTAGTTCTTATCAAGCCCGATGCCGTACAACGGGGACTGGCCGGGGAAATCATCTGCCGCCTGGAAAGAAAGGGCCTCAAAATCGTAGCGATGAAGATGTTGCATATGGACAGGAAGTTGGCTCAACGTCACTATGCCGTCCACAAGGGAAAACCCTTCTTCGATGATTTGGTAAGATTCATTACTTCCAGCCCGCTCATCGCCATCGTCTTCCAGGGTAAGAACGCCGTGGAAATAATACGACAATTGATGGGAGAAACCAACCCTGCAAAAGCGTCCAGCGGCACAATCAGGGGAGATTTTGGCATTGACATCGCGTACAACTTAATACATGGCTCTGATTCGCTGGAAAATGCCTCTACAGAAATAGATCTGTTCTTCTCAGCGGAGGAGATCTGCAAATATGACCGGAAAATGGATGCCTGGATCTATTGAATCCTGACTACGGCGACTGCCTTGTCCCACAATTTGTCCAGTTGGTAATAATCCCGCTCCAGCGGGCCGAATATGTGAACAATAACCGAACCAAAATCAGCAAGCATCCAACCCGAGTCAGGAGTCCCTTCATTATGATGAGCCCCAACGCCTCTAGCGCTCAACACTTCCTCAATACCTCGCCAGATAGCCTCGATATGTCGTTTGGTATCTCCAGTGCAAATAACAAAATAATCGGCGAACGAACACAGTGCTCTAACATCCAGCATGGCTATATCCCTTGCTTGCTTCTCAGAGGCAAGCTCGGCAGCTAAGCGCGCGATATCATCCGCTTCCAGAAAGACACTAACCTCCTTCTGCAATTATATCACTTGTGGCAACATTTGACCAAGCACTACTTGGCCAAGTATATTTTGAGAACAATGTACCCGGCATCCAGACTCCGCGGCAATACTACTCCACTTGCAGATTTCAGAGTAGGATTTTTCAGCCTGCAATATATTTGCTATAATTGAGCCAGACATTGAGATATGCAGACAAAATGGTGGCGTAGCAGTTTCTTCTATTTGCTCCTGCTGATAGTCGTAGGGGCTCTCATACTTGCGCGTGTTATGTCCGCAGAACGGCCTCAGGAAGTAAACCTGCCTGAGTTTATTGCCATAGCCAAGGAAGGTCAAATTGACACCATCAGGCAAAGAAGTTCCATGATTGAGGGCTTGGCAGACCTGAAGGTCACAATCACAACATATTTTGATGGCACCACCTATGAGCTAGTCAGCTTTTTAAAGGAGGAAGGGGTTGTCCTAGGAGCAGGCGGGGAAGGAATAGACTTCGTCGTTGAACCCAGTGGCCTTGATTGGGGAACGATAGGACTAACGGTCATTCTACCCATTGTGTTGCTTGGGGCGTTATTTTATTTTTTGTTCTTCCGTGCCGCCCGTGGCGCTGGCACGCAAGCCTTCAATTTCAGCAAAAGCCGTGCCCGATTAACACTCGACAAGAGACCTGATGTAACCTTTGCCGATGTCGCTGGAACAGACGAGGCCAAAGAAGAAGTTCAAGAAATAGTGGAATTCCTCAAGTCTCCCCAGAAGTTCCAGGCACTTGGGGGACGTATACCCCGAGGCGTGCTACTGGTAGGGCCACCAGGAACAGGTAAGACTTTGTTGGCCAAAGCCATAGCCGGAGAGGCCAGAGTGCCGTTTTACTCCATTAGCGGTAGCGAATTTGTGGAGATGTTTGTGGGTGTGGGTGCCGCCAGGGTCAGAGACCTGTTTGAGCAAGCCAAACGCAATGCACCATGTCTTATATTTATTGATGAAATCGATGCGGTAGGTCGGCACAGGGGTGCCGGCCTAGGTGGAGGACACGATGAAAGAGAACAGACCCTTAATCAGATCCTAGCAGAGATGGATGGCTTCGATACCAATGCCAACGTCATCGTCACGGCTGCCACCAACCGCCCCGACATCCTCGACCCAGCTCTCCTCCGCCCTGGGCGTTTTGACCGCCACATTGTGATCGACTTACCGGACATGAAAGGGCGAAAGGCTATCCTCGAGGTGCACGCCAAGGGCAAACCGATGGCCAAAGAAGTGAACCTTGAAACTGTTGCCAAAGAAACGTCAGGGTTCAGCGGCGCTGACCTTGCTAACTTAATCAACGAAGCAGCCATCCTTGCTGCGCGGCGAAATCGTAAGGATATCACATTAAAGGAGCTTGAGGATGCTACCGACCGCACTATAGCTGGACCGGAAAAGAAAAGTCGCATAATAAGCCCCAAGGAGAAAGAAATAATTGCTTACCACGAAAGTGGCCATGCCTTGACTGCCAAGATGTTGCCTAATGCTGACCCCGTGCATAAGATTTCTATTGTCGCTCGAGGGATGCTGGGAGGTTGGACGCGCTTCCTGCCATCCGAAGACCGTCATTTATGGACTAAGTCTCAGTTTGATGATAGGTTGGCGGTGAGCTTGGGTGGACGCGTTGCCGAGGAAATTAACTTCGGGGAAACAACTACTGGTGCTCAAAACGACTTAGAACAGGCAACTAAGCTGGCTAGAAAAATGGTCACAGAGTACGGCATGAGCGAGAAATTAGGCCCGAGAACCTTCGGTCAAAGGCAAGAACTTGTCTTTCTGGGTCGTGAAATCAGTGAACAGAGAGACTACAGCGATAAGATAGCCCAAGAAATAGATGAAGAAGTGCACAATATTATTCAACGGGCCTACAATACCGCCAAGAGACTTCTGACTGCGAATAAAGAAAAATTAAACCAGCTAGCTCAGGAGCTTATGGCTCATGAGACTCTGGATGAACCTGAGCTTGATAAGATCTTTGAGAATCTAGCAGCGCAACCAACTCCCACCTAAATTACAGGCCGCAAGTCAAGACTCAATTTGTCGATTTTCGTTTAGACAATCAAGTCGACTACCTTCTCCGGTGACGATATCATCATCTAGCTTGACAAATAGCGGCCGTGGTTCGCGAAGTTTCTGTCCCGGCGGCAAAAACTGAACTTTCCAACCTAGTTTCTCCACACCACCATCGAATCCAAGATAAGAATGCAGCTTTTCGGAACTGAAGGGAAGAAAGGGATAGAAAATAGTTTTCAATGCTGCCAGCACGGAAAGGACCGTGTAGACGGATCTAGCCGAACTCCCTGGCTCTGTTTTGATTGTTTTCCAAGGAGCTTGTTCATCAAGATAGCGATTAGCTTTCTGAGCTAGAGACATGGCCTCTTTGACTGACTCCTTGAACTCACAACGACAAAGCAATTTGTCCGTACTGTCTAAAGCAACTTCAGCATCATGAAGCAAGCCCCGACTATGTTGGTCCAGTTCACCAGGTGCAGGCACGACTCCATCGAAATTACGGTATGCAAACGTGAGAACACGATGAGCCAAATTGCCATATGTAGCTACCAACTCATTATTGTTGCGACGGAGGAATTCACGCCAAGAAAAATCGCTGTCCCCGTTCTCAGGCATGTTCGCTGCCAAAGCATATCTCAAGGGATCCGACTCATAGCGTTCCAGGTAATCATGAAGCCAGATTGCCCGACCACGGCTAGTAGACAGCTTCTTGCCTTCGATAGTAAGAAACTCATTAGCTGGAACATCATAAGGAAGATTCAGACCGCCATAGCTCATCAACATCGCTGGCCAGATAAGGGTATGGAAAAAGATATTATCCTTGCCAATGAAATAGAAACTTTTGGCATCACCTTGCCAGAAAGCCTTCCAGGCGGTATCGTCCCCATGCAACTCTGCCCATTCTTTGCTTGCCGACAAATAACCAATGACCGCCTCAAACCATACATACATACGCTTATGTTCAAAGCCGGGCTGCGGAACGGTTACACCCCAATTCAAATCACGGGTAATAGCCCTGTCTTTCAATCCTTCACTCAAAAACTTCCGCGTCGTGCTAAGCACATGATGCCGCCAATGAGCCTGCTCTTCTGTCCAGACGGTCAATTTATCCTGGCAAGAAGAAAGGCGAAAAAAGAAATGTTCCGAAGATTCAAAGCGAGGCGCCGTAGAACAAAGGACACAGCGAAGGTCTTTAAGCTCCGTCGGATTCAAGGGTTTACCGCACTGTTCACATTCATCACCTCTCGCTTCCGTGAAGCCACAGTTGGGACAAGTACCTTCCAGATAGCGATCCGGAAGTACCCTCTGGCATTTAGGACAATAAGCTTGAAGCATTTTATCCTTGTAGATATAACCCCTGTCGAGCAGAGTGAGGAATATTTCATGAGTAACTCGAGTATGATTTGGCGTACCAGTGGTGGTGAATAGGTCGAAAGAGATGCCCAGTCTCTTCCAGCAGTCAATAAATTGTTGATGGTATTTGGCTACCACCTCTTGTGGTGTGGTAGATTCTTTTTCAGCACGGATTGTAATCGGTGCTCCATGCTGATCGCTGCCGGAAACCATCAGCACTCTATTCCCCTTAAGACGATGATACCGCGCAAAAATATCCGCCGGCAGATAAGCGCCAGCAATATGTCCCAAATGCAGAGGACCATTGGCATAAGGCCAGGCAACACCGATAAAGATATGTTCGCTCAAATTATCCCCAAGAAAGTCACTTTGCTATGAATCACTGATCTGCCCGCGTCATCACACTTAACCCGGGGTCCCAAGCCATGATTGCCAGAGTCTACTCCTTCTGCAGAAAGGTCATTATTTGCTTGCCTTTCTCTGTTCCGTACGAAACGTAGCCACGACTCTGGCAGCAGTCAATACAAAGACGTTGTCTATCGTCGTCCTCTCCATTGATCAAAAGATAGCGCTCCCCAAAGTTCATGGGACGATGACAACCATCACATTCCACCTTTCCTACAGCAATACAACCACGCCGCATTTTAGCTCCTTTCTTGGAATTTCAACCAGGCTCTCGTCTTGCCTTCAATAACCAGGCTGAACTCTCCTCTCGGGTCGACAAAATGCTCTCCAGCCTGGCTTACTCTGCCCCGGAAGATCTCTTCGTGGACTTTCGTAAGCTCACGGCACACAGATACCCTTCTATCTCCCAGAATTTCTTCAATGTCACTCAATGACTCCTTAAGGCGATGGGGTGTCTCAAAAGCCACTATGGTTCTTAGCTCATCGACCAATGAGCTGAGAAGACGCTGTCTCGGCCCCTTACGGCGGGGCAAAAACCCGACATACAGGAACTGGTCCGTCGGTAACCCGGAAACCACCAAAGCAGCAATCACTGCTGAAGCCCCCGGAACTGGTACCACAGAAATCCCGCGCTCGATGGCAGCACCGATAAGTTCATAGCCGGGGTCACTTAGCCCGGGCATGCCAGCCTCCGAAACCAGAGCCAAGTTCTCTCGCTCGAGATGATCCAGCAAGTAGTCAAGCTTAGCCCTCCTACTATGCTCATGATAACTGGTCAACGAAGTCTTTATATCATAGGCACTAAGCAGGTGGCGTGTTTTGCGGGTATCCTCGGCAGCAATGAGTTTCACCTCTTTGAGAAGGCGCAAGGCACGAAGGGAAACATCTTCCAGATTGCCGATAGGAGTAGCAATCACATAAAGAATGGGCATGGGCTAGAATTATACTCGATAGCTAGAATTTTATCTACAGGGTTTCTTGACTTTGCGCCGCCATGCCTGTATAGTTTGTGGCAATCTCTGTCAAGGTAAACGGCATGCCACACCCTAAGTTCAAAGACATTGAACGCGCTTATGGATTTGACGAAATCGCGCTCGTCCCCGGAGATGTCACCATTAATCCTGACCAAACCAATATAGAGTTTGCCGTATCAGATTATACGTTTCCCATCGCTATTCTAGCTTCAGCTATGGATGCTATTGTTGACACGGCGTTCGCTATCAAGTTTAGCAAGCTTGGTGGGCTGGCCGTCCTTAATCTTGAAGGTGTGCAGACAAGGTACGAAAACCCTGATGAGGTCTTGAGCCAAGTCGCCAAAACTCCCGAAAAAGACGTTACCTCGCTTCTTCAGAAAATCTACTCTGAGCCTATCAAGGAGAAGCTCATCAGCCAACGCATTGGAGCAATAAAACAGGCTGGGGCTGTTTGCGCCGTATCAGTGACTCCAACCAACACCAAACGCTTGGCGCCCATAGCCAAGGATGCCGGAATGGATATACTCGTGGTGCAATCTACCGTTACCACGGCCAGGCACATCTCCAAGAGCTACCGCGGACTTATCCTGCCCGAGTTGTGCCAGCAGACATCACTGCCCATCATAGTAGGTAATTGCTGCACCTACAGCGCGGCATTAGAGCTAATGAGGACAGGAATAAATGGCATCCTCGTTGGAGTGGGGCCTGGGGCTGCCTGCACCACGCGGGAAGTCATCGGCGTCGGAGTTCCCCAGATAACTGCTACCTTGCATTGCGCCGCTGCCAGAGAAGCATACCTCAAAGAGAGCGGCAAATATGTAGCAGTGATAACAGACGGAGGTATTCGCACTGGCGGCGATTTATGCAAAGCGTTTGCCGCCGGTGCTGATGCCGTGATGATGGGCTCTCCTTTGGCCCAGGCAACTGAAGCCCCAGGGAAAGGCTATCACTGGGGCATGTCTCATTCTCACCCGGCATTGCCGAGAGGCACACGTGTGAGAGTTGGCACTACCGCGTCATTAGAGCAAATTCTCTTTGGCCCTACTTCCGTCACCAACGGCACTCAGAATCTAATTGGCGCTCTACGTACAAGCATGGGGGTGTGTAGCGCACGAACCATCAGAGAAATGCACAAAGTCAAGATGGTCATTGCTCCATCTATCAAGACCGAGGGGAAATATTTTCAGGTAACTCAGAACGTCCCCTGAGATCATAGGAAGGCGGACAGGCAGAACCACACCCCGAAGCCAGCCAAAACCAAAGCACAAACCCTGAACACAATCTTCTGTGCCCTCTCTGTCCACCATCGTCTTGATTTGAATGTACCCACGGAGACAAATTCACTCCAAGCCAAATCACAGGGCAAATGCACCATTGCAAACAAGACAACGCCGACAGGCCCGAACTTGGCGACCCCTGTTATGAGAGCCGCCCCAACCGTCGCCCACCATATGTAGAAAGCGGGATTAGTTCCCGTAATCACAACGCCCGTTATGAAGGATTTCGCCGGCAGACCACCCGCAGTGCCAATCGCCTCACCGGCGGCTCGAAATATCCGGAAACCTAAGTACAGCAACATCAAACCACCGGCAAGGTACATGCCCTGTATCACTCGAGGGGAGTCGATGAAGCGACCGAGTCCAAAATAAATCGCGACTATGAGTGGTATCTCGATAACAGCATGCCCTGCTGTAATCCAGGCGCCGGCGTGTTTCTCGTTATATCCCTTGGCTATGGTAGCCGCAGTCATCGGCCCGGGGAACATAACGCCAGTAAGAGAGATCCCTGCTGCCGATAGTAAGAATAGGCCGAGGCTTGTCTCCATGACTTACTTTGGGCAAAACCAAATTCAGGCTAGACGTCCTCCTGTTCCTCATCCTCTTCTGTAGACACAAGCCCTCCATGACTGGGAAGTGCCACACCCATCTTCGCGCGGCGACTTCTGGACCTTCGGGGCAAATCACTAATCATCTTCTTTACTTCTCCCAACGTGGTAGCCGACTGCGATGAGGAAGTCACCACCACATCTATCCCGGCTTGCCATAAACTCGTTAGTTCATCCTTCGTGACCAGAGAAGACAAGGCCACAACAACCGGCTTTTCCAAGAGTTCAACGAACCTTCTATAGACAAGCAGATGCTCTACAGCAACAAAAGGCTCTCCACCCTTACTACTGACGAACACCCCATCTACTTCCAGACTGTTGATTGCCCTCACAAGGCCTTGGTCTAATGAAGGCTCTATCGTCAAGAACTTCCCCACTTTTCCCTTGTGCAATACTGCCGCAGCTATCTTAATATCGAAGACCACGAAGTCGCACCCGGCGCCCGCAAGCTCATCCATTCGTTTTTCGTCTAGGCCTTTAGCAGATACCCCCACAGGAATATCTCTCACAGCTTCGACCATTTCCTTAACAACCTCTCCGCTTGCGTCCTCACTCAATATCAATCCGGCATCGGCATTGACATCAGTCACGATTTTGAATTCCTTGACCTGTGTTCCAGACAGCCCCACAACAAGCAACATCGCCGGGCTCTTTGATTCAGAGCCAGACGAATGGAAACCTATGGGCACGCTTGAAGCCTTAGAGATGCTCTGTAATTTATCTGCGAATTTGCTCATGCTACCCCCTAGCCAGCGGTCGGATTCGAACCGACGACCGACGGTTTACGAAACCGTTGCTCTACCCCTGAGCTACGCTGGCACAGAAACTAAATTTTAGCCCTTACTCGACCTTGTGTCCACTTTTTGACCTCTTTGGAGACAACGTTTAGCTTGACACCGCCCAGTGACATAAGCCTGGCAAGTGTGAATCCAGTATGACAGAGGCTGGTTTGGTGAGATTCAGGATTATGAGCCTTCCTTATCTGACAACACAAGAGTAAGGCTCAAAAATGGACGTTAGTCTGGCGTTGGAATGTTTGGGACGGGGCGCGTATAGCGAGACTGCCCGAACAAAACAGGGTTTCGGTGGTTGACACAAAGATTCTATTTCATACGTAGAGCGACTCTTTGGGACATCCATCTCGCAATCAAGAGCCAGATGCTCCACCAATTGAGCTACCGACCCGTCGAAGCTCAGTAGCCTTTACAAGGGATATCCATAGCCATATAATTGAGGGAATGCAAAGCTATGCTGTCACCTTCTGCTGAATCACCCTTCTTAGCCGGAATTGAGAACTGGTCGCGTCCATTCCGGCCAGAGTGCCTGAATCCGGCACGTTTCATGGCGTGTCTCTGTGTATCTTGGCTTGGTGAGAGAAGGCAGTCATCACTTTCTCCAGCGACGCAGGACACCAAAGGCTCGCATTATAGAGCTGGCATGTGTGAGATCGCACAATGACAAAAAGGAGCATTGGGATCCGGGTTCAATCAGCATCAGGTAATCTAGCCGCGCAGAAGAAGGAAGAAGGTGGAAATCAATGAAAGCAGTAGTTAAGACCAGAAAAGCGCCGGGTGCCGAACTTATCGATGTAAGTGTACCCGAGCCTGGAACTGACGAGGTTCTGGTGAAGCTGATGACTGGCTCCATCTGTGGCACAGACGTCCATATATATGCCTGGGATTCCGGTGCGCAGGTTTACATCAAGAATGTTCCCCAGGTGCTGGGTCACGAATTCGCCGGCACGATTGTCGAAGTGGGAAAGGAAGTCAGAAAATTCAAAGCCGGCGATTATGTTTCCGCCGAAACCCATATCTACTGCGGAAAGTGCGTTCAGTGCCGGAACGACCAGAGACATATCTGCGAAACGGGGAGAATCTTCGGCCTGACCTGTAACGGCTGCTTTGCCGAGTACTTCACCGTTCCGGAGCGGGTCCTGTGGAAGAACAGTTCGCAGCTGCCGCCGGAGATCGCCGCCATTCAGGAGCCCATGGGCAATGCTGTCTATTGTGCCCTGGGGGATTACGACAAGAACCTTGAGGGCAGGAGCGTGTTCATCATTGGCGATGGTCCGACTGCCATTATGGCTGCCGGCGTCGCGAAGGCTGAAGGAGCTCGCCTCGTCATCATGCTGGGTCGGCACGACAGAAGGATGGAAATAGCAGAAAGAATGGGTGCTGACCGGGCACTGAAGGATGGCCCGGGAGTTGAAGAGATCGTCTCCGACATCACTGCTGGCAAGGGATTTGACGTGGTCCTGGAAATGGCCGGCAGTCCCGAAGCTGTGAAGCTTGCCCTTAGATGGACCAGGATTGGCGGAAGGATGTCTGCATTCGGCATTCATGGAGAACCACTCGTAATAGACAATTACGGTCAGTATGTGAGGAGTGGCAAGAAAATCCTTCCCATATCCGGGCGTTTGATCTGGCGGACGTGGGAAGAGGTGCGGCGATTGCTGGAGTCTGGTAATCTGGATATCTCTCCGGTTATCACGCACAAGGTGCGTCTGGAGGAATTCGAAAAGGGATTCGCTTTCATGACTCAAAGGCCGAAGGTTTCGGGAAAGGTCATTTTGATTCCTTAGCAACGGAGGCAAGCATGTATTCGAAGGAAGTGAAGGAGTATCTCCAGGGCCAGATTAGGTCTATCAAAGAGAGCGGCCTCTACAAGGAAGAGAGAGTCATCTATTCGCCACAGGGGCCAAGAATCAGGGTGAAGGAAGGGGAGGTTCTCAATTTTTGCGCTAACAACTACCTGGGTCTGGCGGATGATCCAGAGTTGATAGCTGTGGCCAAGAAAGCCCTTGATGAGAGAGGTCACGGTCTGTCGTCCGTTCGTTTTATCTGTGGCACCCAGGACATTCACAAGGAACTAGAAAGAAAGATCTCCGAGTTTTTGAGGACCGAGGACACGATTCTTTATTCTTCCTGTGCCGCCGCCAACGAAGGCTTATTCGAGGTTCTGCTTGGCCCTGAGGATGTTCTGATAAGTGACCAACTGAACCATGCCACCATAATTGATGGCGTACGGCTGTGGGGAATGGTTCACAAGAAGAGACTTGGTTCGGGATCAATTGAGTTTCCGGAGAATCGCGTTATGAAGCATTCAGATATGGCAGACTTGGAAAACCACCTCAAAGAGACTCAAGATAGACGTTTCAGGATGATCGCTACCGACGGGGTCTTCAGCATGGACGGCGATGTGGCTAGGCTCAAGGAAATCTGCGACCTTGCTGAGAGATACAGTGCACTGGTCATGGTTGACGACTCTCATGCCACCGGATTCTTTGGCCCGGGTGGGCGGGGCACTCCCGAATACTGCGGAGTGGAAGAGAGAGTCGACGTTATTACCAGCACGCTGGGCAAGGCCCTCGGTGGCGCTACCGGAGGGTTCACCAGTGGCCGGACGGAGATGGTTGAGCTTCTGAGACAGCGCTCACGGCCATATCTTTTCTCCAATACTCTGGCGCCGTCAATTGTCGCCACGGGCATCAAAGTGCTGGAGATAGTCGGCCAAGCCTCAGACTTGCGTAAGAGACTTGAAGAAAACACCGTCTATTTCAGGACACAGATCACCAAGCTCGGTTTTGTTATAAAGCCGGGCAGCCACCCGATAGTCCCGATCATGCTTTATGATGCCAAGAAGGCTACCCAGATGGCGGAGATGCTTCTGACAGAGGGGATTTATGTGATTGCCTTTAGTTATCCGGTCGTTCCCAGAGGTCAGGCTCGAATCAGAGTTCAGATCTCGGCGGCCCACAGCAAGGAAGATGTGACTTTCGCTCTGCAGAAATTCGCGGAAGTTGGGCGACAACTGGGGGTAATAGCCTAAGGCAGCCGGAAGGCGCCATAGGCGTGTCCGTTTCCATCGTTGCGAATTCCAGGGTTAACGTTCTGTGAACGACTTCTCTCGTTGCCAGTTATTGCTGCCTTTATTGCTATGATAGCTATTGTTAGTTCCTTTCTGCGATTATCTCACGCACAGAGCAAAGCTAGGATTGTCGCCTGAACTTGGCGTAAAAATGTCTGGGGTGGGCTGGGGCGTAATGGCACTTTGCCAACAAAACAGTGTTCTGATGCTTGACACAATTGTTCTATTCTGAACGTAATGGCACACTCTGGGACGTCTAGTTCCCGAACACGGGATTGCGCCTATCTAAGAAAGCCCGCATTCCTTCTTTTCCATCTGGGTGTTCCGCGCAACTGCAAAGTCCCAGGCGCTCCCGCTCGATTTGCGCTTCAAAGGCGGTATTAAATGAATCCGTAAGCAACTGTTTGGACCAGCCGAAAGAACTCAGCGAACCTTTGCTCAATTTCCGAGCCATATTCATTGCTTCCTCAAGAGCGTGCCCGTCATCTACTACTTTGGTCGCCAGCCCCCAAGTCGATGCCTTTTCAGAGGAAATAGGAGCATCAAATCCAACTATTTCCAGAGCGCGTGCCAGGCCCACTATCTTCGGAAGCGTGAAGGTACCTCCGCCATCAATGCAAAGCCCGTTTGATGTATAGGCCTGCCTCAGAGTAGCAGACCGAGCCATAACTCGAAAATCACAAGCTAGCGCCAGCGAAAATCCACCACCGGCCGCAATCCCGTTAATAGCTGCTATAACTGGCTTAGGCATCCGACGAATCTCCAGTATTGCCTGATGAAAACTCGCCGACAACTTGTGAAAGGCAACAGATGGACCAAGAGGGAATTCGGATATCCACTTCAGATCACCCCCTGCACAAAATCCCTTGCCTTCACCCGAAATCACTACGCCTCGTACACTATCGTCTGCGGCAAGCATAACAACATGACGTGCAAGACGCTCAACCATATCATGATCAAACGCATTGAACACCGCCGGACGGTTTAGAATTATCTTGGCTATTCCATCATCCTGTGTCATTACTAACGGTTCTGACATACTCTTGGCCTCCTTTTTCACACCTCTGTTTTGCTGTCACCACTTGATTTTGAAGATGATATCACAGGTCCCGTTGCAGTTGTTAGTGTCTTTCTCATTCATCACCTCTCCATCAAGTCTCATGGCTTGACACCAGGAATAGAATCTCAATCTTGCTGCACACCGGTGAATAGCTGTAGTTCCCGCCTTACTCACCATTTTATGGACATAACACTCCAGCACATGACCCACGAACGTGTTATTGTCCAACACCTTGAATTCATATTTGTGTTCTTCGGGGAAATAGAGAAGTGAGGCAATCTCCATCAATGCCTGTAGGTCCTTTGTATTCCTGACCTCACCAAAGCTGGTCTCCGCCAGCAGTTGTCTCATTTCAGTTCTGGCTATCGACTTGACCACGGCGAGATTAAGTTTGGTGGCAGCATCGAAACCAAATTGCTCCACTGATTTTAGAAACCACCTGCCATCATGCAGCAGCCATATGTTGCGGAGCAGTTTCTCTTTTTGCTCTGGTGCCAGCCTGATTTTCGGTGAACTCATATGCCAGCGCTCTCTTTGGTCGGTTGAATGTGAATCACTATTTGTCAAAATTGAACGTGAATTCTCTGAAGCACTTCCCATCCGTGTGCATCATGCAACCTTCCACCTGCGGCGAAACGCTGTACTTGATTCCCATGCCGTCAAACCACCCATAGATTCTTTCAAAGATGGCGCACTGGTAACGTTCAATGGCGCCCAGCTGCTTTATTCCTTCATAGGCAAAGCAGTTTTCAAAATCGCCACGGAGAATGTTTTTCGCCGGATAGCTATAGGAGAATCTCATGAACTTCCCCTTGACTATATCCCAGGTAGCGTCACTCAGCAATTTGAAATCTTCAAACGCCTCCACTTTGTCTATTCCCAGGGCCTTCTGTATTCTTTTGATCTCTATTATCCCCATAGCTCTGACAGCAGCTTTGTTTATCTTGTTCGTCTTCTCAATGCCACATTCCTGCAGGCAGTGAAAGAACCACATGGCGTCGTGAGTCATCCAGTTCCTAATCAAGATCTCCTTCAACTCATTTCTTCCGAGTGTCTTCATCTTCTGCGCTGCTCCTGTCTGCACCAGAGGAACATTTGCAGGTTATTCTCTTTTGCGTTCCTCTACCCGCACTTCCATGACAATATGTCCCCAGCCACCGCAGTTCGCGCCCACATCAACACAACCTGTCCGTTTGAATCGCATGTCATTGGGGTCCACACCGGCATAGAACAGCTCTTGTGCCGCGTAAATCAGTGTCGGCATGGAATGCAGGGCACCGAAACAGACTCTCTTGGGACAGAGCTTGGTCAGAATGTTGCCAGCGCCGTCAAAATAGAACTTCTCACCAACCTTATGTTGACTGTTGCACCCCTCGGAGGCTACGACTTCCACAACAATCGTTTTGTTCATCAGTGCCGGCGCTTTGGAAATAACATCCTGATTTCTGGGATTGTCTCTAAACTTCTTCATCTCCTTATCGTTGTAACCCAGGTGCTGTTGATAGAATCTCCAGACATCTTCGCTGACTTTCATTCGTTCCCTCCCTTAATAACGATTTGTTATTTACAGAATAACAAGGCATAGTGACCCTGTCAATAGAATTTATAACGCATTGTTATATATCCTCAAGTTTTTCTCCCGGATATTACAGAATGTGATAAAATCTGGGTGTGGTCTCTCCCAGTATAGGCATGAGGATTCAGCAGGCCAGAGAAGAACTTGGCATCACCCAGCAGGAGCTGGCAGCCAGGTTGAGCTGTACGCAGGCAGCCTTATCCAACTATGAGCTGGGCAAGAGGCGACTTTACCTGGCCAATTTGGAACGAATCGCCAATGCTTTGGGAAAACCCCTGAGCTACTTTACGGAACCGGTCGATGAAGACGATAGCCGAGACTGGGCCCGGTATCCTCATCGCTAAGATGTGGCAAGTTAAACATCCTGCGTGTTTGCATGGCCAGCTGGATCACTGCTCTGTTCTGCGTTTCATCCACGGAATCATCCTAATTCCCTGCCGACCGGGCAGTCTTCTTCTTGCGTAAAATCACCCTGGCTACTACCAGGCCTACTGGCCCCGAAATTAGAAGAGCCTTTCTGCCATCCGGCATGGGATGCCAAAACGACTGCCAGAAGGAATCCATTACCTTGCTCGGGGCAATATGAGGAATCTGGAATTGCTTCTCACCCGTTTGAGGGTCAATTTTACAGTACTCGACCTCAGGATTCTCCATTGAGGTCTGATTCTTGCCCGCATAGTCCACCCAGATGTGTATAGGAGATACACGAACTTGATAGGAAATATTCTCCGCTTCTAAAATAGAAGCAAAGACCAGAGCTCGGCCGTTGCAATCCCCCTCTCCTTTCTCCAGCACTTGCTCGACGGTGGGACAGTACCAGGGCATGCCATAGACCTCCCAATCATAGCGATAGTGTATTCTAGCCAGCACTGTTTTCTCGATAGCTGCAGGATCAGAAGGAAGGTCATTCAGCATGAATTCAACAGCGCCGGGGTCAGCACCAAAGTTAAGGACCCTATGGATACTAATGATTAGGTTTGCGGGATTGGGATATAGCACAAAAAGAATCCACAGCACGAATATCAGCGGAAAGTATCTCCTGAAGACTCTCTTCCCAACCTTTTCTGAATTGTCAAGACCATCTTTCATAACTGTGATTCAAGCCAAACTCCCTGTAATATCTTGCTCCTCTGGCATATCTGCGGAAGGTTCTCCTCAGAGTCGAGAGACTCAAAGCAGCTACGATGTTGAGTCGCCGCAGCATCCGTCTCCTACTTCTTCCTGAGTTTCTCACTATTTATCTTCCGTAGAGTCTCATCGTCGAGGCCGAAGTGATGGGCTATTTCGTGGCGCACTACCTCCCCAATTTTTGCTTCAATCTCACCGTCAAGCCGGCACTGGGCCTCTATCGGTTTCTGAAAAATGCTTATCTTATCGGGCAGAACCAATCCGTATCCCCGATCCCGTCTGGTTTGAGGGACACCCTGGTAAAGGCCAAGCAACTGGGTGCGACGAGCATGTCTGGCCCGCCCCAGTTGCTCCGGCGAGGGCCACTCTTCGACCACAATATCAACATTCTCCAGTTTGCTCCGGAACTCCAGTGGCAAATTCTCGATTGCCCTCTCTACTAAAGCTGCAAACTCTTCTCTCTGCATACCTTTGGACCATGCATATTGTCAACAGATTAGGGACACATGCCTTCATCTTACCACCCAAGGTCGCTACTAGACAACCGAATGACGATTGGCCATAGCACTAAGACGGAGTTTCCTTGACGAAGGATGAGAATTAAGGTAGGCTATTAAGTTAAATCTGGAAAGGAGAGCTACTAAATTGCGGTGCCGTGGCATCAGAGGGGCAATCACGGTTCGTGCAAATACAAAGAGAGGCATCCTAGCAGCAGCTAAGAGGCTGCTTATGGAAATGTCAAACGCCAACGAAGTTGAGGTTGAGGACATCGCTGCCGTCCTCTTCACCACGACGCCAGACCTAAATGCTGAATTTCCTGCCGCGGCGACGCGTGACCTGGGATGGCCAGCCAACATCGCCTTACTTTGTGGACACGAAATGGATGTGCCTGATGCTCTGTCCCACTGCCTGAGAATTCTCATGCTTGTAAACACCGAAAAAGACCTTGAGCAAATCATTCATGTTTACGTAGGAGAAGCGAAGAAACTGAAGGACAAAGCGTCACCAGCGATTGGAGGCGAAACATGATTATAGTCATGAAGACTGGCTCCGGCCGCAATGAAATCGGCAGGGTTACAAAACGAATTGAAGACTTCGGTCTGAAGACACACATATCAGAGGGCGTTGACCATACCGTTATCGGCGTGTTGGGCAAAGTCTTCACGGAACTTCGTGACGCCTTGGAATTGCTTCCGGGGGTTGAACAGGTCTTGCTCGTGAGCAAACCTTACAAACTTGCCAGTCGCGAGTTCCACCCTCGAGACACCATAGTGGAAGCAAAAGGCGTGCCCATTGGTGGCAACGAAGTAGTCGTTATGGCCGGACCTTGCGCCATAGAAAGCGAGGAACAACTTCTGGCCACTGCCCAGGCAGTCAAGGCAGCTGGTGCCACTGTACTGCGCGGGGGTGCCTTCAAACCCCGCACTTCGCCCTACGACTTTCGAGGGTTAGGGGAGGCCGGGCTGAAAATACTGGCGGCGGTAGGAAAGGAAAACAAGATGCCCGTGATTACCGAGGTTATGTCGCCAGACCAAGTCGACTTGGTTGCCAAATATGCTGACATACTCCAGATTGGAGCCAGAAATATGCAGAACTTCATCTTGCTCGACGAGGTGGGGAAGACAAAAAAGCCCGTGCTGCTCAAACGTGGTTTGTCGTCCACTATTCAAGAATGGTTGTTAGCCGCTGAATATATCTTGGCACAAGACAACGAGCAGGTTATCCTTTGCGAACGAGGTATCAGAACCTTCGAGACTTACACGCGTAACACCCTGGACATCAGCGCCATACCAATTATCGAGAAGGTCAGTCATTTGCCTATTATCATCGATCCCAGTCACGCCACAGGCAAATGGTACCTGGTATCTCCGATAGCATTAGCAGCAGTAGCTGCTGGGGCGGACGGACTTCTCATAGAAGTCCACCCTAATCCCGACCTAGCGCTTGCCGATGGTCCTCAATCACTCAACTTCGATAGCTTTCGCTCGCTTATGTCCCAATTACTGCCGATAGCCAAAGCTAGAAATAGAAAACTGATTATTCCGAGTGCAAAGACCAATCCCTGAGACCATGGAGATCGAGCAAGAGCTAGCCGCAGTGACTCCCAAGGGAGAAACACTCCTCACTATAGGTGTGTTTGACGGTGTCCACGCCGGGCATCGATACCTACTGGAAGAATTGCAGCAGCGAGCAGCGAAGAGAGGATTACTCAGCGGAGTGGTGACTTTTGCCCCCCATCCGCAATCCTTACTACATCCGAACGATCAGCTACCCTGGCTTACCGACCTAGACGACAGAGTCAAGGCTTTTGAGGAGCTAGGGGTGAACCTAGTTGCAGTGCTAACCTTCACCACCAAGTTGGCCCAGCTACGTGCCCAGGACTTCATGTCTCTGCTCAAGAAACATCTTAGAATGCAAGGCATCGTAGTCGGGCCCGACTTCGCCTTAGGGCGAGGCACCGAAGGCAACATCGCCCTGCTCCGTACCCTCGGACAGGAAATGAATTTCGGCGTGGAAGTCATCCAGCCCTACGTACTTGATGGCGAAGTAGTCAGCAGCACTCTCATCCGCCGAGCATTAGCTCAAGGTGATATGAGACGAGTACAAAGGTTGATGGGACGCCACTTCTACCTGAAAGGCAAGGTCATTACTTCCGAGAAACGTGGCCGAGTCTTGGGATTTCCTACAGCTAACCTGGCTATGCAGCCACAACAAGCGATGCCAGCCAATGGCATCTACGCTACCATTACTCGGGTCGCCGGCAAACAGTTCCCCTCGGCGACCAATATTGGCATCCGCCCAACATTTGGCGAGGGTCAAAAAACGGTGGAGACTCACCTGCTACAGTATGAAGGCGACCTGTATGGCAAAGAAATAAGGGTGGAATTTGTGCAAAAACTAAGGGATGAGCAACGCTTTCCCTCCTCTGTAGGGCTAAGGATACAAATCGAAAAAGACCTTCGAGAAGTAGAGACACTTCTGGTCAAAGACCTAAAATGACTGACACAGGCTTTGCCACCTTATTGAAACGAGGAGTAGCCGAGGTTATAGCGGAGGCGGAGCTACTAAGGCTGCTGAAATCAGGCAGGATTTTGACCCTGAAGCAAGGCTTCGACCCCAGTGCTCCTGACATCCACCTGGGACATGTGGTGGGCTTAAGAAAACTGCGTCAGTTCCAGGAGCTAGGACATAAGGTCATTCTTATAGTTGGTGACTGGACCGCCAGAATTGGCGACCCCAGCGGTCAGTCAGCCACCCGCCCCATGCTTTCACCCACTGAAATAGAAAACAACGCTCGAACTTACATGGAACAATTTTTCAAGGTGGTAGACAAGGATAAAACAGAGTTGAGATGGCAAAGCGAATGGTTTTCCAGATTCACCCTGGATGAAGTAATTAAGCTTACCAGCAAGTTTACCGTTGCCCAGCTTCTGGCTAGGGAGGATTTCAGCAAACGGTACAATTCCCGTAATCCCATATCTCTAACCGAAATGCTTTATCCCTTGCTTCAGGGTTATGATTCAGTAGCTATCAGGGCCGATGTTGAATTCGGTGGCATTGACCAGAAATTCAACTGTCTGGTGGGCAGAGAGCTCCAGCAAAGCGTGGGCCAGGCTCCCCAGCAAGTCTTCCTAGTCCCCCTTCTGGTCGGTACTGATGGTAAACAGAAGATGAGTAAGAGCTTGCATAACCACATAGGCATTGCTGAACCTCCTCAGGAAATATACGGCAAGGTGATGTCCATCCCTGACCCCCTCATCGTGGACTATTTTGAGCTGGTGACCGATGTTCCTGAGGAAGAAATCACTGAGTTCAAGAAACAACTGAAAACGGGCTCAGTTAACCCCATGAACCTCAAGAAACGATTGGCTCACGAAATTGTAGAGCAGTTTCACGGCAAACAGGCAGCGGAGGAAGCAGAGGAGCACTTCCAAGGGCAGTTTCAGACGCGAGAACTTCACAAAATAGTAGTGACAGATAGTATTGGTATCAAAGACAGCATCGAAGTGATCCTGACTAGGGACATGCCAAGGTGGCTTGTAGATAACAAATTCGCGAATAGCATGGGCGAAGCCAAAAGACTACTTGTTCAGGGTGCAGTTCGAATAATCCGGCCAGATGGGACCAGCCAGGTAGTCAAAGGCGAGAAGGCTACACTTAGACCCGGTGACAAAATCAAAGTTGGGAAACTCCGCCTTGCTGAAATCGTCGATGCTGATAAAAAATAAACCTGACTAGGAGGTAAAAATGCAGCTACGCATTCCAGGACCAACGCCTTGCCCGCCGCAAGCCCTTGAGGCCATGGGTCGGCAAATGATAAACCATCGAGGGCCAGAATTCGGCAAAATTCTTAGCGCAATAACGCGGAAATTGAAACAGGTGTTCCAGACCAAGGGAGACGTCTTCGTGCTTACCGCTTCCGGCACCGGTGGCCTGGAAGCTGCGGTTGTCAATACCTTGTCGCCCGGAGATAAGGTTTTGTCACTTGCCAACGGGGCTTTTGGCGAACGCTTTGCGGATATCGCCGAAGAATATGGCGCTCAACTGACCCGCCTGAACTTCGAATGGGGGAAGCCAATTGCCCTTGATGCGGCAGAAAAGGCATTGAAGGCAGACGCCGATATCAAGGCGGTACTGGCAACTCATAATGAGACGTCTACTGGTGTGACCAACGATATCAGGGAGATAAGCGCTCTCGTCAAGAAGTCCGACAAGCTTCTCTTGGTCGATGCTATCTCAAGCTTAGGCTGCATCAACCTGCCTACCGACGACTGGAATTGTGACATAGTGGTCACCGCTTCACAGAAGGGGTGGATGGTGCCTCCCGGACTAGCTATGGTCAGTATAAGTGAAAGAGCCTGGCAAGCTTACGCTAAAGCCAAAATGCCACGCTATTATTGGGACTTCGCCAAAGCCAAAGATTTTTTCCAGAAAGGGCAGACTCCCTGGACGCCGGCCATCTCTATTTTCTATGCTCTTGATGTCACCTTGGACTTAATGTTGGGCGAGGGACTAGACAATGTATTCGCAAGGCACGTTCGGGTAGGGCAGGCAGCGAGAAACGGAGTAAAATCATTAGGTTTATCCCTCTTCCCCGACGAGAAATATGCTTCCAACACAGTGACAGCAATAAATGCTACTGACAAAATTGATGTCCCCAAATTGATTCAATTGCTCCGTGAGGAGTATCAGGTAATCCTCGCCGGGGGTCAGCAAAAATTGTCAGGCAAGATCTTCCGTATTGGTCATCTCGGCCTGGTATATGAAAAAGACATCAAGTCGATACTGGAGGCGCTCAGCAAAGCTATACCCCAAGCGAAGAAAGGCTAGGCAAATGATGAAAGTCTTAGTAGCTGACCCGATTGCCGAAGAAGGGATACAAGTTCTGAGTAGCTTTGCACAGGTGGATGTCAGGACCAAGCTGGAGCCTTCACAGCTCAAGGCTATAATTGGCGATTACGATGCCCTCATTGTGCGCAGCCAGACTAAAGTAGGGGCAGAGGTCATTGAATCCGGTAAGAAACTCAAGGTGATCGGTCGCGCAGGTGTAGGCTTAGACAACATTGATGTCGACGCTGCTACGAGGAGTGGCATTGTGGTGGTTAACGCCCCTACCGGCAATATCATAGCTGCCGCAGAGCACACCATCGCCCTCATGCTTGCCCTGGCACGTAATGTGGCGCAAGCCAATAGTTGTCTCAAATCAGGCAAATGGCAAAGGGAGGAACTGGTTGGCACGGAGATCAGGAACAAGACGCTGGGTATCATAGGCCTTGGCAATGTCGGCTCTGAGGTAGCCAAAAGAGTCCAGGCTTTTGAAATGCGCGTCATCGCCCACGACCCCTTTGTTTCCAAAGATTATGCCCGCAACCTCAAAGTTGAGTTGACGCCTCTAGACCAGCTTCTCAGAGAGGCTGATTTTATCACCCTCCACGTGCCTCTGACCGCAGCTACTAAGAGACTGATCGGAAGTAAGGAGCTGGCAAAACTGAAGCCCGCTGCTCGGATTATCAATTGTGCCCGCGGCGGAGTGATCGACGAGGAAGCACTACTTAAAGCACTTGGAGCCGGGAAAATAGCCGGCGCTGCTTTCGATGTCTTTGACCACGAGCCTGTGACAGACAGTCCGCTATTCAAGGAGGACAAGATAATCGTTACCCCTCACCTAGGAGCTTCTACAATCGAGGCCCAGACCAGCGTAGCCAAAGATGTTGCTACGGAAGTCTTGGCTGTGCTTCAAGGACAATTCAGCAAGTACGCCGTTAACGCCCCACACATAGCTGCTGAGATGGTTCCGTTTATGAGAGCAGCTACGGTTGTCGGCACGCTTGCCAGTCAATTAATGGAAGGACAAATAAACTCAACACACATCAAATACAGCGGCGGAGTAGCTAATTACGACTGCAGCCCCATTAAGACCGCTCTCATCAGCGGGCTATTGCAGCAATCAAGTGAAGAAAGAATCAACCTGGTCAACGTTGGTCTTATCGCTACTCAACATGGCTTGAAGATCAGCGAGGAGAAAGAGGCAATATGCCAGAACTATGCCAACCTGATTACGCTAGAGGTCAATTCAAACGTGGGAACCACCACAATCTCGGGCACAGTTAGAGACGGCGAGACCCACATTGTCCAAGTCAATGACTTCTGGATGGATATTGTGCCCACCGGGGGATATTTCCTTTTTTGCGATCATCTCGACCGCCCCAGACTTGTTGGCAGTATCGGTGATATAACCGGCAAAGCCGACATAAACATCAGTTCCATGCACTTATCTCGACTGAAGCCTCGAGGCAAGGCCCTCATGATTTTGGCCTTGGACGAACCACTGGGCGAGGAACACCTACAGGAAATACGTGGCCTTAGTGGCGTCTACAGTGCTAAAGCAGTAAGACTATAGATAACCTTTCCGTAAACCCGATCAATCCAGGGGATTAATGATCAACCCGGCGGGAACTTTAGGGTAAAAGTAAGTTGATTTGCGCGGCATCCTGTCTTGAGCATCGGCGACAGCCTTAATCATTTCCGGCTGCGGGGGATTCAATAAGAAAGCTAATTGATACTTTCCTTCCTTTATCTGCTGGTGGGCTTCTCTTAGATCCACAGTATAACCGAGATCTAGATTCTCCGCTCCGTTCAGGACATTCTCCAGAATAACATGATTAAGAATGCTGACGCCGAAGTCCCGGTAAGCCTGGGATTTGTTGCCGGGCATCATGGGCTCAAAAGAAACATCTTGACGTCTTTTTAACATAACCAATGAGCCGGGCTGTAAACCCAGAATTCCCAAACAGCTACCACTCGGCAGGCCCGGCCCTCCAGGGTCACCAACTTCCGAAGAGATGGACTCAAGCACAAAGAACCGATTCAGTTGGTCTGCCAAACCCATCAGAACAGAAGGCGCCACGCCACGCGCCAGTCTGTGCAGAGGCAGAACGACAAGCCCCGGGTCGGAGAACTCGACCAATTCCATCATAACATAGTTGAAGGCTTCGGTCGCCAGCTTACAGTCATCGGATTGACATTGTGTTCTCTCCTCTTGGTAAGTCAACGCTGTTTCGTAGCGGTGATGACCGTCAGCAATGTAAAGAGGCTGAGAAGAGAGAAACCGACTTAGCTGCAACTTGGTTTCCGGGTCGGTTACCGCCCACAAAATATGACCTTCGCCGGAATCAGGGAGATTGCTTCGCTGTGCTCGCAATGACATGAGTGGTCTTTCCCGCACAGCATAGGATAGTATCCGAGCAACTTCTTGCTCGGAATCATGATAAAGGGACAACAATGGGCTGAAGCTAGCCCGACAAGCTCGCATCAACTGCAGACGATCGCTTTTCGCCTTAGATGATGTTTCTTCGTGAGGATAAATACCGCGGCCCCAGGATTCGAGCCTGATACAAGCCATCAGCCCGCGCCGTATCATCTTTTTACCTGAATACTCAAATAGATGGTCATGCAAGTAAAAGCTGGATACGCTGTCATGCTGCAGAATTTCCTGCTTCAGCCACTGTTGAAAGGTAATAGATGCCTTTTCATACATATCGTGTGAGGTCTCGGCGAATTCCAAACGAATAACGTTGAAATCACTCCTTTCATAGTAGAGTTTCTGCTGTTCGGGACTGATAACATCGTAGGGAGGACAGATGACCTGCCCTAGATCGCCAATTACCCTTTCGTTATAGCGTATGCCTCGAAATGGAGATGCTTCCATACTCATGCAAAGATCCAGGGTCAAAACAACAACCCAAAGACAAAATCGTTGCTTGTCGCTCCGTATTCCTGCATTGTTTTCGGTTTCTTCATGTCAAGTTCAAAGTGCACACACCCACAAAAGAACAATGGCGGTCTTTTCTTACCGCCATCATGCCATAACATAAGAGGCTTCGCTCGGCTTTCAGAGTCAGCGGGTAGCAAGCAACTCTGAAACTACGTCGCTCACTTCTTTGCCATCGGCTTTGCCCTTCAGCTGAGGCATAAGCTGGGCCATGACTTTGCCTTTGTCGGCCTGTCCCTTAGCTCCAACCGCCTCAATCGCCTGCCGCGCCGCAGTGACAACTTCTTCACGACTTGCCTGTTTGGGAAGGTAACTCATAAGAACAGCAAGTTCTGCCTCTTCCTGCGCTACCAAGTCGCCACGATTCCCCTTCCGAAAGGCGTCGATGCTCTCCCGACGACGCTTTGCCTCCTTCGTAATAACATCAAGCACCTTGCTATCGTCAGCCGGCTTCTGCTGCGCAATTTCAGCATATCTTATCTCAGACAATAACAGCCTTAACGTAGAAACTTCTACGCTCTGCCGTCGCTTAAGTGCCCCTTTGAGAGCCTCCTGGATCCTATCTTTTAGCGTCATTTTCCGACTACCACCGGCTAATCAGAATTTGCTTCATATTTTCGAGTGGACCTCGCAGGTGCCGGTAAATAGATTTTCTGCCCTAAGAACGAAACTCTTGACTGGTAATTACCTGAAGCTCTTGCGTCTTTTCGCTGCCGCCTTCTTTCTTCTCTCTTCACTTGGTTTTTCAAAGTGCTTGCGGCGGCGAACTTCAGCTAAAATGCGGTCTTGCTGCACCTGCCTGTTGAATCTGCGTAGCAGAGCCTCGAAACTCTCGCCTGAACCAAGCCTTACATCAGCCATATCAGAACTGAGGCATTTTACCCCAGTCATTCCGCAATGTCAATCAGGGAAGGCAACAGGTTCTTCTCCATTTTGGTTGGTAAGCTATATTACCGTTAACTATCATCATGTCAGCTTCTAGTCTTGAGTTTATTTCTTTTCAGTGCCTCTAACAGACTAGTGGTATCTGCCTGCTCGATATATCTAAATGCGTGTATCCTGTTTGAATGTGAGGCACTGATTCTATTAGAAATAGCTTTCAACTCTTCCAACATCTGTTTCGTATCGCCAAATAATACGGGTTTGTTCAGCTTTTTGACACTAGTATCCCAATGAGCAACTCGCGTATTACGGTAATTCTTAATCGCCTCCAATGCCTTCTTGTGTTTTCTAAGGCATTTCTTTATTTCACGCACATTTATATCTGGGGCTAGGTTTGGATTTCTCCCCAGCATCTTAAAAATACGATAAAAACTTGGAGCGTTGGGTTCATTACTGAGAATATCGCTAACCTTAATAATCAGTCGGTCAAGATGAGCGTCTCTTGTAGGCTGGAAAAAACCTTTATACCGATTTATGGTATCTACTACTTTTTCAGTTGGCCAGAGCTGTTCCCAAATACGAAAGTGAACGCTAGCGGCCAATAGTTGCTTTTGTAAAATCTCAAAAACATTTTCAAATTCCTTAAGAGTGTCATCTGTGTTGGGTTTGTTGTCCATATTAGCACCTCATTGCTACTAACGCTGGCATAGGCTTCTCCCTGTGCCTGTGCAATCTGCCAAATCTCCTTCTAGCTACAATCGGCGGTCTTGGTCTTAATTCGGGAATTACAATAGTGCTAGTAGCACTAACTTTGGCAGGGGTAATGACTTCACGCTTAGCCACTACTTCCTGCCAATTACGATAGGGATATTTAACCCCTGCGACTTCGGCAGGTGTTTTGCCTTGAAGTGCCTCATGCGGTCTAAGATAGTTATAGTGCAATAGCCATCCCTCCGTTATCAGCCTAGCAGATTCAATGTCCTTCAGCCCACGCATCACCTTTGTCCTATCCTTCAAAGTCCCATGAAAACGCTCAATGTAGTTCGTGTTATTCTCAACCGTAAATGGCTTGCTCTGAATATGTTTCGTGTCTGCCCCAAAGACGTACTCTATGCCGTCTAAATAGGCTGCTAGCTTATCAGTAAGAATTGTCTTGGGTGATTTACCTGCTCTACGCTTTGCCTCATTCATTAGCAGGGCAGCATCCTTAATAGTCCTGCTTCTCGACAACCGAGAGGCTAAGAGGAATCTCGTCTTAGCGTCAATTATGTCCCAGAACCAAACGTTCTTCCCATCTATATCCAAAACCGTCTCATCGGCAACCCAAAGGTCGCCTACGTTTAGCTTGTAATTCTCTGCTTCGCTTACTGCCCGCTTGGTGAATTTGGTAATCCATCTATAAACGGTAGAATCGGAAGGGTAGCTATGATATATCTGTGTTAGCAATCGGCATATGCTGTTTAGAGATTGTCCTTCGTAATACATACCTATTGCAGTTCCTACTTGGTCAATAGGCGTTTTCATATCGGGTAAGGCGTCATTGTCGGCAAACTTCCTTTTACACTCTTTGCAGAAGAATCGCTGCATATGCCGATAGTGACCATACCTAATGACATTATGCCCGCCACAGTATTTGCACGTTACATCGAAGTATGGCACTTTGACCATACCACTGTCGCTGGGTGCGTAAGCCTTATAGACCATCAACAGCCCTTTATAAGCAGAATTATATGAATGCCTGTTAATATAGCTAGAACAATAGTCAGCCCAATTAGGATTCGTGTTAGGGATTCCAGCTTTGCAGCAAAATACATATTGATGAGGTCGGGCCTATAACCACCAAATTCCTCTTGAATCCTATTTACCTTGCGGACATTCTCTTGAATCTTGTCGTGTCGTTTCCTTGCCTTCTCGTCCATTGTCTCCCCTTTCCTCTGTATCTTCCAAATACAATAGTCTGGCTCGTTTCACCGTCTATATCCACGAGGTCTGCGTTTGGGCATACGGCGGAGAGCATATGCAGTCACACCACCACAACGCTCACATAGCCACTTTTGTCTAGGCGTATCGCCATAGTAATACATGCCAAATCTCCGCATTCGTCTGTGATAACAAAACGGGCAAATAGGCATCTTAATACCTCCATGTTTTATACTGATATAGCATATCCTTCTCTGTTTTTCTCTATTTCTCTGTCTATTTCTCTGTCTGCAATAATAATATAACATTGTCTAGCAATTTGTGCAATAATTAGTCTACAATAATTTGATTTGACAAAATTGCCCAGAGGGTATACCATTAGAAGAGATGTTAATGGAGCAGTGGGCGAGTGGTGCAAAAGTAGACACAGCCACTTTGGAAGTGGCGGGGCTGGTGACTCAGCCCATATGGGTGCGATTCCCATCTCGCCCACCCTCATAGGAGGCGTGTATGATGTAGATATATTATAGCACAGACTGGCAAGCCCTATTTTATTAAGGAGGTAAAAGACAATGCCTATTCGTGGCAAAAAACAAAGATTCACTGATACTAACATAAGCAAAGCTCCAAATTCTGATGGAGTATACGGGATTTACAGGGGTCAAGAATTAACATACATTGGCAAGGGCGAAGGTAAAAACGGGATAAAAAGCCGATTACAAGCTGCCCAGCGAGAGAATCGTAGCAAAGGAAACGCAACTTCTTTCCGAGTTGAGAAGTGCAGAAACCCATCCGAACGTGAAAAGTGGCTTTTAGAGCAATACAAGAAACTTCATGGGAAGTTGCCACGCTATAATGCCAAAGTAGGCTAATTGCTCTCATTTCATTTACCCTTTAGCCAAGTGCCTGCACCTACATAATCCCCCTCTTTGCCAAAGTGAATTTCACGGTTGCCTAATGGCAATATCGAGCCACTAAGGTAGAGCCTAAATTCGCCATCTTCTCTTGCCTTAAATTCTATTGTCAATCCTGTTGCCAGGTCTTTGACCACTTGTTGCTTGATGGTAAATACCTTCTTCGCTATCAATTTGAGCCTCCTGTGTTACCAACCACTACGGAGTAAAGCCAGGCAACATTGTTTTTGACAAATAGTGGCAAAACTGCTATAAATTATAGCATCTGAGAGAGGAGATGGCAGAGGAGACGGTGACCCAAGAAAAACACTCCAGGCTTGATTCTGTAATTAGATCCCTGGCAAAGAAGGGGTTCTTCCTTTTGGTGAAAGCCGTGGATAGATATGCTCCGGATAAACTGCTGCTCTTTGGCCTCAATTTCCTGGATAAACGTGTCCCGAACAGATTGATTTCGTTCGCAATTAGGGTGGTCAAGAAACTAGCCTCCAATAGGCTGCGCTCCATGATTATTGCTGCTGCTGATGAGTATGTTCCTGACGAGGTAGCGAACTCCAGAAAGGTCTGCACTGTTCTTGCCGGAGTGGGAAAATACATTCCCGACGAGATAATTCCACCGGACTCCACCGGAAGGTGGGAAAACCTTAGAACAAAGTTTCATATTCCGAAATTAATATCGAGCAGGCAGAAGTGAGCTTACACATTTGATATGTCTATCTTAATGGTAGACACTCGCGATGCTTCTCAGGGAAGAATAGGGTTATTGAATGCAGTACAGAAAGGTCTGTGTTGAGTCTTTTGGTTACGAACTGCCAGAGAATATCGTCACATCGGTAAGTCTGGAAGAGAAACTGGCCCCAATATACGGCAAGTTCAATCTTTCCTACGGCCGTCTGGAAATGATGACGGGAATTCGCGAACGGCGATTCTGGGACGATGGAGCAACACCAAGCCAAGCAAGTATACGAGCAGCAGAAAAAGCCATTGCCAAGTCGGGAGTCAAAAAAGAAGACATTGGCTGCTTGCTTCACACCTCTGTATCCCGCGATTTCCTGGAGCCAGCGACAGCTACTGTGGTCCACGATTCTCTGGGTCTTCCTCCGACAGCTACCATCTTTGACATCTCAAACGCCTGCCTGGGCTTCATTAACGGTATGGTGACTCTGGCAAATATGATTGAGCTGGGTCAGATAAAAGCAGGAATTGTAGTCGGCTGTGAGAGTAGTAGGCCCATGGTCAATGCTACAATCGATAGACTTCTAAGAGACCCTGACATTACCAGAGATAAGCTCAAGTTGGCCTTTCCCACATTCACCTTGGGATCAGGAGCAGTAGCAGCGGTGTTGACCCATTCCTCTCTGTCACAAGACGGCCATAAGCTTCTGGGAGGGGTAACACGCGCCGCTTCACAACACAATGGTCTTTGTCGTATAGAGGCCGATGTCTCTTTCCTCGACCTGGCTGAGCTCCCAAATATGCACACAGACTACGACGGAGTCCTGAAAAACGGACTGAGATTAGCGCCCGATACCTGGAAGGACACAAAACAAGAGATTGGATGGAACGACTCCGACATAAGCAGGTTCTTCACTCACCAGGTCAGCGCCGTGCATAGTAAACTATTGTTCCAGGCTTTGGGCCTCGATGCCACAAAGGACTTTTCTACGGTGGAGTATCTCGGAAACATTGGTTCGGTTTCCTTGCCCATTACCATGGCTATCGGAATTGAGCGGGGGTATCTTAAACCCGGTGATAAGGCTGCCATGCTGGGGATCGGTAGCGGCTTGGTCTGTCTCATGCTGGGTCTACAATGGTAGGCAAATTGGCCCCAGCCAGATGATTGCAGGGAAATTCCCCCTGACACAGAGATGCAATTAGATAGATTTCCTCAGACCGCTCTGATATCTACGTTTTTGATGGAAGTCATACCCTATGGTGGCAAATAGATCTGACGAAACGCGAGTCGTGATTACCGGGGTTGGCCTCACGGCACCAAACGGGAATAATCTGGCGGAGTTTCGCAAGAGCTTACTTACCGGCAAATCAGGCATACAGAAATTAAATATCCGCTATATTGGTGAAGTAGTCGCTGGTCTATGTGACTTTGACCCGCTCAAATATCAAAAGAAAAAGGAATTACGCCGGGGAACAAGGGCGGGCTCTATCGCCGTCTACTGCGCCCAAGAAGCACTCGCGGATGCCAGATTAGATCTTGCGTGCGCCGATAAATCGAGGATTGGCGTCTATCTCGGGATTACCGAGCACGGCACCGTGGAAACTGAAAATGAGGTCTATGAAATCAAGCAATTTGACTATGACGTGAAATACTGGTCTCACCATCATAATCCCAGAGTAGTAGCCAATAATCCCGCCGGTGAAGTTACTCTAAACCTGGGAATTACCGGACCGCACTATACGCTGGGAGCTGCCTGCGCTGGTGGCAACATCGGACTCATACATGGCCTGCAAATGCTACTGCTAAATGAAGTCAATCTAGCTCTGGCCGGTGGAGTTTCCGAGAGCACCGGCTCCTTTGGTATTTTTGCCGGCTTTAGAAGCGAGGGAGCTTTGGCTTCTCATCCTGACCCTGAGAAGGCATCGCGCCCCTTTGACAAAGACAGGAATGGCGTGGTTGTCTCCGAAGGCGGCTGCGTTTTTGTTCTGGAAAGGCTCAGCGATGCAATAACAAGGGGAGCCAAGATCTATTGCGAAATCGTGGGCTATGCCATCAACTCGGATGCCAGTGACTTCATTTTCCCGGACAGAGAAAGACAAATTCAGTGCATAAGACTCGCCCTCAACAAAGCCGGCATATCTCCAGAAGATATCGACATCATCAATACTCACGGCACAGGTACGGTGGAAGGAGATACCGTAGAGTGTCAAGCAATCAGAGAAGTCTTTGGTGAGTCTCCCCACGCCCATATAAACAACACCAAGAGTTTTATCGGTCACGCAATGGGAGCTGCCGGTGCCTTGGAATTAGCCGGCAATTTGCCCTCTTTTGAAGACTATCTCGTCCATCCTACCATCAATCTGGATCACTTGGATCCTAAGTGTCCTCTTGGCAGTCTGGTCATCAATGAGCCAAGAAGGATTGACAAGGTCGATTATATATTGAATAATTCCTTCGGAATGCTAGGCATCAATTCCGTTGTCGTCGTGAAAAGATTCGACAAATAAAGGCGAAGACATGCTCCGAATAAATGAACTGGGGGGTACATGACCAAGGAACAGATTAGAGCCGCCGTCCTGGAAATAATAGCCCAAATCATACCAGATGAAGATCTCAGTAACCTGAAGGGCGACGTTCCAATACGGGAACAAGTGGAATTGGACTCAATGGATTTCTTAGACATCATCATGGAGCTGCGAAAACGTTATGGCATCGAAGTACCCGAGAGTGAATATATGCAGTTAGCTACCCTGGATGGCTCTGTAGCCTATCTAGAGCCGCGGATGAGAAACCTCTGATCGACGGTGTTGGCACGCCAGGAACACATTGTTTCGTCGCATTCTTCCCGAGGATTGGGACTTAGTCAGCCTCTGATTTTGAAAAGACCCTGACCATGGATTATGACGTTCTAATTATCGGCGCCGGAATGTCCGGCCTTGCCGCCGGCATCAGATTGGCATACTACGGCAAAAGAGTTTGCATCGTGGAAAGGCATCATCGCGTGGGAGGCCTGAACTCTTTTTACAGCCTGGGTGGGCACAGATTCGATGTCGGTCTGCATGCCATGACGAATTATGTTTCCAAAGGCGCTAAATCGACGCCATTGCCCAAGCTGCTCCGGCAGCTCAAACTAAAAGCTGAAGATTTCGCCTTATGTCCACAAAGAATGTCAGTGATTAGATTCCCCGACAAAACCCTCAGGTTCAATAATGACTTCGACTTCTTCGTCGAGGACGTGGTTGACAATTTTCCCAGACAGACTGACAATTTCCTGAACCTGCTCAAGACCGTTTCTGAATATGACGAACTGAACCTATATATCAAACCGGTTTCGGCTCGCCAAGTTATGAGTTCTATTCTTTCCGACCCGCTCCTCATTGATATGATTCTTTGCCCGCTTATGTTTTATGGAAATGCTCAAGAGAATGACATGGAGTTCGGCCAGCTTGTTGTCATGTTCAAGAGTATCTTCTGCGAAGGCTTCGCCCGACCTCAAGCCGGGGCACGCCAAATCCTCGATGTGCTGGTAAGGAAATACAAGGCCTGCGGCGGTGAATTTAAGATGAGGTGTGCGGTGACAAGTCTCAAATGCGTCAATGGCAAGGTCGAATCAATCCTGCTCGAAAACGGTGAAGTCCTGACAGCGGATAGCATACTATCATCCGCTGGTTATGTTGAAACCATGAGGCTTTTGGCCGATTATGATTCCGCAAGTTTCAAACACGATGTGGGTAAAATCTCATGCATGGAGTCTATCATGGTCTTAGATAAGGAAATTGCCAAAATGGGTTATGACATAACAATCACCTTCTACAACAATTCAGATAGATTTAATTATCGGCAACCCGACAAGCTAGTTGACGTTTCCAGTGGCGTTGTTTGCTGCCCTAATAATTTTCAATTCACAGACCCTTTGCCCGAAGGCATGATTAGGATAACCAATCTAGCCAACTTTGAGCTCTGGAACAAATTGAGTGGAGACGAGTACAGAGCCCAGAAAGCCGCTTGGCTGGAAGCCGCGCTCCGAGAGGTGGTGAAATTTGTACCTGATTTCCGCGATTCGATTATTTTTGCCGATGTCTTTACTCCGAAAACAATCCACCGATTCACCGGCCACATAAATGGCGCGGTCTACGGAACGCCAAATAAAATCAAGACGGGGAAGACTCATTTGGACAATTTGTTTATCTGTGGCACAGATCAGGGTTTCCTGGGAATAGTGGGTGCGATGCTTAGCGGTATCTCCATGGCAAATCTTCACTTTCTGCAGAAGACGTAGTCACAAGCAAATGTTAAAATCAGGGTGACAAAGGGAAAGATATGAGCCACGATTGGGCAAACGATGTAAGATCAGAATACGACGTCATCGTCATTGGAGGCGGACTCGCAGGACTGACTTGTGCCAATATGCTGGCTAAGGGAGCACATTCAGTCTTGCTTCTGGAGCAGCACTACAATCTTGGTGGACTAGCCACGTGGTTCAAAAGAAAGGGGCATATCTTTGACATCGCCCTACATGGATTCCCCGTTGGGATGATTAAGACCTGTCGTAAATACTGGACTCCTGAAATCGCTAGCATGATTGTTCAGCTCAAAGGGATTAGATTTGATAACCCCCAGTTCTCCTTTACGACAAGTTACGACCGGGATGATTTCACACGCATCTTAGAGCAGCGATTCAAAATACCCCGGGAGAATATTGAAAACTTCTTCCACGCAGCCAGAAACATGAATTTTTACGATGACGAAAGCATGACCACCAGAGAGTTTTTTGAAAAATTCTTTCCGGGCCGTGAAGATGTTCACCGCCTGCTAATGGAGCCAATTGCCTATGCCAACGGGTCAACTTTGGGCGACCCCGGCATAGGTTATGGAATCGTGTTTTCCAACTTCATGAGCAAAGGTATTTATACTGTCCGAGGGGGGACAGACCAGTTTATCGAAAAAATGCGGGAAGAGCTCCTGCGAAACAGCGTTGACATTCGGACCAGGTGCTTGGTGGAAAAGATTGTGGTCAAAGATAAACAGACTGTTGGGGTAATAGCGAACGGGAAGACGATCAAGAGCAAGGCTGTTGTCTCCAATGGTAACTTGTTATCCACTATCCATAAGCTGGTCGGAGACGAGAATTTTTCTGAAGGCTTCATTGAAGAGGCTAACAAAGTGCGTCTGAATAACAGCACTTGCCAAGTCTATATCGGCATTAAGAAAGGCGAGAAGATTGACTACATCGGGGATTTGCTTTTTGCCTCAGAGGCGAAGAAACTCGACCCTCAAGAACTTCGCAGCAAGAATACTACCAGCAGGTCGTTCTCCATCTACTATCCCCAGACCCGACCGGGCTCTGATATGTACTCCATCGTTGCTTCCTCCAACGCTAACTATGATGACTGGGCGAACCTCTCCGAAGAGGAATATCGCGCCTCCAAGGAGGAATTGATGCAAAGGACGCTCAATGCTCTGGAGAAGTATATTCCAGAGATTCGAGAGAAGGTAGGCTATCTGGAAGCCGCCACTCCCAGGACATTTCAAAGGTATACGCTCCATCTAAACGGCGCTTCTTTTGGTACCAAATTTGAGGGATTGAAGGTCAGTATGGGACTTCCCAAGGAGATAGCCGGACTTTTCCATACTGGCTCCGTGGGGATTATTATGTCAGGGTGGCTGGGCGCAGCTAATTACGGAGTAATCGTCGCCAACGACGTGGACAAATTTCTGTCAGCAGGGGGCGTCAATTGAACTTCCTCTCTTAAGATAAGAGGAGCTAGACCTGCCCGCCGAACGACTTCTTTGGCAGGCAGGGGAGTCATGAAATGCATGATTTCGAAGGACAGACTGTCATTGTCACTGGTGGGACCCGAGGAATAGGCAAGGCTATTGCCGAAAGCTTCTTGCAGGCAGGGGCTAGAGTCATTGTCACCTATTCGACAAACGAGGCGGCGACAGCACAATTCAGACAAGACAATAGCCAGTTTGCGCAAAACATTGATATCCAGAAACTTGATGTCAGCAAGTATGAAGATGTCGAAGGGTTTTTCAGATACATAGATACGAAATATGGCAGCTTCGAAGTGCTGGTGAACAACGCCGGTATCCGAAAAGATTCTGTCCTGGCGATGATGAAGGAATCGGACTGGCACGATGTACTGAATGTCAATCTTACCGGTATCTTTTACATGTGCAAATTTGCCGTGAGGAACCTGATGCGGAAGCGATATGGCCGCATTGTCAACATAAGCTCCGTGATGGAAAGATACGCTTTTGAAGGCCAGGCGAACTATGCAGCCGCAAAGGCAGGCCTGAGTGCATTGACTAAATCGTTGGCCAAGGAAGTCGCTACTCGGGGCATTACGGTCAACTGCGTTTCCCCGGGATTCATCGCTACCGAACTCATCCGGGACCTTCCGGATAAATTGCGTGATACCTATCTCGACAGGATTCCCATGAAGAGATTTGGAAATACCGAGGAAGTAGCCGCTTGCGTTCTTTTCCTGGCTTCCAAGGAGGCATCATATGTGACGGGCTCGATTCTTGAGGTGAGCGGAGGACTATGACATGGAGGAAATCCTGAACGCTATACCCCATCGTCCGCCGTTCTTATTTGTAGATAGAATCGTAGAACTGAGCGGCACGAAAATCCGAACTGCGAAGGACATAAGAGCCGACGAGCCGGTTTTCGCGGGACACTATCCCGGGCAACCCATCATGCCCGGGGCACTTATTTGTGAATCCATCTTTCAAACGGGCGCAATTCTGCTATCCAAAATGATGGGCGGCATGACGGGAGGTATTCCTGTTCTTACTCGCGTCAATAATGCCAAGTTCAGAAGCATCGTTAAGCCGGGGAGCACACTGGACATCGAAGCAGAGTTGGTAGAGAAAGTCAGCAATGCCTATTATATGAAGGGCAAAGCCTCAGTTGGCGGCAAGACCTCAGTCACAGTCGAGTTTACTGTCACCTTAGCTAAAGAGGCACCTTGACATATGTTGAGAAGCATAGAGCGAGCATTAAATGGATTTTCTGGATATTGCTGGTAAAACTTTCCTTGTTTTTGGGGCGGCCAACAAAAAGAGTGTGGCCTTCGCCGTAGGTCAGGTCCTAACCGAGGCCAGGGCAAATGTAATCTACAGCGTTCGCTCCGCGGCCAGGAAGGAGAGCGTTACCAAAATTCTTCCCGGCGCTGATATCTACGTTTGCGATGTAGAACGAGAGCAGGAAATCAGAAAACTGGCTGAGGATGTGGCTAAAAAATACCCTAAGCTTCACGGCATCGTTCATTCCATAGCCTTCGCTAATTACGAAGAAGGGCTCAAACCGTTCCATGAAACAAAAAGGAAAGACTTCTTGCAGTCAGTTGATATCTCCTGTTATTCCTTAATCGCCATTGCCAATGCGTTTAAGAGCCTATTAGATGAAAGAGCATCTGTTGTCACTATCTCCATCTCAACCACGAAAATGGCAGCAGAACCTTATGGGTTTATGGCCCCGGTGAAAGCCGCACTAGATTCGACCATATGCTTCCTGGCCAAATCCTTCAGTTCTTTCTCCCAAATCCGATTCAACTCCGTGAACGCCGGACTTTTGAAGACATCGGCATCCGCAGGAATACCCGGATACTTAGACTACTACCTTTTTGCCGAACAGCTAACCCTGCGCAAGAAAGCTCTGACCACCAACGAGGTAGCCAATACAGCAGCATTTCTCTTGAGCGATCGATCTAGCGGCATCAATGCCCAGGGCATAATCGTGGATGCTGGAATGTCGATCAATTACTTTGACAAGGATATCATCAAGAAAGCCACAAGATCTTAAGCCCATGATTTTGTTTCCTGTAGTCATGCCGGTTACCGAACGCGACCATAAGCTCTCAGGTAAAGATGAGGTCGACCATCTGAGCCGCATTGCTCGAGAGGCTTTGAGACTGAGTGCTGAGCGAAGTGGACTCATGCTTGGAGAACTGCTCAAGGATGATAAGGGCGTACCATGTCCGGTCAACGGCAATTATTGGTCACTCTCCCATAAACCTAAGTACGTGGCGGCGGTGATTAGCGACGATAAGGTCGGGATTGATATTGAAGAAATGAGGCCCCGCAATGAGTCACTCTTCACTCGTGTGGCGACTGATAAGGAATGGGCACTAGAGGAAAAGACTTGGGACACCCTCTCCCGTTATTGGACGGCAAAGGAAGCGGTTCTGAAGGTCATCGGAATTGGCATAGGAGGGTTAAGGACCTGTCGAATAGTCGCAGTTCACGACGAGAATCATATTACTCTGAACTATAGAGGGCAGTTCTTTCTGGTGGAGCAATTACGACATAATAACCACATTGTCTCCGTCCTCAAGGACGATAACCAAATCGAATGGATTGTCCTCGACGGGAGACAAACCCCAGGCCCAAGGTAGAGTCCACCTCAAGACTGCTTCTCTATCGGTTCGCAACAGACAACTTCTCAGGGATGTCTGTTCGGCAGACTAAAAAGGCGCACACTGTGAAACATCCATAACCCCCTCTCATCCCCCTTACCTCAAGAGGGATAAAACAGAAAAGCTTTACGTTGAAAATTCCCCTCTTAAGATAAGAGGGGCAAGGGGAGTTATGAAGAAAACAATTCTTGCTAATCGGGTCAGAAGTGGGTTCTATCAAACTCTCTTGTCCGGTACCGCTCCCATCCGGGAAAAACCTCGCGATAGACCCCGAGTCTTATCCCGATTAGTTTCGTGGTTCGCAGAAGCAGCATCTTAAACATCCTGGGCTTACTTAGCAGTGCTTTCATCAAGGCAAGAAGGGTCTTGGTTAGCGTAGGTGGGCACCCCTCTATTTTGATGGCATTCTGTAAACCCTTATTACTTCTGATGGCACAATCCCCGTAAAGTAAGACGGCCTGGCTATCTCTTTCCGGCTTTAATCCCAGTCCATAATAGAATGCTACACCGCCAAAATCCATGCCAGGATTATCCTTGCCGAATATTGACAGCGCCAAGGCGAGTGTCGCACCACAGGCTGAACAAAGAGTCTGGCCCGGATAAGGGGCGGAAAGCCCTGTTACGTTCGATGGGCCTAATAACTCTTTGTCCGGTTCAAATCGCCACTCAAGTCGTTCCTTCAAGACTTCCATGTCCTGTCCCTTGATTTCAATCGCGCTTATGTCAAAAGAGCGATTGTGTCTCTGGGCGAATTCCCTCAGATAGTCAACATGTGATGGGTCAATTCCCATAACTGTAGCTCCGACAACATCGCACTCAAATATGTCCCGACTGGCGATAATTAAATCCTTCCGGTGAGCTACACCGGCAAGAGTCTCCGGCCCTTTTTCCAGCATATATATACCATCGATTATGACTAGGTCGCTCTTGATGGCTTCGTTTAATAAACAAATCAGGGTATCAAGGCGCTTGCTACTATGAAACCTCTTCTTGGACGCCTTGTTCAGACAGCCTTTCATGTTCTTGAAACCCAGAGAGACTCTGGCTTGAAAATGAGTCTTGAGCACTGGCACATTGACGAGAAAATCTGTCTCCAAGGCTGCCCTCGAAACTTGAACCTTTGTTCCTCCTAGATCCAATTCTTCAAAAGCGCCTTCATTGAAATCAATCAGTTTGATTCCGTATTTTTTCGCCATCCTCTCCATGCCTGTGCCTTTGAAGCCCCGTTTCGTTTCTGGCGCAAGTTCGTCGAATATGCCAATGATAGCTCCTTCTCCTATAGAAATATTCTTGCAGCCGTGTTCAAGCAGTAATCGCACGACTGCGTTCATAATCCATGATGTGGTGACCATTCCATAGGGTGGCATTATTCTGTGCCGGAAGCAATTATTGGGTTTTATCAACACTCTGTCATCTTTATCTAGCTTCTCAAACCCAGCACACAGGTCGATAGCCTTGCGAAGGGAATCCAAGGAGCCGTCAAATCTTACGAGCGATACCGTCATACAGTCGGCGCACCAACTTGATAATTCTTAATCTCTTCGACGTACAAGTCCAGAAACATCCGAGCTTTCTCCTTGGATAACAGAGCAGGCCTATAAGTTAGAGAGATATTCAGATTCCCATTATACGTACAAGTGGCTACGCTTATCCCCATCGGAGTTACCACGGGTGCCGAGCCGATGACATTGACTATCTTGGCATTGCCCATGTTGCAGACAGCCGCTTCTCCAGACCTCGATTTTGGCCAGATAAAACCTAAGTTGGTAATAAGGATAGTATCAACATATGTCCGGGTAATCATCAAAAACCGGGCCATTTCTTTCGTTACACACGGAGGAAACCGAGAGCAAAAGTAGAAGAAATAAATCAAGGAGAAGGCTATCCCATTCGTAATCGCATTTGCCGCATCTGCTCTTACCTTTCTCAGTAGCTTTTCCGAATCGGCCCTGTCTCCAGGTGTAGTAGTGAAGGAGCACCACGACACGTGATTAGAAACAACATAGCGAAAACCCTCCGGGCTTATGTTTACGGGAACCATCACTCGTATCCTTTTGCTGGCTTTTTCGTGCATACCATTCCACTTTTCCACCGCGTCATAACAAGCCGCCAGAAAGATATCGTTTAGCCCGACTTTGGCTGCTCTTGCTTTAGATTGGATTTGCTTTAGTTCCCCGGGCTGGACAACTCTGAGGCAGAAAGCGAGTTCTCTGGAATGTCCCGACCTGTCATGAAAGACCCTTGTTGGGGGAAAGAGGGCAGATATGATGAAGCGATGGAAAAGGCTAGAAACCATTTTCCTATAGTAATGCTTTACCTTTGACCTCTGGCTACGGGCAAATTCCAATAATTCATCCCCCTTACGATTTATGCGGATATCCTCCGAGGATTCATGATTCTTAGAAGGTTCGTTGTTGTAATTCTCGATAACCTTCCTTATGAAGATAAGAGCTCGGAGCCCGTCTGCCACCGAGTGATGAAAAGTGAAAACCAGCGACGATTTTCGCTCGTCCTTCTTAAAAAGAAGAACTCTCAATGGCAACTCTTTTCTGAGATTAAGAGGCCTGTTCATCCAGGAGGAAAGATAGTCCTCCTGCTTCCTATCGCGGAGTTCAGCTTGGTCTGCAACGGTCAGGACTCCTTTGCCCGGGTCTTTCTGCATCTCCCGAAGAAGCCTGAAATATCTACCACGAACAATCGTTCTCATTACGGGATGATCCTGCTGCGCTGAGAGAATTGCCTGATTCAATTTAGCCTGATCTACTTCTCCTTCAACGTCTATGATTCCGTAAATAAGCATAGGCTCATTTACTCTATCGAGAGCTATTAAGCATTTATCAACACAATTGAGGGGGATTGAACCAAGGGAACTCTTCGCTTCTCTTCGCATGGCAGTCTGAAGCTAGACCAAATAAGGCAGGCTTTCCCAGTAGCCCGATTCACCAGGCTTCGCTTTTTTCATTGCCTCCCTACCGAGATTGCTTCGTCGCTTCGCTCTTCGCAATAACAAAGAGGCAGCCCCAATAAGCCGGGTACCTGCAATCTTTACGCCGATTCCTCGACCTTTTTCTTCGCTGCCTGGGCAATCTCCGCCGAGACCTTTCTGCCGCCCCGGCATGCCATCAGGGCCAGAGCCCCTGAAACGTCGCCGCCGATGGTGACTTTTGTCTTGCCATTTACAGGTTCAAGATTATAGAACCGCGTCAAATTGGTACCCAGGGCCTTGCCATTCATGACCACAGCCTTCTCCGGGACAAACTCTGTAACCGTCATCAGTAACGTAACAGTGAGTCCGCTTACCTTGGCCGTAACAGAAAGCTGCGAGCCTACTACCAGAGGCCCCTTGGAGACCCTCTCAATCTTTTTTATAGACGGCATCCATTGCGGCCACTCTTCAAGCTTGTCTATCAGCTCCCATACCTTCTTGACCGGGCCATTAATTTCGATGCTGCTCTCAAACCTCATGGTACTCAGACTCCTCCTTTACATAGTACCCTAGATACATTATACATCATAATATTATTCAACGGACTCGCCAGTAAGCGTGCGCTCCCTGTTTCTCTAACCTGCCAAAGAAGAACAACGTGCCGGCTTAAACGCCAGCCCGTAGCAGTTTTCTTGAGGCCAAATTGTAACCAGTGATAAAATGACCCTCAAACGGTACCACCAAATCAGTCTAGGGTCCCGTGGTTAATCGGTGCATGAGCTTCAATAGACCTGATATCATCCGCCCTCCCAGTGAATGGAGAAGCTACTTTCTCCCGCTGACCAGTGGCTGCTCCAACAACACCTGCACTTTCTGCGGATACTATGGTTCAAAGCTTCATATCCGGGATGTTACCAACGTCAAGAGTGAAATAGACGCTGTAGCTTCATTCACTCAAAGTAGCATTCGCCTTCCCAGTATTCCCACGGTGGTATATGCGATAGCTCAAGATTGGGATGGCAGGAGAGTATTTCTCCAGGATGGTGATGCTCTCGTCTATCCCTTCCCCAAGTTGAGGGAAGTCCTCCAGCACTTGAATACAAAGCTGCCCGGCGTGGAAAGGATCGCCACGTACGCCACGCCCCAGGATATCATCCGCAGGAGTCTAGCTGAACTCAGGGAACTCAGGCAGCTGAAGTTAGGCATATTCTATACAGGGCTTGAGACCGGCCACGACGAACTGCTCCGGCGGATAGGCAAAGGGGTAAGTTCCGATGAGGTGATCGAGGCAGGACAAAGGGTCAAAGAAGCCGGGATAAGCTTCTCTGTGACGGTAATTTTAGGGCTTGGCGGCATCGAGGGAAGTCAGAAACACGTGTTTGAGACAGCCAGAGTTCTCACTGAGATCGATCCGGACTATGTAGGAGCCCTGACTCTAACCCTCGTCCCCGGCACTCCCCTCCATGAGCAGTGGGAGCAGAATGAATTCCATCCTCTATCCCCCTTTCAATCCCTGGAGGAACTGAAGTCAATAATAGAGAATTCCAGCTTCACCGATTGCTTCTTCAGCTCGATGCATGCCTCAAACTATCTCTCCGTCCGAGGAAACTTGCCGCAGGACAAGAACAGAATGCTCGGGGAGCTGGAGACCATCCTGACAGCTAGAAACCCTTCCCTACTCAAGCCCGAGTTCCTCAGAGGTTTATGACCGCCACGCCATAATAAGCGATTTCCTAGAAAGTGCAGTAGAAGACACTTGCCCTGCCAACTCCCTTTGCAGCTCTCCTGCTCCTACCCTTTCTCGCCGGTCCTACCCCTCCCATAAGCTAACGCAAACTTCATGCGATGATACGGAGATAGGAGAACGGCCCCTGGATTATTACCGGTGACCATGTCCTTAGCCACAACGTAGGTGACAGGAGCCTGGGAACGCTTGATGAAAATAGTGTCATGTCCCACGCACAGACCATATATGAAGTTCAGCTCCGTGCCTTCTCGGTTCATAATCTCCGCCTGGGCTATAGGATTACAGCTTATGCCCAGCTGGTTCACCCATTCATCGGGTATTCCTGTTTCCTGGGGCTTCAGTCCACCTATCATACAGGCTATAGAGACGACCTGGAAACCGGCTCTCTCCAGAAATCGGGCAAATTCTCTGCCCTCGCGGATTAAACCGACGCATACGGCCAATCCCACCTTTTTTGCCCCCAGCTCCTTGGCGAATTCGATGCACTGTTGCACTCGAGACCAATCATAGCCCCCTTTCTTCAGTACCTTGGCTGCCGCTAGATGAAACCTTTCGGTGTCAGGTTCAAGATACTGCCGCTTGCTTCCTTCTATTAGATCCAGGAATTTCCGCGCCTGGCAATACTCCGGGATCCCATTGGGATACTTCGCCAAACACTCATTGTTCTTGCACTGATGACACTGGATTGTCTTAGCTTCCTGAGCCATTTTCCCTCCTTACCAGAGATACGAATATGCTACGGTCACTTGAGCATGTTAACAGGTCATCCAGAAACCTCAACCCCATCACCATCAAGGCTGATTCTACACATGGGTCACAGTCAAAGTCAATTAACGCAATGATGCGGTCCAATGATTGACTTAAGAGTCCAGCCACCTGGTCGCGCTGAATATGCTTCAATCGCACAGAATGTAGTATAATTGTAATACGGAAAGCATGCTATGGCCAAAATAAGAGCAGGCATAATAAATGTCACGGGCTACATTGGTGCCGAACTCGCGCGGCTGCTTCACCAACATCCCCAGGTGAGGCTCGTCGCCGTCACGGGGAGAAGCGCAGCCGGACAAAAGCTAGGCGATGTTTTCCCCAGCTTGGCCGGGATCAATCATACAATAGAAGCCGAGCTCAATAGTGAAGTCGACGTTGTCTTTTCAGCAATGCCCCACAAGAGCAGTACAGATATAGTAGCACCCCTGTTGAAGCAGGGAATCAGGGTTGTCGACGCCAGTGCTGATTTCAGACTGAAGAACGCTGGCGAATACGCCAAATGGTATGGATTCACTCATCCATTGCCCAAGTTACTTGAACAGGCGGTTTTTGGTTTGTCTGAGCTACATAAAAATGAGATTGCCTCGGCTGCGCTGGTGGCAAACCCGGGCTGCTACAGCACGGGAGCCATCCTGGCGCTGGCACCCCTAGTCAAACAAGGGCTTATCCATCCCGATATAGTTGTAGATAGCAAATCGGGAGTCTCGGGCGCGGGCAGAACATTGAGCTTGACCACTCATTATTCCGAGGTCAACGACGACATCTGCGCTTACTCGCTTGAGGGACATCGCCATCTGCCGGAGATAGAACAGGAACTAAAAGAACTGGATCCGTCACTCTCTTTCTCGGTAACATTCATACCTCATTTGGTGCCCATGACCAGAGGCATCCTCAGCACCTGCTACGCCAAATCGGTTGACGGTTGTCGCCTGACTACCGACAGCCTGAAACAGGTATACTTGGAATTCTACAGGCATGCTCCCTTCATTCAGATAACGACCCACCCCCCACACACGAAGCACGTCTGGGGAACTAACTTCTGCCTTATTCATCCCACTATTGATTCAAGGACAAACAGGCTTGTAGTGATCAGTTGCCTGGACAACCTAGGCAAAGGAGGCGCGGGACAAGCAGTCCAGAATATGAATCTGATGTTCGACTTGTCCGAGACTGCGGGGCTGGAAGCGTTAGCCATTTACCCTTGAAGTGTCTAGGGATGACTCCACTGCCGGAACTACTTTGACTGTGACCCCTGGTTGAATCTCCCGTGTTCCGCTGATTCTTCGTAGTTAACCAGCAACATCCATTACCTGATTCAGTACATCTTAACTATCCGAAACGTTACTAAAGGACTATTTACAGTAGCTAATTACGAATGGTATAGTGAAAACACATCAGACTTGCTTGACTAAATCCGTGATAGGTTGCGAAACGGCGATGGTAATTAAGTTCACCGACACAGCGAGACCGGACAGCAAAAGGCCGACCATACAGGCCAGCAAGCCACGGAAAGACTCGAGGGCTGCCAATCCCTGCGTTGTGAATCAGCACCCGATAACGTCAATGGCGCAAGAGATGAAGCGATCATTAATTAAAGTCCTTATCTGCGATGACGACTCGACTGGCCGCGAACTGGTCCGAACCTATCTGCAACAGTTGACCGGCAGGGAAATCGTGTTGCTAGAGGCGGGGCATGTGGACGAAATCCAGAACGCGCTGGACAAAGGCAGAATTGACCTCGTCTTGATGGACAGTCAAATGCTTGGGAACTCAGGAATGGAGTGGCTTGTGGAAATATCGAAAAGGCAACTGGCTCCCGTGGTCATGTTGACCGGTTCCGGAACTGATGAAATCACGGTGCGAGCCCTTCAAGAGGGAGCAATTGGCTACCTGCCAAAAAACAGCCTATCCCAAGAAAAGCTAGGTAACATCATCGATGCCGCCCTGGATAAATGGACGCGGCTACAGCAAGCCAGAGCAGACAATGAAAAGTTGGAAAAACTGGCAACCGTCGATTCATTGACCGGACTGTACAACCGACCAGCAGTTTTGAGTAGGCTACGTGAGCTAATCAGTTTTGCCAATCGCTACAAAGAGGATTTCAGCCTGATCATGCTGGATCTTGACCATTTCAAAAAAGTCAACGACCGCTATGGGCACCTCGCTGGAGACGAGGTTTTGGCAGAAATTGCTGCCTTGGCCCGTCGGAATGTCCGCGACACAGACATAGTGGGACGATACGGAGGCGAGGAGTTCATCATTATTCTGCCTAAGACTGCTCTGGCCTCATCCTGGGTCGTTGCCGAGCGACTCCGCAGCATAGTAGAAAAGACTGAAATGAAAGACTCTGCCGGCAGTGTATTCTCCGTCACGGTGAGCCAAGGGTTAGCCGGTTGGGAACGAGGTGAAGATGCCACCTCTCTTATCTCACGCGCTGACGAAGCTCTCTACAAAGCTAAGGCCAAAGGCCGAAATCGTGTGCAGATTTTGCTCGGACCAAGTCTAAGAGACAAGGTTTAGCTCAATTATGCTATCAACCCCACCCACAATGACACACCCCCGTTGCTTGTCGTCTGCTTGCCCTTCATCGGCCGTTCGCCCAACAAATCACCAATTCCATAGCGAATCTAGAACAAACGGTTTATCGTCCTGCAACCCGGATGACGCTTGGCTGTCCCTCCAGATTCAAGATATCTTACTATATTACAGTGCCCCCATCTACAACTAGAGTATGTCCAGTCACATAACTGGAAGCGTCGGAAGCCAGGAAGACCACAGCCCCCACCATCTCGTCAGGTTCGGCTACCCGCCCCAACGGGGTCCTCATCATCACCGTTTGCTCGATATCTGGATTGCCCCACAGCGCTTCACTGAACCGGGTTTTGGTAAGCCCCGGCGCTATCGCATTGACCCTGATGTTGTACTGTGCCCACTGCTGTGCCATCACTTTGGTGGCCATAATCACCCCGGCTTTACTTATGGAGTAAACCGGCAGAATGTCGGGCGTAATCCCGGCTACTGAAGCAACGTTGATGATCTTGCCCCCGCCTTGTTCCTTCATAACCCTGGCTACCGCCTGGCTGAGAAAGAATAGCCCTTTCAGGTTGAGATTCATAATGGAATCCCAGGCACGCTCTTCTATGTCTATAGCCGATGCCATGGTCGGGTTGGTACCCGCGTTGTTCACCAGAATGTCAATCCTGCCAAGTTCGCCTTTTACCTTCGGGACAAGATTGCCAATCTCCTCCACCCTCCCCACATGCGTTGCCACGGCCATCGATTTTCGTCCCAATCCCTTTATCTCTTCGGCCACCTCTTCGAGATCAGGTAACTTGCGGCTAGTTACAGCTACGTCAGCCCCAAATTTGGCCAACCCCACAGCGATGGCCTTCCCAATACCTCGGCTGCCGCCAGTCACCAGTGCCACCTTGCCTGACAGTGAGAAAACATCCGGGGAAATACTCATTGTACACCTCCTGAATATGATTCGTCAGCCTCGACAGAAGCCAACGCTAAAGTATATATTGCAGATGATTCCGCACGCAACTTGAACAATGGGTACTCATCCTTCGTATCAAACGTCCCCGCTTCACCAGTACCCCCACCGTTATAGACCATTCCACCATTGCGTTACGATTGTAACCACCTCCAGGCTGCTCACAATCTCTGACTCACTCCGACCCTCTCGCATAGAGTGGTAGAGGTTTTGCAGAACCCTGCATAAAGGACTATTGACAACCCCTCCAATGGTGGCTTATAGTATTTCAAAGCTAATATAAGGTTGGTAACCAAGTGTGTGTGTCAAAGAATTGCGGCATTTCCCATGATACTGAGCCGACCGCATTTAGAAAACGAACGAGCTCTCTTCTTTCCTGTAGAAAAAGCAATCCCTCTTTTAGAACCCCGTGGCATCGCGAGGCATACTCGCCCAGTCTCTTGGGCGATTCCTGCCACACAAATCAAAGGAACTACGAAAACTCAAAGGTGAAGTATGAATATAATGCTTAGTTCAAACAGACGCCTTCACATCGTAAGAATCAGCATCTTCTTGGTTACCGTGGCCCTAATCGCCAGCGCAGCAGGCTGTGGTGGATCTTCTCCGGTTGAGCCTCAGTATATTACCCAGCTTGCTGCAGGCAGCGACCATACAGTGGGGCTGAAGTCCGACAAGACTGTGGTCGCTGTGGGAGATAATTCCTTCCTGCAGTGCAATGTCGATAACTGGAAGAACATCATCTATATGGACGCTGGCGGCGCTCATACGGTAGCACTCAAGAGCGACGGCACGGTAACCGCCGTCGGATCCAACGGCGACAAGCAATGTGCTGTCTACGGGTGGACGGACATCGTCAGCGTCGCTGCGGGTGGGTACCACACACTGGGACTCGAGTCCGACGGCACAGTGGTCGCCGCGGGATACAACCAGTACGGGCGGTGCGATGTCGGGAGCTGGACAGGCATCACCCAGATTGCCGCCGGTGAGCTGCACACTGTGGGACTCAGGTCCGACCACAGTGTGGTCGCCGTGGGATACGATTACTCCGGCCAGTGCGATGTAGGTGACTGGACAGGTATCACCCAGGTCGCCTGCGGCGACTTCTACACAGTGGCACTCAAGTCTGACCACACCGTGGTCGCGGCGGGATACAACTACTACGGGCAATGCAATATCGGCGATTGGACAAACATCATCCAGATCGCTGCAGGCACAAGTCACACTGTCGGACTTAAGGCTGACGGCACGGTGGTTACGGTAGGATACAACGGCCTGGGCCAGTGTAATGTCGGTAACTGGACGAGCATCGTGCAGATCGCCGCTGGCGGCGATCACACGGTGGGAGTCAGGTCCGACGGCACCATAATCGCAGTGGGCGACAACTTCTACGGGCAGTGCGATGTGGCAGACTGGAGCCCGTGACAGGAAGCCCCATGGTGTAGACTCGCCATTTTCGGTAGAGAAGACGCTTCTGCGGCCGGCGCCGATATCCACCCTCACTCTTCGGATCAGGAACCGACGAGCCCATTCCGAGACACGATTAAGGAATTCTCTTTCGCACGGCCTGTGTCATGTGTACGATTCGGCAAGCCGGAAGTAGCCCTGAGCAGCAGTCAATGCCTTTGTCTTCTCATCTTCAGAAATATAGAGGTCGTCGAGCTTGAAACTCTCCACCTTGCCCCTGACGCAAGCACGGTAACACTTGTAGAAGTTGAGCAACTTCAGAAGTTCTTCATCGTGGCCCAACTCCACATAGGCATCAACTAGATGCCGGGAAAGCGCAACCTGCTGGTAGCGGTCCAAATCCATAGCTAGAAAGGCAATTTCCGAGGCTACGTCGCAATATCGGAATCTATCATTGAACTCAATGCAGTCGTAGATGCAAACACCGTTGGTGAAGCAAACATGGGCAGCATGAAGATCTCCATGACAATCCCTTATTCTGCCTTCCTTGACCCGCTTGTCGAACAGGCCTGCATTGCCTTTAATGAAATCATCGGTGTAACTCCTAATACGCTCATATCTCGCTCTAAAAATGGTCAGGCCAATATACTTCTCGGTCTGAGCGAAGTTCTCATCGCAATTGTGCCGTATAACATCCAATCCGCCAAAAGCAGCAATCTGTGGATTCGTTTCGGCTCTCTTATGAAAGCCCGCCAGTTTCTCAGCTACAATTCCCACCATTTCCGGAGTTACCTGACCACGGGGCAGAAGCACGTCCATCATGCGGTCTTGTGGCAACTGCCTCATTTTGACAGCGTATTCTATCGCCTTACCCTCGCCCTCGACACAAAACCCACCTTTTTCCTCGACGACCGGCACCACGGCCACATAAACCCGGTCACAGAGGCGTCTGTTCAACTTCAGTTCTTCCTGACAGAAGGAAAGGCGTTTCTCCAAGGTGGTGTAATCCAGATACCCTAGGTCAACGGGCTTCTTAATCTTGTACACATATTTCCCAGCAAGGAAAACAAATGACATCTGAGTCTGCACCAGTTCTATTTTCCGTGGCCGATGAGGATAAGCTTCCGGTTTAAGAAGGGCTTCAACTACAGCTGGTAGTACTGACATCAGATTTCTCGCGACCTCTCAGGGCCTCTCCCACAGAGCTGCCATCCCCTGCCCACCACCGATGCACATGGTCTCCAAGCCACGATGCAGATTTCTATGCACCATGTCATAGATTATGGTGACTGCGATCCTCGCTCCAGTGCACCCAATAGGATGACCCATGGATATCCCGCTGCCGTGAGGGTTAACGCGTTCAGAATTCCAGCCAAGCTCTTTCATGCAACCTAACGCCTGAGCAGCAAACGCTTCGTTCAGTTCAACAACGTCCAAATCTTTGTTGCCCAGCCCCGTCTTTTTGAGCACCTTTCTTACCGCGGGTATAGGTCCCAATCCCATGTAGTTAGGATCAGTCCCGCCTGAAGCCCAGGCTCTGAGTTTTGCCATAGGTTTAAGGCCAAGTTCTCTGGCCTTTTCTTGGGACATAAGCACTACTGCAGCCGCAGCATCATTAATCCCTGAAGAATTGCCGGCGGTCACTGTCCCATCTTTTCGGAACGCCGGAGGCAGTTTGGCCATCTTCTCCATGGAAGTGTCCATCGGCCGCTCATCAGTGTCAAAGACAACAGGTTCTCCCTTTTTCTGCGGGATAGGAAAGGGGACTATCTCATCCTTAAATAGACCGTCCACTATGGCTTTGCGCGCGCGCATATGGCTGAGATAGCCTATCTCATCCTGCTGTTGGCGGGTGAAGCCGTATCTCCTGGCGATTTCCTCCGCCGTATTCCCCATATGATAGCCGTAGAATATTTCCCATAATCCGTCATACACCATGAGGTCTATAACCTCTCCCCTGGCTCCCACATCCATGCGATAACCCCAGCGCGCTTTAGGGAGAACGTAAGGTGTATTGCTCATGCACTCCATGCCTCCAGCAACCACGACATCAGTCTCGCCCAGCATTATGGCTTCTGCTCCCAGAGTGATAGCCTTCAGACCTGAGGCACAGACCTTATTCACTGTGAAGGCGGGGGTCTCTTTGGGAATGCCGGCATAGATGCAGGCCTGGCGAGCTGTATTTTGTCCCTGCCCTCCTTGAAGGACGTGCCCCATAATTACCTCGCCAACCTGAACAGGATGCAAAGAGGAATCGTAATCATAGTACTTCTTCTCCAGTTCTATGACTGCATCAGATTTGAGTGCGTCAGGACAGCAGCTCAGGAATCCTTCACCGGACTTTGGCCTTAGCCCTGCTCGCTTGAGCGCCTCTTTGATTACCGCGGCACCCAGTTCAACAACACCTATATCTTTCAGGGCACCACCAAACGCGCCAATAGCTGTCCTGGCGCCGCTGACAACAACTACTTCCTTTTGCATGTTTTCAGTCTCCTTCTATCAGAATTTCCCGGCAATTAGCCCGGCTCAGATATCCCAGTCAAGCCAAATCAGATTCTCGCACTACGATACGCAGCTATGAGGGCCTGAATGCCAGAAAGGTCGTCGCGTTTGTTCCCTCACCTCTATGCAAGAATTCTACCCGAACAGGCGTGCCAATTCCTATGGTTTCGGGCCTGCTACCGTCCACTCCCTCAATGCGCGCAACAACTTTCACCCCCTCTTCCAACTCCACAACCCCGGAAACATAGGGATGCTTCCTATCATAACCTTCCTTCACCATAGACGGAGGGCCTATAGCTATAGAAGTGAAGGCAACAAGCTTGCCTTTCCCTTTCATCGCAACCCATTCCATTTCGGAGCCATAGCACCTAGTGCAAATGGAGCGGGGAGGCACAGAAAGCAGACCACACTTCCGGCACCTTGATCCCATCAGCTTCTCTTCATTCAGAAATCGCTCATAGGAAATATCATTGAACGGTCTTGCTTCCATTTGCTGTCTCTCCGTACTATCTCTTCTCCAAAATTGTAAGCGTACAGGTGCCTCCCGTTCCTCCCAAACTCTGGGCTGCCCCGATGTGCAAATCCTTAATGGGAGCCTGCCTTTCTCCGGCTTCACCCCTCAACTGCTTCCATATCTCAACGAGCTGCCCTGTACCCGTGGCACCCACGGGATGCCCTTTGCACTTAAGTCCGCCCGATGTATTGATGGGCTTTGAGCCATCCAATCTTGTCAAGCCCTCTTCTACTGCCCTATATCCCTCCCCGGGCCTGAAAAAACCGAGGTCCTCGATGTGCAGAATCTCAGCTATGGAGAAGCAATCATGTACCTCGGCAATTTGAATGTCTTCGGCCTTAAGTCCTGAAAGCTCATAAGCTTCCTTTGCGGCATATCTTGTGGCCTCAAAGTAGGTAAGGTCTTCCTTGGCATGCAAGCCCTTGCCACTCCCCTGCCCTATACCGGCAACATATAGTGGCTCATCAGTGAAGCTTTTGGCTATTTCCTCGGCTACCAGCAACACACAGCTTGCTCCATCGCTTATTGGACAGCAATCGTAGAGATGCATCGGCCAGGCAACCACAGGATTAGCCTGTGGGTCACGTAGGAATTCCTTTTCATTTCTCCAGATAGGTATAGCCGCTCCCTTGCTCTTGGCCTTCTCTACTCTTTGATTCATAATGTCGCGAATCGAGACATTAAACTGCGCCTTGGGATTGAGACGGGCGTTGTTATGGCTCTTTATGGTGACATTCATTAGATGCTCTCGGCTAGCTCCATACTTGGCAAAATAAGCAGTGGCCATAGCACCGAAGACACCCGGAAAGGTAAATCCCGCTTTCACTTCGTAGGGACTGGCGGCCATGGCCAGACCTTGCGTAACTTCTTCCGTGCTGCGCTTCGACATCTCCTCGACCCCACCAACCAGAACCACATCATAAAATCCTGAGGCTATGGCAAAAACTCCCTCTCTGAAGGCAAGCGCGCTTGAAGCACAGGCACCTTCCGTCCGTGTCGCCGGTTTCGGCGTGAGGCCCAGCAAGTCCGAGATTATGGGACCCCAGTGTCCCTGACGCACAAAGAAATCGTTCGTGAAATTCCCCAGATAAAGGGCATCGATATCGTTTGGGTCTATCCCTTTGTCCACTGTAGACAGCATTTCACGGAAAGCCTCAGCAAACAAATACTTCGAGTCTTTGTCGCTGAACATGCCGAACCTCGACATCCCGGCGCCCACCATCGCCACCCCCCTTCCCAATTTTCTTCGCCCTCGCATTTCACCTCCTGAGCGGAACCCTATCTACAATCTCCCTACTATATCAAATTCCTGGGCGACATCAAAGAATTATCTTGGGGCGGCACATACTGCAAAAATGCGCCTCCTTCAAGTCGGTATCGGCCAGGCTATTGGAGAAGTGCATGACACATCTGTTGTTGGGACAGTGTCCCAGGCCGAATGTATGCCCAAGTTCATGGACTATCTCCTTGGCGGCTCTTTCCAGAAACAAAGCCTCGTCCGGAGCTAACCCATAATATTCTTGCCGTAGTCGATACAGCGATACAATTGCCGTTCCCGAGGCTATATTGGCTTCGCCAAATACGAAGTTAAGCCTGGGGACATAAAGATCAACATCAGCTATACCCACAACTCTTTCATCCCTTCCGGCCTTACCAAGAGCGGCTAGCAGTGCCGAGGAAAGATACTGTTTCCTTTGAGGATCGTAAACCTGAGTCAAATCGCCAAGACCCGCTTGTATCTCAACCGGGCAATGGAAAATACCGCCAACCCTATCCTTAAGCTCCTCCATTATTTCGTCAGCTATATTGCCTAACGGTTTAAGCGTGATCTTCACTTAATTCTATGCCTGTGTTCTTCTACCGAACGGTTTTTTGAGATTTTACCACAGACCGAGCAGTGTATTATGCGTAAGTAGTATAATTGCCCGATATTGAGGCAAGAAATTGAATTACCGCCAGGTAGAAGAGTATCTCAACAGCTTCACTAACTACGAGCAGATTCCGGGCATATCCTATGCCCAGCCTGGCTACAGCCTGAGACACGTGGAAGAGCTGCTGAACCGCATGGGCAACCCTCAATTGGCAGCTTCGACAGTCCACATCGCCGGCACAAAGGGGAAAGGGAGTGTGGCGGCTATGATTGCGCAGGTCTTGAGTAGTTCAGGCTATAAAACAGGTCTATACACCTCTCCCCATTTTCATACTCTAAGGGAGCGCATCACCATAGATGGAAACCTCATTTCCGAAGATGAGTTTGCCGCGACCATGGCAGAAGTTAAGCCTTTTATCGAATCAATGAAGCAAGACGTTACGTTCAGGCAACTGACTTACTTCGAGGCATTGACTGCCCTGGCATTTGCCTATTTCCACAAGAAGCAGGTGGACTTTCAGGTACTGGAAGTAGGGCTAGGAGGCAGGCTCGACGCTACTAACGTTGTGGCTAGACCTGCAGTCTGTATTATTACTTCAATCAGCCTGGATCATACTCAGATTCTGGGCAAGACTCTGGAGGAAATAGCCCGGGAAAAAGCCGGCATTATCAAGTCCGGCTGCTGGGTGGTGATTTCTCCCCAACCGGAGGAAGCAGCTTCGGTGATTACCGCCGCTTGTCGTGAGAAAGAAGCAAAGGTGGTCCAGGTAGGGAAGGACGTCACCTGGCACAGGACAGGCGGTGACCTCCATCGTCAGTCGCTACTAATTTCCGGTAGAACAAATAAATATCAAGTTGACATTCCTCTTTTGGGCGACTTCCAGCTTGAGAATGCCACCACCGCCGTGGCTGCTGCAGAGATCTTGACTTCCGAAGGGTTCACCATCTCCCCGGCCGACATAGCCCGAGGGCTGGCCCAGGTCAAGTGGCCGGGACGATTCCAAATTTTGCAGCAACAGCCTACGGTGTTGGTTGATGGCGCTCACAATGTAGCGTCAATGAGAAGGTTGGTGAGTAATATCAGGGCGTACTTCCCTCAAAAGCGGATCTTCCTTGTTTTCGGGACATCTTGTGACAAAGACATATCGGGCATAATAGATGAACTGGTTGCTCTATCTCCTCAAGTCATACTCACGCAGTCGTCCCACTCCCGTGCTGCCCCCGTTCCAACCCTGGTTGCCGAGTTTACCAAGCGGGGCATCAACCCCGAGATAAGAAACAACGTAACTGAAGCCATCTCACGCGCGTTATCCCTTGCAGACGGGACAGATATTGTCTGCATTGCCGGGTCTCTGTTCATTGCGGCGGAAGCGCTAGATTACTTCTCGGTGGGCTGAGTGTCCATAGGAGAGACAAGCGCTTCCTTGGGCAACATCTTGCTCAGAATTTGCTGGAGTGCCATAACGTGGCTGCATGTCTTCCATTGGGAAAAGAAAAGGCAGGTACAATGCCATTTTCCATTGGAATAGCTTAGCTTGTGGTCATCGTTCTCCCCATGGAAAACCGCCGTCAAACCTGAGAAAGTGATACGACCCGGTTCTTGAGCATACCTTTTGGCTTTTTCGATCTTACCGATAAGGCTGGAACGCATCTTACTCTTCAAGTATACAACACGGCGCAGAAGAAGTCCAGCCTCCGTAACCGGATGTAATTATGTTATCATAGTAGCTGGTTTGGAAATGACGTAATGGTCACTCAGCCGCAACTCAGGATCCTTATCAGCCGCGACGAGATAGCCAAAGCTGTAGACAGGCTGGCCCGCGAAATCAATAAGGATTATCAAGGCAAGCAGTCTTTGCTCATTGGCGTCCTGAAAGGGTCTTTTGTGTTCATGGCCGACCTTATTCGGCGGCTTGATTTGCCACTGGAGCTCGATTTTGTAAGACTCTCCAGCTACGGCGCCGCCAGGGAGAGTTCGGGCAAAGTGCGAGTAGTTCAAGGAATCAAGACGCCTATGAAAGGCAGAGATGTTCTGGTAGTTGAGGACATCGTGGACACCGGAATCACCGCCTCTTTTTTGCTCGATTACCTGAAGACGAAGAAGCCCGCATCTTTGAAGTTCTGCGCTCTGACAGACAAGCCTTCCCGTCGCAGAATTCCGATATCTATCGACTACCTTGGCTTTGCCGTGCCCGACAAATTTGTGGTGGGATATGGCCTGGACTGCGATGAGAAGTTCCGCAATTTGCCCGATATTTATGTTATAGAGGACTAGGAGATGAATCTAAAAGAGCTTATTTCGGTGGCTAGAGGAGAAATGTCCGCTGATCTGCTCCTGAAAAACGCCCGGATAGTAAATACTTTTGTCGGGGAAATAGAGCAAGCCGACGTAGCTATCTATGGAGATAGGATTGCCGGGGTAGGAGACTATGGCAAAGCCAAGGAAATTATCGATTTGCAGGGCGCGTTTTTAGCTCCCGGGTTAATTAACGGACATACACACATAGAAAGCTCCATGCTTCACCCGACGAGGTACGCTCAAGCCGTGGTCCCCCGGGGTACTCTAAGCGTGGTCACTGACCTACATGAAATCGCCAATGTTTGTGGACCCGAAGGAATAAAATTCGTCACGGATCTGGCGCGACAGCTCCCGCTGGATATGCTATTTATGGCTCCATCATGCGTGCCAGCAACCAATCTGGAAACATCAGGCGCCGAAATTAGCTCCAAGGAAGTGAAGAAGATTCTAGCTCACCCCAGGATAATCGGCCTCGGAGAGATGATGAACTTTCCCGGTGTCGTCATGGGGGACGAAGAGGTTTTGAGTAAAATCAGCGCTGCTCAGGGCATGATTATTGACGGGCACGCTCCGGGACTCACCGGTAAAGACCTGAATGCGTACCTGTCGGCTGGCATCCTTTCCGACCACGAATCTACGACTATCGAAGAAGGAAGAGAGAAGTTGCGCCGCGGCATCTACCTCATGATTCGAGAGGGCTCCTCAGAGAAAAATCTGGACGCTCTTCTGCCTCTGGTTACCGATAATACTTATAAAAGATGCTTCTTCGTAGTGGACGACCGCAGTTGCTCTGATTTGCTCAGGGAAGGTGATATTGACGCTGTGGTCCGAAAGGCCATTGGCCGAGGCCTTGAGGCAGTCCGGGCAATCCAGATGGCGACGATTAATACCGCGGAGTATTTCAGACTTCATGATAGAGGAGGCATTGGCCCGGGTTATGTAGCCAACCTGATAACCATCACTGACCTGCCTCAACTGGAGATAGACATGGTGTTCTACAAAGGGAAGCTGGTGGCGAGGGAAGGCAAGCCTTTGTTTCTTCCACCCCCTGTTACTCTGGACCTAAGAGACACGGTGCGCATCAAGTCTCCCACAGGAAAATCGTTGAGAATCGCTGTCGCTGGTGAGACCTGCCCGGTCATCGAAATCATCCCCGGACAGATAGTTACCAGGAAGACAATGGAAAAAGTAAAGGTTGTAGATGGTTTGGTGATGCCTGACGTGGAGAGAGATATTCTGAAGCTGGTGGTGGTGGAACGGCACAAGGCTAGTAGCAATATCGGAGTGGGACTGGTCAAGGGATTCGGCTTGACAAAGGGAGCATTGGCCTCATCAGTAGCCCATGATTCTCACAACATAATAGCCGTGGGCGCCGATGACCTGGACATCCTCAGGGCGATTGAGGAAATCAGAAGGTTGCAGGGCGGGCTGGTTGTCTGCGCCGACCTAGAGATCCTCGCATCTTTGCCATTGCCTATCGCTGGTTTGCTCTCTCCCGAGCCTCTGGACACAGTCGTGTTGCAGTATGAAACACTGGAAAGGGCCGCCGCCACCCTGGGCAATTTGCCCCCAGCCCCATTCTCCATTCTTTCCTTCCTGGCCCTGCCCGTGATTCCCGAACTCAGGCTGACCGACTTGGGACTGGTGGATGTCAACGAGTTTAGATTGATTTGGTAGAATCAACTCCGAATTCTCAGCGCCAGAAGTCCGCCGCGACTAAAAACCGTCAGGCGGACTCAGCAGTTAGGTGACCGTTCATCCTATATCCATTCAAACTTCTCAATTGTAACGTCACTTCGAACGTCACCGGTATTGGACACACCCTCCGGTTCAATAAGGAGGGCTTTGTATCCGTTCTGGGAAGAAGGCTTATGCTCGACTCCTTTCGGGATAACGATCATCTCCCCAGCGCCCACTTTCACCTTGCCGTCACGGAAGTTCATAACGAGTGTGCCCTCGATGATGATGAATGTTTCGTCTGTTTCGGGATGGCTGTGCCAGATGAAGTCACCTTTGAACTTCACGATTTTGAAGTCGTAGTTGTTCATCTTAGCGACCAAACGCACTGCGTAGTCACCGGCTGGCAATTTTCCAAACTTGTCCGAAAGATTGATTTTTCCCACGGTCATCCTTCATCCTCCTTGCATAGCGGGCGGCGGCTCAGCCGCATATTTCGGGGGACACCATGCTCAATTCCAAAGATTATATCGCCTCTTCATCTACCTCAACAGATATGTATAGGATTCCCTTCATTGCATCACCTTTCAATGTCGTCATCATGCTTACGCATTCCTTCAAGACGCTTCTTCGTTGCCTTCCCCCTCAAAGGCCAGAGCTCAAGAAAATGGCGTTCCGTTTCTAGTTCTGCAAGCCAAATATCAATCTCAGAAATATCAAGGATGTAGAATCCTTTACGGGTGCCGACGGCAAGCTCAATGATATAATCATTCACCATCGTGATGAAATCTTCCGCACGACGTCTTGAGGTTTGCTTGGGAGAAGTGAGACGCTTGTCGAAATCGATATTTTTGCCTTTACGAGGCATGCCGACATACGTTGCTTTTTGTTTGATGTTTTCTAACTCGCCTGTTTCTAGGACTCTAAGTAGTGGCTTCGATACAAAGAATGGGCCATAGTGAACTTGACTTGCAAACCAACTCTGTTTAGATGTGTGTGAGTAGACACCACGAAGAAACCGCTGTATATCTTCTATTGACCAAGTACCCCCTGTCCTGTTATGCCACCAAACGTCCTCATACATGAAATACTTACCGATTTCCTCTATTGACAAAGCTGACATCTGTAAGGCAGAGGGAATGCGGTCATTCTTGAACAGAAGAATGGCATCTTCATGCAGACGCACAGCGTTTTTAAATGAAGCGATGGCGATACGTTCGATTTTTCGTAAAACTGATTCTGTCTTGTCCATTGGGGACTGCGAACATCTGTTTTTATACCTATTTTCTACAGGCATTTACTGTCTGACGAGGCACAGCAAAGTGCAGAATGCTCACTTCTCCCTTGTGGCCCATAGTGACGAAGCATCGAAAGCTTCTCCTTTGAGCTTGGCCTCTATGACTTTCTCCAGTCCGTCTATGGGCACCCGAATTTGGGCCAGGCAGTCCCTTTCCCGGATGGTAACCTGCTTATCCTCCAAGGACTCAAAATCTATAGTAACGCAGAACGGCGTGCCAATTTCATCCTGGCGTCTGTACCTCCGCCCAATGCTTTGAGAATCATCATAATCGGTCATGAAGTTCGGGCATAGCCGCTTAAAGACTTCTTTAGCCAGAGGGGTCAACTTTTCATTCCTGCTTAAGGGCAAGACACCTACCTTAATGGGAGCCAGCGAATGGTGCAGATGCAGAACTGTCCTCTTTTCGCCTTGGACCTCTTCCTCATCATAGGCATCAACGAGGAAAGCCAGGACAGAGCGGTCAACGCCGGCCGAAGGCTCAATGACATAGGGAACGTACTTTTCGCCTGTCTCAGCATCACGGTAGCTGAGCTCTTTGCCGCTGCCTTTGGCATGCTGCGTGAGGTCGAAATCGCCCCTGTTAGCGATACCCTCCAGCTCCGACCAACCCATAGGGAAGAGATACTCGACGTCGTAGCAGTCCTTAGCATAGTGAGCTAGCTCATCTTTGCCGTGCTGGCGCAGGCGAAGGTTTTCCTTCTTGATACCCAACTTGACATACCAGTCGAACCTCTCCTTGACCCAGTAATCAAGCCACTTCTCGTCGGTCCCCGGCTTCACGAAATACTCCACTTCCATGTGCTCAAACTCCCTGGTCCTGAATATGAAGTTGCCGGGCGTGATCTCGTTGCGGAAAGATTTGCCTATCTGGGCGATGCCCAGGGGCAATTTCTTCCTGGAACTGGTGACTACATTCTCAAAGTTAACGAATATGCCCTGGGCAGTTTCGGGGCGGAGGTAGACAGTACTCGCTTCCTCCTCGACAGGACCCATAGAAGTTTTAAACATGAGGTTGAACATGCGGGGCTCGGTCAGCTCGCCACCGCATTTGGGACACTTCTCTCCCTCTACTGCGTCAGCACGCCACCTCAGGTGGCAGGACTTGCACTCCACAAGAGGGTCTGTGAAATTATCGATGTGGCCGCTGGCCGCCCACACTCCCGGGTGCATCATGATTGACGTGTCCAGACCCACAACATCATCCCGTTCATGAACCATAACCTTCCACCAGGCCTCTTTGACGTTGCGCTTAAGCTCCGCTCCCATAGGGCCATAATCCCAGCAGCTAGCCAGGCCGCCGTATATTTCGCTGCTGGGGAAAACAAAGCCCCTCCGCTTACACAGAGAAACGATTTTATCCATATCTACTTTAGAAGGCATCTTCAGGTCTCCTTTAAGTCTGTTAGCTTACCAGCTTTGTTCGCAGGCGTCAAAGGGGATAAACAGCGGCTGATGGTTCAGCGACCCGAACCGAAAGAGGCGCTGGAGCGAAGCGGCCTGCCGAATGACCTTCTATTTACTTTTCGCTCTGGCAGTTTTCCGGGCTGTGAAGCTCAGCTTATCCTCCTGCAAGCCAATAGCTATGGTGTCTCCTTCCTTGAACTCGCCCTGCAATATCTTGGTTGACATGGGACTTTCCACATACCTCTGAATAGCCCGACGTAAAGGGCGTGCACCATATACAGGGTCGTAGCCTTTTTGAACCAACCACGCTTTGGCTTCTTCATTCACTTCAAGCTTTATGTTGCGTTCACCAAGCCTTTTCTCTACCTCGCGGACAAGCAGGTCAACGACGCTCTTCAAGTGCTCTTTAGTCAGAGGGTGGAATATGATGACATCATCTATCCTATTGCGTAACTCGGGGAGTAAGTGCTCCTTCAGGGCGCTTTGCATATCAGTCCGCATTTTTTCTTCGTCGCCTTCCTCTTTACGGAGAAAACCTATACCTCCACGCTGGAATTCTTTACTCCCTAAGTTACTGGTCATGATTACCACTGTGTTTCTGAAATCCACAGTCCGGCCATGTCCATCGGTAAGCCGACCATCATCCAGTAGCTGCAACAATATGCTAAGGACGTTGGGATGAGCCTTTTCCACCTCGTCGAACAGGATGACTCGATAGGGACGACGATGCACGGCCTCAGTCAATTGCCCCCCTTCTTCGTATCCAACATACCCCGGCGGCGACCCAATAAGGCGGGACACAGTATGTTCTTGCATATACTCCGACATATCTATCCTTACCATCGCGTCTTCGTCGTCGAAGAGAAACTCAGCTAGAGCACGAGCCAGCTCGGTTTTGCCCACGCCGGTAGGGCCAAGGAAAATGAAGCTGCCGATAGGACGCTTGGGGTCCTTGAGTCCGGCTCGCCCTCGCCTGATAGCCTCAGAAACCGCAGCCACTGCCTCTTCCTGGTCCACTATTCTCTGGTGAATCCTTTCCTCCATGTGGACCAATTTATCGGTTTCCGTTTCCATCATCCGGGATACCGGTATACCCGTCCACTGGGCAACCAATCCGGCGATATCTTCTTCATCCACCACGCTGTCAATCTTCTTCTCTTTTTGCCACTTGAGTTTGGCCTGGTTGTACTCTTGTTCCAAACGTATGCTTTCCGCTTTCAATTCAGTAGCTTTTTGATAATCCTGCCGCTGCGAAGCAGCATCTTCCTCATCGCGCAGGTGTTTCACTTTGCGGTCCAAAATTTTGACTTCCTCGGGAGCGCTCTCCATATCAAGACGTAGCTTACTGGCTGCTTCGTCAATCAGGTCAATTGCCTTGTCAGGCAAGAACCTATCGGATATATATCTCTGGCTCAGTTTGGCAGCAGCCACCAGGGCGGAATCCTCAATCTTTATCTTGTGATGCGCTTCATACCTGGGGCGAAGCCCTCGGAGCATCTCTATGGTCGCTTCTACACTGGGTTCATCGAGATAGACAGGGCTGAAACGTCTCTCCAGAGCTTTGTCTTTCTCAATACGCTTCCTATACTCGTCGAGTGTAGTAGCCCCGATACATTGAATCTCACCACGAGCCAGTGCCGGCTTCAGCATATTGCTGGCGTCGATTGCCCCTTCAGCGGCCCCGGCTCCTACCACGGTGTGAAGCTCATCGATGAACATGATGACTTCGCCGGCCGCCTGCTTCACTTCATCCAGGACCGCCTTCAACCTCTCTTCAAATTCTCCACGGAATTTGCTTCCCGCCACCAGCGCTCCCATGTCTAAAGCCACCACCTTTTTCCCTTTCAGGGAGTCGGGAATATCTTCAGCGACAATCTTCTGAGCTAATCCCTCGGCGATCGCCGTCTTGCCCACGCCGGCGTCGCCAATAATTACAGGATTGTTCTTGGTGCGCCGGGAAAGTATTTGTATCACACGTTTTATTTCATTTTCCCGTCCGATTACAGGGTCGAGTTTGCCCTGACGGGCCAACTCTGTGAGGTCGTGTCCGTATTTCTCCAGCGAGCGGTACTTGCTCTCCGCCTGACGGTCGGTAACCCGATGACCGCCACGAATTTTCTGCAGGGCTTGATAAATCTTTTCCTGGTTGATGCCAGACTCAGCTAGAATTGTCGCTGCCTCACCTCTGGTTTCCCCGGCAATAGCAACGAGCAAATGCTCAGTGCTGACAAACTCGTCCTTGAGCCTGTCGGCCTCCTTATTGGCGCTTTCGAGAAGAGCAGAAATTCGCGGAGTAGCATAAATCTGCCCCGCCTCGTAGGTCACCTTGGGAAAACCTTCCAGCGTTGCTCCGACCCGCTTTTTTACCGCATCAACATCCACACCTAGCGCCTGGAATATGTCCCGGGTTATCCCCTTTTCCTGCTCCAACAAAGCCAGCAAGACGTGTTCCACATCCCACTGATTATGGCGATAACGACGAACCAGCTCCTGTGAGGCTGCGAGAACCTCCTGTGCTTGCTCAGTAAATCTCTCCGGTTTCAACTTTCTATACCTCCTTCCATTCTGCGTCTTCTATTATGTCCTCCACTATGTCTTCAATTTCAGCTTCCGCAATCTTCCTGACCTGCTTTTCCATTCCCTCAAGTTGCTCCTGCATGTCCTTCATCCTCTGCATCAACCTCAGCGCCACCTCCACTCCCGCCAGATTAACGCCACAATCGCTCATCAGAGCCTTGATATAGCGCAGCCGGTCAATGTCTTCCTCCGAATAGAGACGGATATTGCCACTTGAGCGCTCCGGCTGCACCAGCCCCAGCCTTTCGTAGTAACGCAATGTATGGGCCTCTATGCCTAACATGTCGGCAGCTATGCTAATTACGTACCTTGGTTTGGATTCTCGGCCCATCCTCACACCTCGCTTTATCCAGGTCGCAGCGACCGCAGCCTTTCAAACAGCTTCCTTTCCTCTTCGTTCAAATTGGTGGGCAGGACCACCCTTACCTTGGCAAACATGTTGCCATGACTTGAATCGCCTAGCTTGGGCATGCCCTTTCCTGCCAGGCGGAAAACCTTGCCGTTCTGAGTCTCCGCCGGAATTCTAAGAGAGAGATTGCCATTCAAAGTCGGCACCCTGACCTCGCCGCCCAGCATGGCAGCAGCCAACGGCACCGAGACCTCTGCGTAGATGTCATCTCCTTTGCGCTCAAAGAGTTGATGTGGCAGAACCTTCACTATCAGATAAAGATCTCCCTTGCTGCCTCCAGCACGACCGGGGCCGCCTTCCCCCGCTATACGAATCTTCGACCCATCTTTGACCCCGACGGGAATCTTGACCTCAAGGCGCCTGGGAATTGCCTTCGCACCGGCACCATTGCACATGGTGCAGACTCGATTGCCTACCCTGCCTGTGCCGGCGCAGGCGCTACACGGCTCAGCGGTTTGAAGCTGTACAACACGCGCAGACCCATGGTATGCCTCCTCAAGACTTACCTCTATCGGGGACTCAATGTCCTGGCCGCGTTGTGACCCCCGCTTCATCCTTGATCCTGTCCCGGCATCGCCAAACAAGCTCGAGAAAATGTCGCCGAAGTCGCTCACGTCACCATATTCGAAAGCTGTGCCACCTTTGCCAAAATCCCACCGCACCCTCTCCTGGCCCCCAGCTTTGGCAAATTGCTCAGCATATTCCCACTGGTCACCAAACTGGTCGTACTTCTTTCGTTTCTCAGCATTGGACAGGACTTCATAAGCCGCGTTTATCTCCTTAAACCTGGCCTCGGCCGACTTGTCGCCCGGGTTGAGGTCAGGATGATGCTTGCGAGCCAAACGCCGGTAGGCCTGCTTGATTTCCTTGTCGGAAGCATTCCTAGCTACGCCTAGAATCTGATAGTAGTCCTTGCCTGGCATTTCTGTTCCCTGATTACTTCGCTCATTATAAGATGCTTCAACAGTTTTGTCAAATATATTGAACAAACTTGATAACATTGTTTAGCCTTCTCATACCAGCTGACGGAACTGAGAGTGGGGCTCAGTAATAGAACAGAAGGGAGGTGAGATAAATGGTTAAGGAAAGAAGAAATGACTATTTCGGGGTCCCACTCTCAGACTTCAACAAACTGACCAACTGTCTTAAAATCCTGGCGGTAACCCCCCAGATGATATGCCCTTCATACTCATAGGCATAGGAATCCTGCTTGAAATTGGCTTCATCCATCAAAAACGACAGGGGCACAGAAAAGGTCCCCTTGACTTCTCTGCCGTCGGTCTTCAAAGAGTGCGGATGAGGTATGAAGGCAACAAAAGGCGAAATAACATAGTTAGTGACAAAGGTCAGCATATCGTCAAGCTCTCCCACAATCTCAATGTCTTTGGCCTCTAAGCCTATCTCTTCCTCAGCCTCCCTGAGGGCAGTTTGGAGTAAGCTGGAATCAGATGGCTCCTGCGTCCCCCCGGGAAAGCACACCTGTCCTTTGTGGAAAACTACTTCGTCGCTCCTCTCCGTGAAAAGGACGTGATATTGGCCCCGATTACGGAAAATAGGTATTAGGACCGCTGAAGCTTTGAGGTTCTGGCCGGTGATTTTTTCTTTCTTGCGATGACGGAGTATTCCTTCGATCCGCTCTTTCACAGCGCCGTGATTATATCACTTCTCAAGACGCCAAACCCGTCCCATGAAATAGAGGGTAGAGACCATAGACAGGGGCTTTGCCCCTTGCTCCTATAAAATACCCCTTTGCCTTGTCATCGGAAGGGGTCAGAGTGATATGTTACTTATCAGTTCATAGTGCAGAAGTTGTCAGTGTAGTCATTTAGGGGTTATACTTAAAGGTTATGGCTATAAAACACGATTACTACGAAGTGCTGGGAGTGCCTCGAACCGCTAGTGATGCGGAGATTAAAAAGGCATTTCGTAAGCTAGCCTTCCAGTGTCATCCTGACCGCAACAGAGAGCCGGGAGCTGAGGAGAAATTCAAGGAAATAAACGAGGCCTACCAGGTTCTTTCCGACCCCGAGAAAAGGAACAGGTACGACCGGTACGGCCGAATAGATGTCGAGGGAGGCTTCTCCGATTTTGGTTTCGGCGGACTGGGAGACATTTTTGAATCCTTCTGGAATGGTTTCGGCACCGTTTTCGGGGGCACAGCTCAGCGTGTTCCCCAGAAGGGCGACAGTCTACAAAGTCACCTCACTCTCTCCTTCGAGGAGGCGGTATTCGGCTGCAGCAAAGAAATTGAAATGGCCCGCGTCGAGTTCTGTCCATCCTGTCACGGCGTTGGCAGCAAGCCGGGGACAAATCCCGAGACTTGCCCTGACTGCCGCGGCACAGGGCAAGTGAGAAGAGTCCAGCAAAGCATCTTTGGGCGCTACACCAGTACCACCACCTGTTCCCGTTGCGGAGGCAGCGGCACCGTCATAAGCAATCCTTGTCCTGAGTGCCATGGGAGGGGAAGAATAAAGGCTAAGCGCAAGATAGGTGTCACTATTCCGGCTGGCGTCGACGATGGATATCGACTACGCATGAATGGGGAGGGGAGCGCCGGCATATACGGAGACCCCGCCGGCGACCTCTATGTCACTCTCTCCGTAAAGCCACATCACCTGTTCCACAGAGATGGCAGTGACATTCTTTATGAACTACCCGTCAATTTTGCTCAAGCTGCTTTGGGCGATCAGGTAGGAGTGCCATCCCTAGATGGAAAGGTCGATTTGAGAATACCGCCGGGGACTCAAAATGGCAAGACCTTTCGCTGCAAAGGGAAGGGAATCCCTTATGTTGACGGCAGGGGCAGAGGAGACTTGCTCGTGACAGTGGTCGTAACAACCCCACAACACCTGGACAAGGATCAGCGTCGTCTTTTTGAAGAGTTGGCTAAGGCACTGCCCCGGACCGAACCGCCCCAAGAGGCCTAGTCCGCAGAACAGTAATGGTTTGAAGCTAGTTTCCTAAACGCAGTCAAGGCTCGACTTGGAGCCAGACCCTCAAAAAGAACCCCCTGAATAAGGTCGAGAATGGGTAATCTAAGTCCCTGGTTTTCCGCCAATCGGTGAGCTGCCGCAGTGGTAGCAACCCCCTCGGCGACATGAGACATGGAAGCAGATATTTCAGACAGAGAACGACCCCTAGCCAGTTCGTAGCCAACATTATGATTTCGACTCAGAGTGCTGGCGCAAGTAGTTATCAGGTCACCCAAACCGGCCAGACCATAGAAAGTGTCAGCCCTGGCCCCCAGCGCCACACCCAAGGAAACGACCTCGGTCCAGCCCCAGGCGATAAAAGCCCCCTTAGCATTGTCTCCTAAGCCTAATCCGTCCATCATGCCGGCACCCAGAGCTATAATGTTTTTCAGAGCCCCGCCTAACTCAACTCCGATAACATCATCGCTAGTAGATATAACGAACTTGGGCGACTCCATCAACTTCCGCGCTTTCTCCGCTAGGGCTACATCATGGCTCGCAATGACCGTGGCAGCCGGGAGACCCTGGGCAATTTCCCCGGCCAGATTGGGGCCAGATAGAACACAAAGGTGGCCTGTCATTGAAGAGGCAATCTCTTCCGCCAGCACCTGCGACATCCTCTTACCACTATGTGCCTCCAGCCCCTTGGCGGCGCTCATCAGTAACATCGAATTGGTGAGATAGCCTCTGGCTTGGGCGACGTTTTCTCTCAACTTCTGAGAGGGCACCACCCAGATTACCAGATTGGCCTCGCTGAGCGCTTCTTGGAGGCAGCTGGTGGAGGAATAGTTGCGCCGTCCTTGACTTAACTCCTGGGCCTCAGCCTCGCTTCGCGTCCACAGCCTTACCTCCACCCCTTTTTCACCCAGCACAGCGCCCAGAGTATTCCCCCAAGAGGTATTGCCTATGATGGTGACTCTTGGGCGTGAACTCTGGCGGTCTTTCACCATAATCGGCGTTCCGTGCCCTGTCTTAAGCGTTTGATGTTGTCCCGGTGTTGATAGACGATCAGCGCAATGACTACGGAACCGTAAATCAAATAGATGGGAGGAAGCAAGTTGTAAGCTACGGTCAGAGGCAGCATCAGGCACCAAGTGGCCAGGGCTCCCAGAAGAGAACCCAGAGACATGTGCCGACTGCGTAGCGCTGCTATGGCCAGAACCTCGGCACCGAATATGCCGGCGGGAGGGAAAATTGCGAATACCGTGCCAAAATACGCCGTTACCCCCCTACCTCCCTTAAACTTGGCAAATACAGGCCAGTTATGTCCTGCCACCGCGGCCAGGCCAGCCGCAACCTGGGCTATATGCTGCCAGTAAATGGAGACGCCGCCAATAGTCAAGGCTCCGCTGTCACGACTTATGATCACTGCAGCCAACATTACCGCTCCAGCAGCTTTAACCACATCGAGGACTATAGCCAAGATGCCCAGCCTGGTCCCCGCGACTCTCATCAGATTAGTAGCGCCGGTCTTGCCACTTCCCTGCTCCCGAATATCAATCCCTTCCTTCAGCTTGCCTATTATCAGGCCAAACGGGATCGAACCAAGAAGATAAGCAATGACTACTGCAGCAACAAACTCACCTATCATTACGCTCTCACATTTGTCTTTCTATTGATTTTACGTGCGGCCTTGGTGAAAATCAACTTCAAAGGAACGCCGCCAAAACCAAACCCCCGCCGCAGCTTGTTCTCCAGGTAGCGTCGATAAGAAAAATGAATCAGTCTGGCATCGTTGACCTCGAGAATGAAAGTGGCAGGTTGAGATTCATCTTGATAGGCTCTAGCGATGCGCAGTTCTCTAGAGCCCGTGCGTGGCGGCGGATGGCTACTTAGCGCTTCTCTGACTAATTCATTGACAGCTGATTGCGGTATTCGCTTTTGCCTCTCTTCCCAGATTTCCCAGGCCTGGGATAGAATCCTGTTTATCCCCTGTCCCAATTTGGCAGAGATGTAAACGACAGGTGTGTGGGCGGCAAATGCGAGTCTTCGTTCCGTGCTCCGTTTGAATGTCTGTCTTTGCTCCTCGGGGACAAGATCCCATTTGTTGACCACAAGCATCATGCCCTTCCCGGCATCGATAATGTAGCCCGCGATATGCATATCCTGAGCAGTAATAAATTCACTGGCATCGATTAGCAGCAAGGCGACATCGCAGCGGTTGATAGCCTGGAGGGCCCGCAGCACGCTATAAAAGTCCACTCCAGCACCAATCCTTCCACGCCGTTTAATCCCGGCGGTGTCTACAAGTGTTATTCTTTTGTCACCCCAACTAATTACAGCGTCCAGCGTGTCGCGAGTCGTCCCCGGGGACTCATCAACGACGGCCCTTTCTTCTCCTAACAATGCATTCAACAGAGTCGACTTGCCGACATTAGGCCGCCCCACGATAGCCAATTTGGCTTCTCCCGGCTCGGTAGCAGTAACAGGTCGGGGAGGCAAAGAAGCTAACACAGCATCCATCAGCTCATCTATCCCCCGGTTATGATGAGCACTGATAGCTACAGGCTCACCCATGCCCAAACGGTAGAAATCGGCCACCTGATTTACCTGTTTGGCAGAGTCTACCTTGTTTACTGCTAGTATGACAGGCTTATTGGTGGCGTGAAGTACACCGGCGATTTCTTCGTCGCCAGCGATAGCTCCGTCCTTGACATCTGCCAGAAAGATGATCGCATCCGCCCGGGCGATAGCTACTTCCACCTGCTGCTTGACCTTTTGCTCCAAAGACCCCTGTGGCTTTGTCTGCCAGCCACCGGTGTCAACCACAGTCAGCTCCCGCCCCTGCCAGGAAACAAAGGCAAAAACCCTGTCCCTGGTAGTCCCCGGCAAATCAGCAATTACCGCCAACCGTCTGCCCGCGAGTCGGTTAAGCAAGGTGGACTTCCCCACGTTGGGCCTACCCACAATGGCTACAATGGGCCCGGTCACTTCCCTGGTACCTTCGAATCTGACAGCAGTTTCGCCAGTAGCGCCTTCTGCAGATGAAGCCTGTTTTCTGCCTGGTCAAATACCACTGAGCGGGGATCTTCCAGCAACCCGGCGGAAATTTCCTCGCCGTGATGGGCCGGCAGGGGATGCATGAACAGAACATCCTTTTTGGCTAAGCCTAATAATTCACTATCGACTTGATAGTTGGCAAAGGCGCGACGGCGTTTCTCTGCGTCAGCTTCCTGTCCCATGCTAACCCATACATCGGTATAAACTATGTCAGCACCTTTGGCTGCTTCATAAGGGTCGTTGGTGATCCGAATCTGGCTCCCACTCAGAGCAGCGAATTTCCTTCCCTTATTCAATACCTTCTTCTCAATCTCGTAGCCCGGTGGACAGGCAAAGTGGAAATCCATACCCACCAGAGAGGCCGAGAGGAGCAAGCTATTGGACACATTGTTGCCGTCGCCAATAAATCCCAAGGTCAAGCCAGAAAGCTTCCCTTTCTTCTCATAAATGGTCAAAAGGTCGGCAAGCGCCTGGCAGGGGTGTTCCATGTCGGAAAGGGCATTAATCACCGGCACAGAACAATTCTCAGCGAGAACACGCAAAGTCTCGTGCGAAAAGGTGCGAGCAGCTATGCCGTCAACATAGCGGCTAAGCACACGAGCTACGTCAGCCGTTGACTCCCGCTTGCCCAAGCCTACTTCTGCTGGAGACAGGTAGATGCTGTGGCCACCCAGTTGATGCATGGCCATCTCAAAACTCACCCTGGTTCGCAAGGAAGGCTTTTCAAAGAGGAGAGCTAAGGTTTTCCCCGAAAGGAGATCTGTCATTCCCTCTTCCTTCATACGGTGGGCTCGCTCTACGAGGCCTTTAACTTCCTTACGGTTGAGGTCAGCTATTGACAGCAAGTCTTTTTTCATCGCTAGTCTCCTTTGGATTTGATACTACTTCAGTGTATCACGTTTGTCAATCGCAGTAGAACACAGTTTTAAGACACGTGCCACGACTGTTTATGAGGCTCGTAAACTACTCGAACTGTGTTAAAATGAAACCAATACCTGACATTCGGAATGCCATACTCCTGATCCTATCCTGAGCGGCTAAACTAGATTATAGGGCTTAACTATTATGTCAACTATCCTCTGGTATGGCGATGGGACAATATGGATACGGAAGTCAAATGTCATTCGGGCTATGTCTATGCCGAAGAACCACGATACTTTGTCTGGCAAGGAAAGGAGCTGGAAATAGAATCGATAGAAACAGCCTGGCGGGAGCCAGGCCAAAGGCTATTCAGAGTCGTTGCTGAGGATAGCAACCTATTTGAACTGTGCTACAATGAAGCAGCTGACCGATGGTCTGCTGTTCAATTGATGCTTTAAGGAGAGCTCATGAAAGAAATTCTTAGGATTTTGGAGCAAAACGCCCGGGCGACACCGGCACAGATTGCCGCCATGGTTGATAAACCTGTCAAGGAGGTACAAAGAGTAGTCAAGCGGGCTGAGAAAGAGGGGATTATTCTGAAATACAAAGCCATAATCAACTGGCCTAAATTGGGCAAAGAAGATATCTGGGCTTTAATCGAAGTCAGAGTGACCCCGCAACGTGGTGTTGGTTACGATGCCGTTGCCGAGCGCATCTATCAATTCCCCGAAGTGTATTCCGCGTATCTGGTGTCAGGCACCTATGACCTAGCTATACTGGTGAGAGGCAAAAATATGCAGGCAATTTCCGGTTTCGTCGCAGAGAAACTGGCTCCTCTGGAACAGGTGCAAAGTGCCGTCACCCATTTTCTTCTCAAACGCTACAAAGAGAGCGGAGAGACCTTCCACCTTCCCAAGGAAGAAAACAGACGTCTGCCAATAACACTGTAACATGCCAAACAAAAAATCCACGTCAACCGTAGCCCACGACAGCCCCATCTCACAAAAAGTGGCTACGCTTCCGCCATCAGGCATCAGGAAGTTCTTCGACCTGCTTTCCTCAATCGAAGACGTTATCTCACTTGGTATAGGCGAGCCTGATTTCGTTACTCCCTGGCATATCAGAGAGGCAGGCATCTATTCTCTGGAAAAAGGCTATACCATGTATACTTCGAACGCCGGCATGCCGGAACTACGTCAGGAATTAGCCAACTATCTGGAGCTTCATTACGACGTGAGCTACCGTCCCGAGGATGAGATTCTTATTACCGCAGGAAGTAGCGAAGGATTAGACCTTGTCCTGAGAGCAATCATCAATCCAGGTGACGAAGTCATAATTCCCAGCCCCTGCTATGTGGCTTATCCTGCCGACATTATTCTTGCTGGCGGCGTGCCCGTTGCTGTTCATACAAATGAAGAGAACAATTTTGTCGCCAAGGCAGCTGATATCGAAGCCAGAGTCACCAAACGGACGAAGGCTATTCTTATAGGCTATCCGGCAAATCCCACTGGCGCAATCATGCCGAGAAAAGAGGCTCACGCCATTGCCGAGCTGGCTAAGAAGCATGACCTACTGGTAATATCTGATGAGATATATGCTCGCCTAGTCTACGGAGTCGAACATGTTTGCTTTCCCAGCCTTCCTGGGATGAAGAAGCGTACCATCCTGATCAGCGGGTTCTCGAAGTCTCATGCTATGACTGGCTGGCGTATTGGTTATGTGGCAGCCGATCGCCGTTTCATCCAGGCCCTGACAAAAATCCATCAGTATACCCTGCTCTGTGCCCCCGTTATGACTCAGATGGCGACCATCGAGGCTCTAAGGAATGGTGAGAGCGATGTCGAAAATATGGTTCAAGAATACAATACGCGCCGTCGCTTTATGGTCAAGAAACTGAATGAGATTGGTTTGTCCTGTTTCGAACCCAAGGGCGCTTTCTTTGCCTTTCCATCCATAAAAGCCACCGGAATGAATTCAGAGGAGTTTGCTGAAAAGCTCTTGTTGGAAGAGAAAGTTGCGGTGGTCCCTGGCATTGCCTTCGGCTCATCGGGCGAAGGTTTCGTCCGCTGCTGCTATGCTACCTCGTTGCCCAATATCGAGGAAGCACTCAGGAGAATGGGCAGGTTTGTAAGAAAGAATAGGCCAAGGGCAAAGTGAGTGATACCTTTGATGAAGCATAAGATGAGGCTATCGGCAAACGCCTTTCCTCACATAAATACCTGAATATCAGGGGCCCAATTCTCGCGCCGGAATAGCACGTCGAGAATCTGCATCACCGAGAATTGCATGATCAGCTTACATCCGCCAATAATACGGGTCAGCCAATTTGTGACGTGTAGAATGTTGCACAGATGGCTCGACTCCCATACTTTTCTGTGCTAGCATACATCGACTACCCGCACAGCACGCCAATTTCCTCAGGAGGTTAACTGGTTATGGCTGACGAAAAGAAGAAGACGATAAACCGACTGAAATCAATGTACCCGCTCAGGGCCAAGGTCAATGAGACATATCTGAAGAGTGTTGAAGCTATACAGGCAGGCAAGCCTGCTGTCTGGGCTATGCTCAATTTCTACTACGGTGACCCTGTTCTGAAAGCCATGGACGTAGAGGTGGTCTATCCTGAGAACTATGGCGCTATCGCAGCGGCCATGGGAGTTGCCCGGGAATACTTGGACAGAGCTGACGCCGAGGGCTTCCCCACCCACCTTTGCGGCTACAGCTTGACTACCCTGGGCTACGCGTCCCGGATGATGAAAGAATTGAAAGGCCAGATACCTCCGGAAGCACCCCTCGGAGGAATGCCCAAGCCTTTGTTTCTAATGTCTTCGGCTGCCATCTGCGATGCTAGATACAAGTGGTTCCAGGCGCTGGGCCGTTACATGGATGCCCCCGTATGGCCGCTGGAAGCCCCTATCCCCGGCATCAAGGAGTTTTTCATCGAGGGCTACTACGGTAGAATGGTGAAACTGGGAGTCAAGCACCTGAGGGACTTCGTTGCTTTCGTGGAAAAAATGGTGGGCAAGAAGATGGATTGGGATAAGCTGGACAAGACAGCAAACCTCATGATAGAGGTCAACCGTGTCTGGCATGAAATCAACGAACTCCGCAAGGTAAATCCCTGCCCCATGCACAGCCGGGACTTCTGGAGCGCCATGCCGGCTGCCCTGTTCCTGGCCGGCGACCTCGAGGACTCCCTGAGACTCTACCAGGATATGTATAAGGAGGTCAAAGACAGAGTCAATAGCCATATAGGCGCCGTCCCCAACGAGAAATATCGCCTGGTATTCGCCGAGCTCCCGCCGTGGCACAGCCTGAGCTTTTTCGATAAGCTGGCTGAGAGAGGATGGAACTTTGTCATCGAGAGTTTTGGCTATCATCCACCTATACCCCTTGACCTGAGCAAAGTCAGTGACCCGCTGGAGCGCATCACCAAATTCAGTCTCCAGTTCCTTGTCGGTTACTATGAGGATGCCCGAAAACAGAACGTGCTTGGTGGCACATCTGCCTATCCTTACCTCAAGTATGCAAAGGAATGGAAATGCGACGGAGCAATTCTCCACCCCCTTATCAGCTGCCGCAGCGCCTCTACCCACCTCCCATACGTCTCAGACATGCTCATGGAGAAACTGAAGGTGCCCTCCCTGAGCATCGAAGGCGATATCGTAGACCTCCGACTGTTTAACCCTGAAGACGCTCTGGCCAAGGCGGAACCATTCGAGGAGAGCATGGAGCATTACAGAAAGGTGAGGAAACAGGAAGGGCTCGACTGGTGAAATCAGCCAGCATTTAAGTCTAAGAAGGAGACAGCCATGTCAGACAAAAGCAAAGGTCTCAACAAAGCCCGGGAAATCTATTCAAATAACTCACAGAGAGCCAGGGAGCTGAAGGCAGCAGGGAAAAAGATCATAGGCTATCCTTGCGTCTACGTCCCGCTGGAGCTGCTTACTGCCCTTGACCTTGTCCCATACCGGACGTGTGGTGATATAAAAGAACCTGTAACTGAAGCAGACAGGGCTTTGCCTCATTCATTCTGCCCTATCATGCGCAACTGCCTCGATTGCGCCCTGAAGGGCAAAAACGATTTCCTTGACGGCATGGTTACCATCCACTCCTGTGACCCTCAGGAAAAGACCGCTCGCATCTGGGAGTCTTATACCAACTACCCATACTTCCACTTCATAGACATGCCCGTCACGGTTCGGCCCGAGGCCTTAGAATACTTCAAAAGCCAGCTGAACGATTTCAGAAAGACTCTGGAGGCCTTCACTGGGAAGAAACTGCCAAAAGACAAGCTTGAGGCAGCTATAAAATCCTATAACCAGCAGCGGACTCTGGTGAGAGAACTATATGAGCTGACAAAGCCGTCTCCACCCCGTATCTCGGGAACAGAAATCGTTCAGGTGGTGAAAGCTCTCACAAGCTTGCCTGTGTCTGAAGGAAATGACCTGTTGACCGAGGTGATAGGCGAGGTCAAAAGCCGCACCGATGTACCGGAAAAGAAACTGACCCGTCTCCTCATATGGAGCAGCACACTTGACGATGCCGACATCATGCAGGTATTCGAAGACAAGGCCAATGTGGTAATGAACGAAAGTTGTGGTGGTATCAGGGCTTACAGAGCCGCAGTGAAATCTACGTATGACCCTCTGGAAGGACTGGCCAGCTACTATCTCAACGAAATCACCTGCGCCCGCACGTTCAGACAGGCCACCCCCGGCGAGACCGGAAAGGACTACGCTCGGGACCTGCAAAGCCGTTTTGGCTATCTTAAAGGCATCATTAGAGACTGGAAGATCAGCGGTGCCGTGATGCTACTCGTCAGATATTGTGACCCTTTCGCCTTTGAGATGCCCTCGCTCAAAGACTATTTCGACAGTATTGGCGTCCCCAGTACCTATATAGAATATGACTACACCACAGGAGCCCTGGCCCCATTGCGAACCAGGGCTGAAGCCTTCCTTGAGACGATCAGTCAATAGCAGGTCACCAGGAGGTCCATTTGCACTTCGCCGGCGTTGACATAGGCTCAACCATGACCAAAGTCGTGCTCATAGACAAGAGCGACAATCAACTTTCCTGCATCAAGGGCCCGACCGGTCCGGAGCATCGCCGCCTTGCCAACGAGGTCATGCGACAGGCACTCCAGCAGGCCAGCCTGCAGATCGATGACATTTCCTATATCATAGCCACAGGTTATGGACGGCTCAACGTCCCTTTCGCAGACCGCCAGATAACAGAGCTTTCCTGCCATGCCCGGGGTGTCTCCACCCTTTTCCCCGGTGTGAGAACTGCCATTGATATCGGTGGCCAGGATGCCAAGTGCATGAGAATTCACGATGGCAGGCTCATCAGCTTCGTTATGAACGACAAGTGCGCCGCTGGAACAGGCAGGTTCCTCGAAGTGACTGCCACTGCACTTGGTATCAAGCTGGAAGATATGGGAGACATCTCTCTGAAAGCCACCAAGAGAATCCACATAAGCAACCTGTGCACCATCTTCGCCCAGCAAGAGGTCATAGCGCTCCTGTCGCGTGGGGAAAAACCGGAGAACATCGTAGCCGGGCTTCACGATGCACTGGCCAGTCGAGTAGCGGCACTGGCCCGCCGCCTCGGGATAGAGCCTGATTTGGTCCTCACCGGTGGCGTTGCTAAGAACATTGGCATGGTCAGGGCCATGAAAGACAGCCTGGGCTGCGAAGTCCTTGTCCCCGAAGAGCCGCTTATCACCGGGGCACTTGGCGCTGCCATTCTGGCAAAGGAAATCTACACGAAAGCGGTGGAAGCAGGTCAAGTTTTGCCTACAAAGTCACGGCGGCTAGAAAAAGCTACCTTTTTCGCTGAGGAGCACCGATGAGCTGGTTCATGGGCATTGACATAGGCTCCGCATACAGCAAAGGAGCGATAATCAAAGACTTCCAGCTCGTCGCTTCGCACATAGTCATATCCGGAGCCAATTACCGAACATCGGCCGAGACCATAAGGACTGAGCTAATAAGACAGACCGACCTGACTCACGATGACATAGGCAATACTGTTGCCACCGGTTCGGGTGCCGATAATGTCTATTTTGCCGGCCGGAAGGCAAGCGATATAGTCTGCACCGCCAGGGGTATAAACAACGTCTTCCCGCAAGTCAGGACTGTTATCGATGTGGCCAGCCAGTCCACCAGGGTAATACGGCTGGATGAAAAGGGAATTGTGACCAACTTCGCTGTCAGTGAGAAATGCGCCGCCGGCAGTGGCCGCTTCATCGAGGTCATCGCCAATGTGCTGCGAATAGATTTGAGTGATTTCGACGCCCTTGCAGCCCGGGCAAAGAACCCCATCACATTCAGTACGGGCTGCGCTGTCTTCGGTGAATCCGAAGCCATTACCAGAATAAGCGAGGGTATTGCGAAAGAAGACATCGCCGCTGGCGTCAATGAAGCCCTGGCAAGCAAGATCTCCTCACTGGTCAAGAAGCTCAAGCTAGAGGAGCCTTGCGCCATCTGTGGCGGCGGCGCCCTCAACACCGCTCTGGTCAAGACTGTAGAAAGTGGATTAAAGATTACGCTCCTCGTCCCGCCACATCCCCAGGTCGTCACCGCTCTCGGCGCTGCTATTATCGCTGCAACGTCAGCCAATTCCGAACCCCGGGAAGAAGTAGAACCAGCTAACACAGGGCCTTGACAAGAATTGAGGTAGGTTGTAGCATTTTACCATAGTTGACTTGTTCGAGAACGACGTACCCAATGCAGTAAGCAGCGGTTCGTCAGATTTGCAGGGGTAGATGAAGGTAGTAATCACAAGTATTGTCGCAGCCATTGTACTAGTCTTGATCATTTCCCTGCCGGCTCTCGCCCAGGACAGCACCACCATCACCATCACTATGACAGGGCTAAATGAAATCTCCATCAGTCTGGACAAAACACAATGGCCTCTCGGGACCATTGCTTCAAATACAGAGTATGTGACAAGTCCGCCCATAGAGTGGTGCACACTGACGGTGGAGGGCAACTGCAATGTGAACACCTTCATTGTGGGAGATGATGCCGCGTGGATTAGCGATCCCAATGCTTATGAATGGACACTCAGCAGCGATGGCACCAACGGCGAGCATATATACGGGTTATGGTTCCGCATGTCCGGCGATACCACACGAGGACCTTTGAGCGATGGATTTGTCCCCGTCACCAAGACGCAAAGCGAATTTTGGCCCTACTCCGGAGGTTCAGGCTCAAGCCTGGCCCCGGGAGACGCCAAGCAATTTGGCTTGAGATTGCTGACGCCTGCCTACTTCATTAGCGGCCGGCAGATGCAGACCCAGATAACCATAAGCGCAGTGGCTGCCTGATGGCAGGGCGTATCACGTTAGTCGGCCTCATTACCGCCTTACTAATCATCCTTTTGCCCTCTCTTGCCACGGCTCAAGATATTGACTTCAGCGTCATTCCCGCAGTGGTAAGAATCAATAGCCTGCCACCGGGAGAAGCAACAGCATTCAACCTGACCATTCACAATAAGGATGAGATAGCTCATGTTTTCACCCTCACTGCCTTTCCCCCTCCTGAAGAGGAAAGATGGGAAGGGAGGACTGAATTCCCCGACACCAGCTGGATAAGCTTTTCCTCTCCAGAGATTGAAGTGGCCGCCAACTTCGCGGCCAATGTTACGGTAACGGTAGCCATACCACGGCAGCAACAATGGGCAGGCCAGAACTGGGAAGTATGGCTAGGAGTCAATGCCGAATCAAGCGACCTCCTTGGTGTAGAGCTGTATGCTCGACTGCTGGTATCCACAGCCTCCGCAGTGAAAAGTAGGTTCAATGCAGGATTGTTCGCCGGGATTGCTGCGGCCATAGTACTTGTTGGCTATGGCATCTACTATTACGTCAGGCGCAAAGCCAGGTTCGACTAACCATTAAGCTTCCGTACATGAGGTCCTAGCCTCGTATGTCATTACGAGTGTCTGCAAACTCGTGGCAGTCTCCCGATCCAATAGCCCCTTAGAATTGCTTCTCCGTTTCGTTCCTCACAATGACAAAAAAAGAGGACGGGGCACAATCACAAACCAGCAATACTCGGTACGCAGTCGTAATTCCCCCAGGGGCATAGTACTAATTTCTGCTGGAAAACGGTACTGATAGGTGATTCCCACAAACGTAGCTAGCTGGTATTCTGAAGATATTACGTGAGTGCCACGTAATAGGCAGAAGCGATATGACAATAGCTGGTTCAACTGCTCAGAGTTATGAAGCCAAGCTGGTTGAGAAGCTGCGCTCGGGCGACAGCACAGCTATGGAGGAGCTCTATAGTGTCTATAGAGGTAGACTCTATTCTCTGATCCTGGAACAGGTAGGCCGAGATGAAGCCGCGGCTGAGGATTTGGTTCAGGAAGTATTCCTGGCTGCCCTGAGCTCGCTGCATAAATTCCGCGGTGAAAGCCAGCTTTACACCTGGCTGCGCAGTATCGCATTCCACAAAGTAAATGACTTCTACCGTCACCAGGCTCGAAGAGCTAAGCCCAACCAATCATCCTCTGATTCTGATTTCGTAGAGCTAGAACATATTAGCGATACTACACCGGCGACTTCCGCTCAGATGGAGTCCGAAGAGATTCGCCAGTCAGTTCACCAGGCTTTGGTAGACTTGCCCCACGATTATCAAGAGGTCCTTGTATTGAAATACCTCAAAGGCATGCCTGTGCTGGCGATAAGTCAGATTATGGGCCGTTCACCCAAGTCCGTTGAAGGGTTGCTGTCGCGCGCCCGAAAGGCTATGCGGGACAACCTGGAGAACAACGGCAACCACGAATCCTGATTGCAGCCTTCCACGTAATCTCCGCGCAGAGTTCCCCTCCAGGTTTCCACATGATACAGCTGTTTGATTCTGTTCTGGCCTCAAATTTGTCGGGCGGGAGCCCTCTGCGGGCTCCCGCTTCGATGGGAGGAGGTTGATGAGAAGAGGTTAAGGTGAAGATATTGTCTCTGTTACCGCCTGGAAAGCGTTGACCAGGCCCTGTCCCATACCGTCCCCGGCGACGGGAGTGCAGCTACTTTCGATAGCCCAACGAACTTCATCATTGACCGCGCCGTCGCCGTTAGAATCCTGCGCAACGCTGAAGACCAGCGCTGCCACGCCTGAGACGTGAGCGCAGGCCCCCGAAGTGCCGGTCTTATAGCCATACTGATTCTCGGGCAATTCGGAATAGATATTGAAGCCTGGAGCAGCCAAATCCACCCAGTCGCCGTAGCTCGACAACAGAGCCAGGCCATTGTCTTCATTGGTGCCGGCCACTGCCAGGCAATCAGGATAATAGGCCGGGTAGGAAGCCTCCGGTCCACCTCTATTGCCCGCCGCTGCTACAAGTACCGCTCCATGATTCCAGGCATAATTTACCGCTTCCCCCAAATTCCTCGATGCTACCATGGCCAGGCTTAGATTGATGATTTGGGCTCCGTGATCCACCGCCCAGATGATACCTCTGGCTACTACCGATGGCTGGCACTTCCCCGTATCATCAGCCACCTTCACATTCATTAGCTCACACTCCGGGGCGATGGCGGCAATGGTGCCTGCCATGTGCGTGCCGTGCCCGTAGAGATCATCGCTCGTCGGGCTATTGGTGAAATTGACCTCAGCCATCACCCTATCAGCCAAATCACGGTTGTCCTTGTCAATCCCCGTGTCCAGCACAGCCACTATAATTGACCGGTCTCCTCTGGTGATCTGCCAGGCCCGGGGTGCCTCAATCTTGCTTACCCCCCACCTCTCAGCCAGATCGTCGCCATTGAGAGAATAAGTCCCCTGCAGTGAAGAATCATGACTTGAAGAATCACTACCGTCTACACGCACCTCTTGATAAACGGGCGAATAGCTATAGGCCAGCGCGCTTTCTCTCGCAGCTAACACATCGTAAACCAGTCCGGCAACCAGTATTACCTCAATCAGTGTCAGAGCTATAGCTAAACACTTTAGCTTCCTCATATACATCATATCTAAACAGCTAGCCGACTCAATAGGAATCACCCGTCGGTACCGTTTTGGTACTGTATTGCCTGGAATTTGGTAATGTGACCTTTGACCCAGGACCCATCGGACGGGAAACATGAGGGCTGTCAGTGGAGGAATGTCCGGAACCGGTACTGGTACTTTCCAACCAGTACTATTTGACAGCAAAGAAGGAGTCGTGCTAGCATTGCACATAATCTTTGACTGTAAAGGGGAGGCTGGGCGAAGGAGGTAGGTATGCTAGTACTCTTGGCACTTTTCACTTGATTGGCAAATCCACGAAAATTCCCCCAAAAGTACCAAAAAAGTAAGGGATTTCCATCTTTTCGCCGACTATATATATGACCAAGGTAATATTACAAAGGTAATAGGCCGTTGGTCAGGCGAGGAGGACAAATATGAAAAGGACAATATTCTCTTTGGTGAGTGCGGTCATGCTGATTTTCATGACCCTGCCCGCCGTCAGCCCGCCGCCAGCTCTGGCGACGGAGACCACCATCCTCTTCCAAGATAACTTCGGCAGTGGTAGCAACATCGATAATGTGGAAGATTGGGACCTCCCCGGCTATGACGACTGGAACGTCGATAGCGATGGGGATAACTCCGATGCTGCCCTCAGGACCGTATCTGAGAATCGTTACCTGCGCCTCCGAGACGGGCGGTATGTCGAGAAGCATGATATCGATACCACAGGTCTGATGAACATCCATCTGGAATACACCTGGGGCCAGGATACTGATTGCGACAGCAGCGACGACGGTGATCTCGTTGTGGAGTGGAAGCTTTCCAGTTCCGGTACTTGGACCGCCGTCAATACGCACGACCTTGTCGACGATACGGAGACATCTCCGAATGCGAACTCGGTGGACGTAGCCCTTGACGCCAGTGCGGAAGGCACTGGCATTGATATCCGTTTCCGGGGCGACACCGATGAGGACGACGACCGGGCACGGGTGGAGAACGTCATCGTCAGCGGCGACCTCGCCTGCACCACTTACTACCGCGACAATGATGATGATGACTATGGCCAGACCGGTGACTCCCAATGTCTATCCGCTCCATCTGGCAATTACACCGCCACGGAGGGTGGAGACTGCGATGATACCGATGCCGCCATCAACCCCGGTGCCGCCGAGTTGTGCGACGATGGGAGAGACAACGACTGCGATGGGTTGACTGACTGTGATGATACCGGGGATTGCCCCACCTACTATCGCGACAACGACGATGATGGCTACGGCCAGACCGCTGACTCACAGTGTCCTGGCCCATCTGGCAATTACACCGCTACGGAGGGTGGAGACTGCGATGATACTGACCCTGACATCAACCCCGACGCCCCCGAGGTATGCGATGATACGATAGATAATGACTGCGATGGGTTAACTGACTGTGATGATACCGGGGATTGCCCCGCCTACTATCGCGACAATGATAACGATGGCTACGGCCAGACCGATGATTCCCAGTGCGTGTACAATGCGTCTGGCAACTACACTACCATAGAGGATGGCGACTGCGACGATGCTGACCCTGCCATCAACCCCGGTGCCACCGAGGCATGTAACGGGTACGACGATGATTGCGACGGTCAGACCGATGAGGAAGGCGCTGAAGGTTGCACGACTTACTATAAAGATGTCGATAACGACACCTATGGTGTGACTGGCGATAGCAAGTGTCTCTGTTCGCCGGTAGACCCGTACGATGCTACGCAGGACGGCGATTGTGACGACAGTGATGATGCCGTCAACCCGGGTGCCACCGAAGCGTATGACGACGACATTGACAACGACTGTGATGGGTTGACAGATTCGGCTGACCCTGACTGTGGCGCCGGCCAGCCACCTCACCTGAGAGTTGACAAGAGCGTATCTCCCGACCCTAACTGCGGACAGGCCACGATAACCCTCACCGTTAGGGGCGCTGGCGATCCGAGCACCGAACGGCTCCCGGTGGACATCATGCTCATTATTGACTGCTCAGGCTCAATGACATGGACAAAAATCGCTGCCGCAAAAGAAGCAGCTAAAGCTTTCGTTGACCTGCTCGATCCCTTGCAGGATCGTGTTGGTCTCGTTTCCTATAGTGATGTTGCTGTCCTAAATGCAGCCCTGACTAACGATTTCGCTGCCGTGAAAAGCGCAATTGACGGTTTGTCGGCAGGCGGATACACGAATATCGGCGACGCCATTAACACCGCCAATACCGAATTCGTTCCACCAGGGAACGTCGGGCGCCCAGGAGCCGTCTGGGTTGAGATTCTGCTTACTGACGGCTGGCCTAACCGCCCCAACGGAATGACTGGCGACTTCAATGAAGATGATGCCGAATATGCTCGTGATTTTGCTGAGGATGCTGCCGAAGCCGGCATTACGCTATACACGATTGGCCTGGGCAACGCCCCCGGCCTTTCTCACTATTTCCTCGACGACCTGCCCGCCAGTAGCCACACTTATCAGCCCGACGACCCTGCCGGCGACCCCTATTACCACGATGGCCTGGCCTACATCGGCGGCGGCGACTACTATCACGCTCCCACCCCTGCTGACCTAGCATTCATGTTCGAAGAGATATCAGCAGAGATTACCAGCATAGCCGGCAAGGATGTCGTGGTGACTGAGGTGTTGCCTGATGGCGTGGATTATGTAAGTGGCAGTGCTATTCCCGCGCCGGACTCTATGGTCGGCCAGACCCTGACTTGGAATGTGGGTATCATCAAGATAGGTGAAACGTGGGATGTGACTTTCGATGTAACCTTCGACGAGTCCGGTTATCAATTGGTAGATGAGTATCCTGACACACGGGTAGATTACACAAATTACCAAGGTGACCCCGCATCCAAAGAGTTTCCCGAAACGTATATCACGGTTCTAGACTGCGATGACCTCGACTACTACGATGACTGGGAGGATTACTGCGTTGACGGCGAGGTCTGGACGCACCGCATGTTCCATGACTTCTCCTGCGT
>MGMS01000013.1 GCA_001796515.1 Chloroflexi bacterium RBG_13_51_36
GGAAAGCCCTGCCGGATGTGGGAACAACCGTTGTGAGCAAACCTCGCTTCAGTCGCCGCGGCATGCTTTTGGGAGTCTTTCCATTGAGGCTTACCGATCTTTCCCTGGATACTTTTACCCTCGAACAATGGAAGGAATACCTGGATTTTCTTCGAGAATTGGGATGCAACTACATAGTACCCCTGCTCTCAGAGTTCCATTATTCTGATTACCCTTCGACTAACAAGTATCGCTGGATGTGCGAGACATGCAAGGAGGCACTTGGTTACGCCAGGGAACTCGGGATGACTACTGGCATACATCTGGTCTATAACCAGGTGCCTGCAGAATACTATTGGCGTCACCCTGAGCGCAGAGCGAGATGTCTCGGTTATTTTGGGGTCGTGTCATGGGACAAGGCTAAAGACGATATCCGCCGTATCCACGATTTCCTCTACCGTTATTTTTCCGTGGATGAGCTTATGCTTATGGCCTTCGATGGCGGAGGGAGCACGATGGACCGGTTTATGGAGGAGCCAAACCGGGTACTTGAAGAAGCATTTCACGCCAGTGCCCACGACTTCCGTTCCGTGGTACCAGACGGCACCATAAGTTTCTTCGGGTTTGGTGCAGTAGTATTGCAGCTAAGGGCCAAAAAGGCGGGCTACGATATGAAACTCGACATGGAGAAATTGATGGCGTCGATGCCGGCAAATACACGTTATATGGACTCATCGGCTAACCTGGCGCGAAGGTATGGATTAGACGTCCCGGAGCATCTAAATATGGCTTCAAAGGTAGGGCTAGCGGTGGACAACTTCTTCTTTGTCATGGACCCGGAGGCAGGTATGGAAATTAATTGCTCCGTGCTGCCATTTCCCAAGCTCACCGCCATTAAGAATGAGATGGATTATACCGTGGAACATTTGTCAGCCGGTGGTGTGGCTGGTTACAGGATGAGCCCACCTATTCAGGTCATCGGAGATTATGCTTTTCTGCGATGGGCATGGGACCCAACGCTGGACTCCTCGGAGATTGTAGATGAAGCAGCCAGATACATGAATCAAGGTGGTGAAGGGGCAGGTGATATAGCCCATGCCATCAGATTGCTGGAAGAGTTCTGGGCTTCCTGCGATTTACATAAACTTGATGAGTGTTACCGGATCCTGGAAGGCCCCGGGGCCAGTTCTACCGCCGATTTGGTGAACTTGCGTGATGGAGTTGCCGTTCTCAGGGTTGTAGCCCGTGCTGCGTTTGAGACCGAACCCAACTCTGAGGGCAGGGAGCTTATGTTTCAGCAACTCGTAGATCTAATTCAAGCAATGCCTGTTTATAAAGGGTACACAACTGACGAGGTGTGGATTGGCAGGATAAGTGAGTTTCTGAGGCTGAAGAGTGGGTGGTGGATGAAATTCCTGCGCTCGCTGAGGGAAGAAGAGGAAACATGGATGAAATGAGACTAGGCAGAACCGGGATGATGGTCTCCAAGCTGGGTTTTGGTGGTATTCCCATCATGCGGGTCCCTGAGGATGAAGCCGTGGCCGTCGTTCAGAAGTGCTTGGATCTGGGTATCACCTTTCTTGATACGGCCAACGCTTACACCACCAGCGAGGCAAGTATTGGCAAGGCTGTCAAGGGGAAGAGAGAGAAGCTCGTGGTAGCGACCAAGTCTGCGTCCCGAAGTCGTGAAGGTCTGGAGCGGCACCTTAGTATGAGCTTGGATCGTCTTGGGCTCGACTACATCGATCTGTATCAGTTCCACCGGGTCGATGACTTCAAGTCTCTGGAGATAGTCCTTGACCGCAAAGGACCGATGGCGGTGTTGGAGGAAGCCAAAAGAACCAGAGTGATAAGACACATCGGCGTTACCTCGCACCAGATAGACGTGGCTGAAGAAGCCGTCAAGTCAGACTGTTTCGAGACATTGATGTTTCCCTTCAACTTCATTACCTGCGAAGCGGCGGACCGACTCTTGCCGCTATGTCGCAAGCACGATGTGGGGTTTATAGCCATGAAACCGCTGGCTGGTGGGGCGCTGGAGAATGTAATTATCGCCTTCAAATACCTCTTCCAGTTCGCTGACGTATTGCCAATACCGGGCATTGAGAAGCCCCATGAGATAGAGCAGATTGTGAAGGTATTACAGGGATCGCGGGACATGACCGATGCCGAGCGAACTGAGATGCAGAGACTGAAAGATGAACTGGGTAGCAGGTTCTGTCGTCGCTGTGACTACTGCCAGCCCTGTACCCAAGAAATACCGATATCTACGGTGATGGTCATCACGAGCGTCATTAGACGGATGCCGCCGGAACTGGTGTTCACAGGTATCTTCGCTGATGCGGTGGAAAAGGCAGCCAACTGCACTGAATGCGGTGACTGCGAGGAAAGGTGTCCCTATCGGCTTCCTATTAGGGAAATGCTGCGTGAACAGGTCCAGTTTTTCCAGGTAGCAAAGCAGAAATATGATAGATCGATGGGTACCTAGTGTATCTTTCCCAAAGAAGGTAGCTGGTCTTCTTTTGGGAATGTCAACACCCGGAATTTCATACGGCCAGAAAGCGATCACTGGATCAGGAATCAGACGTTCACAGCGTGCTGCTATGGATACCATAGCTATCAAAGGACTAGCGGAAGCGCTAATTGAACATCGCGTGATGGATTTGTACAATGGGAGGCATAGTGGGTCTTTTGAAGCTGGCCCTCTCAAGAAGCACTTACTAATATTGGGCAGGAGACAAACGAAATAGTTAAGAAACACTGGACATAACAGGAATACCTGACCCTTCCTGAAAAGACAAGGATCACGATCGATGGCTTAGATCTGGCTTACATTGAACTGGGTGAAGATAACAAAGAGGTTATTCTGATGACCCATTTCTACTACGAGTCATTTCAGGGGCTTCTACAGGCTTTGGTCAAGGATTTCCACGTTTACGCGCTGAACGCAAGAACTCTTGGAAATATCAAGAAACTTCCCAACGGTACACATGATTGGCTCGCACAATGGGCTGATGATTCCGTCATGTTTGTGCGACACATGGGCTTTGCTCCGTATATCCATGTTAGACAGAGCCATGGCAATATGCTTGGCTGGCAGATTCTCATGACTTACCCTGACACACTTAAGGCTTATGTGTCGTTGGCCGGATTTGCGCCTTTGATTATCGAAGACCCTGAGAACGCGAAACATATTGCTCAGACAGTCGCACAGATTAGGGCGAAGGAAGGGAAATCATTATTCACCGTGTAGTAGGAGCCCTCTTGGAGCATAATATGCCAATCTCCCGCTGGGTCAGGTGCTTGAATGATTTGACACGGCGGCTGGGTCAATGAAGATGGCAGGCGACAAAGTGCCCGCTGGATACCTCTTTTAGCGGAGGGTCCTGCTCGGAGCAGACGGGCCTGGCATAGAGGCAGCGGCGGTACAAGCGGCAGCCGGGCGGCGGGTTGAAAGGAGTTGACACTTCACCGGGGAGAACTATCTCCTCCCTCTGCTCGTCGGGATGTGAGGGCAGAGCCGCCGATAGGAGTGCCTGCGTATAGGGATGCAGGGGGTGGAGGTAGAGCTCTTGACTCTCAACAACCTCCACGAGCTTCCCCATATACATGACCCCGGTCACCTTGCTCATATGCTTAACCACTGCCAGGTTGTGGGCAATGAGCAGGTAGCTGACACCGAGCTTCTGCTGAATATCGTAGAGCAGGTTCATTATCTGGGCCCGGATTGAAACATCCAGGGCGGATACCGGCTCATCGAGTATGATGAGCTTGGGGTTGGAAGCCAGCGCCCTGGCGATGGCTATTCTCTGCCGTTGACCGCCGCTGAATTCGTGAGGATACAGTTCCATGGCATCACGCCTCAGCCCGACCATTTTAATCACTTGGGCTATCCTGTCCTTGATCCCGTTTGTGGAGATGGCGCCACCGATTACTACGGGCTCAGCAATGATGGTGCCGACGCGCATTCTCGGGCTGAGGGAGCTATAGGGATCCTGAAAAACGGCCTGTACCGAGGCACGGTATTTTCTAAGCTCCGGCCCGGATAATTCGCTGGTGTCCTTGCCATCAAAGAAGATGGTGCCACCGGTTAAGGTCTCCAAGAGCAATATGAGCCTGGCCGTTGTGGTCTTGCCACAACCCGACTCGCCAACCAGTCCGAAGGTCTCCCCTTTGCCAATGGTGAAGCTTACGCCATCAACAGCTTTTATATCCCCAAGGTGCTTAAGAACGATAACTCCCCTGTTAACAGGGAAGTATTTCTTGACGTCTCTTGCTTCTACCAGGATTTCGCCCATTAATCATGCCTTTCTGGCAGCGAATAGCCAGCAACTGGTGCAGTGACCATCCTTGATTATCGACTGTGGCGGGTATTCTTGCTTGCAGATCTCCTGGACATCGGGGCAGCGCGGGGCAAAGCTGCATCCCGGTGGCAGAGCGTGGAGTTCAGGCGGCTGACCCTCGATGGTGTAGAGCTTTTCTTGTCTTTCCTCCATCTTGGGCAGGGAGCCGAGCAGGGCTTTCGTATAGGGATGGGCAGGACGGTAGAAGATTTCCCTCACATCTCCACACTCGACAATCTTTCCCGCATACATTACTGCCACGCGGTCGCATACCTTGGCCACAATGCCCAGGTCGTGAGTAACCATTATCATCGCCAGGTTCTCTTTCTGTTGCACCTCTTTGAGCAGCCTGAGATACTGGGCCTGGATGGTGACATCCAGTGACGTAGTGGGCTCGTCGGCGATCAGGAGACGTGGCTGGCAGGACAGCGCTATTCCCCCCACCACCCTTTGCCTCATCCCTCCACTCATCTGGTGAGGATACTCCCTTATCCTTATCTCGGGAGATGGGATGCTCATCAGCCTCAGCATCTCCTTGACCTTTTCCCAGACCAGTCGCCGGCTAAGCTTTTGATGAATTCGCACCGGCTCGGCCATCTGGTTGCCAATTGTGAAAACCGGGTTCAGGGAGACCATAGGGTCCTGCAGAATCATAGATACCTTCTTCCCCCGAATACGTCTCATGGCTTTTTCGCTCTTGGACAACAGGTCATCACCATCGAGGATAACCTCTCCACCGACAATCCGCCCGGCCGGGCCGGGCACCAGCCTCAAAATGGAAAGGCAGGTGATGGTCTTCCCGCACCCCGACTCACCCACCAGCCCCAGGGTTTCCCCTTCCTTGAGCTCGAAGCTCACCCCGTCAACAGCTTTCACCACCCCACGGCCGGTAAAAAAATATGTCTTGAGGTCTTTTACTTCCAGGACATTTCCCGAACTAATCTTCTGCTCCACAGATTTCATCGTAACTTATAGCTGCCTGAATTTGGGGTCCAGGCGAACCCTGAGCCAGTCGCCCAGAAGGTTAGTGCTCATTACCACCAGGACAATGGCCACCCCGGGCAAGACGGCGAGCCACCACTGGGTGAATATGTACCCTACTCCGTCGGCAGCCATTGCGCCCCAGGCCGGCCGGGGTGGCGGAACCCCCACCCCTATAAAGCTTAGCCCGGCTTCGGCAAGGATGATCGATCCTACTTGCAGGGTGGAGATGACGACCAACGTGTTGACTATGTTGGGGAAGATGTGCCGCAGCATAATTCGCGCCTTACTGGCTCCGGCCACTACTGCCAGCCGCACGAAATCGCCCTGTTTTATGCGGAGTACTTCCCCGCGGAGCACCCTGGCATAACCCGGCCAGGCGAATATCGATAGAATGATGATAATATTGCGCACACCCGCTCCCACGATGGAGGCGAAAACAAGAGCAATTATTATCCAGGGCATGGACATAATTATGTCAACCAACCTCATTAGAATCGTATCCACCCAACCACCGAGATATCCTGCCACAACGGCAACCAAAGCCCCTATAGAAGCGGCAACGGCAATCACAACCAGGCTCACCTGCAGCGAGACACCGCTGCCCACAATCAGCCGGCTCAGCACATCTCTCCCCAGGTGGTCTGTGCCCAGAGGGTATTGCAGACTTCCGCCCTTCATAAAGAAGAGCGGTAGTAGACGTATTTCTATGTCGATCTTCAGCGGGTCGTGAGGCGCCAGCTGCCTCCCGAATACTCCGACTACAACAAAAAGCACCATAATCACCAGTGGAAACCATGGCACCCCCTTGAGCGATTTCCTTATCCTCGGCCAACTGGCGTATCTAGTAACCCTGCGTAAACTCCCTATTATCATCTGTCTGCCTTCCAGAGTTTCTATATGTCTTTTCTGAAGGTCACTGGTATCTTATCCGGGGGTCTATGTAAGCGTAGAGCATATCGACCGCGAGGTTGATGGCGATGAACAGGACGGAGGTCATCAGGGCACAGGCCTGCACCACTGGAAAATCCCGGTTCCGGGCGCCCTCCACTGCCAGCCAGCCTATTCCCGGCCAGGCAAAGATAAACTCGATTATCACTGTGCCGCTGAATAACACCATGAACTGGAGTGCTGCCATGGTTACGATGGGTATCAACGCATTCTTCAAGGCATGTTTGGCAATAACCTTATATTCAGGAACCCCCTTTACTCTGGCCAGCTTTATATATTCGGCATCCAGCACGTCGAGCATAGCTGAGCGGGTTAAGCGGAGCTGCCCGGCAGAAGATGCCCAGGCCAGTGTAAAGGCCGGCATAATCAGATGTCGCCAGGTCCCCGTACCGTAGACAGGAAGCCAGTGCAGCTTGACGGCGAAGATTATGATAAGCACTATCGCTGTCAGGAAGACAGGCACGGATATTCCCAGGAAAGACACTGTCTTGCCGAGTCTATCAAACCAGCTGCCCGGCTTGACAGCCGCGATTACGCCGCCGACGACACCGGCGACGGTGGCAATGGCGAAGCTTACCCCCGCAAGGAGCAAGGTATTGGGGAGTCTGCCCAGCCAAAGGGCCATGACGGGCGCGTGATATCTCAGAGACAAACCCAGGTCACCGTGTACTGCATTGGAGATAAAACGCCAGTATTGAACGATCATGGGCAGGTCCAGACCCCACTTTTGTCTCAGCGCCAGGATATCTTCCAACCTTGCCCCAGGACCGAGCATCACGAGAGCTGGGTCGCCAGTGAGGCGAGCTAACACGAAGACTATGACGCTCACGCCAAGAATGCAAATCACTGCTTGCAGCAGACGCTTTAAGATGTAGCGCCACATATTGACAGGTCCTTACATATACATTGATGCTATGGGGCTAGATGCTTTCCTTATTGCTAGCCGCCGGTCCGTAACGATCATAAGAATCTTATCTTGCCCAAGATCGTATGGTTGTGAAATGTAGCATGCCCCCACAGCATTGTCAATTTTCTGTACTCGTTGGTAGCGTATCATATTTTGTGTAAATCTAATTTTAAAGATAAAGGGCGTATCCTTTCATAAACAACAACAAAATATGAAAGGAGGAATACGCCCCACGGTCATGGTAAAAGACCTGACCCAGCTCACATTAAATGATTCATGGAAGGAGGTCAGGGACGAAGAGGACTGGTGGGGAGATATCAATGAGCGGGTGTTAGGAATGGTAAAGGTCACTCTTGAAGGCAGTTTAGAGGCGGAGCTTTTGGAGGAGCTTCAGGTTAGCAGATACAAAAGGAGCAGTTCCAAAAGAGATTATCGCAACGGACACTACCTGAGGAATCTCTATACCATGTACGGTGTCATCAAGTCCTTAAGAGTGCCTTGTGCTCGGGGAAATTATGAATCAAGCATACTGCCACGTTATCAACACCGCCAGGAGGAGATCAATGGGATTGTGAAACGAATGTTCTTAGCTGGCGTGAGGGAAGCAATCCTGAGAGATAGGCGAAATGATTGCACCCTTGATGTCGATGCTTCGATAATAGCATCGAAAAAGGAAGTACCTAAAGTTACCTATAAAGGGGAAAAGGGTTACCAGCCCCAGATGGGTTTTCTCTTCGAAGTGATAGTGCCTATTATCAGGCTGGGGTAATAAACCTCTGTTTTGAACGTAATAAGCTGTTCACTATCACCGCCGACCAGGACAGAGGAGTGAAGGAGAATATAAAAACGATAAGGGAATGGCGACCCTATCACGGAGATAGAGAAATTGGTGAAACGATTCACAGTACCAGAGGGATCAAGTAGAGAATTACATTAAAGAGCTTAAGAGTGGCTTTGGTATGGAATGGATGCCGTGCGGTGAAACCTACGCCAATGCTGTTTTCTTCAGGATAGGCGTGATTGCCTACAACCTATTTCTGGCCATGAGACTTTTAGCCTTACCACCCTGGTATCGGACTTTTACTATTTCCACCATGAGGTGGCGGCTTTATCAAATCGCCGGGGCCGTGGTCAGGCATGCCCACCAGTTCCTGCTTAAGTTAGTTCCGCCTCTAAATAAGATAATCCTGTTTCATAAATTTCGCTTGAGATGCTGTGAATTAGCCTTTGGTTAGCCTGGGTGCCACTTAAGGCAAGCTTTACTTCGGACCTGGATTTCCAGGAGGGAGGTTTTTTGTTCTATTACACAAACTGAGCCTATCTGATGCCTGTAAAGGAAGCCAGTAAGCCATCCTGGATATAGCCCGGGCATTGCAGACCCGGCCTCAAAGCCCCAGAAGAGGGAAATTCCAGGCAGAAACTAAGGATTTTGGGAGATAACTTCTTCAATCGCTATTTTCGGTGACCTTTGCTTGGTTGAGCGATTCTGGAGAAAAATAGTATACTTATCTTGACCGCTACGGGAGTAGCAGTCCTGGTCAATCCGGCCGAGGTAGTGGCCTGGCTGGCAAATAAATTGTATGAATGTGACATTCCCTTGCGAAAAGGTGAAATGATCATGCTCGGTAGCTTTGTTCGAGCTTTAGACATAGAACCGGGATTGTTGTTTAGAGCAACTTTTGTAGAAGTTTTTTCTTGTGCGAAGTCACTGGAGTATATTGATTTATAGGAGGCAAAATGATGAACATTGCGACATACCCAAAAGGCTCTCGCGTAGTTCTCCAGGGCAATGAGGCTATTGCCAGAGGAGCACTAGAAGCAGGTGTACAATTCTGTGCGGGTTATCCAGGAACACCTTCAACAGAGATTATTGGCACGCTGGCCGCGGTTGCCAAAGATGCTGACATCCACGTTGAATGGTCTATCAACGAGAAGGTAGCTACGGAGGTAGCGGGTGCGGCTGCCTTCGCTGGATTGAGAAGCCTGGCCGCTATGAAAAATGCCGGACTGTATGTGGCCGTAGACTACCTGCTACATCTCAATTTGTCGACCCTTGGCGATAGAAGGGGAGGGCTTGTGATAGTAGTTTGTGATGATCCACAAGCTCATTCAAGCGGCGACGAAACGGATACCCGCTGGATAGCTAAAATGGCTGATGTTCCACTTCTGGAACCAAGCAATATCCAAGAAGCCAAAGATATGGTCATATGGGCATTTGAGCTATCTGAGAAGCTTGGTTGCTATTCTTTTGTCAGGAGCTATACACGTCTGTCCCATTCGCGTAGTAGCATCATCCTCGGGAATATCCCCAAGCGAAAAAGAAAGGCGATGTTTGACACATCTAAATGTTATTCCCCTTATATAGCCACTCCAAAGCATGCAGCTTTACATGAGCAGCTAACCAAGGTCCAGGAGATCTTCGAGTCTTCTCCCTTCAACTCATACACCGGACCAGAGCAACCGGAATTGCTGATAATCTGCAGTGGCAACGGCGAATCATGTTCTGTGGATGCCATAGACATATTGAACCTGACGGAGCTGGTAGGTGTTTTGAAGCTGGGAACGCTCTGGCCATTTCCCAAAGAGCTAGTCAAGAAACACCTGACAAGGGCAGGCAAAATCCTCGTGGTGGAGGAGGTAGATCCTTTCGTTGAAATACATGTAAAAGAAGCGGCAGCTGATCTCTCAGCGGTGGGGAAACCACCAGAGATATACGGAAAAGGCTCCGGGCACATGGATAGCTATGGTGAAGTTACACCGGACGCAGTGATCGAGGCTTTATCTAGAATTTTCAAGTTGGAATATCAAGCAAGAGATTCCAACTACGAGCAGAAAGCACAGGATGCCAAGGGTTTAGTCATTGGGCGAGGCGCTATCTGGTGTGCCGGATGCCCGCATCGGGCTAGCTTTTTCGCCCTGAGTGACGCAATAAAACGAGATAGAAGGCAGGGCATGGTTATTGGAGATATCGGCTGCTATGTGCTGGATGTGTTTCCGTATGGCACGCATCGGACCAATGTGTTGCATTGTATGGGCTCGGGAGCAGGCCAAGCCTGCGGCTTTGGAGAACTTGGTCGATTTGGGTTTGAGCAGCCTGTCATAGGAATATGCGGCGATGCAACTTTCTTCCATGCATCAGTTCCAGCGCTAATGAATGCGGTGCACAACAAAGCAAACATGACGCTGCTGATACTGGACAATTCGACCACAGCGATGACCGGGTTCCAGCCTCATCCTGGAACAGAGCATACCGCTACCAGGGATGCGGCCACAGTAATAGATACGGAAGCTCTCTGTCGTACTCTGGGATGCAGGGTGGAGGTGAGAGACCCATTCGACATAAAGGAGACTTCAGCCACTCTCCGTGAGTTGATGCGGGACGAGAACGGAGTTAAGGTATTGATTCTACGCAGAAAATGCGAATTAGTCAGAATGAGGCAGGAGCAGACGTACCCGTACAAGATTTGGGTTGACCACGAGAAGTGCAAAGGCGACAAGTGCGGCTATTGTTACAAGGTCTTTCAGTGTCCTGGTATATCGTGGGATAAAGAGAGCGACAAGGCTCAACTACAGGCAGCGGTTTGCGTTGGGTGTGGAGTTTGCGCTGACATATGTCCGACTAGAGCTATTATTAAGGAGGATATAGGATAGATGACTACTTCCAGAGACGCGTTAAACCTGATTATTTGCGGAGTGGGAGGCCAAGGAAATATTTTGCTTTCCGACCTGATAGGTAGTACGTTGGCTAAGAAGGGTTACCATGTCACCGTAGCGGAAACCTTCGGGGTGGCTCAAAGAGGTGGGGCAGTTTTCAGCAGCGTCAGAATATCCCAAAACAGGGCTTGCGGACCGTTAATTCCAGAGGGCAAGGCTCATCTTGTCCTTGGCCTTGAGCCTCTGGAAACCTTGAGGACGCTGCAAAAATACGGCAACCCGGAAACAGTATGCGTAACCAATACTTATCCCCTTCTCCCAATCGGAGTACTTGCAGGAAAAGAAGAGTATCCCGACCGTGACGAACTTAAAAAAACAATCAAGGCCCTTTCTAAAGCAGCCTGGTTCATAGATGCGACTAGCATAGCTTTGGAACTGGGTGTTAGGATAGCGGCAAATATCGTAATGCTGGGTGCCTTAATCAGTTCAGGTGAGCTTCCCCTGACAAAGAAAGATATTGAGGACGAAATGCGGGATACGTTCCCCCCCCAGAGAATAGAGTTGAATATAAAGGCTCTTGATCTGGGAGCCAGTGCACTGCGTTCCCATAATTAGAACTCGTGAACGCACAGTATCGACTGTCTCGTGTTCAGAGTCTGCTCTAAAGCAGCTCACTTTTCTGTGTTGATTTTGGTTGGGACTCACGCTGAAGAGCGCCAACGATGAGTTGTGGCAAACTAATCGCTGGTCTCTAAATCTTAGAAGGGAGAAATCCGTTGTATGAAGCAGCTCGGGAGGCATTCGACATTATTTGACTCTTGGGAATTCTTTTGACGGGGGTCGGTAACAGACTGCACCATTCGGCTATCCCACCATATTCGTACCTTTGATGCATCCCTTTCTACGTCACGGACTAGACGAACTTCAACCTCCCCTCGTAGTGGCAAGTATGGGATCGGTATGTCATGATTGAATACAGATATCTTCCGATAGCGATTCACCGTTGGTTTTTCTCGTAAGTAGAACACCTCCTTTTTGGATAAGGCTGATAACAACCCAGGCTTTTTGCCCGGGCGACGATAGTAGGCGAGGATACCCTTATGTCGCGCTTAATCAAGCGACCCCTGATAGCAGCGTAGTTATAATTAGCAATGGGCAGGGTGCAGTCATCGATCAAGTTTTTCTCCAGCATTAGTTCTTTCCCAATCTCAGTATCAACGCAAGCTGGGAGTCCAGGCCGGCTCGCCCTTTCATAGGTAATGCAAAACCCGTTCGGCTCATGGAGATACTTGTTCAAAAGTGCAAAGAACCGGCCTCTGTCAATGTCCAAAATCTACTCAATTGATGGCCTATCTAACAACCCCTGGCAGTACTCTTTGAACACCGCCTTCACCTGCTAAGTAGTCAACCGTTTGTGAACTTGGTCCATTCAATTCTTCCTTTTGGAGAAAAATGTACCAAAGTCAGCCTCCACATGGCCTTGACGATTCCCTTGAAGAAGTTTATCATAGGTAGAGACTTCATTCAGTACTTGGTTACCATGCACCCAACGAATTCTAGGAGGTATTGTTGAGTCGAAAACTAATGAGACCCCCCGCCAGATTCTCCCGACTCTACCCGGCCAATCATAGGGGTGCAGTCCAGACCAAAAATTTCTCTAGGAGGTAGAACTATGGCTCAGCTTATCACAGGAGGCACAGGTTTCGTTGGAGCTGAACTAGCGCGATTGCTTGTTGAACGAGGTGAAAGTGTAGTCTTGTTTGATAGCGCTCCAAATTATAACCGTATCGAAGGAACTGAAAATAAAGCAAAGGTGATACAGGGAGATTTAAGGGTTTGGCCTGAAGTGTTCAATGTTATTAAGCAAAACAATATTGAGGGTATTTACCATTTGGGCTCGATGCTGAGTGTCGCCTCGGAAATTAACCCCTGGGCCTCTTTCCAGGTAAATGTGCTGGGGACCATGCATGTGCTGGAGGCTGCCCGACTCTTTGGGGTGAAAGAGTTAGTGTTTGCTAGCAGTGCCGCCACTTATGGGTTAGGAACTACAGGGGTAATTACCGATGACACACTGCAGCGACCTACTTCCATGTATGGATGTGGTAAGGTATACTGTGAGCTTCTAGGCCAATTCTATCGGAGAAACTTCGACCTGGATTTCCGCTCCGTCCGTTATCCTTCGGTTATCGGGCCAGGTGTTAGAACTCCAGGTGTAGCACAGTATAATGCCTGGATGATTGAGGAAACAGCCTTGGGTAAACCTTATGAATGTTACGTTACCGAAGACACCAAGGCCCCGGTGATATATTTTAAGGATGCCGCCCATTGTGCCTATAAGTGTTATAAGGCGCCTAAGGAGCGGATTAAGACAGTGAATTACAATGTTTCCGGCGTAACGCCGGCCCGAACAGCCAAAGAGCTGGAGCAAGTTGTAAAGAGATTCATCCCCAAAGCAAAGATCAGTTACAAGCCAGACCCCAATACTATGTCCTTTTTCCGAAATCTAGCCGTAGATGTATTCGACGATAGCAAGGCCAGAGAAGAATGGGGCTGGGAGCCTCTCTACCCCAATTTGGAAGAGGTGGTAAAGGATTTCATCCAGGAGATGCGCCAGAATGCCAAACGCTATGGAATAGGGTAGAATATAAAGAAAACAAGGAGCTAGAATATAAGTAAGATGATTATCACGGCAGCGATCACAGGTTCTATCCACACGCCAACTATGAGCCCTTATTTGCCTATTACACCAAAGCAGATTGCAGAGGATGCAATCAGAGCATATGAAGCTGGAGCTGCGATGGTTCATATTCATGTACGCAATCCAGAAACAGGTACGCCGGTTTCAGACATGGATCTCTTTCGTGAAGTGCTAACCCTGATAAAAAGCAGATGCAATGTAATCATAAACACAACTACTGGTGGCGGTTTGGGAATGACTCCCGAAGAAAGGCTAAAAGTAGTTCCCACATTTAAACCCGAAATAGCCTCCTTTAATGCTGGCTCGATAAACTTTGGCCTTTTCGATATCCCGGAGCGAATGAAGATGCCGGAATGGAAGTATCCCTGGGAAAAGGCAATGCTTGAAATGACTAAGGACTATATATTCCCCAACACGTTCAAATCACTGGAGTATTTTGCCCGGACATTTGCCCAGAATGGCACCAAAGCAGAGGCAGAGATTTACGATACTGCCATGATTAACAACGTAGCCTATTTGGTCGCGAAAGGATATCTCAAGAAACCAGTTTATCTCCAGTTTGTGCTAGGCATAATGGGCGCTATGCCAGCCAACGTTCAAAACGTGGTTTTCTTATATGAGACAGCCAGGAGAAGCTTTGGTGACGACTTCATTTGGTCATTATGTGCTGCCGGTCGAGACCAACTACCTATGTGCACCACTGCACTAGCCATGGGTAGCAACGTCAGGGTTGGCATGGAAGATAGTTTGTTTGCTGGCAAAGGAATAATGGCCAAGAGCAGTGCTGACCAAGTAGAGAAAATCGCTCGCATTGCCAGGGAGCTGAGCGTTGATGTAGCTACCCCCGATGAGGCAAGGCAGATTCTTAGCCTGAAAGGGCTGGACAAGGTTGCCTACTAGGCAAAAAGTGGGCACCTCTGTCTTCTACTGGAATCTCCCCGAGTAAAAAGGGAATATAGATGCCAAACTAGCCGAGCCATACTGCGCTTATGAGGGAAAAGGAAGAACCCAACATATTGACCCCCACAAGACGTTAGTACCTCGTATAGTCAGGTCTTATATGATGCAACAAACGGCTGTTGGGTTCAATGCTTGAATAATTCGATCCTGAGTCACAACGTGGTTAGACCCAGCATCACTTGAATAATAAACCCTTCAAGTGCCAACGATACCATGTACAAAAAGCTTCGGTGGTGCTGGTACTTAGTTAGTTTTTACCCGCCCCACAGGATACGCATGATAAGCACCTCGTCACCGTCCTCCAGAGAAGTATCACGATCCGCGTTCTTCTTATTCACCATGAAGGTGCCTGCTTTAAAAACATTGGCGGCAGTGGCATCACCAAGGCCATGTTCTTGTTGTATATAGCCAAGAAGATGACCAAGCGTCGCACCGGCAGGCAGGTTCACTGTCTCTTTGTCAGATTTAAGAATAGCAGATACCAGACCTAGATATTTCACCTCTATCTTCACCTCTACATCGCCTCACTCTTTTTCTGGTTTATCGTAGAATAGTCCTAAACCAAGGCTTCTTCAACCGCTTGATTCAACAGCTCTAGAAAGCGCGGGAAAGGTGTTCGCTGGTAATTGAGAATTGCCTGAGATTCATCCGTATCATACCAATCGCAGTAGACTGGTCTTTCGGGATATTCAGCATCTTTCGCTGGGATGTCTAGGATAGAATAGAGCTCAGCAACCAACTCCTTACCCCTCATTTGCCAACTTCTGCCGCCGGCGATATGAAAGATCTTTCCTGCAGCCGCTTCTTCCACAGAAGCCAAAAGGGCGGCAACAACATCGGCACGGCTAATGAATTCTACCCGTTGCTCAGGCATAAAAGGCCACTTCGGCGGATCCATTAATACCGGCATCACCACTCCCGACACTCTAAGAATAGTGTGAGGAATCTTTGCGCTAATAAGTTGCTTTTCCGCTTCAACCTTCGTTTCACTGTAAACTGTATTCGGCCGCTGCGGGTGATTTACCCGAATAGGCGGTTCATCAGCAGTCGTATCGCCATAAGTGGCTACTGTAGAAGTAAGAATCATTCGCGCGCGAGCACCATCGTCCACTATGGCATCCACCAGGCGTGAGGTGCCGTCAACATTCACTGCAAAAGTCTTCTCCCTAGATATCTCACTGACCGGCGGCAAAAGTGCCGCTAAATGCAGTACTAGATCGCAGCCCTTTACCGCCTTCCTAACAGAGCTCCGGTCGGTAATATCGCCTTTCATAACTTCTACACCATGATTATCAAGCCCTGAAAAATCCGCCTGCGGAATATCAAAAGCTCTTACTTGATACCCTTTTCGGGCAAGTGATGTGACTAGCTCCTTACCTATGCTTCCGGCGCCACCGGTAATGAGAAGTTTACTGCCCTGCAAGAAACCTGCTTCTAACCCATAATGCAGTTAAGGACTGCCGATTGGGTTATTCTCCGAACGCTAACTCTTATTCTCTCCGTTATCTGTAGCAACGATGTAGGCTATTGCTCATTTCCCGCCCTGGCACCTACACTACATCGCCGTACATGTCTTTGGCTACCTCTTCAAGACCAAGTTTGCGCAAAGATCCTAGTGTTGGCTTACCGGTGCTCATGTCCCAGCCAAGAAAGTTAAAGAAGTTGCGCGCAAGTCGATCACTATCTAGCTTGACATTGGCCAGAGGCCCCTTGGACAGTGGAGGATGACCCACAGCTCGTTTGGGAAGGACAAAGTCTGCAGGCTTCAATCCTTCACGAATGTTAAAAGCATGCCGCATATTCAAAATACGCAACCCGGTAATCAAGCTATGCTGCGACTTAAATGTCCATCCGGTTATCGCTTCAATATAGTCGTTCTGTGCTCCATCTGGAAAAGCAACACCCACAAATAAGCAGAAACCGGCGCAGTTCTGGACTTCCTGAATGGTGGTAAGCAAAACATCCAGGAAACCGGTAGTCTTGTAGTCGTGTTTATCCCCGATAGGAGCGCCCGCTGCATGCGCCATCCCTAGTCCACCTTTTACATGTCGAGCTGGAGTGGGATCAAACTGATATGTTCGAGCATAACCAGGAGCATGCCTTGGGTCATGCATCGGCAACTCAATGCCACGTACGGTTTGCAGAAACTCAGCACCTTTACCCCATTTTCTCGCTGCTGCCTCAGAGCCGTGGGCCAAGACTGCTCCGCACCCTTCCATTTTGGCGATCTTCTCCGTAATAGCTACGACTGCCTCGCCATTACCCCATTTAAGCTCAACGCCATCCAGGTCTTTCTTGGAAAGAACGCCTTCCTCATAACACTCCATGGCCCAGGCCACCGTACAGCCGGTCGAAATAGTGTCCAGCCCGTAGCGATTACAGATATCGTTTGCCTTAATAATGGCATCGATATCACTAGTCAGCGTCATGGTGCCAAAAGCAGCAGCGGTTTCGTACTCGGGGCGATCAGTCTCCCCTACAGGCCATCGCCCCGATTTTACCTCGTAATGGGCACCGCAACCTACTGGGCAGCCGAAGCAAGCATACTTCTTAGATTTGTATTTGTCACCCTCTGCTGAAGCGATTTTCTTCGCTGCTTCTTCGCCAAAGTCCAGAAGTCCAACACCGCCCCAGTTCTTTACCGGCGAATCACCGCTGAGCGCTGAGTCGCCGGTACCAGCACCTGTTCCCATCTCTGAGACGGCAGTAACCAGTGCACTTAGGGGGCCGCTCTTCATACTAATTCTCAACTTACGATTAAGGTCTTTGATGCGCTCCGGATCAGCAACAGGTATCTCTCTGCTACCGCGAACAGCGATCGCTTTCAGCTTTTTGGAACCCATTACGGCCCCACCACCACCGCGTCCCGGCGCTCGGTGGCCATCATTGATCGGACAGGACATGAGGGCCATTTTTTCGCCTGCCGGCCCGATTGCCACAACTCTCACCTTTTTGTCATTGAGTTCACTCATGAGTGCCGACCACGTATCCTTGGTGTCTTTACCCCACAGATGGCTTGCATCTCTGATCTCGGCTTTGCCGTCATTGATCCAAAGATAAACTGGCTTGCTCGACGCCCCGGTTACAAATACAGCATCATAACCAGCCTTCTTTAGCTCCGGCCCGAAAAAACCTCCGGAATTGGCATCATTCCATGTCCCGCCAACCGGAGATTTATGCACCAGAGTGTAGCGGGACCCACCAAAGGCGCTTGTTCCGGTTGCAGGACCGGTAATAAAGCCAAGAATGTTATCGGGCCCCAACGGGTCAACCCCAGGATCCATCATATCATAAAGCACCTTTGCACCTATTCCGTATCCTCCAATAAAGGTTCGCGCCATTTCCTCCGTGAGTTCTTTTTCCTCTATCTTGCCGTTGCTGAGATTCACAAACAGCATTTTCCCCATATATCCACCTGTCATCGCTATCTTCCCTCCTTTACTTTGATTAATACGCGAGCCGGTTTCCGTGGTGATTAACTCCCGTCTAAATATCCCTATTCCTCTTCACCCAATTCCTGAATAGACAAATCCTTAACCTTACCTTTCGGTTTTGTGGACAGTTCCGTCATCGACAGCCGAAGTCCATCGTAACAGTAAGGGTACTCCGGCTTCCAGTTTTGTTTAGCTACCCATTCACGGTTGACATAGCCCCATGGATTATCCGGAGTATAAGGCTCAAACCAGAACTCGTATTCAGAAGCAGGTTCAGATACAATCAGGTTATACTCACTCGTTCCTAATCTGTTGTAAACAGCGGCGTTGATTTGTGCCCACTGGCTGACTTTTGCTAGCGCAGACAAGTTGGTAAACCGCTCCGTTTCCGGTTCCAGAAAACCGAACTCTTCGGCCTTCGACTCCGGCATCCCCGCTGAAGCCTCAACTGCCTCCATACAAGCCATATCGATAGCTACAGGGTCCTTGGACGCAAAAACTCCGATATTGGGTACCAAAGCCCTATCGTGGAAATTACCACAGTCGCACCAGGGAGTTATATCCATGGCGTAATTTAGGTAAATGAATCTATCGGATCCGATAGCATTCACATAGCCAGCACAGGCATCAGCGATAGTCGGGGGCCAAAAGAATGTGATCTCTGGTGGAAACTGCCAGATTCCGCCAAAAGCGCCCAGGGCCGCACATGTGGCACACTGGCGACATTTATCTTCATAATACTTCAATACTTTACCCTGCTTTTCCATGGCCCCAAAGGGACAGCCCTTCACCAGATATTCAGCAGCATTGGGGCTTGGCTGTTCCGCCCAAGCTGCGAAGGCTGCCTGATTGATAGCAAATACTTTGCGCCCGTATACAGGATGATTAATGTAATGGGTTAGTATCTTTCCTCGCTTGGAGCCCATACCGATACCGACATTCTTGATAGCTCCGCCAAATACGCCCATTGGATGTCCCTTGAAGTGAGTAACTACCACGCAGGCATCTAGCTCCAGCAGCTTCTTGCCCATATAGGAGAATTTCAAAGCCACGCCGTTAGGAATATCCACTTTCACATCATCAAAGCCGTATTCTCCATCACAAATCCAAATTGGACAGCCCAGTACCTCTTCAGTAAATCCATGCCGCGCTACACAACGAAGGTGATCTTTTCTGGTTGCTCGGGAGGTAAACGGGCCGAAAGGCATCGTAGTGCACTCAACAACCACAGGCTTGCCTCCCAACCTCTTTATTTCGTCAGCAACCGACCGAACCCACTGTGGACGAGTGTTAAAGACGTTACCATGTTCGCCCATATGCACCTTTATACCAACGACATCACCCGGTTTGAAGAGATTAGCCAAGCCAGCATCCCGCAATAGCTTTACCGCCTTGTACTGGATACCCTCGGCTAAACCGCTGGCACGGTCGTTCATGAAAAATACATTTGATGCCATTATTGTCCCTCCTTTAAAGATTATTCGCCTTCATAATAATCACTTTCATAATCCATCCCCAACAAACAACCATACCACTAAACACGCCTCGTCTGGTTCTACGTCAGCACAGTTGCCTTGCTGGCAATTATCTTAGCCAGGGATTCCAACTGCATTGACAAATTTAGTGCCGCTTCGCAGGCCACAGAGGCATCAGTTAAGTGTTTCCTGAGTTCTTCTGCCTCGTCCTTGCAGCCTTGGGCCAGATCTGTCCCCTCCTTGGAGCGCAGCCAAACTTTGTTCTGGCATTTCTGGACCCACTTCAAACAAACTCCAACATCCTTCTTCAAATCTTCAAAACGATTATCTTTCTGCCGTTCCAATTCTTCACTTACTTCTTTGATAATCTTATACGTCTCATTTATGATTTGGCGGCCGTCACCCATCTCAACTCTCTCCTTTCCCGACTTTATGTGTGCATTTCACTGCACCGAAAGCTTAGATTAGCGTTTTGTTTTTGTCAATCGTTTGGGTCGTAAAACAGTGTTTTGGAGTTCCGAAGATTATATCCCTGCTTATTATAGGTTGTCTAGGGTGCCAAAACGGGTTTGAAAAGTGGATGCGACGGGTATATCATTAGTGTCAGGACTAAAGAAGGCTAAAGTCACTTCAATTAGAGTTGATATAGGAAATCCTGGTATAAATGTGAAAGCAGAATTGACTTAACCAACTATTTAAAATTGGAGGTCAAAAATGGATAAACTATTGACAGGCCAGTTCCTTGAACCGTATGTTGAAAACATTCCTTGTCAGTTTTCATCAGAGATTATGTCTTTGGCCATTGATACAAAGATTCCAGCGGAGGTGCATTAATGGGCGCATTAAGTTTATCGCTGGAAGACAAAGTCGCACTGGTTACGGGGAGCCGGCGGGGCATAGGTAAGGCAATCGCCCTGACGTTTGCCGCAGCCGGGGCTGATGTGGCTGTCAGCGATTGTGTGATTGACGACGGTGAGCTTAAGGCTGTGGCGGAGCAAATCACAAAGCTGGGTCAACGTGCCTTGGTTATCAAAGCAGACGTATCACAGAAAAAAGATGTTGAGGATATGGTCAGGTCGGTGATGGATAAGTTCGGTGTGATTGATATTCTGGTAAATAACGCTGGCATTGTTCTTCCTGTCCCTGTGCTTGAGGTTACAGAGGTGCTGGAAGTTCCGGACGACAACTGGAATAGAATGATTGAAGTTAATCTCAAGGGGTGCTATCTGTGTTCTCAGGCTATAGGAAAGATAATGGTGAAACAGAAGCAGGGTAATATTGTCAATATAGCGTCAGTGTCCGGGCTCGCCGTAGCCAATACTTTGAACGTTGTTTATAACATTACTAAGGCGGGCGTAATTATGCTTACCAGAACGCTGGCTAAGGAGTTAGCCGGGTATAACATTCGGGCTAATGCCATCGCTCCTGGTGGGGTTAGAACCGATTTGTCGAAACCAGTCTGGACTAACCCAGAATACCTGAAACGTGTGGAAGCCAGCATTCCGATGAAACGGATAGCTGAACCCGTAGAAATTGCCAATGTGGCTCTGTTTTTGGCCTCCGAGGCTTCCAGCTATATAACTGGACAGGTTATTCCAGTAGACGGAGGACTTTTGGCATAAGCACGTTTGATTAAGTTTTGCAGCGCAAATTGGAGCGAAGTTTATAAATAGAAATTCAAGTCACTTCACGGAGGTAAGCTATGAATAAGGCTATTCGCTTAAATCTGCGCTATCGGACAGACCCGGAGCGCATCCGGAGGGTACTTCCACCCCTACTTGAGCCAGATGATGAGGCTGTGGTTTTGGTTGATTATGCTCTGATTGATTTAGAGGAGGCTTTTCGTAATATCTTCGTGCCCGGACCGTATTACGAATCCGGTTTTCATGTTTCGGCAAAGTACCGGGGTAAGCGGGGTGTGTTTCAGATTGGGATGCCTCTTAACCATGACTGGGGCAGGACGATGGGTCGTGAGTATGTTGGTTATCACAAGAAAGATGGGAAAGTAGAAATAGAGGTTGAAGGCGATACAGTGCGGGCTTGCTTGTGGCGTCGTGGCGCTCTAATTCATCGTATTGAGAGTGTAACTACTAATAAGCCAGCTCACCCGCTGAACTGGTTCCGCGAATTCGGCTATGGCGCTTTCTTATACCGTTTCCGACTCAATTCTGACTGGCGGCAGGGGCCACTCAGTAATGGTCCGGTTGAGCTATGGCGGCTGGGCGGGAATGACCATGAATATCCGACTGAAATGATAATTGGTGATAGCTTGCCGTCTGCCTGTGACCTCAAACTCACCAAGTTCGAATTTGTCGATCCTTCACCGCTTGACCCGTGCTGTGAATTTCCACCGCTGGAGTTGCTGGCGGTAACCTATCACGGTGTATTTTGGGAGAAGCAGTTGCTACCACCAAGGATAGCAGCACGCCCGGGTAGTGCTGAGGAGGGGATGTTCGGGCCAGGCTCGGTTTTTTTGGAAGCGGTTGATAAGACTGCCTTTGAGCCATGGACATTCATCGGACATGACCGGCCTATTACTAAAGGAAGGTCTTGGTGTCCGGCGGGGTGGCCGGATTCGACCACCGCCATGAGACTTACAGCCCAAGAAGTGCAAGATTATCGTTCCCGGCAATGTATTAGTCTTGCTCCAGTCAATCTGATTGATATTGAGATGGAGGTCACCCCGGAGAACCATGCCAGAACGCTTCCGCCGCAATGCAAGCGGGGGGACAGGCCGGTGGTGCGTATATTGGCAGTTCAGGTTGGTGCCAGTGATATCTCAAGTTTGCCGTTTAATGAGTTGTGGCTATTCAGTCGCTGTGAAGCAGATGGTAAACCAGCTTACTACGCATTATCTCACATCGTTGATGGCGGGGGTGATGTAATTTATGGGCGCGAGACTCTGGGTTATCCTTCAAAGATGGGCACGATTGAGTTGAAGCTGGAGAATAACAATATTGCTGTTTATGGAAGACGCCTCGACCGTGATTTCTTTCACTGTGCTGCAACAATATCGCCAAAAGCAAAGCCATCTAGGAAAGATGAATTGGCGGTGCTTGGTATACAGATGCAACCCTTCAAGACAGAGCAAGCACCGTATGCTGAGCTGATGCTCCAACCGTGGGAAGTGCATTGTGGAAACTTGCGTGAGGCTGTTGCCGGGGATGTCAAGATAGACTTTCCGGATTCCCAGTCGCCCGGATTTATCGGACGCCCTGACCCATGGTTTGAATTACAGCCGTGTCGTGTGATCAGACTCAGCATGAGTCAGGGAGAAATACACCGCAGGCCAGCTAAAAGCCTGGGGGCATTGCCGAACTTCCTTCCCTATTACATCGAGCGTTACGATGGTATATTCGGCGCTAACCTCGATAAGTTAATACTGGAAGGTTCTAAGGCGTCCTTTTTTGTGGACAAGAATCTTAAGACTCTTGGAGTAGCCTGATTGCGGATAAAGGTGGGTCACATGCATGGTTTTGATAGTGCTAAGCCTTATAGTTTCTTTATGAGCGGCCCTAAGACTTTCACTGTGGCGTCTAACTCACGGCAGGCTTCTTCAAAGCGGTCTTCGAATAATGCACGGTTGGCTTTGGGGGGCATGGGGTCTGATGTCAATAGTAGACAAGCAAAGTCTCATGCTGCCACCAGCCCGTCATGACATTTCCGTATTGCCTTAACAGGTCCTGATACCGACGACTGCAGTATTGACTGCCGCGATCGGAGTGGTGCAGTAGACCTTTCTCCGACCTCCTGGTGCTTACCGCTTGCAGCAAACACTGATTGATCATGTTTCGAGTCAGTCTCTCTTCCATGGCGTAACCCACAATCTCACCGGCAAAGAGATCCTTGTGCCCAGCCAAGTACAGCCAGCCTTCATCAGTTGGTACATAGGTCATATCATGACGCACACGGAATTCGGTTCACATACCGTAAAAAAGCTGCTTAAGTAAGTTCTCAGCCGCCGGCAGTCTGTGCTTGGAGTCAGTGGTAACCTTGAATTTTCGCTTCTGCTTGCAGCGTAAACCCAGCTTCCTCTGATATGCTCGATACGGCAGATGCCTGCCCTTATTCCATTCTCCGCCAATTCACGCTGTGGTCTCTCTGCCCCATAGGTCTCCCGAATCTGCCTGTGCGTTGCCTTGATTGCCTCCGGTCGCGTTGCTTCCTTTGCCCACAGGCGGAGCGACCGCTGAGTCCAGGCGTAGAAACCGCTGGCTGAGACCCCCGGAATTTGGCTCAGGAGCGGTATGGGGTAGTGGAGCCGCATCTGATCGCCGCGTACCGTGTAGCGACTCCCTCGCAAAGTGGGCGGCTGCTTTCTTTAATATGTCCCGCTCCATCTTCACTTCTACTAGCTTTTTCTTCGTCCGAGCTAGCTCCATCTCGACTTCAGTTAAGGGCTTGCGTGTATTACCGATTTCTCCCAGTTTGCCTGCCTTATAGGCTTTGACCCAGTAAGCGAGTGTTGAGAAAGGCAGGGACAGACGGCGAGCTGCCTCAGGTAACGATGGCTTTTCCTTAGTGACCAGCCTCACCGTCTCATGGCGGAATTCCCGGGTGTGCCTTCCTTGTGGTATAGCCTTCAATCTGACACCTCCGGTTTTCTATTCTATCTGACCTTGGTGTCCACTAAATCCATCCTACCCCATGCTGGGTCGTAAAACAGTGTTTTGGAGTTCCGAGGATCATATCCCGGCTTGTTATGGGTTGTCCCGGCGGCCAAAACGGGTTTGAAAAGTGATTGCGATGGGTATATCATTAGTGTCAAGACTAAAGTCATCTCAACCAGAGTTGATATGGGAAATTCCGGTCAAAGCGGCGGCGAAATGAAGAAAGGAGAAGTGTACTGTGAAGCTAGTTGATTTGACAATGCCATTGAATAAGAGGACACCGGTATTCCCTGGGAACCCTAAACCGAGCTTCAAGAGAGTTGCTTATGTTGACAAGGATGGTTACAACGCGCACAGAATATGCACAAACACACATTTTGGAACGCACATAGATTCTCCATGGCATATGTTGGGAGATGGAAAAAGGTTGACAGATTTCAGTATAGAGAGATTTATTGGTCAAGCTATACTATTTGACGTGAGAGGACAAAGAGAAATTGATATAGAATTGAAAGATGTTAAGGAAAACGACATTGTAATCTTTAGAACTGACCATACGAAAAAAGCTTATACATCGGGTTTCTTTGAGAAGACTCCCGTTATAAGCAGGAAACTCGCAGAAGAACTTGTCGAAAGGAGGGTAAACATCGTTGGGATCGATTCATTTACGCTGGATGAACCACCTTGTGATATCCATAAACTATTCTTTAGACACGAGATTCTAATCTTGGAGAACCTCGTTGAGCTGGGCAATATCCCAGTAAGAATATGTAAGATATATGTATTTCCAATAAAGTATGACAGGATTGATGGCGCTCCATGCAGAGTAATAGCCCAGATTGAATAGTATTAGGTAACGAAAACCTGGGTAATTAGAAATGGAAACAAGGAATTGACGAATCTGTACGAAACGCACAAACTGATTGAATATGTTTTTGTAGGATTGAGTCATGGAGCAACCCTGTCTGTAGCGCATTCGAGTCTATAGTTTCCGGGTGGCGTTGCTCACCCATAAAGAGGAGCCCCGTTCCCCTCTCACAAAGAGGCGGTACTGCGAAATCTCGTGATGGTTGGAAACGCCAAGTCCGATGCATTCTACTTGTGCTTCACTTGATTATGGGAGGCTAACGCATCTCCACCTTCACCAAAAGGGGTATCCTACCAGTCCGTTCCGTCGTGTTCCATATATACCCTGTCTTGCTCAACCTTTGTTGATACCACATACCCTTTCGCTTCGCGGTCCTCCAAAAGCACGGATATTGAAGTCCATTACCTCATACATATCGTGCCAGACACCGGTAGTCGAGCTTCGTTATGACCCATGACTATGCGCGAGATGAATGGCAGGGACTCTTTGATGACCATATCCCCGACAATAGCGCCCTGAACCGACTGGTCAATGTCAGCTGCCCGATCATCATCGAGGGCACCAGCTATCGTGAGCCTCTGTCTCCGGATCGCAGAAAGGAGGTGTTGCCTAGTATGGAAGCGACGTGACAAAATTGTTGAACCGGATGGGTCATTGTCTGTAGTGAAGGGTGGATCATAGATGGGTATGATTGATATTAGCCACCCCCGTCTATGGTAGTATGCAGTTCAAGCTCAGCAACGTTTTCACACTCAGCCACGAGTTGTTACGCGTTTCTCCAGGCGCTCAAAGCTAGCGCGATTTCATGGGGAAAATTCATAGAGAAGCCCTGGGTTTTAATAAACTCTCCTTTGTCCCAGTCTTTTTCAGAAACTCATAGTAGCGTTTATGCAAATCTTTCACGACTGCATTATTGTCACTGGCAATATTTTTCGCCTGGAAAGGATCAGATTTTATGTCATAAAGCTCTATTGGCGCATTTTCTCGCGCATAGAGAAGAGTCCATCGGTCAGTGACAATAGTAGCAGGTAAGAAATTCTTCACCATGCGTAAAGAGTCATCTACCGCTCGGGTAAGCGCCCCCGGATTCTGTAACGGCATTGTGGACACTACAAATTCTTGATGAGTATCTTTTTCTCCCTTAATTACTGGCAAAAAGGAGCTGCCCTGAA